>CAKRJP010000001.1 GCA_934351835.1 uncultured Lachnospiraceae bacterium
GATGAAGCGTCTTTAAGAGAATATCGTGTGAATCTGCGACATTTGTAAAATCGAAAGGATTCTTTATGATTGGAATAGATAGAAAAGAAATTGAAGAACAGAAACGTTTTAAACAATACTTTGGAAACAGAATACCTACACCAGAGGAATATATTTTTCCAAGAATTTGTCGTAAAAATGTGGTCAAATCAAGAAACCTCCGTGCGAAAGCAAGTGAAAAATCAGGTGAAGCTGCGAGATACGCCATGCACAGCTCGGGAAAGAATTCCCTCGCTGTAGGGCTGTCGCCCTATACGTTTCCATGAAAAAGCCCTCTTTATCAAGCAAGCTTGAAAGAGGGCTTTTCACGTAAATGTGCATGGCTCGTAGCGTTCACACAATCTTCACAAAATAATTAGCACTCACCTATTGACAGTGCTAATAACTTGTGATATAGTACAGATAGAACAAAGGAAGAGGGTTCCGGAAGTTCAAGTAAATACCATCTTTAGAATAATCCGATGATGGTAAGAATAAATTTTCAACATTTGGAAGGAGATATGACTTATGATGATGCCTAGTATTTTTAGAGATAACTTATTTGATGACTTTATGAATGATTTTGCATTCCCAACATTTCCGAATGTAGACAAAGAACTGTATGGTAAACATGCAAAGAACATGATGAAGACAGATGTGAAAGAGACTGATAAAGGTTATGAAGTGGATATTGATCTTCCTGGATTTAAGAAAGATGAGATCCAGATGGAACTGAACGATGGTGTACTTACTGTCAGTGCAGCCAAAGGTCTTGACAAAGACGAGGAAGACAAGAATGGTAACTATATCAGGAGAGAGCGATATGCCGGTAATTTAAGCAGAAGCTTTTATGTAGGTAAACATGTAAATGAGGAGGATGTACATCCGAAGTATGAGAATGGTATCCTTTCATTCAGCGTTCCGAAAGAAGAGGCAAAACCAGTAGAAGAAAAGAAACGTTATATTACAATTGAAGGATAATAATAGAATAAGATAAGCAAAATAAATAATTGCCACGGCAGGAGAAATCTTACCGTGGCAAAACATTATAAAAAAGGAGGCATGGCTTATGAATATTAATAAATTTACACAGAAGTCCTTGCAGGCAGTTCAGGATTGTGAAAAGATCGCACTTGAGCATGGTAACCAGGAAATCTGTCAGGAGCATCTGCTCTATGCACTTCTTACCCAGGATGACAGCCTCATCTTAAAACTTATGGAGAAGATGGGATTAGATAAAAATGTGATGATTGATCAGGTGGAAACTTTAATCAATAAACGTCCGAAAGTTCAGGGTGGTAAACAGTATGTGGGCCAGGATCTGAACAATGCTTTGATTTATGCAGAGGATGAAGCAAAGCAGATGGGTGATGAATATGTATCTGTTGAACATTTGTTTTTGGCAATTATGAAGTATGCCAGCAAAGAGATGAAATCATTTTTCCGTGAAATGGGTATCAGCAGAGAAGGATTTTTGCAGGCACTTTCAACGGTAAGAGGTAATCAGAGAGTG
Organism: uncultured Lachnospiraceae bacterium; assembly: GCA_934351835.1. GTDB lineage: Bacteria > Bacillota > Clostridia > Lachnospirales > Lachnospiraceae > CAKRJP01. Next base: position 1,532 of record CAKRJP010000001.1, read on the forward strand.
ACCAGTGATAATCCGGAAGATACCTATGACACTTTAAATAAATACGGCACTGATCTGGTGGAGAGAGCCAGAGAGCAGAAGATGGATCCGGTCATTGGACGTGATTCCGAGATTCGTAATGTGATCCGTATCTTATCAAGAAAGACGAAAAACAATCCGGTACTGATCGGTGAACCTGGTGTAGGTAAGACGGCGGTTGTAGAAGGTCTTGCACAGCGTATTGTACGTGGGGATGTGCCAGAAGGATTGAAAGATAAGACGATTTTTTCATTGGATATGGGTGCACTGGTAGCAGGTGCAAAATATCGTGGAGAGTTTGAGGAACGTCTGAAAGCTGTTTTGGAAGAAGTAAAGAATAGTGATGGGCGAATTATTTTATTTATCGATGAGTTACACACAATTGTCGGAGCAGGAAAGACAGACGGTGCAATGGATGCAGGCAACATGTTGAAACCTATGCTTGCCAGAGGTGAACTTCATTGTATCGGAGCTACAACTCTTGATGAGTATCGCCAGTACATTGAAAAAGATGCGGCACTGGAGCGGCGTTTCCAGCCGGTTATGGTAGATGAGCCATCTGTTGAAGACGCTATTTCTATTCTTCGAGGATTAAAAGAGAGATATGAAGTGTTCCATGGCGTTAAAATTACAGACAGTGCGCTGGTTGCAGCGGCTACATTATCCGATCGATATATATCCGACCGTTTCCTTCCGGATAAAGCCATTGACCTTGTGGATGAGGCATGTGCACTGATCAAAACAGAACTGGATTCCATGCCGACAGAGATGGATGAGCTGAACCGTAAGATCATGCAGATGGAGATTGAGGAGACGGCCCTTAAGAAAGAAGAGGACAGATTAAGTAAAGAACGTCTGGAACATTTGCAGCAGGAACTGGCAGAATTGAGAGAACAGTTTGCTGGTATGAAGGCACAGTGGGACAATGAGAAGGTTGAAGTTGAACGTGTTCAGAAGATCCGTGAGGAGATTGAGCAGGTTAATAAGGATATTGAGAAAGCAAAACATTCTTATGATCTGGAAGGTGCAGCGGCACTTCAGTATGGAAAACTTCCTGAATTGCAGAAACGACTGGAAGAGGCCGAAGAGCGGGCAAAAGAGCGTGAAAACGGAAATGCTCTGGTGCATGAGAGTGTTACAGATGACGAAATTGCAAGGATTGTTTCCCGTTGGACAGGTATTCCGGTGGCTAAGCTGAACGAGAGTGAACGCAGTAAGACGCTGCATCTGGGCGATGAACTCCATAAACGTGTGATTGGTCAGGATGAAGGTGTGGAGCTTGTTACAGAAGCTATTATCCGTTCAAAAGCAGGTATCAAAGATCCAACGAAACCAATTGGTTCTTTCTTGTTCCTTGGACCAACCGGTGTAGGTAAGACAGAACTTGCAAAGGCACTTGCAGAGAGTCTGTTTGATGATGAGAATAATATGGTGCGTATTGATATGAGTGAGTATATGGAGAAATATTCCGTATCTCGTCTGATTGGAGCACCTCCGGGATATGTAGGATACGATGAAGGCGGTCAGCTTACAGAAGCCGTCAGAAGAAAACCTTATTCCGTAGTATTGTTTGATGAGATTGAAAAGGCACATCCGGATGTATTTAACGTATTATTGCAGGTACTGGATGACGGACGTATCACAGATTCTCAGGGACGGACTGTAGACTTTAAGAATACAATCCTGATCATGACTTCGAACATTGGATCGCAGTATCTGCTGGATGGAATTGATGGGAATGGTAATATTAATGAAGCGGCATCGACAGCCGTAATGAATGATTTACGTGCACATTTCAGACCAGAATTTTTGAACCGTCTGGATGAGACGATTATGTTCAAACCATTGACGAAGGATAATATTTATGACATTATTGATTTATTAATAGCAGATGTCAACAAACGTCTGGCCGATCGTGAAATCAGTATTGCATTAACTGACGAAGCAAAGCAGTTTATCGTAGATCATGGTTATGATCCGGCTTACGGAGCAAGACCACTGAAACGTTATCTGCAGAAACATGTGGAGACACAGGCTGCAAAACTGATGTTGGAAGGCAACATTGGTGCGGGTGATACGATTGAGATGGATGTGGTGGATGGACATCTTAAGGCAAGGAGCAGATCATAAGTGTCAGTGATATTTCATATTGATGTAAATTCAGCGTATCTTAGCTGGACATCAGTGGAACAACTGAAGAATGAAACCGGGCAGGATCTTCGCAAGATTCCTGCGATCATAGGCGGTGATCAGGCGTCTCGCCATGGCATCGTTCTTGCGAAGTCCGTTCCGGCAAAAAAATATGGCATTTGCACAGGGGAACCCGTTGTGAATGCCTTTCGTAAGTGTCCGAATCTTGTAACTGTGCCTCCGGATCATAAGTTGTATCATCAGTACAGTACACGGTTGATGGTATTCCTTCGGACATATACGGAGAAGATTGAGCAGGTTAGCGTAGATGAATGTTATATGGATTTTACAGAGATTGCGGACAGATACCATTCACCGGTGGACGGAGCATTTGAGATCAAAGATCGCGTACGTGAGAAATTTGGATTTACTGTCAATATAGGAATTTCAAGCAATAAATTGCTGGCAAAGATGGCATCGGATTTTGAAAAACCGGACCGTGTACACACCTTGTTCCCAGAAGAAATTCGGGTGAAAATGTGGCCACTTCCAGTTTCTGAATTATTTATGGCAGGCAGAGCAAGTGTAGAGACTTTAAGTAATTTAGGCATTTATACGATCGGTCAGCTTGCACAGACGGCACCGGAATTGTTGGAACTGCATCTAAAAAGCCATGGAAGAAAACTGTGGGAATCAGCAAATGGGATTGGCAGTGATGTGGTAGAATCGGAACCTGCGGAAGCAAAAGGAATCGGAAATTCTACAACACTTCCAAAGGATGTAGAGACGAAAGAAGAAGCTGAGAATATATTGAAGAAGTTAGCAGAAAAAGTATCCGGCAGATTAAAAAATGTAAGACAGCTAGCGGGAATGGTGAGCGTAGAAGTGAAATATTATGATTTTACAAATGTATCTCACCAGAAACAAATGCAGGTGCCGACCAGTGAGCCGGAAGAATTGTACCGGGTGGCTACAGAACTTTTTGAAGAGTTGTGGGATCAGAAGCCGATCCGTCTGTTAGGGATTCGTACTGCCAAGCTGGTGGAAGAAGGAACGCCGGTACAGATGAGTTTGTTTGATATTCCGATAAAAACGGAAGAGGAGTTGCGGAAAGAAAAGCGATTGAAAAAATTAGATGCAGCATTGCAGGGAGTACGGCAGAAATACGGGGATGCCATTGTAAAAAAAGCAAATGATATGTAATAATAAAAAACTACGGTTGGGTGTTGACAAATACCGATTTTATAATATATATTGATAAAGTAAAGAGCAGATGCGAATTATAATTATTATGATTTGTATGTGCTCTTTTTGTGTTGCAACGAGCAAAAGCCCAAGCTGGCTTGGGGCTTTTGCGACTGCATACAATCTCAGAATGTGCCAAAGGCACTTCTGGTGATTTGCGTTGTATGAAGGATAATTTTTCATAAAAATAAGATTAGGAGGTATGAGTGTTGAAAAAGATTGATTGGAAAGAATTAGGAATTGATGTACTTGTAGATATTGTGGCCGGCATAATCATTGCAATTGGTGTTTACAATTTTGCACTGAATGCGAACTTCCCGGTAGCGGGATTTTCCGGTATTGCAATTGTGTTATATCATTTATTTGGCATTCCGGTGGGTGCCGGAACCATTATTTTAAATATTCCGGTAGCAATTTTTTGTTATAAATTTTTAGGAAAAACATTTTTCTTAAAATCTGTGAAATCCATGATTATTTCATCGGTACTGATGGACTATGTGGCACCGTTATTTCCGGTATATAATGGAAACCGACTGTTAGCGGCTCTGTGTATGGGAGTCCTTTGCGGTATCGGATATGCAATGATTTTCATGAGAAGTTCTTCTACAGGTGGACAGGACTTCATTACTATGGCAATTAAGAAAGTAAAACCTCATATGACACTGGGAGTTATTACTTTCGGATTGGATATTTTCACAATCATTCTGGGAACTGCACTGGTATTTAAGGATGTTGACGGGCTGATCTATGGTGTGATCGTAACTTATCTGATGGCAATGGTGATGGACAGAATCATGTATGGTATTGATGAAGGCAAGATGACGCTGATCGTAACCGAACATGGAAATGAGATTGCAGAGCGCATTGATGAGTATTCAGGAAGAGGTTCTACAATCTTAAAAGGTATGGGAAGCTATTCAAAGAAGAATAAAGACGTTGTAATGTGTGCATGCAATAATAAGCAGATGTATACGATCAAAAAAATGGTCAGAACCATTGATCCAAAGGCATTCACGATTATTGTAGAATCAAATGAGGTCGTGGGAGAAGGATTCAAAGAAGAACTCAGTGAGATTTAAAATTCCAAAGTCAAAAAATTTTAAAAATCAAAAAATCTATTGACAAATCAAAAAAGGAATTTTATACTTATAAACAATTTAGCACACTAAATCGATGAACAAGAGGAGTAGACTTAGATATTTGTTCCCAGAGAGTTGCCGGAGGTGAGATGGCAGCAGCAACAGTCTTGGTTGAATGGACTTGTGAGAGCGGTTTGAAATCTTTTCAAGAAAGTAGATGCCGACGGGAGCCCTATCCGTTATCAACGGGGTATGTATGATAGTACATAACAGAGTGGTCTATAAGTATAGGCAATATGGGTGGTACCGCAGAAGGTTTAGAATTACAAGCTTTTGTCCCTTGGAAGAGGGATGAAAGCTTTTTTTATGCAAGAAAGGAGAAAAATAATGTACCCAGAATGTGATGAAATTATGGAACTGGCGAAATCTTACGATATTGTGCCGGTATGCAAAGAAATTTATGCAGATGTTGTCACGCCGATCACCTTGCTTCGGAAAATAGCAGGAATCAGTAAACGATACTATCTGTTGGAAAGTATTGAGGGTGGAGAGAAATGGGGACGTTATTCATTTCTCGGATTTGACCCGGTGATGCATGTATATTGCAAATCCAATCAAGTTACGATTGAAAAAGATGGAACGAGTGAAGTGGTTCGGACAAAGAAACCACTGGAGGTTTTAAGAGAGGTCATGAAAGAGTACAGAGCACCGAGACTTGAAAATCTCCCGCCCTTTGCAGGTGGCATGGTTGGATATTTTGCATATTCGATGATTGGGTATGCGGAGCCGGTGTTAAATATCAAAAAAGGAATGTTCAATGATTATGATCTGATGATGTTCGATAAAGTAATTGCTTATGACCATCTGAAACAGAAAATCTGCATCATTGTCAATATGAAAACCGACAAGGTTATGGAAAATTATGGGAAAGCCACCGCAGATATTCAGGATATTGTCAGCATGATCCGAAATACAGAAGTTTGCGAGATCCCTATCTCCGAAAGTAAAATTGATTTTACCTGTAATGTGAGCAAAGAAGATTATTGCAAATTAATTGAGAAAACAAAAGAATATATCGTAAACGGAGACATTTTTCAGGCAGTGATCGCAAGACAGTTTTGCAGTCCATATGAAGGCAGCCTGATCAATCCGTACCGTGTTCTCAGGACAACGAATCCATCACCGTATATGGTATTTATGAAGATTGACGATGAAGAAATTATGAGTACTTCTCCGGAGACGTTGGTAAGACTTCAGAACGGCAGATTAACAACATTTCCGGTGGCAGGTTCAAGACCACGAGGAAAAACAGAGGAAGAAGATAGAGCATTGGAACAGGAACTTCTGGCGGATGAGAAGGAACTTGCAGAGCACAACATGTTAGTGGATCTTGGAAGAAACGATCTGGGGAAGATTTCAAAATTTGATTCGGTGGAAGTGACGAAGTACATGATGATCCATAAGTATTCGAAGATCATGCACATCTGTTCGCAGGTGGAAAGTGATATTAAAGATGGACTGGATGGGTTAGATGCCATAGAGTCGGTACTTCCGGCAGGTACACTTTCAGGGGCGCCAAAGATCCGGGCATGCGAGATTATTGAAGAGATGGAAAGCGAACAGCGGGGTATCTACGGAGGAGCATTAGGCTACCTTGATTTTACAGGAAATCTGGATACTTGCATTGCTATCCGTATGGCAGTGAAAAAGGACGGAAGAGTTTATGTGGAGGCCGGTGGCGGAATCGTTGCAGACAGTATTCCGGAAAATGAATACGAAGAATCCGCAAATAAGGCAGCAGCAGTGATGAATGCAGTCAGAAATGCCAGGGAGGTGTTGGAATAATGGTTTTGCTAATTGATAATTATGACAGTTTTTCTTACAATCTGGTGCAGCTTGCAGGAAGCATAAAACCAGATATCAAAGTCATACGAAATGATGCGATGACAGTAGAAGAAATCGAAAAGTTACATCCGGATCACATTATTTTATCACCGGGTCCCGGATATCCAAAAGATGCTGGTGTGTGTGAAGAAGTAGTAAAAAAATTAAAAGGAAAGATCCCGATCATGGGAGTGTGTTTGGGACATCAGGCAATCTGTGAGGCATTCGGAGCAACGATCGCACATGCAAAAGAACTGATGCATGGAAAGCAGAGCAGACTGCAGATCATAAAGGGCAGCCAACTGTATCAGGGATTGGGAGAAAGACTGGATGCTGCCAGGTATCATTCGCTGGTAGCATTGAAAGAAACTCTTCCGAAAGAACTGAAAGTCACCGCAGTAGATGCAGAAGGCGAAGTGATGGCGGTGGAAAATGATGAGTTAAAAATCTATGGATTACAATTTCATCCGGAATCAATCCTGACACCAAATGGGAAGATTTTAATGGAGAATTTTTTAAATATAAAATAAATCCTAGTGAACTTATTTGAATAGTAGATTATGAGACAGGAGGAATATATCATGATTAAAGAAGCAATTTATAAAGTTGTAAATGGAGAAAATCTTACAGCAGAAGAGGCTGAGGCTGTTATGGATGAAATCATGTCAGGGGAGGCAACACAGGCACAGATGGCTGCATTTCTTACGGAGCTTCGAATGAAGGGGGAAACCATTGAGGAAATCACAGCACTTGCAAAAGGTATGCGGGCAAAAGGAATGAAAGTAAAGACCGATGGTGACGTACTGGAAATCGTGGGAACAGGAGGAGATGAGGTTGGAACTTTTAATATTTCCACAACAGCAGCATTTGTCATTGCAGCAGCCGGAGTTACCGTTGCAAAGCATGGAAACAGAAGTGTTTCCAGCAAGAGCGGTGCGGCAGATGTATTAGAATGTCTGGGTGTGAATCTGAATCTCAATGCCGCACAGAACGAAGACGTATTAATGAAAGCAGGAATGTGTTTCCTGTTTGCGCAGGTATATCATTCTTCTATGAGGTATGTGGGACCGGTCAGAAAAGAAATCGGAATCCGTACAGTATTCAATATCCTCGGGCCATTGACCAACCCGGCAGCAGCAAACTTACAGCTTTTAGGAGTATATGACAAGAAGCTGGCAGAGCCTATGGCGAAAGTACTTTCAAATCTCGGTGTTGTAAGAGGTGCCTCAGTGTACGGTGACGGGTTGGATGAAATTACACTGGCAGGACCAACGGATGTATATGAGATTAATCATGGGAAAATTACAAATTATACGATCACACCGGAACAGTTTGGATTTAAGACTTGTAAACTGGAAGATTTATTGGGCGGAACTCCGGAAGAAAATGCACAGATTACAAGAGATATTTTAGCTGGGAAGGAAAAAGGTGCGAAGCGAGAAGTTGTACAGCTGAATTCAGGAATGAGCCTGTATCTTGCAGGAAAAGCAGAGACTTTGGAGCAGGGTGTGATCCTTGCCGGAGAGATCATTGATTCAGGAAAAGCATTGAAAAAACTGGAAGTATTTAAGGAAGCAACACAGGAAGCTGCTTAAAACGGAGGAAAAGATGATATTAGAAGAAATAGCCTCTTATGCAAAATTAAGAGTGCAAAAAGCAGAACACAAGATCCCGTTTTCAGAAATGCGAAAAAAAGCACTGGAGATGAATCTGAAAACAGAATTTCCATTTGAGCAGAAATTAAAAGAAGAAGGAATACATTATATCTGCGAGGTGAAAAAAGCTTCCCCATCCAAAGGACTGATCGCTAAAGAATTTCCGTATCTGGAGATTGCCAAAGAATATGAGACGGCAGGTGCGGCGGCAATTTCGTGTCTGACAGAGCCGAAGTGGTTTAAGGGAAGCAATGAATATCTGGAGAAAATCGCAGAAACTGTAAAAATCCCGGTGCTTCGGAAAGATTTTACCGTGGATGAATATCAGATTTATGAGGCCAAAACATTGGGCGCGAATGTTGTTCTTTTAATCTGTGCAATTTTAGATACAGATACATTGAAACGATATATTAAAATCTGCGACAGCCTGGGATTATCGGCTATCGTAGAAGTACACGATGAGAAAGAAATGCAGTCGGCGGTCTTAGCCGGGGCAAGGATTATTGGCGTGAACAATCGAAATTTAAAAGATTTTACGGTGGATATCACGAACAGTACAAAACTTCGAAAACTGGCACCGGAAAATACCTTGTTTATCGCTGAAAGCGGAATTAAAACGGTCGACGATATCCAGGTATTAAAAGATGCAAAGGTCAATGGAGTTCTGATAGGGGAGACGCTGATGCGAAGCCCGGATAAAAAAGCAATGTTGGAACAGTTAAATGGAGGTCGCCTGGAATAAAAATATGATAAAAGTAAAAATCTGTGGATTAAAACGACTGGAAGATATCGAAATCATAAATGAATATCAGCCGGAATATATAGGATTTGTATTTGCACATACGAAACGATATGTGGAGAAGGAAACCGCAAGAAAACTTCGAAACGCATTAAACCCTGAAATTCAAGCAGTAGGAGTATTCGTAAACGAAGATATTTCCGTGATCGAAGAGCTGTGCAGAGAACAGATTATCCAATTGGTGCAGCTCCACGGAGATGAAGATCTTTCTTATATAGAGCAGTTGAGAAAATGTGTAAAGCAGCCGATTATAAAGGCAGTGCGGGTCAGAAACCGCGAGCAGCTCCTGGAAGCGGAAAAGCTGCCGGTGGAGTATTTATTATTAGATACCTATGTTAAGGGAATTTACGGTGGAAGCGGACAGGAGTTTGACAAAACCCTAATTCCAGAACTTAAGAAACCGTATTTCCTGGCGGGTGGACTGAATGACGGAAATGTCAGAAAAAATATAGAAGATTGTGAACCTTATGGGGTGGATGTCAGCAGTGCAGTAGAAACAGACGGTGTGAAAGACCGGGCAAAGATTAAAGTATTTATTGAGACAGTAAGAAAGGATAGAAAATCATGAGTAAAGGAAGATTTGGTGAGTACGGAGGTCAGTACATTCCGGAAACATTAATGAACGCAGTAAATGAACTGGAAGAAGCCTATGAAAAATACAAGAATGATCCGGAGTTTGTAGCGGAACTGGATGATTTATATAAGAACTATGCAGGACGGCCATCTTTGTTATATGAAGCAAAGAAAATGACGGAAGATCTGGGTGGAGCAAAGATTTATTTAAAGAGAGAAGATCTTAATCATACCGGAGCACACAAAATCAATAACGTACTTGGGCAGGTGCTTCTGGCAAAGAAAATGGGAAAGACACGAGTCATTGCTGAAACAGGAGCCGGACAGCATGGTGTTGCGACAGCAACGGCAGCAGCTTTGATGGGGCTGGAATGTGAAGTATATATGGGAAAAGAAGACACGGTGAGACAGGCATTGAATGTGTACCGTATGGAACTTCTGGGAGCAAAAGTTCATGCCGTGACCAGTGGAACCATGACTTTGAAAGATGCCGTAAATGAGGCGATGCGCGAGTGGGCAAATCGTATGGACGATACGCTTTATGTTCTGGGTTCTGTTATGGGACCACATCCATTTCCGATGATCGTCAGAGATTTCCAGAAGATCATTGGTGAAGAAATTAAAGAGCAGATGTTAGAAAAAGAAGGAAAACTTCCGGATGCGGTGATTGCCTGCGTTGGTGGTGGAAGCAATGCAATGGGAGCATTTTATGAGTTTATTAATGATAAAGATGTCAAACTGATTGGTTGTGAGGCAGCAGGACTTGGCGTAGATACAGAGAAACATGCTGCAACAATTGCCCGTGGTTCCGAAGGGATTTTCCATGGAATGAAGTCATTATTCTGTCAGAATAAATATGGACAGATTGCACCGGTATATTCCATTTCCGCTGGACTTGATTATCCGGGAATCGGACCGGAGCATGCAAACTTAGCAGCAACGGGACGCGCACAGTATGTGCCGGTCACGGACGAAGAAGCCGTGCAGGCATTCGAATATCTTTCTAGAACGGAAGGAATCATACCGGCAATCGAGAGTGCCCATGCTATTGCGTATGCGATGAAACTGGCACCAACTATGAAACCGGAAGAGACGATCGTGGTTAATGTATCCGGTAGAGGGGACAAAGACGTAGCAGCAATTGCAAGATACAGAGGGGTGGAAATCTATGAGTAAAATATATAAGGCATTCGAAAATAAAAAAGCATTTATACCATTTATCACAGGCGGTGATCCGTCATTAGATGTGACGAAAGAGCTGATCATCGCAATGGAGCAGGCAGGTGCTGACCTGATCGAGATCGGAATCCCATTTTCAGATCCCATTGCGGAAGGTATCGTGATCCAGGAAGCAGATGAGCGTTCACTGGCAGCAGGAACAACGACTGACAAATTATTTGATATGGTAAAGGAAGTCAGAGAAACGGTGAAGATTCCGATGGTATTTATGACCTATGTAAATCCGATTTTTACATATGGAAAAGAAAAATTCATGAAACGTTGTGTGGAGTGTGACATAGATGGAATTATTGTTCCGGATGTCCCTTTTGAAGAGCGGATGGAACTTCTGCCAATTTGTGAAAAGTATGGGATTGACCTGATTTCTATGATAGCACCAACTTCCGATGAAAGAATCCACGCAATCGCCAAAGAAGCAAAAGGATTTCTTTATTGTGTATCTTCTCTTGGAGTTACAGGAGTGCGAAGCGAGATCAAGACGGACATCGGTGCAATGGTGTCTATGGTAAAAGAAGTGACTGATATCCCTGTAGCTGTTGGATTTGGAATCTCTACGCCGGAACAGGCAAAGAAAATGGCAAGTCTTTCCGATGGTGCAATCGTGGGATCTGCTATTGTAAAGATTGTGGCACAGTATGGAAAAAGCAGTGTACCGAAAGTTGCCGAGTATGTAAAGAAAATGAAAGCAGCAGTTGAGGAAGGCTAAAAAGCCTTCCTGACTATTTATGATGATGTTCTAACCATTTTTCAGCACACTGGGCAAAGCATGCTGCACCGATCGGGCAGACATCTTCGTTGAATCTTGCCTTTGGATGATGGATCGGATAATCTCCGCGTTCATCTTCAAAGCCGGCAGAAAGATCCATGTAGGCGCTTGGGATTTTTTCTGCAATTGTTGCAAAATCTTCGGATGCTGTTGCTGACAAATTCGGAATACCCTTAAAATCCGGAATCGGAAGTTCATTCATATAACCAGCCATTTCTTCGGTAAGCGCTGAGTTACAGATCAGAGGAGGAACATCGGAGAGCACTTCAATCTCTACAGAACCGTTATAAACCTCAGCTGTTTTCTCTGCAACTTCTCGAATACGTTTCACAAGATAAGCACGGGCATCCGGATCATCGGTTCTTAAAGTACCCTGAAGAACTGCGGTATTAGGAATGATGTTTGCCGCATTTCCTGCTTCAAACTGTCCGATAGTAAGAACGCAGGAATTGGAAGAAGAACATTCTCGTGCGATCAGTTCCTGAAGTGCAAGGTAAATGTGCACGCCGATGTTGATCGGATCAATACCAAACTGTGGATAAGCACCGTGGGTTCCGCGACCGGTGACTGTAATCTTAAATCCATCGACAGAATGCATCATGGTTCCGGTGGAATTATACATATAGATTCCGGCAGGCTGTTTACCGATGGCAACATGGTAAGAAAGTGCGGCATCCGGCACCGGATTTTCGAGAATCCCGTGGGCAAGCATGTCTTTTGCCCCCTGGAAAGTTTCCTCTGCCGGCTGGAACATGAATTTGACGGTACCTTTTAAAGCAGTTTCATTTTCTTTCAGCATTTTTGCAGCAGTTAATAACATAGATGCATGAAAATCATGGCCGCAGGCATGCATTGCACCGGTTTTACAGGAAAAAGGTTCTCCGCTCTGCTCTGTGATCGGGAGCGCATCCATATCTGAACGAAGAAGCAGAACCGGTTCACCGGCTCCGATGCAGGCGGTGACACCGTGTCCGCATTTCTTTGGCTCGATGCCGTAAGATTTTAACTGTTCCATAACATAAGAGACTGTCTGAGGAAGTTCCAGACCAATTTCCGCATGTTCATGTAAATGTCTTCGATTTTGAATCGTTTCATCTTTTAATTCTAAAGCTCGTTTGTAGTAATCCAAAACGGTTACTCCTTTCATTAAAATATAGAAAGTATTATATCACCGATTTTATTGGAGTCAAAGGGACATTAATGCTATAATGCAGACAAAATTTAAATCTTACATAGATTTAACATAAGTTATTTCTGAACTTAATATTGAAATATTATAATTTCTTAATATGATGGGAAAGGAAGAAGTTAAGGATGAAGAAATCAGAGAAGAACAAGAAGAAAGAGAAGATAAATAAGATTTCATATATGATGAACCGGGAACTTTCCTGGTTAAAATTTAATGAGCGAGTATTAAATGAAGCAGGAAATCCAGGAGTTCCATTGGCAGAAAGATTATCTTTTGCGGCAATTTACCAGTCAAATCTGGACGAGTTCTACGGAGTAAGGGTCGGAACGCTTATGGACCAGATGGAATCTTCAGAGGAGATCCGTGAAAATAAAACGAATATGACCAGCAAAGAGCAGGTAAAAGCGATTTTAAAGGCAACAAGGGAGCTGGATCAGAAAAAAGATGTGATATACGAGCAGTTGATGGGAGAATTAGAACCTAAGGGAATACGATTGATTAATTTCCAAAAGCTGTCTGCGGAGGAAGGAAAGCTTTTAGAGGCATATTTTGACAGTGAGATTGCCCCGTATTTATCTGCCAATATTATAAGCAAACAGCAGCCATTTCCATTTTTACAGAATAAGAATATCTATGCGGTGGCACTTTTGGCAACAAAGGGTGGAAAGACAAAGACAGCGATTATTCCCTGTAGCAATAATGTGTTTAAACGGCTGATAGATATCCCAACAAGAAAGGGAACCTTCATGCTGTCGGAAGAATTGATTCTTCATTTCCTTCCAAAGATGTTCAAAAAATACGAGGTAAAAGAAAAATCATTACTCCGGGTGACGAGAAATGCAGATATTGATACAGAGACCATCTACGATGAAGATCTGGATTATCGTGAGGCGATGGAACATCTGGTAAAACAGAGAAAGCGTATGAAACCGGTCCGGATAGAATTATCCAGAGAATTAAATAAAAAGTTGATAAGTTCTCTGTGTAAGGTATTGCATGTGGAAAAAGGCCATGTATTTCTGTCCAGAGTACCGTTAGATATGTCATTTGTTTCGGCAATCCAGAGTTATCTGAAGAATACAGACCAGGAAAAGCTTTTTTATCAGAGACGAACTCCGAGACAGACACCGCAGTTAGATGCGAAGAGTAAATTGATTCCTCAGATTATGGAAAAAGATGTATTGTTATCTTATCCATTTGAGAGTATCAAACCATTTATCAATCTGTTGGATGAGGCTGCCAAAGATTCATCTGTAGTGTCTATTAAAATGACATTGTATCGTCTGGCAGATAAGAGCCAGATTGTAGATGCACTGGTGGAGGCAGCAGAAAATGGAAAAGAAGTTGTGGTATTGGTGGAGCTTAGAGCCCGTTTTGATGAGGAGAGTAACATTGAATATTCAAGAAAATTAGAAGAGGCAGGCTGTAGAGTTATCTATGGATTGAACGGCTATAAGGTACATTCTAAGCTGTGTCTGATTTCCAGAAAGACAGAAGAAGGAATCTGTTATATCACACAGGTTGGAACCGGAAATTATAATGAGAAAACATCCGCTTTATATACGGATCTGTCCTTGATCACCGCAAATCAGGAGATTGGAAGAGAAGCGGCAGAGGTATTTGCATCTCTTCTCAGAGGAGAAATTGTGGAATCATCGAATCTTTTACTGGTTGCACCGAAATGTTTGCAGAATCGTGTGGTGGACATGATTGAAGAAGAAATCCAGCATGTGAAAAACGGAGAGAAAGGATATATCGGTATTAAGATAAATTCTCTGACAGATAAAGTAATCATGGATAAATTGGTCGAGGCATCACAGGCAGGTGTGGAGATTGAGATGATTGTCAGAGGAATCTGTTGTCTGATACCGGAAGTAAAAGGATATACGGAGAATATAAAAATCGTAAGTATCGTGGGTCGGTTCCTGGAACATTCCAGAATTTATCGGTTTGGAACCAAAGACCGCGAAAAATTATATATTGCATCGGCGGATTTTATGACGAGAAATACAGTCCGAAGAGTAGAAGTAGCGGCTCCGGTACTGGATGAAAAATTAAAAGAGCGTCTGGACTGGATGTTCGAAACTATGATGAATGATGATGAGAAAGGAAAACGTCTGACTTCTAAAGGAATTTACGTGGACCGTAATCTGAATGATGTAAAATTAAATTCCCAGGAAATGTTTTATGCAATGGCGTACAGCAATGCAGAGAATATACATAAGATAGAGTAAAGATATATTTTATGGGGAACTTATGACGAGCCAGAAATTAGAAAATCTTTTGAATCTTGCATTGGATGCGACGGAAGAAGAACGGGAAAAGTCATTGGATTTGAATATAGGATACCATCCGATCGACAGGGAATGGGATCTGATCATCAAATATTCCGGAACTCTTGATGAAGTACGTGGAATTGCAAGTCAGGTTGTAGAATTACAGAATGAATATGCAATCATCCGGATTGCAGAATCCAGAATCAGTTTGCTAACTCAGTTTGTTGAAGTAGAATATGTAGAAAAACCAAAGAGATTATTTTTCCAGGCAGCATATGGAAAACGGGTATCTTGTATCAATGAAGTACAAGATACTCGTTTTTCTTTATTTGGACAGGGGATTTTGATTGCGATCATAGATTCGGGGATAGATTATACGAATGCAGATTTTCGAAATGAAGACGGGACTACCAGGATTAAAGCACTGTGGGATCAGTCATTAACCCCGGGAGAAGGCAGAATTCCGCCGGAAGGATATGCAATCGGGGCAGAATATACGGAAGAGCAGATCAATGAAGTATTGCAGGGTACCTCATCGAGCAGGTGGGTGGAACTGCTGAACAGCCAGGATATTTCCGGGCATGGAACAGCGGTGGCAGGAATTGCTGCGGGAAATGGAAAGAACAGCGGGGGAGTATACGCAGGGGTGGCACCTGAAAGTGAGTTGCTCATTGTAAAACTTGGAAATCCGATGCAGGAGGGATTCCCAAGGACGACAGAACTGATGCAGGGGATAGATTATGTGATTCGGAAGGCTGTGGAATTTCGGATGCCGGTGGCTGTAAATATCAGCTTTGGAAATACTTACGGGGCACATGATGGAAGTTCGCTGTTAGAACGTTATATCGATGACGTGTCCAATATATGGAAGAGTGTATTTTGCATCGGAACCGGAAATGAGGCGGCAAGTGCCGGTCACACTTCAGGGCGGTTTATGATGGGAAAGGAGGAAGAGGTACAACTGGGAGTTCAGGAACTTCAAAGAGGGATCAGTGTGCAGATCTGGAAAGAATATACAGATATAGTGGAGATATCCCTGATTACACCGGCGGGAGTGAAAGTCGGACCAATTCAGGAGATTTCAGGTCCTCAGAGATTTCGGGTGGGGCAGACGGAAATATTACTATATTATGGAGAACCTAGTCCTTACAACATATCACAGGAAATTTATGTCGACTTGTTGCCGGTGGAATCTTATATTAGTGCAGGCGTATGGAGGATTATATTTACTCCGAGAAGAGTCATTTCCGGGAACTATGAATTATGGCTGCCAAGCGACAACGTGCTGAACCGGGGGACTGGATTTTTGTATCCAAGCGATAGTGTGACACTGACGATTCCATCATCAGCCAGCCGGGCGGTATCTGTCGGAGCGTACGACGCACTGACATTTTCCTATGCGGATTTTTCCGGAAGAGGATTTACAAGGATCACAAATCTAGTGAAACCAGACCTTGTGGCGCCGGGGGTGAATGTAACGAGTGTGGCAGCGGGTGGAGGATACGCACAATTTACCGGGACATCATTTGCAACACCATTTGTTACAGGAAGTGCAGCACTTCTGATGGAATGGGGGATCGTGCGGGGGAATGATCCATATCTTTATGGGGAAAAAGTAAAAGCCTATCTGCGGCGAGGGGCAAAAAAATTGCCGGGGTTCACAGAGTATCCAAATAATCAGGTGGGGTATGGGGCTTTATGTACAGCACAAAGTATCCCTGAAAGATGAAAAATGTGAAGTTTTTACAACATAAATGAATTTAAATATGCCAATAAAACGTGATAAATAGATTGAGATACGCTCATAAAACGTGATAAAATTGTACTGAGAGATGTTCTGCGTGTATTTAAAAAGAAAAATAGACGAATATTTACTTGAATGGAAGAAACAAGAAGAAATCACCGGTGAGTCGTATGAAGACATTCAGTGGGGGATAAAATTAGCAGATAGCAATGTAGGGATAGAGAATGATATCTGCACGTTCCCATATTTTTGCTTATTTTTAATAAAAAGATATTTAAACGAAAGAACATAAGATACAGGAGTATGTTACATGGAGGGAAATTTAACGAAGGGGCCTATTTTGAAGACTTTAACGAAACTTGCTATTCCGATTATGGCATCTTCATTTTTAGGTACTTTATATAATATTACAGATATGGCGTGGATCGGCCTTCTTGGGGCGAAGGCAGTTGCAGGAGTCGGTGTGGGCGGAATGTTCACCTGGCTGTCACAGGGATTGGCGTCGATGGCGAGAATGGGCGGACAGGTGCAGGTGGCACAGTGCATCGGTCGCGGAGATCGAGAAGAAGCACATAAATATGCACAGGCCGCAGTGCAGCTTGCGATCATTATGGGACTTTTATTTGCGGGTATTGTATTACTATTTTTGCATCCTTTGGTAGGTTTTTTCAAGCTGCAGGATCCAGAAGCGTTGAGCGCCGCATTATCCTATACTAAAATAGCATGTGGCCTTATTGTATTTTCCTTTTTATCATTAACGTTGACCGGAATATATACGGCGCAGGGCGATTCAAAGACTCCATTTATAGCAAATTTAATAGGACTTGTGACAAATATGATACTGGATCCTCTATTGATCTTGGGACTTGGACCGATAAAGAAATTTGGGGTAGATGGAGCCGCAATTGCAACGGTAACAGCACAGGCGATTGTAATGAGTATTATGGTTATCGGTATCTTGCAGCAGAAAATGGAAAATGTTTTAAAAGGGATAAAAATATTTGCCAGAATCCCATCCAGATATCTGGGTGGAATCTGTAAGATCGGTATTCCAACAGCGATCCAGGGAATGGCATACTGTGGAATTTCAATGATACTGACCCGTATGGTCTCGGGATTCGGAGCGGAGGCAGTGGCCACCCAGAGAGTCGGCGGTCAGATAGAATCTGTTTCATGGAATACGGCAGATGGATTCGGAGCAGCCTTAAATGCATTTATTGGACAAAATTACGGTGCAGGTAAGATGGACCGAGTAAGGAAAGGCTATAAAGCGGCACTCTGGAGTGTAGGGAGCTGGGGACTGTTCATTACAGCAATTTTCGTGTTTGCACCAAAGGCAATTGCAGAGATTTTCTTCCATGAGCCAAGTGCGATCGCTATTGCTGTAGGATATCTGGTCATCATTGGGTTCAGCGAGGCATTTATGAGTGTGGAGTTAATGACTGTGGGGGCATTGTCTGGTTTGGGTAAAACCCATCTTTGCAGTGTGATCAGTATTTTGTTTACCAGTGCAAGAATCCCGCTGGCAGTCATCCTCAGTGCAACATCACTGGGGCTGGAAGGAATCTGGTGGGCATTATCAGTGACATCCATCGTAAAAGGAATTATATTTGTGGGTACATTTTACTGGACAACGAGAAAAAGAACTGTCTAATAAACGTTCTCTTGAAAAAATCCCTTCTCAGTACTAAACTAGAAAACTGTACTGAGGAGGGATTTTTTTGATTTAGGTTGTAAGTTCTAACTTCTCATTGCTCCATCTACAGACAAGATTTCGCCGGTAACGTAGCTTGCCATATCACTTGCAAGGAACAGGAATGCATTTGCAATATCCTCTGCCTCACCGATACGGCGAAGAGGGATCATATTGATCATTGGTTCGATAACCTGTTTTGGAAGTGCGGCTACCATATCAGTCTTTGTGATTCCAGGTGCAACGGCATTTACACGGATATTGCTTGGCCCCAGTTCTCTGGCCAGAGACCAGGTCAATCCGTTTACTGCATATTTACTGGTTGGATAAGCGACACCGCTAGGCTGTCCACTGATGCTGACCATAGAACTTGTATTTAAGATGCATCCGCCACCCTGTTCTTTCATGATTTTTACAACAGGCATGATTCCGTTCATTACTGCATTGACATTTAACTGCATTACTTTATTGAACTGGTCAGCGGTGTAAGAATCAATCGGAGTTGCATCAGAGATTCCGGCATTATTTACAAGAATGTCGATCCTTCCATATTTCTCCTTTACGGCTTCGATTTCTTTCGCAACGGCCTCTGCGTCTCCGAGATTTGGCCATGCACCGGAAACCTCCCAGTCTGCATTTTCTTCCTTTAAAGAAGCAAGTGCTTTTGATACGGTCTCTTCTCTGGAACCGAATAATACTACTTTTGCTCCATTTTCCAGATACTTTTTCACAATTGCGTAACCGATTCCGCGGGTACCGCCGGTTACGATTGCTACCTTGTCTTTTAACATACCATTTCCTCCCACTTGTTAATATATAGACTCAATGTTAATTTTATATCAGATCATACGTGAAATACAAGCTTTTTCTCATAAAGAAAATCTGTTAAAATAAAAGATAGTTTACTAAAGTATACAAGCAGGGAGTGACATAGATGATTACACTGAATGATTATCTGTATTCCGGAGATACAGTGCTGAAGATCATACAGAAATACAGTGCTGCGTTGCAGAGAGATGCAGAGAAGAATCATAATGAGATAGATAAGATACATAGTAAGTTTTTATTGCAGATTGAAGATTTGTTAGAACATAATGATTTCCTGACGGCACAATCCCAGAAGATGAGGGAGTTTTATAAATATATGGCAAAAGAATATCCGTTTCTTGCGTTTACTTTCAAGGGCAGGATAAAATCTCTGATCCGCGCGGAAGAGAAGTTCAACGGATACATTGTGGAATATATTTATTCTTATTATATAGAACATGGATGTTATCCTTCGGTGGAGGAAATGGAAGAACGATTGAGTTGTTTCAGGGATTTGATCGCCTACCGGATTGTGATATCACTTCCAAAGTGTCATTTAAAACCTGGGGAGGATATACAGGAAGAAGAAATAAAATATTTATATCAGATTGCAAATGTACTTCCGGGATTTCTGGAAAAACATGGATTTACGACGGAGCATGCAAGAGGGATCAAAGAGAGTACATCATCCATGATGGATGATGTGGTGCGTCCCTATTATCGGGATTATGTCTGTGGAGAGGATGGAGATAATTACCAGTCTTTGCATGTGACATTTTTTGATGACAGTGCCAAATGTTATACGGAGGTGCAGCTTCGCACGAAAAGGATGGATGATATCGCAGAGATCGGGGCGGCGAATCATATAGGATATGAGAAGGCACAGGAGGCAGAAAGGACCAGGAGGGATCTGATACCGGAGGGTGAATGCATTTATTTTGATGAGGCTTATGAGCGTGGAAGAAAACTTCTTGGGCTTAATCTGTCAGAATTAGATGTTAATATGTTTGCAGCGGTAAATAACAGCCTGATCAACGATGGCTGTGGCTTGTTTCGGGGACGCTTGATCTTGCCATATGAACATTTGTCCCGTTTTCAGAATGATCTGATAGATTAATGAGAGGAAATATTTATAAATGATAATTAATATAATTGAAGCCGTATATAATTTTTTATGGGGAGATTTTGTAACGATACCACTTCCCGGTGGGAGCAGTCTTGGAATTTCGCTTTTGATCATCTTTTTGATTCCGGCGGGAATTTATTTTACAATAAGAACAAGGATGCTGCCGCTTCGTTTGTTTTCGGATATGGTTCGGGCGTTGACGGAAAAGAAGGGGGAAAAAAGTAGTCTCTCCACCTTTCAGACATTGGTCGTGTCAACGGCTACCCGTGTGGGAATGGGGAATTTGGTCGGCGTTGTGGCAGCCGTTTCCGCCGGCGGTGCGGGAGCAGTGTTCTGGATGTGGGTGACAGCTCTTCTGGGTTCATCCACTGCATTTGTGGAGGCGACACTGGCACAGATCCATAAGGAAAAAGATCCACTTTACGGAGGATTCCGTGGCGGGCCGGCGTACTATATTCATAATTATATGGAAGAACGCCGGGGAAAGAAGAAAAAGCATAGGTTGATTGCGGTGCTATTTGCAATTTCCGGTCTGATCTGCTGGTGTGGGATCAGCCAGGTAATCAGCAATTCTGTGGCGTCTTCTTTTGAAAATGCCTTTGGAATTCCGCCGATCTATACGACTGTGGTTCTGGTAGCACTGGCGGCAGTTATTGTACTCCGGAAGAATGCAACGGTGAAGGTACTGGATCTTATGGTCCCGGTGATGGCTGTGGTTTATTTTGGAATTACAATATTTATTATTGTGACTCATATCGGAAGTCTGCCGATGGTATTTTCAAGGATTTTTGAAGAGGCCTTTGGAATCCGTCAGGTGGCAGCGGGAGGATTTGGAGCAGTGATTATGAATGGAATTAAGCGGGGGCTTTTTTCGAATGAGGCAGGTTCCGGTTCTGCACCATGTGCAGCTGCGGCAGCTGAGTGTGATCTTCCGGTCAAGGCAGGTCTGGTGCAGTCACTGGGTGTTTTCATTGATACAATCGTAATCTGTACTTGTACAGCGATGATCATGTTGCTGGCACCGGAGAAACTTCTGGCAGGAAAGTCAGGAATGGAACTTTTACAGACTGCTATGAACTATCATATGGGAAGATTTGGTGTGATTTTTATTGCGGTTACATTGTTTTTGTTCAGTTTTTCCACTTTCCTTGGAATCTTATTTTATGCAAGATCAAATGTGGCGTATCTTTTTGGAGATAAATGGGGCTGGCAGACTGCATATAAGATATTGGCTCTTGTGATGCTGTTCATCGGAGGAATTGCTGCATATACGTTTGTGTGGGATTTAGGAGATGTGGGAATCGGTCTGATGACATTGTTTAATATTGTAAGTTTATATCTGATAGGAGACCAGGCATTGGATGCACTGAAGGAATATGAGAAGAACAGACAAAGATAGGAGGGAGTCTTATGTTTCATAAGATAGACATGGAGACATGGCCGAGAAGAGAACACTATGAGTATTATGAAGAGAAGATTAAGACCTGTTATCAGGTAAATGTAGAACTGGATATCACGAAACTTTTAAAACGATGCAAGAAAAAAGAACTTAAATTTTATCCGGTCATGGTGTATGCGATCATGCAGGGAATTAATCAGAATCAGGAATTTCGAATGGCGTTAGATGAAGATGGTAAGTTAGGATATTATGATATCTGCCATCCTTCCTATACGATCTTCCATGAAGACGATCAGACGTTTTCAGATATCTGGACAGCATATGATGAGGATTTTAAGAGATTCTATCCTTCCGCTGTATCTGATATGAAACATTGTAAAAAAGTTAAGGGAATCAAGGCAAAAGAAGGAAAACCGGCTGCTTTTACACCGATTTCCTGTGCACCATGGCTGCATTATACAAGTATCAGTCATGATACGCCCGGTCCGAATCATATGTATTTCCCGATCATCACATTTGGAAAATATGAAGAGAAGAACGGGAAGATGCTGTTGCCATTTTCTGTCTATGTAAATCATGCAGTTGCGGATGGATATCATACCTCAAAACTGATCAATGATATTCAGGCAGTCTGTAATGATTGTAAGCAATGGATAAAACTTTAAATGTAAGTATGATTTACGATGTCGTATTTCTCAATCTTATTGCGGAGTTTTAACATACGTGCATCAAGTTTGGCGATGTCCTCGGCAGCCTGCTCCAGTTCTGCGGCGATCTTATCGCTGTCGTCGACATCTCTTTTGTAAAATAACTGGTAATCCAGAATAGACCAGTAGTCCATAGCAGTTGTTCGAAACTGTATCTCAACTCTTTCTTTTTGGAAAGTTTCTCCAAAATAAATCGGAATATCTACGATCAAATGAAGACTTTTGTAGCCATTTTTCTTTGGAGTCTTGATATAGTCTTTTTCTTTGATCACTTCAATATCACCCTGTGCTTTTAAACGGGCGGCAACTTCATAGACCTCATCTTCAAATGGACATACTACACGCACACCCACCAGATCGTTCAGATTTTTCTGTGCAGTTTTGAAATCTGTTTTAAATCCTTTGCGGACTAATTTACCATAAATACTTTCAGCAGATTTGATACGGCTGCTTAGCTGATTTACGACGGTACGACCTTTCGCTTTGGATAATTCGGCATTGATCATTTGCAGTTTTGCAAGAAGAATGTCAATCGCACACTGGCTTTTTAACTGATAACTGGAGTCATTTACAGACGCAGCAATACGGTCAATTTTTTTCTGAACTTTTTCCGGTCGTTTTTTCTTATTTTGAGATTCTTTGGTAATTGGATTTTTTTTCGTCATCGTGTCACCTCCTCTTTAAACATTTCATTCCATTAAATATTATACTTCTTCCATGGAAAGGATGTCATCAAATTTATGTTAAATTTTTGTAATGCGGTATCAATAATGTCAAAGAATTAACTTGTAATATAAAATCAGTTACCCTATAATGGAAATAGGTCGCATGAACTAAAAAATGCAGACAAAGTGAAAAGGGGGAAAAACAATTGGGAACGATTGATTTTTTGAAGGCAACTTCGATTGCTTCTGATATAAAAATAGAAGATCAGTCCAATACATTAACACGTATGCAGAAGTCTGAAGAATCGAAAGATTCTGTGGTGAAGATAAAAACATGCTGCCGTGCCTGTATCGCAGCCTGTGGAGTGATCGCTACAGTGAAAAATGGCAGAGTGATCAAGGTGGAAGGTAATCCGGAGGACCCTATGACCAAGGGCCGTCTGTGTGCAAAAGGATTATCAGGAATTCATGTGCTCTACAATCCGAACCGCAACAAGTATCCACTGGTACGTGTGGGTGAGCGTGGAGAGAACAAGTGGAAACGTATCACCTGGGATGAAGCGATTGATACGATTGCTCATAAGCTGGAAGATATGAAAAAAGAGTATGGGGCAGAGAGTCTTGTCTGTTCCACCGGAGGCGGAGGAAATCCGGAGTTTTGGAGCGTTTCACGTTTTTGCAACGTTTTCGGAACACCAAACTGGTTTGAACCTGGATGCGCACAGTGCTATCTGCCTCGTATGCTGGCCTACGATATGATGTACGGCGGTTCTGATCCGAGTATCGCAGACTCCAACTCCAAAGAGATTTATTTCAATGAGAATCCGACGATGAAATCTATCGTTTTATGGGGAACGGATCCATCTTATTCCTGTCCAGCCTGTGGCGGAGGCGCACTGGTAGAACTGAGAGCCAAAGGGGTAAAGACGGTGGTTATCGATCCGAGACTGACTCCGGATGCGGCAAAGGCTGATGTATGGTTGCCGATACGCCCGGGAACCGATGTGGCGTTACAGATGACCTGGATCCGCTATATGCTTGAGAATAACTTATATAATTATGATTTCGTTTTAAAATGGACGAACCTTCCGTATCTGGTCAATACAGAGACGAAGATGCTGTGGCGTGCCGAGAAGAGTACCCAGAGAGGTGTGCCGGATACATTTATGGTGTGGGATAAAAAGACCAACAGCCCACAGCCACTTCCATATCCGTGGAATGATGAATTAGACGTGGAATTAGATGGCGAGTACGAGATTGAGGGAGTGGTTTACAAGACAGGATTCCGCATGTTAAAAGAGCGTGTGGATGAATATACACTGGAAAAAGGAGCGAAGATCTGTACATTAAGAGAAGATATGATCGAGAAAGCAATCCTTACATTTACCCAGAATACACCGGGTGGACTCTGTATCGGTGTTGCGACGGACCAGTCGCCGAACTCCGTGCAGGCAGCCATGGGTGCAGCAATCATCGATCTGTTGATGGGAAATGTAGAGCAGCCGGGATCTTTGCTTCAGAGATTCCAGACAGCCCACGCTACCAAGTTCAGTGTCTATCTGGTGCCTCCTGCAATGGGCAAGATTTCCGAAGAGCAGTTTAAGAAACGTCTGGGAGGAACCGAGTACAAGGGACTTCATATGTGGCTGGCCGCCCATGCACCGACGATCTTACATGCCATGGAGACGGGGAATCCGTATCCAATCAAAGTCTGGTTAGAGCGTTCCGGTAATAAACTGGTCAACGTGGCCAATGCCAAAGCCTGGGCAGAGGCAAGTAAGAATGTAGATTTTATTGTACATATGTATATGTATCCGACTTCATTTTCAGCGTATGCAGATATGTTGCTTCCGACAGAAGAATGGCTGGAGACAGACATGATCGTGGAAAGCTGTAACAAGCTGATGGTAAGACAGGCAACGACACATCTCTGGGAGACGATGAACGAGGCGATGATCTGGTCAAAGATCGCAAAGCGCTGTGCAGAACTTGGAGATGAAGAGTGTAAGAAAGCCTTTGATGCGGAATACATGGGATGGGATCTTCCTTACTGGGATTCCATGGAAGAACTTTTGGATGCGAACCTGGAGCGTACCGGTTATACCTGGGATGAGTTAAAGAAAGTGGCTCCGGTAGAGTATATGACAGAAGACCAGTACAGAAGCTACTATGTATATCTGAAACCGGATAAGCGAAATGAAGGAAAGCCAAAGGGATTTAAGACACCTTCGAAGAAATGCGAGCTTTACTTAGAGAGCATGATCAAGCTGGGAAGGACCGGAAGACCGTACAGTATCTACAAACTTCCACCGGCGTCCAAAGATTATGATCCGCTTCCATATTATATGGAACCGGCAGAGAGTCCGCAGAGAGCTGATGAAGTATCAAAGGAATATCCACTGGTAATGACTAATGGACGACTTCCATATTTCCATCACAGTACGCTGCGTAATGTTGCGCTTACAAGAGAAATCTATCCGGCACCGGAAGTATGGATCCATCCGGAAGCCGCAGAGAAATATGATATTGAAGATAATGACTGGGTATGGGTAGAATCACAGCGTGGAAAAGTCCGCGGAATCGCCCATGTAACCACAGGAATCAATCCGGGAACCGTCTATATGGAACGTTTCTGGAACCCGGAAAAATTAAATGACAAGACCCACGGATGGCAGGATATGAATGTCAACGTCCTCTCCAGATCAGAAGGCCCTTACAATGATATTATGGGAACTTATACACTGAGAGGTTATCTGGTAAAAGTTTACCGTGCAAAGAGTGCACCGGAAGGAATCTGGTTAGAGCCGAAAGATTTCAAACCATGGCTCCCGACACCTTCAGAAGCGACACCGGATCTTACGAAGAGGGAGGAATAATCATGAAGAAGATGACATTTGTAGTGGAAGTAGACCGTTGTATCGGCTGCAAAGGCTGTCAGGTAGCCTGCAAGATGGAGAACCAGGTAGCTCTTGGTTCGGGCAGAACTTCCGTAAAAACGATCGGACCAACAGGAGAATATCCGGATATCCAGATGTATTTTCTGCCGGTGATGTGCCAGCAATGTGAAAATCCGACTTGTGTGGAAGTCTGTCCGACAGGAGCATGTCATGTGAATGAAGAAGATGGAAGCATTCTGATAGATCAGAATATCTGTATTGGATGTAAGACATGTCACAATGCCTGTCCTTATAAGGTAAATACATTTAATGAAGAATTACGAGTAATGGATAAATGTACGATGTGTGAGGAACTCCGTGCAGAGGGCGAGCAGCCGGCATGTGTGAAGAATTGTACAGGACGAGCATTGCATGTGGGAGATATCAATGATCCGGACAGTGAAGTATCAAAATTATTAAAAGAAGCCGGCGAGGAGAACATTTACCAGTTGAGAGATTTTGGAAATGAACCTTCCGTCCGCTATATTTTGAAGAACGATACATGGCAGGATGTAATGCCGCAGGATATCTTAGAGACAAGGAGGGGGGAAATCAGATGGTAAATAAAGTTACGATCATGAAAAACCGGGC
The DNA here is from genome assembly GCA_934351835.1 of uncultured Lachnospiraceae bacterium. Lineage (GTDB taxonomy): Bacteria > Bacillota > Clostridia > Lachnospirales > Lachnospiraceae > CAKRJP01. Next base: position 28,053 of record CAKRJP010000001.1, read on the forward strand.
TTCCTTTTATCAGTTTTTATCACGCATCTTTGAAAAAGAGATTTCGAAAGAACTTCTGGGACAGCTTGTAAACATGGAATATCCGCAGAATATCGGCCAATCGAAGATGCAGGCAGGATATCAGGGGCTGGAAGAATTTTTTAAGAATACAAAGATTATGGATACTGAACATTTGCTGGATGAACTTTCCGCAGATTATGCGAAAGTATTCCTGGCAGCGGGAGAAGTCAAAGGAAATGCAGCATTTCCGTATGAGTCTGTTTATACCGGCAAGAGTAGACTTGTGATGCAGGAAGCCTGGGATGAAGTACGAAAAATCTATGCAGAGCGGGGGCTGGAACTTAAAAGTGACCAGTCAGATATCAAAGAAGATCATGTTGCGATGGAACTTGCGTTCATGGCATATCTTTGTGGACAGTATGGCAAAGAAGATACCCGTGTGTTGTTAGAAGAACAGATGGTATTTTTGAAAGAGCACCTCTTAAACTGGACAGACAGATTTGTGGCAGATATTGAGACCTATGCGCGGACAGAATTTTATAAAGCAGTGGGAAATCTGTTACTGGGATATCTTGAGATGGATAAAGAACTGATTGAGGAAATGTCACAGAAAACCACTGAAAAAGACATAGCAAGCTATGTAATTACACCGGGACAGATGGATGAGCTTATGAAGTCCTGGAAAGAGGATTACCATATCTATGCACCAAAGGTGGTAAAGAACCGTGGAGTGAAAGGAAAAGATATAGTCCGCTATCAGGAGATAGAGTCTATATCAGAAATCGTGTTGGACCGTCCATCAGATTTTTCGGCGAAAGAAATATACTATCCGGTTATGCAGACGATGTTCTATTTTACAGAGACTGATTGCGTGGAGAGTGAAGTAAAAGACGAGAAAGGTCTGTTGTTGTTCTTAAGACCGTGTGATATTAATGCAATGCGGAGACTGGATAATATTTTCTTAAAGAATGGTGGACATGCAGATGTTTATTATGAAAGACTTCGCAAAAAAGTAAAAGTGATCATGATGGAGTGCACCGAGAGCCATGAGAATTGCTTCTGTGTTTCTATGAACTCCAATTATACAGAAGATTACAGCATGGCGATCCGTATTTCAGAAGATACGGTAAAGCTTCAGGTGAAAGATGATCATTTTGCTTATTCCTTTGAAAATCTTCCGAAGTGTGAATTTACACCGGAATATGTAATAGAGAATGTAAAGAAAGTGACACCTCCGGTTATTGAAAGTAAAGAAGATCTAAAAACTGCCAGTAATTTGGAATATTGGAATACATTTGATGATAAATGTATTGGCTGCGGAAGTTGTAATACCGTCTGTCCGACTTGCAGCTGTTTTGACACAGTGGACATTATTTATAATGAAACCAGTAAAGAAGGAGAGCGGCGGAGAGTGTGGTCTTCCTGTATGTTAGACACCTTTACCATGACGGCCGGTGGGGGAAGAGCCAGAAAGACGGCCGGAGCTAATATGCGTTTTAAGGCGCTGCATAAGATGTATGACTATGGAAAACGTTTTGATGAAGGCGAAAATATGTGCGTGGGCTGCGGTCGTTGCGTTAAACGCTGCTCAAGAGATATTTCATTTATAGATACTGTAAATGGATTCCATGATGCATTAGAACAGGCAAAGGGGGAGAAATAGAATATGGAAAATATTATGCTTCCAAAACCACATAAAATTTTACAGATTTTGAAGGAAACAAAAGCAGAGTATACATTTCGTGTGGAATGTGATATTCCAACGAAAAACGGACAGTTCTTCCAGCTTTCTATCCCAAAGGTAGGAGAAGCACCGATTTCGGTCAGTGGAAAAGGAAATGGATATGTGGAATTTACCATCCGTAAAGTAGGAAGACTGACAGAAGGTATCTTCGGACTTGCGCCTGGAGAGATGCTGTTTATGAGAGGACCTTACGGAAATGCATTTCCGGTGGAGCAGTTCGAGGGCAAGAACCTGGTAGTTATCTGTGGCGGTACAGGTATGGCACCGGTAAAGACTACATTGAATCATTTTTATAACCATCCGGATATTTGCAAAGATGTTTATCTGATCGCTGGATTTAAAGAGCCGGATGCAGTATTATTTACAGAGGAACTTGAAAAATTCAGTAAGAAGTTCCACACAATTTATTGTCTGGATAATACGGATGCACCGGGATTCCATAAGGGATTTGTCACCCAGTATGTAAAAGAAGTACCGTTTGATAGTTTTGATGATTATAATGTAGTGATCGTCGGACCTCCGGCTATGATGAATTTTACTGCCCTGGAGTGTCTGAAAAACGGGGTGCAGGAAGACAAAATCTGGGTATCTTTTGAACGAAAGATGTCCTGCGCGGTTGGAAAATGCGGACACTGCAAGATCAACGAGACATATGTATGTCTGGAAGGTCCGGTGTTTAACTATACCAAAGCAAAAAATCTGTTGGATTAAGGCCGTAGAATTCCGGAAGAAAGGAATACAATGGTTGGATTAAGTACCCTGTGTTATATTGAGCGCGATGGGAAGTATCTGATGCTTCACCGTACTGTAAAGAAAAATGATGTAAATAAAGACAAGTGGATCGGCGTGGGTGGTCACTTTGAAGCGGATGAAAGTCCGGATGAATGTCTCCTTAGAGAAGTAAAAGAAGAGACCGGATATACGTTGACGTCTTATCGTTTTCGAGGAATTGTCACTTTTATTTCCGGAGGCGGTGTGACAGAATATATGTCACTATTTACAGCAGATGGTTTCGAAGGCAAGCCAATTCCGTGCGATGAAGGAGAATTGGAATGGGTAGATATCGATAAGCTCGAAACTCTTAATTTGTGGGAGGGAGATAAAATCTTTCTCAGACTGCTGAAAGAAGATGCAGAATTCTTCTCATTAAAATTAGTGTATGATGGCGGTGACCGACTGGTGACGGCCATTTTAGATGGAAAGCCACTGGAATTAAATACGGCAAATGGGTTGACATAATTTGTCGAGGAAATTATAGTCAGAGTGTATTATGAAACCATGATACATGGCAAATACTAACGAAAAATTTAGACAAAAAGGAGAGATAGATTATGGCAATCGTTCATTTGACAAAAGATAATTTTAAAGAAGAAGTATTAGAGTCAAAAGTACCGGTACTGATTGATTTCTGGGCAACATGGTGTGGTCCTTGCCAGATGGTGGCGCCGATTGTGGAGGAACTTTCAGATGAGCTTACAGATGTGAAGGTGTGCAAAGTAGATGTAGATGCAGAACCGGAACTTGCAAGAGAGTACCGTGTAATGTCTATTCCGATGTTCTATGTATTCAAAGATGGAAAAGTTACAAACAGAGCAGTTGGCGCACAGGATAAAGATGCACTGATCGCAATGGTGAAATAAAGGAGAATATATGGTAAAGACAGGAGTAGTACATGGAAGATTTCAGGTACTTCATTTAAAACACATGGAATATATTCTGGCAGCGAAGATGCGTTGTGAAAAATTATATATCGGAATTTCCAATCCGGATACAATGCATACAAAGGATTCTCCGAACGATATCAGACGTTCGGAGAAATCTTCTAATCCATTGACATATTTTGAACGTTTTCAGATGATACGCGGGGCAATGGCGGAGTTTGGTGTGCCGGAGTCTGAATATGATATCATTCCATTTCCGATCAATACACCGGAATACATTTTGAACTATTCACCGAAGGATGCAGTCTATTATCTTACAATTTATGATGCATGGGGTGAAGAAAAATATAAGATTTTGCAGGAACTTGGAGTCCCGGTGGAAGTTTTATGGAGAAAAGACGTATCAGAAAAGGGAATCACGAGTTCTGAGATCCGAAGACATATTGCTTTGGGTGAGGACTGGTCATCACTGGTGCCGAAAAGTGTTTACCGTTATCTGACGGAGAATGGACTGGATCAGAGAATTGCCAGATTAGAGCGGATACGTATTGATGAAAAGCAGATAGAATTACCCTAGATTTCCGGAAGATTTTATAGAAGAATCATTTGACAAAATCCTTGTGTTGAATGATAATTAGAATTGTGATTAAAAATTTAAAATTTTACTTTTTAAAATATGGTAGGAATTCTAGTTTGAAAGAAAGGCAGAGGATTGAATCATGAAGAAACGAGTGGTAGTGGCGTTAGGACATAGAGCATTGGGAAATACTATGCCGGAACAGCTGGCAGCAGTGAAGAATTCAGCAAAGGCGATTGCTGATCTGATCGAGGCTGGATATCAGGTGGCGATCACCCACAGCAATGCACCGCAGGTGGGAATGATACATACTGCAATGAACGAGTTTGGAAAAGAGCATCCGGAATATACGGCGGCTCCGATGTCTGTATGTTCGGCAATGAGTCAGGGCTATATCGGTTATGACCTTCAGAATGCAATTCGAGAAGAATTGATTGGAAGAGGTATTTATCGGACTGTCAGTACGATACTGACGCAAGTTGTAGTGGATCCTTACGATGAAGCTTTCTATACGCCAACAAAAGTACTGGGACGTTATATGAATGCGGAAGAGGCAGGAGTAGAGCGCAAGAAAGGAAATTTTGTGGTAGAAGAACCTGGGAAAGGATTCAGACGTATTGTATCTGCACCGAATCCGGTAAGAATCATTGAGATTGATGCGATTCGAGCATTGTTAGATGCAAATCAGACGGTCATTGCCTGTGGAGGCGGCGGAATCCCGGTACTTGAGCAGGATAACCGGTTAAAAGGTGCCAGCGCCGTGATAGAGAAAGATCTGGCTGCCGGTAAACTTGCAGAGGAGATTGATGCAGATGAACTGATCATACTGACCAGTGTTGAGAAGGTAAAGATCAATATGGGACGTCCGGAAGAAGAAGACTTAGGTGAGATTAGTCTGGAAGAGGCCAAACAATACATGGAAGAAGGCCATTTTGGCATTTATAATATGCTTCCGAAATTCAGCGCTTCCGTATCTTTTATCGAAAAGAGGGAAGGACGCAGTGCGTTGATCACTTCTTTTGAGTGCCTGAAAGACGCGATGAAAGGAAAGACCGGAACAGTAATCCGTAAGGAAACAGAAGAATAAGAGATTGAAGATCACAGAGTCTGAGACTTTAAGATCAGAATCAACGAGATAGAGTGCCGCATATACTGACAGTAAGTAGTATATGCGGTACTTTGTGTATACGAATTGAGTAGGTGGCAGCCTGCTCAATTCAGGCGGTGAGGCGTTAAAAAGGGGTGGGATCGTGCGGTTTTGCGAATTGAAGTGCAAGGAAGTTGTGAATGCATGTGACGGGAAAAGACTGGGATACATTGTGGATCTCATTCTGGATGAATGTAAAGGATGTATAGAGGCAATCATTATTCCAAAGTGTGGGAAAATGGGAGGACTGTTCAGCGATGGGTCTGAGTATGTGATACCGTTTTGCTGTGTGAAAAAAATCGGCGAAGACATTATTTTGGTTGAAATTCATGAGGAAAAGCCGAAAAAATAAATTGGTAAATTGACTTATGTTTCGGTAACAGATATACTAGTAATGTTAAGAGTATTTATTTTGAAAGGATCAGATCAGAATGAAGTGCCCATATTGTAATCATTTAGATACAAGAGTAATAGATTCCAGACCAATTGACGAGGGAACTGCCATCAGGCGACGTCGCCTCTGTGATTTCTGTGGTAAGCGTTTTACAACATATGAGAAGGTGGAGACGATTCCGCTTTTGATTATCAAGAAGGATAATACCCGGGAGAACTATGACAGAAGTAAGATTGAGAATGGAATATTGAGGGCATGTTATAAGAGACCGGTTTCTACAGAATCGGTCAAAGAGGTCATTGATCGAATAGAGACAGCGATATTTAGTCGAGAGGAAAAAGAGATTCCGAGCAGCCTGGTTGGCGAGATTGTCATGGAAGAATTAAAGAACTTAGACGAGGTTGCCTATGTACGTTTTGCATCTGTATACCGAGAGTTTAAGGATGTGAATACATTTATGGATGAATTGAAAAAGATATTAAAGTAAGAGGGCGTCATTAAGGACGATAGTAGTACAGACAGATGGGATGATAATGTATGAGAACATATAAGTTGACCATTTCTTATGATGGCAGCAGATACCAGGGATGGCAGCGTCAGGCGACCACAGATAATACCATTCAGTTTATTTTGGAGTGGAGTCTGAGCAAATTGGTAGGCTATAAAGTCCAGATTGATGGATCAGGACGTACGGATGCGGGGGTACATGCCCGTGGACAGGTGGCGAGCGTAAAGCTTTCCAGATTGTATGATGTAAGAGAACTCAGAGATTCTTTGAACCGGTATCTGCCGGAAGATATCCGAATCGTAAAAGTGGAACTGGTAAAGAATGGATTCCATGCGAGAAAGAGTGCCAAGGGCAAGAAGTATGAGTATTATATAGATTGCAGAGAAAAACCGGATGTATTTTCAAGAAGGTATTGCTACCATTATCCGGAAAAATTAGACATAGAGGCGATGAGAAATGCGGTGCCGTATCTGATCGGGCCGAAGAATTTTACAAGTTTTACCGATGATAAAGAGTGCAAAGATCCGGTAAGACGGATTACCAATATTAAGATCGTAAGCTCCGGAGAGAAAGTAAGGATCACTTATTATGGAACAGGATTTTTATATCATATGGTCCGGATACTTACGGGAACACTTTTAGAGATCGGAACAGGAAAGAGAGATGCGTCGATGCTTCCGGTGGTGATCGCAGCAGAGGATCGCAGTCTTGCAGGATTTTTAGCACCGGCGAGAGGGTTGTTCCTTAGAAAAGTATATTATTAAGTCAGGATAAATCAGTGAGAGAGGATTACACGATATGAAGTTTATATCATGGAATGTAAATGGGTTGCGTGCCTGTGTAAAAAAAGGCTTTGAGAATGTATTTAAAGAACAGGATGCGGATATTTTCTGTATTCAGGAGTCTAAGATGCAGGAAGGGCAGCTTGATCTTGAGACACCGGGGTATTATCAGTATTGGAATTATGCTGAGAAGAAAGGCTATTCCGGAACGGCAATCTTTACAAAGAAAGAACCTTTGGCGGTAGTTTATGGAATTGGGATTGAGGAACATGACCATGAAGGGCGTGTGATCACTCTGGAATTTGAAGATTTCTATTTTGTGACGGTGTATACACCAAATTCACAGAGTGAGTTGGCAAGACTCTCTTACCGTATGCAGTGGGAGGATGATTTTCTTGCATATTTAAAAGGGCTGGAAGAGAAGAAACCGGTGGTATTCTGTGGAGATCTGAATGTGGCTCATCAGGAGATCGACCTTAAGAACCCGAAGACGAACCGCAAGAATGCCGGATTTACAGACGAAGAACGCAGTAAGTTCACAGCACTTTTAGAGGCTGGATTTGTGGATACATTCCGTTACTTCTATCCGGATACGGAAGGGATTTACTCCTGGTGGTCTTACAGATTCAAGGCAAGAGAGAAAAATGCAGGTTGGAGGATTGATTATTTTTGTGTATCTGAGAACCTGAAAGATAGACTGGTGGATGCAAAGATCCTGACAGATGTTATGGGATCGGATCATTGCCCGGTCGTATTAGAGATGAAATAGAACAAAAGAGAAACGAGATACCAAAGATGGCGAACTGCTTTTGGTATCTCGTTTTGCATATGCGTATGTTGATATGAGGGGCTAAGTCGGTGTGAATGGTTAAGATTACAGATAGCCACCGTCAAAACCAATGATCTGTCCGGTCATATATCCCGGTGTATGGACGCTGTCCCAGATCATTTGTGCTGCCTCATCGGGGGGTGCAAAGCGCCCGGCAGGAATCTCGTCGGCAAGAGCGGCACGTTCTTGTTCATCCAACTGTCCGTTCATTTCCGTATCGATGACGCCGAACGCAATGGCATTGACTTGGATGTTGCTTGGGGCCAGCTCTTTTGCCAGTGCTTTTGTAAGCCCGTTAACACCGGATTTGGTGGCAGAATAGGCGGCTTCACAGGAGGCACCGGAAGTTCCCCACATGGAGGAAACGTTCAAGATGCGCCCGGAATGGACCTTTAACATGCCGGGAATTGCCTCTCGGCAGCAGTAAAAGACAGAGGAAAGGTTGGCATTGAGGATTCGCATCCATTCTTTATCGGTCATATCATGAAGAAGACCGATGTGGGCAATCCCCGCGTTGTTAATGAGAATATCCAGGTGTTCACATTCTGTATATATTTTCTGAAAGATCGCACGAACAGAATCTGGATCGCCAACGTCTCCGGGAACCGGCGTACAGGAAGCACCGGGGATATTACGGATTGCGCCGGCAACTTCTGAGAGTTGTTCCATTGATTTATTACAGTTTAAAAATACGTGATAGCCGTTTCGGGCAAATAATAAGGCGCAACTTTTCCCAATCCCGCGGGAAGCGCCGGTAATGAATACAGTTTTTTGCATAATAAAATTCTCCTTACGGGATCATTATATACCAGGAATCATTGATATTTAAAGTGCAGGATGATAAAATTAATATATTAGAGTTATATCAGAACAACAAATAAAAAACAGGAATATATTACTCAAGAAGGAGAATCCGATGATTGATAAAGCAATGAGATTTGCAACAAAAGCACATGAAGGACAAGTTCGGAAGGGGACGAGCAGACCATACATTGTGCATCCGGTGGAAGTGGGAGATATTGTCTCTTCCATGACAAAGGACGAAGAAGTGATCAGTGCCGCCATCCTGCATGATACGATCGAAGATTGTAAGGGAGTGACCAGAGACGTGCTGGCGGAAGAATTCTCTGAACGGGTGGCATCCCTGGTAGCACAGGAGAGCGAAGATAAGAGTAAGACCTGGAGAGAGAGAAAAAGTACAACGATTCAAAAAATACGGACGGCACAGCGGGAAGTGCAGATGATAGGACTGGCAGATAAATTGTCGAATATGAGAGATATTGACAGAGATTATCCGGTGGTAGGAGAAGAACTGTGGAACAGATTCCGCATGAAGGATAAGAAAATTATCGGCTGGTATTACAAAGGAGTAAGAGATGCATTAAGAGAGAACTTTGAAGGTGCGCCGGCGTATGAAGAATATTGTAAGTTGATCAAGAAGAATTTTGGAGAATAGAAGATGATTATCAGTGCGAGTAGAAGAACTGATATCCCGGCGTTATATTCAGAATGGTTTATGAACCGTCTGAGAGAAGGCGAGATGCTGGTGCCAAATCCATATAACCGGAAGAAACTTCAACGGATCAAATTGTCACCGGATACGGTCGACATGATCGTATTCTGGACCAAAAATCCGGAACCGATGCTCCCGTATTTAAAGGAACTGGATCAGATGGGATACAAGTATAGCTTTCAGGTGACGATCACAGATTACGGGGCAGATGTGGAACCGGAAGTACCATGTACTGAAGATGTGATGGCAAGTTTCATCCTGATGAGTGAGATTCTGGGAAAAGAGAGGATGGAGTGGAGATTTGACCCAATCCTTCTGGATGGCAAGTATACGGTGGAGTACCATCTGCATCAGTTTGATACGATGTGCAGGTGGCTTCAGAATGCGACGACCAGATGTATGATCAGTTTTGTGGATGCATATAAAGAGAATCCATATGGAGAGTTAGCGATAGAAGACATGGAGAAACTGGCAGCGGGGATTGGAAAGATTTCCAAAAACTATCATTTGCCGGTGTATACCTGTGCAGAGAATGCAGATTTCAAAAGTTTTGGTATCTTGCCCGGAGCGTGCATTGACAGAGAACGTATCCAGAAACTGACAGGATATCGTCTTGACGTGAAAAAAGCAATGGGACAGCGCAAATTTTGTAATTGTGTGGAGAGTCTGGATATCGGAGTTTATGATACCTGTATCCATGGCTGTCGTTACTGCTATGCGACCGGAACCGGAAGTGCAGAGAATGCTGTCCGAAAATATGAACAGCATGATCCAAAGTCTCCACTTCTGATCGGACATTTGAAAGGTGATGAAGTGATTACTGAGAGAAAAATTACATCCAACAGGGATGATCAGTTGTCATTGTTTGATCTTCCGCGGATTGATTTGATATATTAATAAAATTGGAGAAATAAAAGATGGCAAAAGAAACTGAAAAAAAGAGTGCAAAGAATAAAATCGTGTCAGCGGCATGGCAGTTATTTTATGAGAAAGGATATAATAAGACAACAGTGGATGACATTATAGAATTGTCTGGGACATCCAAGGGATCTTTTTATTATTATTTCAGTACGAAAGATGAACTTTTAAATACATTATCACTGATGCTGGATGAATATTATGAAGTGCTGGATGAAAAGATGGATCCTGAGATGAACAGTTTTGATAAATTGTTATATCTGAATTATGAAGTGCACAAATGGCTGGAGGAAAGCGTTAATTTGGAACTTCTGACATCCTTATATTCTACGCAACTGGTGGCAAGCGGTCAGAGTTGTTTGCTGGATCAGAATCGCGTTTATTACCAATTACTAAACCGGATCATTGAGGAAGGGCAGAATCGGGGACAGATCAGAGGAGATGTTTCAGTGACAGAGATTGCCAGATATTATGCAATGTGCGAGAGAGCACTGGTGTCAGACTGGTGCCTGAGCAGAGGTGCTTATCATTTGGGAGATCATAATAAAAAATATATGGCTTATATGATGGAGCATTATAAGGGCGAAAAATAGGATAAGTTGTACAGAATCGGAAGATACTCTGTATAGGAGGATAAGGATAGATGTATGATATTGGAATTATAGGTGGTGGAATCGCCGGGATGACAGCAGCAATTTACGGAACTCGCGCCGGGAAGAAAGTGGTTCTTTTTGAAGGAACAGGAGTGGGAGGACAGATAACTTTGTCTTCAAATGTGGAGAACTATCCGGGGATTAAGGGCATATCGGGGAATGAGCTGGCATTGATTTTAAAAGAACAGGCGGAGGATCTTGGAGCAGAGATCAAGACGATCAGTGTGACGGAGATTCGTAATACAAAAGAGGAAAAAATACTGATTACGGCGTCAGAAGAGATCCTGTGTAAGACAGTGATCCTGGCATCAGGACAGGTGCACCGCAAGTTAGGCGTTCCGGGAGAAGAAAAATTAACCGGAATGGGTGTTTCGTATTGTGCCGTGTGCGATGGCGCATTTTTTAAAGGAATGGATGTAGCGGTAGTCGGAGGCGGAAGTACTGCGCTTCAGGATGCAGCTTATCTCAGCACCTATTGTAATAAAGTCTATTTGATCCACAGAAGAGATGAGTTCCGGGGGGAACAGCATCTGGTAGAAGTGTTAAAAGAAAAGGAAAATGTTGAGTTCGTGCTGAATCATGTGGTGACCGAAGTGCAGGGAGACTTCGCAGTGGAAGGAATCAGACTGGAAGATAAGAAGAACGGAGAAAAATCCGAACTAAAAGTAGATGGTGTATTTATGGCGGTCGGACAGATTCCGGGGAATGACAGGTTTAAAGATGTTGTAGAACTTGACGCTGATGGGTATATCGTGGCAGGGGAAGACTGTATGACTTCTGTGGAAGGAATTTATGCGGCCGGTGATTGCAGAACCAAGAAAGTAAGGCAACTCATTACAGCGGCGGCAGATGGTGCTGTTGCGGCACTGGCGGCCTGTGAACAATGTTAGAGAGAGTTTTATAAAAAGAAAAGGGTATAGAAGTAAGAACAGGAGGGAATATTATGGGCTTTCAGATTAAGAATATCAAGATTAATCAGGAAATCAGGCCATTGGGTCTGGATATTAAAAAACCATTGATATCATGGCAATTTTCATCGGAGAAGCCGATGCTTCAAAAACAGATGCGGATCCATGTGGGAACGACAGAAGATGGAAATGATGTTTGGGATACGGGAGTTTTAAACCGTAGCCGAAGCATCGGAACAACATATGCCGGAGAGACGTTAAAGCCACAGACAAGATATTATGTGACCGTAGAGGTCTGGGATCAGGACGGAGATTATGCGAAAGGCACAACAGATTTTGAGACAGGTCTTATGAACGGAACTTTGGCAGCCTGGGATCAGGCAGCATGGATTGGCGGAATTTCTACCCAAAAATACAATATTTTGATGAGAGAGATTTCGTTAGATAAAGAAGTGGAAAAAGCCAGATTATACGTGTCTGCCCGTGGTATTTATGAAGCAAAGATCAATGGAGTACAGGTGGGTGAGGCTTATTGTTCGACCGGAATCAGTCAGTTTGTACATCACATTATGTACCAGACTTATGATGTGACAAAAGACTTGAAACCAGGGATTAATGGTATTGGATTTATGGTTGGCCCCGGGAAATGGACAGATCTTTATACATATGCGGAAGAAAAAGAACGTTTCTGTGAGCCGAGAGCAAGTGTGATGGCAAAACTGGATATCACTTATACGGATCATACGACAGAGACTATCGTTACGGATGCAGAACACTGGCAGTTATATGACGATTCTCCGTATCAGTATCTGGAGGATTTAAAGGGAGAAAGATATGATGGCTATCTTGCGAGTGTCTGTGAAGAATATAGTAAGCCGGGATTTAGCGCAGAGGGGATGAGTTGCCCTGAAGTAATAACAGAAGCACCTTATTGTGCAGGCGAGACAAACCCGGAGATTGTCTGTTCCAGAATGGCATCTGTAAAATACTGTGGAACGGAAACAGCGGTAGAAGTAGAGCAGACGGAAGAAGATTGTTATGTATATGATTTTGGAAAGCAGATTACGGGTATTTCCAGAATTACTTTGCATGGAGATTTGGATCAGGAAGTGAAGATCCGTTACGGTGAAAAGAAAGAGACTATGTGCCAGACAGATGAAGTGCTGATGGGTGATGTGGAGATGACATTTTCACCGAAATTCATGATCCGTAAATTTCGTTATGTGGAGATCTGTGGAGTAGATATTGCACCGGAACTTGCTGAAGTAGAGGCAGTCCAACTGTCAAATATTACAGAGGTTACAGGAACATTTCATTGCGATGATGAACTGGTGAACCATCTGGCAGAGGCGGCTGGAAGACATATGCAAGGCGGCTATATCGGGGTGCCAACGGTATGTCCGCAGGGAGAAAGCGGAAGACTTTGGATCGGGGATACACATATTTTTGCAAAAACAGCAGCGCATCTTGGACCGGTAAAGAATTATCTTCTGCGAAATATGAGAGCAAAGCGACAGATGCAGCAGAGTGATAAGAGAATCCAGAATGTAGTTCCGTTGAAGGATAACAAGTGCGATATTACCTGCGAGAGTATGCTGATCGTTATGACTTGGGAATTATATCAACAGTACGGAGATGCACAGATTATCCGGGAAAATTACGAAGTGATGGATTCCTGGATGGATAAGATGGAAAAATTAGGCCTCCCGGGACTTGTGGATGTGAGTAGTCTGGGAGATCTCTATGCGATCGATCATACTGATAAATATCTGGTCATCAATGCATTCCATGCCAGAAATGCAGCGCTTATGAAAGAATTTGCAGCAGTTTTGGGGAATATTGAAGATATTGAAAAATATACAGAGATGGAGATTCAGACGAAAAGTTTCTGGAATGAGATTTTCGTGGATGATAAGACCGGAAAGACGTTAAATTCAGATGGAAGTCTTTGTGATACACAGGGAAGTTATGTACTTGGTCTGGATTGCAGGTCATTTACTGATGACAATAAGTATCACGCAATCAATCTTCTGGCGGAGAAGACAAAAGAACTGGATTATACTGTACATACTGGATTTTTCAGTACAGAAGTACTGAATAAGATGCTCAGCAGATCCAATCATCATGAAGAAGCCTACCGGCTGATTAAGCAGACGAAGAGTCCAAGTTACAACAATCCGGCAGACCAGAACGAATCGATGAATAATTACAATGATTATGTTCTGGGGGATGTGGCATGCTGGTTGTTTGAATCTGTACTTGGAATTAAGCGGGATTTTGGCCATCCGGGATATCAGAGGTTTATTTTAAAACCGGAAATATTTGAATTTGAAGATGCATCTGGTGGAATCGAAGTTCCTGCAGGAAGAATTGAGAGCAGCTGGAAACGTGTGGATGGAAAAGTTATCTATGAATGCAGTGTGCCGGCGAATACCAGGGCGACAATAAAGATTGGTAATTTAAGACAAGAAATCGGTAGTGGGCACTATCGGTTTGAAGTAGAATTATAGAAAAAAGGACGGGATTAATCCCGTCCTTTTAATGCACTGCTCTTTCCGGTTCCGAAATGTTCGGAGCGCAGAATCTCATAGGCATTCTCATAATCACCATTCCGTATAAATTCGACCATCTTCTTTGCATCATCGTTGGTATGTTTGATCTCCATACCATTTTTGACAGAATACTGTCCGATGCGGATTAATTCGGATAAGTTATTTTCATAGATCTTGTTGATCCGTTCATTATTTAAAATACTGACGATCTCCATATGCATATCCGTGTCAGCCAATTCCCAATCATAGTTATTATCAGAACAGGCGCACATGCGGACGACCTTTTCCTCAATCCGATAAGAATACTCCTCGTGGCGTCCGGAGGTGAAAATCATCTTAAAAGCTGCACCTTCGATTAGTTCCCGGAGTTGATATAACTCGTAGATATCCTGATCAGTAATCTCTTTGACAGTCAGAGATTTATAATAATCGGAAACAATCAGTCCTTCATCCTGCAGACGATGGATCGCCGTACGAACGGGACTTCTGCTCATTCCAAGTTCTTCGGTTAACATCGCTTCCGTCAGTGACATTCCCGGTGGATAATTCAAACGTAAGATATTTTCTTTGATTTTTTCGTATGCCTGTGTGGCAAGAGAAGTAACTTTTTCTGCCATATCTGTGCTCTCCAATCAAATGAATTAGAATTGTATACAATTATACTATAATTAAATATGGAATACAATATAAAATGATGTTAAAATGTTGACATTTATAAAACAGGGTGGTAATATATAGGTACAACAAAGTTGTATACAAAATATAAACTTGTATACAATCAATAAGAATTGTATACAAAGCAATGAAACTATAAAAATAACGCATATCACGATGGGGGTAGCAAGATGAAATTAGGATTTATCGGAACAGGTAACATGGCATCAGCAATCATGGGAGGAATCATTAAGAACAATGTAGTGCCGGCTGATGAGATTATTGGAGCAGATTTGTTTGAGCCAGGTAGAGAACGTGTAAAAGCACAGTATGGCATTCATGTGACTGCGGATAATAACGAAGTTGTAGAAAAAGCAGACACCATCGTATTATCTGTAAAACCACAGTTTTACGCAGATGTAATTGCAGGAATGAAAGATAAGATAAGACCGGAGCAGATTATTATCACAATCGCTCCTGGTAAGACACTGGAATGGCTGGCAGAGCAGTTTGGCAAAGATGTGAAGATCGTTCGTACTATGCCGAATACACCGGCTATGGTCGGAGCGGGCATGACAGCTGCTTGTGCAAATGAACATATGACAAAAGAAGAGACAGAGTACGTTAAAACATTATTAGAGAGTTTTGGAGAAGTTGAATTTATCAGCGAGCATCTGATGGATGTTGTAGTATCTGTAAGTGGAAGTTCACCGGCTTACATCTTCATGCTGATCGAAGCTATGGCAGATGCAGCAGTAGAGGGTGGAATGCCAAGAACACAGGCATATAAGTTCGCAGCCCAGGCTGTTATGGGAAGTGCTAAGATGGTACTTGAGACCGGTAAACATCCGGGAGAATTAAAAGATATGGTTTGTTCACCGGCAGGAACAACCATTGAGGCAGTTCGTGAGCTGGAAGCAAGAGGATTCAGAAGCTGTATCATTGAAGCTATGGAGAAATGTACAGAAGTTTCAAAAACGATGTAATCATATTGTTTGGGTGTTCAAATATAATAGCTGTTTAAAGGGCGAAGCCGCAGATTTAGGGATCTGCGGCTTTTCTCTTTATAGTTATAATTGCATGAGATAGATTTGTATAACAAATACTTTACGAAAAAGAAAATATCCGCTACAATATAAAAGACTATAGCTAGAAGAAAAGAGGAATCACAATATGGAAAATCCAATCGTAACATTTGAAATGGAAAATGGTGATATTATCAAAGCTGAATTATATCCGGACGTTGCACCGAATACGGTTAATAATTTCGTATCACTGGTTAAATCAGGATTTTATGATGGCTTGATCTTTCACCGTGTGATCAACGGATTTATGATTCAGGGAGGATGCCCGCAGGGAATTGGAATTGGTGGACCTGGATATAGTATTAAAGGGGAATTTGCAGGGAATGGAGTTGCAAATGATCTGGCACATACAGCAGGTGTACTTTCTATGGCGAGAGCGAATGACCCGGATTCCGCAGGATCTCAGTTCTTCATTATGCACAAGGATGCTCCGTATCTGGACGGACAGTATGCAGCATTCGGTATGGTTATCGAAGGTATGGATGTTGTAGACAAAATTGCAACTGTAATGACAGATTACAATGATAAGCCGTTAAAACCACAGCAGATGAAAAAAGTAACTGTGGATACAAAGGGTGTAGATTATCCGGAACCAGAGAAAGCTTAATGCAAGTGGAATATTCAGAATAGGATCAAAAGGTCAATTCTGACAGTTATGTGCTGCGCCCATTATGGGGCAGCGCATTTTCCATGTATAAAGAGAAAAGGAGTCTTAGATCATGAACATGGTTCAGACAGACAAACTTATATATGAATATGAAAAAAGAGATGAGGAAGGCAATGTCATCGGAACTTCCAGAGCGATAGATGAAGTAGATATAGATGTGAAAGAAGGTCAGTTTATTGCTATTTTGGGACATAATGGTTCTGGGAAATCGACGCTGGCCAAACACATCAATGCGATATTGACACCAACCGCGGGAACGATGTGGGTAGATGGACGTGATACGAAGAAACCGGACGAACTGTGGAATGTAAGACAGACAGCGGGAATGGTATTTCAGAATCCGGATAATCAGATCATAGGAACGGTCGTAGAAGAAGATGTTGGATTTGGACCTGAGAACTTAGGGGTACCGACAGATGAGATCTGGACGAGAGTGGAGGAGAGCCTTCGTTCGGTTGGAATGATCGAGTACAGACATCATTCTCCGAATAAATTGTCCGGTGGACAGAAACAACGTGTAGCAATTGCAGGTGTTGTTGCAATGGAACCGAAGTGTATCGTGCTGGACGAGCCGACAGCGATGTTAGATCCTATGGGAAGAAAAGAAGTCCTAAAGACTGTACAGAAACTCAGAAAAGAGAAGAAAGTGACAGTTATTCTGATCACGCATTATATGGAAGAAGTCGTAGATGCGGACAAAGTTTATGTGATGGATCATGGACATGTGGTGATGGAAGATACTCCGCGCAATATATTTTCACAGGTGGATACTTTGAAAAAATATCGCCTGGATGTACCGCAGGCGACGCTGCTGGCGGATGAACTTAGAAAACGCGGATTAGATATTCCGACAGGAATCCTTAGGAAAGAAGAGTTGGTGGAAGCATTATGTCGATTAAATTAGAACATTTGAATTATGTGTACAGTGA
Organism: uncultured Lachnospiraceae bacterium; assembly: GCA_934351835.1. Lineage (GTDB taxonomy): Bacteria > Bacillota > Clostridia > Lachnospirales > Lachnospiraceae > CAKRJP01. The sequence goes on from CAKRJP010000001.1 coordinate 45,574, forward strand.
AGGAACTGCTTATGAGAAGAAAGCATTAAAAGATGTCTGTCTGGAAATCCCACATGGAGAATTTGTGGGTGTAATCGGACATACCGGTTCCGGAAAGTCCACTTTGATCCAGCATTTGAATGGTCTGATCAAAGCGACGAGTGGAGCACTTTACTATAATGGTGAAAATATTTATGCAGACAGCTATAATATGAAAGAACTGCGGAATCAGGTGGGACTGGTATTCCAGTATCCGGAACATCAGCTATTTGAGGTGGATGTAATGTCCGATGTATGTTTTGGACCAAAGAATCAGGGACTTTCGCCGGAACAATGTAAAGAGCGTGCAAAAGAAGCCCTGAAACTGGTAGGGCTGCCGGAACAGTATTATAAGACATCTCCGTTTGAACTTTCCGGTGGACAGAAACGCCGAGTGGCAATCGCAGGTGTTCTGGCGATGAGACCAAAGGTTCTGGTGTTGGATGAGCCTACTGCAGGACTTGATCCGAGAGGAAGAGATGAGATTTTAGATCAGATCGCATATCTGCACAAGCAGAGTGATCTGACAGTTATTCTGGTCTCTCACAGCATGGAAGATATTGCAAAATATGCGGACCGTATTATTGTAATGAATCATGGAGAAGTGATGTACAATGATATTCCTAAGAATGTATTTGCGCACTATAAAGAATTGGAGCAGGTGGGACTTGCAGCTCCGCAGGTAACTTATATCATGCATGATCTGAAAGAACATGGGCTGGATGTGGATCCGGAGGTGACTTCGGTGGAAGAGGCAGCGGATGAGATCATGGAGGCACTGGAGAAGAGAAAATGATACGAGATATAACAATAGGACAATATTATCCGGCAAACAGTGTGTTGCATCGTTTAGATCCCAGGGTCAAACTGGTTGCGACGCTGATGTATTTGATATCCCTCTTTTTATTTAAGAGTATATCCGGATATCTGATTGCAACGCTATTTCTGGTGATGATTATTAAAAAATCTAAAGTTCCGTTTTCATATATTGTAAAGGGATTGAAACCTGTGGTCATGCTTTTGATGATCACTGTACTTTTTAACTTGTTTTTGACCAGGGACGGAGTAGTGCTGTTCCATGCATGGATCTTTACGATTACAGAAGGTGGACTGGTGACGGCAGTATATATGGCAATCCGTCTGATTTATTTAATTATAGGTTCATCGCTGATGACATTTACGACAACACCGAATGAACTGACAGATGGCATTGAATCGCTTCTCGGACCTTTGAATAAGATTAATGTGCCGGTGCATGAGGTTGCGATGATGATGTCGATCGCACTTCGTTTTATCCCGATCTTACTGGAAGAAACAGACAAGATCATGAAGGCACAGATTGCCAGAGGTGCGGATTTGGAGAGTGGAAATATCATCCAGAAAGCCAAGAGTATGATCCCGATATTAGTACCGTTGTTTGTGTCTGCATTTCGTCGGGCCAATGATCTGGCAATGGCGATGGAGGCAAGGTGTTATCGTGGCGGTGAAGGAAGAACTAAGATGAAGCCGCTCTGCTATAAGAGTAGGGATTATGCAGCTTATATCGTGATGATATTATATGTAGCCGCTGTAGTTGTAATTGGAAGAACATTTCCGCTTCATTTGTGGATTTTTTAAAGATTTAAAATAGTAAGATAGGATGGGACATAGTATGAAAAGAATCCGTCTGACGGTCTCTTATGACGGAACAAACTATTGTGGCTGGCAGATTCAGCCAAATGGAATTACAATTGAGGAAGTTTTGAACCGGACGATCAGTAAGCTGACGGGGGAAGAGATAAAGGTTGTTGGAGCCAGCAGGACAGACTCAGGGGTGCATGCTTTGGGAAATGTTGCGGTGTTTGATACAGAATCCCGAATCCCGCCGGAACGCATGGCTTATGCATTAAATCAGAAATTGCCGGAAGATATTGTGATCGTAAAGTCAGAGGAGGTTTCGGCAGACTGGCATCCGCGTTATCAGGATGAGATCATTAAGACGTATGAGTATCATATTTTTAATGCAGCGGTTAAAAATCCGTTGAAACAAAGATACAATGCATATGTCTCATTTCCGCTGGATGTGGATCAGATGCGAAAGGGAGCTACGTATATTATAGGAAAGCATGATTTTGCAAGTTTCTGTAATGTACGGACAAATACAAACGATACGGTACGAACCGTGTATGATATCCGGATTGAAAAGGTTGAAGAAGCCGGAGGTGCGGAGATCATCCTCAGGGTGACGGGTAACGGATTTTTATATAACATGGTTCGGATTATCGCGGGTACATTAATCCGTGTCGGAAGAGGATTTTATACGCCGGAGAAGATTGGCGAGATATTAGAAAAGAAAGTACACACATCAGAAGGCGTCACGGCACCGCCGAATGGTCTGGTTCTGGTGGCAATTGAATATGGTGCAGAAAAAGAAAAAGCATGATTTACAGTGGATAAAATCATGCTTTTTCTTTTATATGGCTGAAAACTTTTGTCTGTCAGTATGTTCCGGATATTTAAGCGTGCTGGTGATTCTCACCGGTTAACTGGCGCACATCCGGAATTGCAAGTAATACCGGGTATAATACAAATGAAATGATCAGTCCGCTGACACCCTGGATGATATTTGCAGGGACGCTGGCTGCGGCACCGGCAACACCGTACAGTACGGATTCACATAAGAAGTAACCACCGGCAACGAATACGATATCTGTGATACCACCGAGAATCACGCCAAGATAACGAGTTTGTTTGCTCCTGGCAACTTTCTGGTAGAGAACTCCTGCAACTAATGCAACCAGTCCTTTGATTACAAATGTAATCGGTACATAGATAAAGTAGCCACCGATCAGATCTGCCATTGCAGAACCAATACCGCCTGCAAGGAATCCATATACAGGACCGAGGATTACGCCTGCAAGGATCACAATTGCGTCACCCGGGTGAATGTAACCGCCGGTTCCAGGGGTTGGTATACGAATAGACATTGTAGCGACACATGCTAATGCCGCAAATAACGCTGCCATAATGATTTTCTTTAATTTAGTATTCATAATCATCTCTCCTTTATTCCTATAAACTGAAATTACTTTACAACGCTGCTGGCTATTTGTAAAAAGCCAGTTTTTGTGAAATTAACCAGACCAGTTAGAAAATTTTAATTTATTAGAAACTGGAATATCCTATGAGTTTGTGGTAAGATATGTGTCGGACAGGGATGTCTGTGAAATAAGTGTTTATAATAAATAGGTAAATATTTAGGAAGAAGGGACTATATATGACAAAGGTAGATATCATATCAGGCTTTTTGGGAGCCGGAAAGACAACATTTATAAAAGAATTAGTGAACCGTGTATATGCAGGAGAGAAACTGGTACTGATTGAGAATGAATTTGGTGAGATTGGTATCGATGGAGGTTTCTTAAAGGATGCAGGCATTGAGATTACAGAGATGAACTCAGGTTGTATCTGTTGTACATTAGTAGGTGATTTTAGTAAAGCATTGCAGGAGGTGCTGAATCAGTATCATCCGGATCGCGTAATCATCGAGCCTTCAGGAGTTGGAAAACTTTCTGATATTGTAAAAGCAATTGAAGATGTAAAGAAAGATGCAGATATTGAGATAGATGGACGTATTACTGTAGTAGATGGTAAGAAAGCAAAGATGTATCTGAAGAACTTTGGAGAGTTTTTTGAGGATCAGGTACAGCATGCTTCAACAATCGTGGTCAGTCGCACGCAGCTTATGACAGATGAGAAGTTAGAAGACTGCATCAACCTGTTAAGAGCAGAAAATGAGAATGCAGCAATTATTTCTACACCTTGGGATGCCCTGGGTACAGAGGCTATCAAGAGAGCACTGGCACACAGAACAGGTCAGGAAGACTTGTTTGAGGATGATGACCACGAGCATCATCACGACCACGAGCATCATCATGACCACGATCATGAGTGTGGATGCGGATGTGGACATGATCACGATCACGAGCATGAGCATCATCACGACCATGAAGGACATGACCACGAGCACCATCACGACCACGAACATGAGTGTGGATGTGGACATGACCATCACCATGATCACGATCATGAGTGCGGATGTGGACATGACCACCACCATGATCACGACCATGAGTGTGGATGTGGACATGACCATCACCATCATCATGCAGATGAAGTATTTACAAGCTGGGGTAAGGAGACTGCTCACAAGTATACAGAAGAAGAACTGGATTACATCCTGAAAGCGTTATCAGAGACAGACGCTTATGGAACTATCCTGCGTTCTAAAGGTATTATTGCTATGACAGATGGAAGCTGGAAACAGTTTGACCTTGTACCGGAAGAGTACGAAGTAAGAGATGGACAGCCTGATTATACAGGACGTCTGTGCGTGATCGGAACAGATATTAAAGAAGAGGAACTGATGAAACTGTTTCATTTGAAATAAGCAGACAGGAGAATAGAAGATATGGCAACACCAGTATTTATATGTACAGGTTTTCTGGACAGTGGTAAGACAACGCTGGTTCAGGATACACTGATGGAGCAGGAGTGGATGGAAGATGGCCTGACACTTTTGCTGTCATGTGAAGAGGGCGAAGTTGAGTATTCGGAGGAATATCTGAAAGAAAAGAATATGGTGCTTTTACAGATTGAAGAGTTTGAACAGTTGAACGCCGCCTTTTTCAAGAACTGTGAAAAGAACTACCATCCGGTACAGGTGGTCATTGAGTACAACGGCATGTGGAATCTTGGAGAACTGTTATCTATTAAATTCCCGCGAAGCTGGGAACTTAGCGGTATTTATTCTACCGTCAACGGTATGACTCTTGATATGTACCTGAAGAACATGCGCAATATGTTGATGGAACCCCTGGCTGAATCTTCACTGATCATTGTAAACAGATGCCCGGAGGATATGAACCGTTCCGGATTCAGACGTGCCCTTAAGATCCAGAATCCGATGGCACAGCTTATATTTGAAGATTTAAATGGAAATATTATAGAACCGACAGAAGAAGATCTTCCTTACGATGTAAAAGGAGATAAGATTGTCATTGATGACATGGATTTCGGAGTGTGGTATGTAGATGCGTACGATCATCCGGAGATTTATCTGCATAAGGAATTAGAGTTTGTGGCACAGGTATTTAAACCAAACGGATTAGGCCCGAATTTCTTTGTACCGGTACGTAAGATTATGACTTGTTGTGCGGCTGATACCAGATATTATGGATATCCATGTAAAGTTGAAAAGAAAACTAATTTAAGACGGCATCAATGGGCAAAAATTCATGCACGCTTTGAATATGAATATCTTCCGTCTTCCGGAAAGAAATCTCCGGTATTACATTTGATTGATCTGGAACCGGCAGAAAAACCGGAACAGGAAGTTGTTTACATGGGATAAGAACCCATTTTAAATTTTAATGTATAATTCAAAAGTATAAAATATTGACATGGAAAAGCAACCAATATTTCGGCAAAATAGTGGTTGCTTTTAGAATACGGCATGGAAAAATATGGTCGACCACAAGAAGTGTATGTATAAAAAAACAAAATTGAAAATTAGTTCTTTACATTTGAATTATCAGACAGTATAATCGAAGATAGGAGTTGCGAAATAGAGAAAGAAAAAATGAAAATGCAAGAAAAGCGAATGAAACTTGCAAAAATGCCTTCGAAAGACCTTGGATTCAGTACGAGAATGAATAAAAACGGAGGCGAAAAGTCATAATCTTACAAATGTAGATTGTCATATGGAGGTAACAATTAATGAAGAGAAAAATGAAAACTATGGATGGAAATCAGGCAGCAGCACACGTATCTTATGCATATACAGAAGTTGCAGCGATTTATCCGATCACACCATCTTCCGTTATGCCGGAGCATGTGGATGAGTGGGCAACAGAAGGACGGGAGAATATTTTCGGACAGACAGTACAGGTGACAGAGATGCAGTCAGAGGCCGGAGCAGCCGGAGCAGTTCACGGTTCACTGACAGCCGGAGCACTGACTACGACTTATACAGCATCACAGGGACTGTTGCTTATGATCCCTAATCTGTACAAGATTGCAGGTGAGCAGCTTCCGGGAGTGTTCCATGTATCAGCACGTACACTGGCAAGTCATGCATTGTCAATTTTTGGGGATCATTCTGATGTGTATGCCTGTCGTCAGACCGGAGCAGCAATGCTCTGTGAATCCAGCGTCCAGGAAGTTATGGACCTTGCACCGGTGGCACATTTAGCAGCAATCGAAGGTAAATTGCCATTTATCAATTTCTTTGATGGTTTCCGTACTTCTCACGAGATACAGAAGATTGAGACCTGGGATTACGAAGATTTAAAAGATCTGGCAAATTGGGATGCAATTGATGCATTCAGAGCGAACGCTTTAAATCCGAATCATCCGTGCCAGATGGGATCAGCCCAGAATCCGGATATCTATTTCCAGGTAAGAGAGGCAAGTAACAGTAACTATGACCGTATGCCGCAGATCGTACAGTCTTATATGGATAAGATCAATGCAAAGATTGGCACGGATTATAAATTATTTAATTACTATGGAGCACCGGACGCAGAGAAAATTATCGTAGCAATGGGCTCTGCTTGTGAGACAATTGAAGAGACAATTGATTATCTGGTTGAAAAAGGGGAGAAAGTTGGAGTTGTTAAAGTCAGACTGTATCGTCCATTCTATGCAAAAGCATTGTTGGAGGTAATACCGGATACAGTAAAGAAAATTTATGTTTTAGACAGAACAAAAGAACCAGGGGCACAGGGTGAGCCATTATATCTGGATGTTGTTTCTGCGTTAAAGGGAACGAAGTTCAACGATGTACCGATTTACGGCGGACGTTACGGACTGGCATCTAAGGATACTACACCGGAACAGATCGCGGCAGTATATAAGAACGAAGACAAAGAAAGATTTACGATCGGTGTTATGGATGATGTGACACATCTGTCACTGGAAGTAGGAGAACCGTTAGTAACGACTCCGGAAGGAACCATCAACTGTAAGTTCTGGGGACTTGGCGCGGATGGAACCGTAGGCGCCAATAAGAACTCTATCAAGATCATTGGTGATAATACGGAGCAGTATGCACAGGCATATTTTGATTACGATTCTAAGAAATCCGGTGGTGTAACAATGTCACACCTTCGCTTTGGAAAGAAACCGATCAAATCAACGTATTTGATCCACAAGGCAAATTTTGTAGCCTGTCATAATCCTGCCTATGTAAATAAATACAACATGGTTCAGGAACTGGTAGAAGGCGGAACATTCCTTCTGAACTGTCCGTGGGATATGGAAGGTCTGGAAGAACATCTGCCGGGTCAGGTGAAAGCATATATCGCTGACCATAATATCAATTTCTATACGATCGACGGAATTGCCATCGGAAAAGAGATTGGTCTGGGTGGTCGTATTAATACTGTATTACAGTCAGCATTCTTTAAGCTGGCAAAGATTATTCCGGAAGAGCAGGCAATTGAGCTGATGAAAGAGGCTGCTAAAAAGACTTACGGAAGAAAAGGTGATAAGATCGTTCAGATGAACTATGATGCTATCGATGCCGGAGCAAAACAGGTGGTAAAAGTAGAAGTGCCGGATAGCTGGAAGAGTGAGAAAGCAGAAGCATTATATACACCGGAAGTAAAAGAAGGAAGCGAAGCTGTTGTAGCATTCGTTAAGAATATCCAGGCAAAGGTAAATGCCCAGGAAGGAAATACATTGCCGGTATCTGCATTTAATGACTATGTGGCAGGAACAACACCGTCTGGAACGGCTGCATATGAGAAACGAGGCATTGCGGTAGATGTTCCGGTATGGATTCCGGAAAATTGTATTCAGTGTAACCAGTGTGCGTATGTATGTCCGCATGCAGTTATCCGTCCGGTGGCTATGACAGAAGAAGAGAGCCAGAATGCACCGGCGGGTATGAAAGATATTCCGATGGCAGCAGTGCCGGAGAAGAAATTTGCAATGACAGTATCTGTGCTTGACTGTACAGGATGTGGATCTTGTGTAAATATCTGTCCGGGCAAGAAAGGCGAGAAGGCTCTGAAGATGGAATCTCTGGATGAACACAGAGATGAGCAGGAAGCATTTGATTATGGAAGAAAACTTCCGGACAAACCAGAAGTTCTTCAGAAGTTCAAAGCTTCTACTGTAAAAGGAAGTCAGTTCAGACAGCCACTCCTTGAGTTCTCAGGCGCATGTGCAGGATGTGGAGAGACACCATATGCGAAGCTGATCACACAGTTATTTGGTGAGAGAATGTATATTGCAAATGCCACAGGATGTTCTTCTATCTGGGGTAATTCATCACCATCTACTCCTTATACTACAACACCGGAGGGCAAAGGTCCGGCATGGAGTAACTCATTATTTGAAGATAATGCTGAATTTGGTTATGGTATGTTGTTGGCTCAGAAAGCTATCAGAAAACGTCTGAAATCACAGGTTGAGAAACTGGCAGCGTCAGAAGTGGCAGATGCACAGGTAAAAGAGGCATGCGCAGAGTATCTGGATACCTTTACAAAGGGCAGTGAAAATGGAGATGCAACAGACAGATTAGTAGGTGTATTAAAGGATGTAACAGCACCTGAGATTGAAGCACTTGCAAAAGATCTGGTGAAGAATAAAGATTTCCTTGCGAAGAAATCACAGTGGATCTTCGGTGGTGACGGCTGGGCTTACGATATTGGATTCGGCGGTGTAGACCATGTACTGGCAAGTGGAGAAGACTTGAATGTTATTGTATTCGATACAGAAGTATATTCTAACACAGGTGGTCAGGCTTCCAAAGCAACCAAGACCGGAGCAACGGCACAGTTTGCAGCAGGTGGTAAAGAGATTGGAAAGAAAGACCTGGCAGAGATTGCTATGAGTTATGGTTATGTATATGTAGCACAGATTTCTATGGGTGCTGATTTCAACCAGACTGTAAAAGCAATCACAGAAGCTGAAAACTATCCGGGACCATCATTGATTATTGCATATGCACCTTGTATCAACCATGGTATCAAGAAAGGCATGAGCAAGAGCCAGACGGAGGAAAAACTGGCAGTAGAATGTGGTTACTGGAATAACTTCAGATTCAATCCGGCAGCAGAGGGTAACAAGTTTACTCTGGACAGTAAGGAACCTACAGGAGACTACATCGGATTCCTTGACGGAGAAGTACGTTACAATGCGCTCAGAAGATTAGATCCTGAGAAAGCAGAAAAACTGTTTGCAAGAAATGAACAGGAAGCAAAAGACAAATACGCACATCTGAAAAAATTAGTAACATTATACGGAACTGAAGAATAAGAGTAGTTTTTAGTTTTAAAATATGATAAAATGTAGATGTTTGATAGAGGCGCGGTGATATGAGTACCTGCTGGCGATAGTTTGGGAGACTGTCAGTGAGAGAAAGGAGAAACCGCCGAAGGAAATGTATTACCCAGATATGATTCCTGGGCCGGATGCAGAAGATGCTCCGGACTGTCACAAATGTGGAGTGCTATCGATGGAGTCTATGATGATTATGCCACGGGCAACTCACAACAAAGAGATGCCCGTGGTATTTTTGTATTAGAATATAGAGAGTATTCTGTTTGATTCCAAGGGGCAAGAAAAAGTAAAAAGAGAGGAAAGAGAGAACATGAGAAACAAGAAAAAAGCAGCATGGATGCTGATCATGACGTTGTTGTTACTGTGTTTTAGTTCGGTAACAGTATTTGCGGCAGATTCAGCAGAGTATGTGCCAGAGATGTACGCATCATTCTGGTCGTTAGTGCCACCGGTCGTAGCGATCGTTCTGGCGCTCATCACAAAGGAAGTATACAGTTCCTTATTCATCGGAATTTTGATCGGAGGCGTTTTCTGGTCAGGATTTAAACCAGAGGCAACCATTTTACACGTATTTCAGGATGGACTGGTAGGCGTGCTTACCGACAGTTACAACATGGGAATCCTGGTATTCCTGGTGATCCTGGGTGTCATGGTATGTATGATGAACAAAGCCGGAGGTTCCGCAGCTTTTGGACGCTGGGCGAAAGTACATATTAAGACAAGAGCAGGTGCACAGCTTGCAACCGTTGCACTGGGAGTGCTGATCTTTATTGATGATTATTTTAACTGTCTGACAGTGGGAAGCGTTATGCGTCCGGTTACTGACAGCCATAACGTATCCCGTGCGAAACTGGCATATCTGATCGATGCAACAGCAGCTCCGGTATGTATCATTGCACCGATTTCTTCCTGGGCAGCAGCCGTTACAGGATTCGTAGAGGGAGAAGATGGATTTTCAATTTTCATCCGTGCAATCCCTTATAACTATTATGCAATCCTTACTATCGTCATGATGCTGACACTGGTACTTCTTAAGATGGACTATGGTCCGATGAAAGAGCATGAGAAAAATGCCATTGCAGGAGATCTTTATACGACAGAAGACAGGCCTTATGCCAATGCAGAAGAAGATGTGATTTATAACAAAGGTTCCGTTATTGACCTGGTATTCCCGATTATTACACTGATCGTATGCTGTGTGATCGGAATGATCTATACCGGCGGATTTTTCTCAGGGACAGGATTTGTAGAAGCATTTTCCGGAAGCGATGCATCCGTTGGACTGATGCTTGGAAGTTTCTTCGCATTTGTAATCACAATTGTATTTTATGCGGTCAGAAAAGTACTTAAATTTACAGATTCCATGGCATGTATCCCGGATGGATTTAAGGCAATGGTACCGGCGATCCTGATCCTTACATTCGCATGGACACTGAAGGCAATGACAGACAGCCTCGGGGCAGCAGATTATGTAGCGGCACTGATGGATTCAGCAGCAGGCGGACTGGTAAATCTTCTTCCGGCGATCATCTTCTTAGTAGGATGTTTCCTGGCATTTGCAACAGGAACTTCCTGGGGAACTTTCGGAATCCTGATCCCGATTGTAGTTGCAGTATTCCAGGGAACCAACGAGACTATGATGATTATCTCAATCTCAGCATGTATGGCTGGTGCGGTATGTGGAGACCACTGTTCACCGATCTCTGATACGACGATCATGGCATCCGCGGGAGCACAGTGTAACCACGTCAACCATGTATCGACACAGCTTCCATATGCGATCACCGTTGCGGCAGTTTCATGTATCACTTATGTGATTGCAGGTGTGGTGCAGAACGCATTTATCTGCCTGCCGATCGGAATCGTGCTGCAGGTCGTAGTACTTCTGGCAATTCGAAATATTACGAATGGAAAAGATGCACAGGCTTCATAAGAACGTCGGACAGGTTTTCATAGGAAACAATAAGCAGTTCTTTTGAACAATACTAATATAATTATAGAAACAGGCTCTGCCGACACAAAAGTGTCGGCGGAGCTTTTTCTTTGCAATTCGTTATATTTCACACGGTAGCATGTTTCTGAAAAAGATGTTATAATCTAATACAGTTTAATGGCTGTGGTCAGCGGACCACATTTTTTAGTGTAAGAAAACCCGCGGGAATATACTTCCCGGCGGCGGTTAGACTAATATATAAAATTTAAAGAAGGAGATAACGAATTTATTTATGAGTATCAGAGATGTAAAAGCTTATGAATTATTAAAAGAAGAGGACTTACAGGGTATCAAAGCCAAAGGCTACATGCTGCGCCATAAGAAGAGTGGGGCGAGAGTTCTTCTGATTGAGAATGATGATGACAACAAGGTATTTAATATCGGATTCCGCACACCACCGGCAGACAGTACCGGTGTGCCGCATATCTTAGAGCACAGCGTTCTGTGCGGTTCTAAGAATTTCCCGGCAAAAGATCCCTTTGTAGAGCTGGTTAAGGGTTCTTTGAATACCTTTTTAAATGCGATGACTTACCCGGATAAGACGATGTATCCGGTGGCAAGCTGCAATGATAAGGACTTCCAGAACCTGATGCATGTGTACATGGATGCGGTATTTTATCCGAATATCTACGAGCATGAGGAGATTTTCCGTCAGGAGGGATGGAGTTATAAATTAGAGTCCCCGGAGGATAAGCTGATACTCAGCGGTGTTGTATATAATGAGATGAAGGGTGCATTCTCTTCACCTGAGAGTGTTTTAGACCGAGTGGTTTTGAATACGTTATATCCGGATACTTCTTATGCAAATGAATCCGGCGGTGATCCGGAAGTGATCCCGGAGCTGACTTATGAGCAGTTCTTAGCGTTCCACAGCAAATATTATCATCCGTCAAACAGCTATATTTATCTGTACGGGGATATGGATATGGAAGAAAAATTAACCTGGCTGGATGAGAATTATCTGAGTAATTTTGACCGTATCGAGGTGGAGTCTGAGATTGCATATCAGGAGCCGTTTGCGAAGATGGAAGAGAAAGTGATCCCGTATTCTATTTCCAGCGAGGAATCAGAGGAGGATCAGACTTATCTTTCTTATAATAAGTCCATCGCGACAAGTCTGGACCGGGAATTATATCTGGCATTCCAGATCCTTGATTATGCACTATTATCTGCACCGGGAGCACCGCTTAAGAAAGCACTGACTGACGCAGGTATCGGCGATGATATCCTGGGTTCTTACGACAACGGAATCTATCAGCCAATCTTTTCGATCATCGCGAAGAATGCGAATATGGAGCAGAAAGAAGAGTTTGTACAGATCATCGAAGATGTGTTAAAAGATATTGTGAAAAACGGTGTGGATAAAAAGGCTTTGGAGGCTGGGATCAACTACCATGAATTCCGTTACCGAGAGGCTGATTTTGGAAACTATCCAAAGGGATTGATGTATGGACTTCAGATCATGGACAGCTGGTTATACGATGAGGACAAACCATTTATCCATATTGAGGCATTAGATACTTTTGAATTTTTAAAGAAACAGGTAGGCACAGGTTACTATGAAGAACTGATCCAGAAATATCTGTTGGATAACACCCACGGTGCGATCGTGATCGTAAAACCGGAAAAGGGACGTACCGCACGAATGGATGCGGAGCTTGATGAGAAACTTCAGGCATACAAGGCATCTCTCGGAAAAGAAGATGTGGACGCACTGGTAGAGCGTACGAAATCATTAGAGGCTTACCAGTCTGCACCGGAGAGCCCGGAAGTACTGGAGAAGATTCCGGTATTAAAGAGAGAAGATATTTCCAGAGAGATTACACCGATCAGCAACGAGGAACTGCATTTGGCAGGAGTTCCGGTGATCTTCCATGAGATCGAGACAAACGGAATCGGTTATGCGGATGTTCTGTTTGATATTTCCGGTGTCAGTGAAGAGATGCTCCCATATGTGGGAATTTTACAGTCTGTACTGGGAATTATCGATACCGAAAACTATGAGTACGGGGAACTCTTTAATGAGATCAATGTCTACACCGGCGGTATCGGAACATCTCTGGAACTTTACAATGATGTGACAGACATTGAGAATAAATCATTTAAGGCAACTTTTGAGATTAAGACGAAGGCATTATATGACCAGTTAAAGGTTGCATTTAAGATGATGGGAGAGATCCTGACGGAGTCTAAATTAGAGGATGATAAGCGTATCCTGGAGATTCTTGCGATGTTAAAGTCCAGACTGTTGATGAAATTTACAAGTTCCGGACATACGACTGCAGCACTCCGTGCACTGTCTTATTCGTCACCGTCTGCAAAATTAAAAGATATGACAAATGGAATTGAGTTCTATGAAGTTGTAAAACGAATCACGGATAATTATGAGGAAGAGAAAGCGGACCTTATTGCAAAACTTAAGAAACTGACCAGACAGTTGTTCCGTCCGGATAACATGATGCTCAGCTACACGGCATCCAGAGAAGGTCTGGAAGGTTTTGAAGAATTGATCCAGGGATTGAAAGACGTCCTTTATACAGATGCACCGGAGGAAGAGGCGCTGATCATCCACTGCGAGAAGAAAAACGAAGGATTTAAGACGGCTTCCAAGGTACAATATGTTGCAAGAACGGGTAACTTTATTGACAACGGCGCTGAGTACAACGGGGCGTTAAATATTCTGAAAGTGATCTTAAGTTATGATTATCTGTGGCAGAATGTCCGTGTCAAAGGCGGGGCTTACGGCTGTATGAGCAACTTTAACCGTATCGGAGAAGGATATTTTGTATCTTACAGAGATCCGAACCTGAAACAGACGATGGAAGTGTACGAGGGTGTTGTAGATTATTTGAAAAACTTTACGGTCAGCGAACGAGACATGACAAAATATATTATCGGAACCATGAGCAATATCGATCAGCCGATGACACCTGCAACTAAGGGTGACCGCTCTATGAATCTGTACATGAGTAAAGTCAGTGCAGAGATGATCAAGGCAGAGCGTGCACAGATCCTGGATGCGACACAGGAGGATATCAGAGCACTGGCAGACGTGGCGGCAGCAGTATTGAAAGCGGACCAGATCTGCGTGATCGGTGGCGAGGATAAGATTGAAGAAAATGCAGAGATATTTAAGACTGTAACCAAATTTTAAGGGATAAATGCGAAAGGAGTACCTATGAGACAGGATTTTAAATCCGGATTTGTAACATTGATAGGAAGACCAAATGTTGGGAAATCAACATTGATGAATTATCTGATCGGACAGAAGATTGCGATCACTTCAAATAAACCACAGACGACGAGGAATCGTATTCAGACTGTGTTGACGACGGATGAGGGGCAGATTGTATTTGTAGATACGCCGGGAATCCACAAAGCAAAGAATAAATTGGGGCAGTACATGGTAAATGTGGCAGAGCGTACGTTAAACGAAGTGGACGTGGTACTCTGGCTGGTAGAGCCAACAACATTTATCGGAGCAGGCGAGCAGCATATTGCGAAGCAGTTGAAACGTGTAAATACGCCGGTGGTTCTGGTTATTAACAAGACCGACAGCGTAAAGAAAGAAAAAGTTTTAGAAGCAATCACTGCATATAAAGATATTTACGATTTCGCAGATATCGTGCCGGTATCTGCCAGAAGCGGCGCAAATACAGAAGAACTTCTGAAAGTAGTCATGAAGTATCTGCCGTATGGTCCACAATTTTATGATGAGGATACCATTACAGATCAGCCGGAACGACAGATTGTGGCAGAGCTGATCCGTGAGAAAGCCTTGCATTGTCTGCAGGATGAGATTCCACACGGAATCGCTGTAGCAATCGATCAGATGAAACAACATGGCAAAGTCATGCATATTGATGCGACAATCATCTGCGAGCGTGATACCCACAAGGGAATCATCATCGGCAAGCAGGGAAGTATGCTGAAAAAGATCGGAAGTACTGCGAGATATGAAATTGAACAGATGCTTGGATGCCAGGTGAATTTAAAAATCTGGGTTAAGGTAAAGAAAGACTGGAGAGACAGCGAATATCTGATGAAAAATTTTGGATATCGCGAAGATGAATAAATACCACCTGTTATCGGGGAACCTAACTTTGAGATTCAAAGCTGAGGTGAAAAACAGATGGAAGATAAAAGGTGGAACCGGTTTGTGAAAACCGGAGATATCAGAGATTATTTATGTTATAAAAATCAGAGCGAAGAACTACAGGAAATAGAAACAAAGGGAGATCAAAGTGACGAATCAGATTACAGTCACGGGAATGGTGCTGACATCAGCACCGGTCGGTGAGTATGACAGACGGGTGGTCCTCCTTACAAAAGAACGCGGAAAGATATCAGCGTTCGCCAGAAGTGCGAGAAGGCCTAACAGTGCACTGATGGGAGTGACCAGTCCATTTTCATTTGGAGAATTTACGTTATACGAGGGGCGGACATCATATACACTGGTGTCGGCCTCTATTTCCAATTATTTTTCAGATCTTCGGATGGATGTGGAAGGCGCTTATTACGGATTTTATTTCATGGATATCGCCAGTTACTATGCTAGAGAGGCGAACGACGAGACAGCACTTTTGAAGTTGCTCTATCAGACGCTTCGGGCACTGGTAAATGTACATATTCCGAACCGCCTGATCCGAAGAATTTATGAACTCCGGGCAATCACGATCAATGGAGAAGGACCGCAGGTATTTGAATGCATTTCCTGTGGTGATAAAGAAAGAGAAAAAGTATTCAGTGTAAGACGTGGCGGGCTTTTATGCAGTGAGTGTGCGGGAATCGCCAGTGACGGTGTGATACTACTGCCGTCCACATGGTATACATTACAGTATATCGTGAGCGCACCGATTGAAAAACTTTATACATTTATAGTAAAAGAAGATGTAATGATCGAACTGGAATACCTGACAGATGCTTATCTGGGTGAATATCTGGGGAGAAGGTTCAAATCTCTGGAAATACTGGAAACAATTGCAGATTAAGGCTTGCAAACAAGAAATAGCTTTTGTATAATTATTTTCAGTCTAAGATGAAGGGAAAGGAAGGACGAGAGATGGTAGAAAAGACGATGGACAAGATAGTGGCACTGGCAAAATCTAGAGGATTTGTGTATCCGGGGTCTGAGATATATGGTGGATTAGCAAATACATGGGATTATGGTAATCTTGGCGTAGAACTTAAGAATAATGTAAAAAAAGCATGGTGGCAGAAGTTTATTCAGGAGTCTCCTTATAACGTAGGAGTTGACTGTGCAATCCTGATGAACCCACAGACATGGATTGCCAGCGGACATCTTGGCGGATTCAGCGATCCTCTGATGGATTGTAAAGAATGCCATGAACGTTTCCGTGCAGACAAGATCATTGAGGATTACTGTGCAGAGCATGGTATCGCAATTGAGGGAAGCGTTGACTCATGGAGTCATGAGGAGATGGAGAAATTTATTGCAGATAATAATGTTCCATGTCCGACTTGCGGCAAGCACAACTTTACAGAGATCAGAGAGTTCAACCTGATGTTCAAGACATTCCAGGGAGTAACAGAGGATGCTAAGAATACAGTATATTTAAGACCTGAGACAGCACAGGGAATTTTTGTAAACTTTAAGAATGTACAGCGTACATCCAGAAAGAAGATCCCATTTGGTATCGGACAGATCGGTAAATCATTCAGAAATGAGATCACACCGGGTAACTTTACATTCCGTACCAGAGAGTTTGAGCAGATGGAATTAGAGTTCTTCTGCGAGCCTGATACAGACCTTGAGTGGTTTGATTACTGGAAATCATTCTGTCTGAACTGGTTGAGCACACTGGGATTAAAAGATGACGAAGTTCGTTACAGAGATCATGATAAAGAAGAATTGTCATTCTACAGCAAGGCTACTACAGACGTAGAGTTCTTATTCCCATTTGGATGGGGCGAACTGTGGGGAATCGCTGACAGAACAGATTATGATTTGTCTCGTCATATGGAAGTTTCTAAACAGGATCTGACATACTTTGATGATGAGAAGAAAGAAAAATACATTCCGTATGTTATCGAGCCATCTCTTGGAGCTGACCGTATGGTACTTGCATTCTTATGCAGCGCTTACGATGAGGAGAACATCGGAACAGAAGAAAAACCGGATATGAGAACAGTTCTTCATTTCCATCCGGCACTCGCACCGGTGAAGGTCGGAGTACTTCCGTTATCTAAGAAATTAAATGAAGGTGCAACAAAAGTATTTGAGCAGTTAAGTAAGAAGTATAACTGTGAATATGATGATCGTGGAAATATTGGTAAACGTTATCGCCGCCAGGACGAGATCGGAACACCATTCTGCGTTACTTATGATTTTGACTCAGAGGAAGATGGAGCAGTTACAGTACGTGACAGAGATACCATGGAACAGGAAAGAGTAAAGATCGATGAATTAGATGCATATTTTGCTAAGAAATTCGAGTGGTAAGAGTATAATTAAGAGGGCGTAGTGTGGAAATACTAACTACGCCCTCTAAGTATATATAGAAATCATTTCAGATGAAAAATAAGAACCAGGAGGTTAGAACTATGGATAGGAAAAATGCATGGACAACTTATACAAAAGAGCAGACAGAAGAATTAGAGAAGATTAATGCGGATTACCGTGTTTGCCTGGATGCCGGAAAGACAGAGCGTGAGTGTATTGAGCTTACAGTAGACCGTATCGAGAAAGCGGGATACAGAGATTTGAATAAGTTGATTGAGGCGGGAGAATCTTTGAAAGCCGGAGATAAAGTGTATGCGGTATGTATGGAGAAGAGTATTGCAATATTCAATATCGGAACAGAGCCGTTGGAAAAAGGAATGAACATTCTGGGAGCCCATATTGATTCTCCGAGAATCGATGTAAAGCAGAATCCACTATATGAAAGTGATGAGTTATCTTATCTGGATACTCATTACTATGGTGGAATCAAGAAATACCAGTGGGTGACACTTCCACTGGCACTTCACGGCGTGGTGGTGAAAAAAGATGGAACCACAGCAGTTATTAACATTGGAGAAGAAGACGACGATCCGGTATTTGTGATCACAGATCTTCTGGTACATCTTGCCGGACGCCAGATGGAGAAAAAGGCAAGTGCTGTCATTGAAGGTGAAAAATTAGATTTATTATTTGCCAGCCGGCCGATTGAACAGGATGAGACATTAGATCAATCTGAGAAACAGGCAGTAAAGGCAAATGTTTTAAAACTTTTGAAAGATTACTATGATATTGAAGAAGAAGATTTTGTGTCTGCAGAGCTTGAAATCGTTCCGGCAGGAAGAGCCAGAGAATGTGGAATCGACAGAAGCATGATCCTCGCTTACGGACAGGACGACAGAGTGTGTGCATTTACCTCTTTATTTGCAATGCTGGATGTAGAATCTGTAAAGAGAACCGCCTGCTGTATCCTGGTGGATAAAGAAGAAATCGGAAGTGTGGGTGCGACAGGTATGCATTCAAGATTCTTTGAAAATACAGTTGCAGAACTGATCGCACTGGAGAACGGAGAGTCTGATCTGAAGGTCAGAAGAACACTTCAGAACTCATTCATGCTGTCTTCTGATGTAAGCGCGGCTTATGACCCGATGTACGCAGAAAATTTTGAAA
Organism: uncultured Lachnospiraceae bacterium; assembly: GCA_934351835.1. Lineage (GTDB taxonomy): Bacteria > Bacillota > Clostridia > Lachnospirales > Lachnospiraceae > CAKRJP01. The sequence goes on from CAKRJP010000001.1 coordinate 64,545, forward strand.
AGAGAAGTTCTGCATTCTTCGGAAAAGGGCTGGTATTCAATAAATTTACAGGAGCCAGGGGAAAGAGTGGTTCAAATGATGCTAATGCAGAGTACCTGGCACAGATCAGACAGGCGATGGATGCAGAAAATGTAGGCTATCAGTTTGCGGAACTAGGTAAGGTAGACGCCGGTGGCGGCGGAACTATTGCATATATTATGGCAAACTACGGAATGAGTGTGATCGACAGTGGTGTGGCTGTCTTAAGTATGCATGCTCCATGGGAAGTGACCAGCAAAGCAGACGTTTATGAAGCATATCGAGGATATAAGGCGTTCTTAACGGAAATATAGTGCAATTTGCTTGACGAATACTGGTAAAAACAGTAAAATATTAGTGCGATTTATTAAAAATTATTTAGGAGGTCATTACACATGGCAAACAAGTGGGTTTATTTGTTTAGTGAAGGTAACGCTAACATGCGTGAGCTTCTTGGTGGTAAAGGTGCCAACCTTGCAGAGATGACAAGTCTTGGACTCCCGGTTCCACAGGGATTTACCATTACAACAGAGGCATGTACTCAGTATTATGAAGATGGTAGAGAAATCAATGCTGAGATTCAGGAACAGATTAATGAGTATATTGTAAAGATGGAAGAGATTACAGGAAAGAAATTCGGAGATAAAGAGAATCCGCTTCTTGTATCTGTTCGTTCTGGTGCCAGAGCTTCTATGCCTGGTATGATGGACACTATCCTTAACCTTGGTCTGAATGAGACTGTAGTAGAAGTTATTGCTGAGAAATCAGGAAATGCTCGTTGGGCATGGGACTGCTACAGAAGATTTATTCAGATGTATTCAGACGTAGTTATGGAAGTAGGTAAGAAATACTTCGAAGAACTCATCGATAAGATGAAAGAAGAGAAGGGTGTTACTTATGACGTTGAGCTTACAGCAGAAGACTTAAAAGAACTTGCTGCACAGTTCAAAGCTGAATATAAAGAGAAGATCGGAGAGGACTTCCCGGATGATCCGAAGGAACAGTTAATGGGAGCTATCAAAGCCGTATTCCGTTCTTGGGACAACCCTCGTGCGAACGTATACCGTCGTGACAACGATATCCCTTATTCTTGGGGAACAGCTGTTAACGTACAGTCTATGGCATTCGGTAACATGGGTGATGACTGTGGTACAGGTGTTGCATTTACACGTGATCCTGCTACAGGAGAGAAGAAACTTATGGGTGAATTCCTGATCAACGCACAGGGCGAGGACGTAGTTGCAGGTGTTCGTACACCAATGCCGATCGCTAAGATGGAAGAGGAATTCCCAGAGGCATTTGCTCAGTTCAAAGAGGTTTGCCAGATCCTTGAGGATCATTACAGAGATATGCAGGATATGGAGTTTACAGTAGAGAATAAGAAACTCTATATGTTACAGACACGTAATGGTAAGAGAACAGCTCAGGCTGCTTTAAAGATCGCTTGTGATCTTGTAGATGAAGGAATGAGAACAGAGGAAGAAGCTGTAGCTATGATCGATCCTCGTAACCTTGATACACTTCTTCATCCACAGTTCGATGCTGCTGCACTGAAAGCTGCAACACCGATCGGAAAAGGTCTTGGAGCATCTCCGGGAGCTGCTTGCGGTAAGATCGTATTCTCAGCAGAAGACGCTGTAGAGTGGGCTGCAAGAGGAGAGAAAGTTGTTCTGGTTCGTCTTGAGACATCACCGGAAGATATTACAGGTATGAAGTCTGCTCAGGGTATCCTGACAGTTCGTGGTGGTATGACATCTCACGCTGCTGTAGTAGCACGTGGTATGGGTACTTGCTGTGTATCTGGTTGTGGCGATATCGCTATGGACGAAGCAAATAAGAAATTTACATTAGCAGGCAAAGAGTTCCACGAGGGAGATGCAATCTCTATCGATGGTACAACAGGTAATATCTACGATGGAATTATTCCTACAGTAGATGCTACAATCGCCGGTGAATTCGGACGTATCATGGACTGGGCTGACAAGTTCAGAAGACTTGGTGTTCGTACAAACGCTGATACACCTTCAGATGCTAAGAAAGCTCGTGAGCTTGGAGCAGAAGGTATCGGACTTTGCCGTACAGAGCATATGTTCTTCGATGAGGAGAGAATCGCAGCATTCCGTGAGATGATCTGCTCAGATACAGTAGAAGAGAGAGAAGCAGCACTTGCTAAGATCCTTCCATATCAGCAGAGCGACTTCGAAGCATTATACGAGGCACTGGAAGGTAACCCGGTTACTATCCGTTTCCTTGATCCACCGCTTCATGAGTTCGTTCCTACAGAGGAAGAAGATATTAAGAAACTTGCAGATGCACAGGGCAAGACTGTAGAAGAGATCAAGACAATCATTGATTCCCTTCATGAGTTCAACCCAATGATGGGACATCGTGGATGCCGTCTTGCAGTTACCTATCCGGAGATTGCCAAGATGCAGACAAGAGCTGTTATCCGAGCAGCTATCAACGTAAAGAAGGCTCATCCGGATTGGAATGTAGAGCCGGAGATCATGATCCCATTGATCGGCGACATCAAAGAGTTAAAATATGTTAAGAAGTTTGTAGTAGCAACAGCTGACGAAGAGATTGCTGCTGCAGGCGTTGAACTGAAATACCAGGTAGGTACAATGATCGAGATCCCAAGAGCTGCCCTTACAGCTGATGAGATCGCTACAGAAGCTGACTTCTTCTGTTTCGGTACAAATGACCTGACACAGATGACATTTGGTTTCTCACGTGATGATGCAGGTAAGTTCCTTGATGGATACTATGATGCTAAGATTTACGAGAACGATCCATTTGCAAAACTTGACCAGCACGGTGTTGGTAAATTAATGGAGACAGCAGTTAAATTAGGAAGACCTGTGAATCCGAACCTTCACGTAGGTATCTGTGGAGAGCACGGTGGAGATCCTTCATCCGTAGAGTTCTGCCATAAGATTGGTCTTGACTATGTATCATGCTCACCATTCCGTGTACCGATCGCTCGCTTGGCTGCTGCACAGGCTGCAATCAACAACAAATAGGACACCGCAGGTGACTGACATAGAGCGTTAATTAGCTTATATAGAGAACCCCCTTACATCAGAGATGGTGTAAGGGGGTTTTTAGTGCGCCTTGCAGCGTATGTTTCTAATAGGTGAAAGTCGTGTGTTCTGCAAGCATCTATGAGTCCGGTTCATCGTTGTCATGGACATCTGGCTAAAAAATGATGGCAGAATAATATAACGCTGTGATATAATAAAGTAAACAATTAAAACAGAAAACTTAAAGTCATTTAAGCATGAGGGAACCATATGAATGATTTCAAAAAACTCACAGAGCAACTATTGAAAATATATATTAATGCCGAATCAGTAGATGATTTTGGAATAGAGAATTATTTTGATGAAAATATTAGTCTGATTGGAACTGGGAAACATGAGTTATTCTCGAATCTACATGAGTTTTTAGAATCATTTAAAGTTGATGTAAAACGAAGAGGTAAAATCAGAATTGAAGTACAAAATTTGCATCAGGAAGAAGAACGACTTGATAATAATCATGTTCTTGCACACGGAACAGTAGATTTTATTGGTCTGTTTAAAGATGGTTCCATCTGTTTTAAAATGGAGACAAGATTTACTATTATCTATAAGTGGACAAATGGGAAATGGTTAGTTCAGCATCTGCATCAGTCAATACCGGATTTGGAACAGATGGACGGTGAAGAGTTCCCTGTTACATTGGGAAAGCAGGTCAAAAAAACCCGGCAGGCGCTTCAGGCATTAGGCACAGCTTATTATCATATCTCAAGGTTGAATTTAAAAACAAAGAAGGTCGAACTTGTCAAAAGATCCAGGAAGATGAATATGGATATCAAAGATAATAGTGCAGATTGGGATCCGCAGTTCGAGATTATCGAGAGTATTATAGCAGAACCGTTTGTACAGAAGTATATAGATTTTTTTGATATACAAACCATGGCGGCACGTCTTCATAATAAAGAATCTATGTCTTCCGAATTCAAAAAGAAGGATGGATCATGGTTTCTTTCCATGATTGTTCCTCAAAGCTATGATAAAAATGGAAATGTCACATCTGTGCTTTTTGCAAATCGAGATGTGACAGATGAAAAACTGCGGGAATTAAAACAAGAAGAAGAATTGCGGGAAGCAAAATTAAAAGCAGAATGTGCAAATAAAGCAAAATCGTCATTTCTGTATAATATGTCTCACGATATCAGAACTCCTATGAATGCAATCATTGGTTATGCAGAGCTGGCGTCCAGACATTTGCAAGAAACAGATAAACTTGGCAGATATCTTGAAAAAATTCAAATATGCGGAAAAGAACTTTTGTCGATGCTTGGTAATGTTTTAGATTTTGCAAGAATTGAAAATAATAAGGTCGAAATGGAATACACTGTTTCAAATGTCCATGAGTGCCTTGAGAATTGTGTCATCATGTCCCAACAACAGGCAGAAAGTAAAAATCAGACTCTCTCTCTGACAGAACAGCTTATGTATCCGTATGTATATATGGATGAACCGCACCTGTCAGAAGTCTGTCTCAATATTATAAGCAATGCAACAAAGTATACAAATACAGGGGGTACAATATCCTGTAATGTCCTACAGGAATCTTGTGAAAAAGAAGACTGGTGTAATATGATCATTACCATTACCGATAATGGAATTGGTATGTCTGAAGAATTCCAAAAGCGTATTTTTGAAACTTTTGAAAGAGAACGCAACACTACATCCAGTCGTATTGAGGGCAGTGGCATCGGAATGGGCATTACAAAAAAGCTTGTAGAACTCATGGATGGCACAATAGAAGTGAAAAGCAAGCAGGGAGAAGGCTCCACATTTACAGTGACTATTCCTTGCAGGAAAGCATCAAAAGAAGATTCTATGGTGAAGAAAAATAGTAATTTGAACAATAAGAATTGTTTGAATGGTGTTCGGATCTTATTAGTCGAAGATAATGAGATCAATACAGAAATTGCAAGAGAACTATTGACGGAAGAAGGATGTATTGTTGAGACTGCAAATGATGGTGTTGTATGCATTGACATGATTGAAAAAGCTGATGCCGATTATTACAAGATGATCCTTATGGATATTCAGATGCCGGTTATGAATGGATATGATGCTACATTAGCCATCCGAAAGATGAAGGATACGAAAAAAGCCAGGATTCCAATTATTGCGATGACTGCCAATGCTTTCGCAGAAGATACACAAAAGGTTCTTTCTGTTGGAATGAATGCTCATGTTGCAAAGCCTGTTGATATGAATATTCTTGTGCCAACAATGATGAAGTATTTATAATAGACAGCTTTAATGAAAAAAATGTACAATATAATACAAATAAAAGATTCGCCGGCAAATCAGTCGAAAGGCTGAGACGCAAAGCTATAGGGTCTGTAAAATGACAGCCAGTTGCAACGTTTAAGATGCACTGTCTGAAGAGGCAGTGCATTTTCCCATTAGATTTGTGCCGTGTAGTAACCCGGTAATTTGTGGAGAAAAGAATAATGGATAAAAGTAGAAAAAAATCAATCGTATTACTGGCATGTATATTGGTGGTTTTAGGAATGTGGATGATATTATCAGTACACTGCCTGGCTGCTGAATCGAATAATGAAGAAACGCATACAAAGGAACAGAAGATTATCCGTGTCGGTTCATTTGAGGATACCTTCAATTATGTCGACAAAAACAGTGTCAGACGAGGATATGGCTACGAACTCATGCAAGCTCTGGCAGGCTATGCCGGATGGAAATTTGAGTATGTGAAATGTGACTGGACTAACTGCTTTGATAAACTTGAAAATGGTGAGATTGATATCATGGGCGATATCTCTTACACCGATGAACGTGCACAAAGGATGCTTTTTTCGGATGATGCGATGGGTGAGGAAAAATATATCCTTTATGCTGATTTATCGAATATTGATATTGGGACGTCTGATTTCAAGTTTATGGATGGTAAACGTGTAGGTGTGCTCGCGGATACAGAACCTGAAATCATGCTGACAGAATGGGAAAATAAGAATGGCATACATACAGAACATGTAAATGTGAATAATAATGATGATGTCGAAAAAAAATTAGCAAATCATGAGATCGACTGCTTTGTATCTCTGGAGGAATCTATCTGGTCTGAACAGGGAATATCATCCATTACTACTATCGGTAAGTCAGGCATATATTTTGCAATAAATAAAGAGCGCAGTGACATCAAGACGGAGCTGGATTATGCTATGCGCCAGCTGGAACAAGATAGTCCTTTTTTTAAGACAGACCTGTATAAGAAGTATTTTACGCTTGATTATAATCAGAGTCTTACAGGCGGAGAAAAGTCATGGCTGAAAGAACATGGTGGCATTCGTATAGGTTTTATGAACAATGATCCTGCGGTATTTTCCATGGACGAAGAGACTGGAAAACTTACCGGTACGCTGGCAGAATATATTTCCTATGCCAAAGATTGTCTGGAAAATCAGACACTGGAATTTGATATGCAGGCATATGATGGTTATGATGAAATGATGCATGCACTGTAGGAAGATAAAATTGATATGATTTTTTATGCCGGCAGAAATCCTGATCTTGCAGAAAAGAAAGGCTATACACTTACTAACACTGCCTGGACTTACAGCCTGATGGCGGTGACTGATGAGGAAAATTTTGACGAGCATAATGTGTATACAGTAGCTGTGCCAAAGGAAAAAGAAGCCTTAAAACAGTATATTGCTTTCAGTTATCCACAATGGAAGATTGTAGATTATGATTCGTTTGAGGATGCTGCAGATATGATTGCTAATGAAGAAGCAGACTGTTTCCTCATGGGCGCAAGTCAGGCGATGATATATGACAACAGTCGAAAATTCAGGAGTATTCCACTTACAAAAACAATGGAAGCATGCTTTGCAGTAAGCGATGGAGAGGGAACCCTTTTGTCGATATTGAATAAAACCTTAAAGGCCATGCCGTCTGACATGCTTACAAGTGCACTTGCTATTTATGACAGTACACCAGATAAGATAACATTTTTGGACTTTGTAAAAGACAATATGCTTGCTTTTTCTCTCGCGGCAGGATTTTTTACACTCATCATCATTGTTATTATCCTCGTACTTTTACGAAAGGCAAGAAAAGCAGAAGCTGTCGCAAAGATTGCTGCAAGTGATACACAAAAACTCAATGACAAGTTGGAGATTGCTCTGAAAAAAGCAGAGGATGCCAGTCTTGCAAAGACCCGATTTCTCAATAATATGTCACATGACATCCGTACTCCTATGAATGCAGTTCTGGGCTATGCACAGCTTATGGAGGATGAACTGAAAGGAAGAGATCTGCCTGAAACTTCAGAGCATTTGGAAAAACTACAGCAGTCAGGGAATCTTCTCCTGTCAATCATAAATAATGTACTTGATATGGCTCGGATTGAGAGTGGAAGGATGGAAAGTGACGAGAACTATGGTCGGATTGAAAATATTCGGCAGACTTTATTTGAGATATTTGATGATGAAGCAAAGAAAAAGAATCTTGCACTTCATTATACGATAAATGTAGAGCATGAGCATGTGCTGACAGATACTACAAAGGTAAAAGAAATATTTGTCAATATCCTGAGCAATGCCATAAAATATACTCCACCCGGTGGTTCTGTCAGGGTAAACGTAGATGAATTATCATGCGATGAGCCTGGATATATGATAGCGAGAACCAGGGTGAGCGATACAGGAATCGGCATGAGTCAGGAGTATCTGACGAAGATTTTCGATGCATTCACACGTGAACAGAACACCACAAAGAGCAAAATCGCAGGAACCGGACTGGGAATGTCGATAGTTAAGAAATATGTTGAGCTGCTTGGTGGAACAATAGATGTAGAGAGTGAACTTGGAAAGGGAAGCACCTTTACAGTTACACTTAAACATAAGATAGCCGATGAAAGCTATTATGTAAAAAAACACGTTGAAAGTTCTGGAACAGGCAGTGGAATTCTTAAAGGCAGGAATATCCTCCTGGCGGAGGATAATGATCTGAATGCAGAGATTGCAGCGACAATACTTGAGCGTGCCGGTCTTAAAACAGAACGTGTGGAGGATGGCATTCAGTGTGTGAACAGGATAATGGAAACGCCGGCAGGAACATATGACATGATCCTCATGGATATCCAGATGCCCAAAATGGATGGTTATAAAGCAACACAGGCAATAAGGAACTTGCCAAATAAGGATAAAGCATGCATACCTATCATCGCAATGACGGCAAATGCATTTGAAGAAGATAAGAGAGCGGCTATTGCAGCCGGCATGAATGGTCATATGGCAAAGCCAATCCAGGTTGATAAGTTGCTGTCGATGTTAGCCGAAATCATACAGAAACAAGAAAAGCAGGTACCTGAAACATTGGACTAATAAATAATAGGATGATTATATTTGAGAAGGCATCGGTCACCTTAAGGTGACTGGTGCTTTTTCGTGCAAAGTTTTAGTGAGTATTCCTTTTATGAGTGAGCAGGAATGCCATAATTGCGGAGGCTACCGGTATGGTAAGTACAATTCCAAATGTTCCGCAGAGCCCCTGGGCAATTTCGATGCTCAGATAATTAGAATTAATAAGCTGGTTAAACTGTACCTGATAGGAAATAAATATCAGCAATGTGATAAATGAACTTCCTGTAAATGCCAGAATCAGGGTATTGGTCATGGTTCCGATCATATCTTTTCCGATTTCGAGTCCGGAATGGAAAATTTCCGAGGCAGTTAATGTTGAGTTGTGTAAATGTACTTCATAAAGTGCGGAAACAATAGACATTCCCACATCCATAATGGCGCCGAGAGAGGAGATTAAAACCCCGGCGAATAAAACATCGCGGATCTGTAAACCGGTGCTTTCATTTATGAGGACCAGTCCTTCGGCATCGGAACTGCTAAAGCCATCAATATGAATCAGTGCGGACATGATCATAAAAAAGATCAGTGCAAAAAGAACGCCCGCCATGGTTGCAAGGATAGCAGCAGCAGTTTTAGCACTTTGTCCGTTTAATAATAATAAAGTAACCGTTGTTGAAAGAATCGCAGCCAAAATGCTGGTCAGGATAGGTGACCAGCCGGAAAAAACTGCAGGAAGCAGAAATCCTATAATGATAAACATGGAATACAGGAGCCCGAACAGAGATTTTACTCCCTTACTTCCTCCGATGCAGACAATTGCGGATATCAGTATTACCATACAGGCCAGTATAGAAAAACGGCGGTCATAATTAAAGACAGTATAATAGGGTTCAATACCCTCAGGAGTATCAACGTTGATGATTAAAGGCATATTTACTTTTGCAAAAACATTATGGGTCTGGGTTAAATAATTTGTTACGCTTATGATAGAATCTTTGTTGCTCCCGTCTGTCATTTTTATCTTTAAATTCTGGGTGCCGAGATAAATTTTAAGATCTTTATCATATTCAATATCGGAATCAGAAATCTCCACTACGATTCCCTGATCGTAGTGGAGCGTGTCTGATACATACCGTGCATATGATTTATAACCAAATTTTTGTAAGAGCAGTACCAGAATAATGGAAAGAAAAATGATTGCGAGAACAATACTATTTTCTTTGATTTTTTTCATGATTTTTATTTATACTTCTTTCTCTTTTTTAAACATACAGTAATGGCACTTCCGGCTGCGATCATCATTAATCCGGCAGATGCAACATTGTTGGTGTCACCGGTTTTAACGGTTCCTGATTTCGTATTACCGGTTGTAGAATTCCCGGTCTTACCAGAGTTACCATTGTTACCGGAGTTGCTGTTGTTACCGGAGTTACCGTTGTTACCGGAGTTACCGTTGTTACCGGAGTTATTGTTATTGCCGGGATTGTTGTTATCTGTTTTATCGTCTGGTTTTTCTTCAGGTTCCGGTGCTTTTAATCCGGCAACAGCATTCGCAAGATTTTCGTAAGCTGTATCAATGTCAGACTGGGAAGCATCATTATTTGCAAGAACATTTTTTGCATTTTCTAATGCAGTCTGGAAAGCGTTCCAACTTTCTTCTGTGTAATCATCAGCACTTAAATTTTTGGCGTCGGTCTCGTCTACCAGAGTTTTGAGTGTGCTGTTATCAGTTTTGTTAATGGTAAACTGGTCCAGAACTTCCATATTATCTGCATAATAAGTAGTCAGTGTATAAGAAGTATCTGTTACGTTGATATCCGTAAGCGTTCTGCGGTAGGACTGGTCCATCTTTGCGGAATACTCTGCATTCGGAGCTTTGATATCATAGTATTTACTACCACTGGCTGAGTTGGCTGTCAGGTAAAGGATGCCGGTTGGGTTTGTGACGCTGCTTTGAACTCCCTGAGATTTATCCGGGGTATAGCCGTTCATCATATAAGTTCTGGTATAAACGTGGTCATGTCCCATTAAAACAACATCGATGTCAAGATCTGTAAATATCTGTGGAAGTTCATTTCTTCTGTTGATGATATCTGAGTCATTTACATGGCTGGCTGTTGAATAAATGGAGTGGTGAAATACTACAGTTTTCCATTTTACATTTGGATTAGCGTTAATGGCTTCCTGGATAAATGCTTTATGTTCGGCATTGGAGCGGTTGTTAGAGTTAATGTCGATAAATAAAGTGTTTTCATAAACAAACCAATAATCAGAACCGGCATTTGTGATACCTTTGTCTGCACTCTCGTTTGGCAGGTTAAAATGTTGGCTATATGCGGCAGATCCGCTGTCATGGTTTCCGATGGAAGTTGCACTCGGAAGAGAAGTAAATACTTCGTTTAAATAGCCGGTATACTGTATTTCGTTGTTGTGTGTATTTACCTGGTCTCCGGCAGATAACAGGAAATCAGGATTGAATTTTGAAGTGATAACATTTAAAGTCTCTCCCCATCCGTTGGTATCTGATTCAGCATTGCCGCTGGCACCGATCTGTGGATCGCCTACGAATGCAAAGCTGTAAGATCCATCATCAATGCCTGTCTTAAAGCTGTAAGTATCACTGACGGTATCTCCGTTCACAACTCTGTATACGTATTCACTTCCTGGCTGGAGATTGGATAAAGTTGCCTGGTTAGAATAAAATCCCTGATCGTTTGCGGTGATTGATACTGCCTGCACTGTCTGATAATTTTCAGGGAAAGAATCTCCGTTTTTGACTGCATATTGAACTTCACCGGCGTCGGCGGTATTTGCATACCAGGTAACTCCCTGACTGGATGTATCGTTGCCAACCGTCAGGAATACAGATTTCTGGGTAACGGAAGGAACTACCGGAGTCGTATTTTCGCCACCGGAAGTTTCATTATAATTTAAGTTTAAATTTTGAAATTCAAAGTAAATATCTGAGCTTGATTCTCTGTCATTATGAAGTTCTACAGAAAGTACATTTTCACCCTCTGTAAGGAAATTCTTCACATCTTCTTTGGATAAAGACAGATCAGCCTGTTTTGGAGCACCTGCTGAGACACCGGCATAAAACATATTACTGCTCTGGGCATTTGTTGGCATATCTACAGATTTTACTAAATGACCGTTAATATACACTGCAACAGCATCATCGTGGAATAAGGTTCCGCTGATAGAAGTTAACTGATCAAGGTTCTCTACGTTAAACGTTGTACGGAAGAAATAGGATGGAATATCTGTGGAAGTTCCGTCAATGTATTGCTGGAGCAGAATGGTAGGGGTAAAACCATCAAAAGAAGTGAGAGCACCTCTCTTGGCGCCAAATTTACCTGTGGATGATTTCCATGAAGTGTCATCAAATCCTTTCTCTGTCCATGCAGTTAAAGTAGACTGCCCTGCGGCTGGATCTGTATTATTATCCAGATATTTCCAGATGGTATTTTCATTGATCACGGTAGAAGAAGTCTGGGAAGACTTATCTTCAGCATGTACTATGATAGGCCCTGCAAGTGGCGGGATTACAGCTGTGGTACATCCGGCACCAAGTAAAAACGCCAGAGCAGTAACGCTTATTTTTGTTGTAAGATTTTTCTTTTTCATGTTAAGCCTCCTGATGTTACAATACATCTGTTGATTTTTCTTTTAAAAAACGATTTCAATATAACATTGATTGAGGAGGTCAACAATAAACCTTACAGTCATTTAAAGATGTTTAAAATAGATTTTACATGTACTTTAGAAGTACTTGACATCTTATGTAATATTAAGCACAATAAATAGCATGAAAAGATATTATCGTATGGAAACAGAGGTTGATGAAGATGGAAACAAGAGAGATATTAGATAAAGTAAAAAATGGTGAGATTTCCGTGGAGGAGGCAGAGAGCTTTTTTAAAAAACAACCCTATGAAGAACTTGGATATGCGAAGATTGATTCCCACAGAGAGATCAGGTCGGGATTTCCGGAGGTGATCTACTGCGCAGGGAAACCGGATGAGTATCTGGTTTCTATCTATCAGCGGATGTATCAGGAAAATGGCGTGGTATTTGGAACCAGAGCCAGTGAGCATCAGTATGAGATCGTGAAAGAAGTGATTCCGGAGATCATTTATGATAAGATGTCAGGCATCTTAAAGACGGAGAGTCCGAACAAGAAACTGGAAGGTCTGGTTGCAGTCTGCACCGCAGGAACATCGGATATACCGATCGCAGAGGAAGCTGCCCAGACTGCTGAATATTTTGGCGCGAAAGTAGAGCGCATCTATGATGTCGGCGTGAGCGGCATCCACAGGCTCTTATCCCGCGTAGAAGCCATCCAAAAAGCGAACTGTGTAGTTGCCGTGGCAGGAATGGAAGGCGCCCTGGCGAGCGTTTTAGGAGGTCTGGTGAGCAATCCGGTGATCGCGGTACCAACATCGGTGGGTTACGGAGCCAGTATGCATGGACTGTCTGCATTGCTTACGATGATTAATTCCTGTGCCAATGGAATCGCAGTGGTGAATATCGATAATGGTTACGGTGCGGGATATATGGCGACCCAGATTAACCGCCTGGCGTGCAGAGAAGGAAACGAAGAGTAGGAAAAATCAGAGAATATAGCAGGTAGTCATAGAGATAAAAAGGACGATAGAGTACATTTTTGGATGTATTCTATCGTTTTTTGTTTAGCAACAAGCCAAAAAATGTAGTTATTTTAACAAAATAAAAATCATAACTGATAAAAAATATCAGAAGAATAAAATAAAAGCATTTCAATATTTGAAATAGTAAAAAACTGGTCTTCGTTATTGAGAAAAAAAGTCGCACTATTGATAAAGAATCTCAATATCAATAAAAAAGTTTGACGGATTTATGATGTTACAAATATAATTACAATGTTAAAAATGATTAGTACAAACTAACTAAAATACGGAGATAATTTAACAATATTATGAAATCAAGAATTGTAAAAATATTAATAGCATCCTGTGTGGCGGCATCTATGCTTGCAGGGGGATGCAGTGGAAAATCGACAAATACATCAAAGGCAGAAAGTTCGACAGAAAGTACAGCCGAATCTGTGGCTGAATCTACATCGGCAAGTGATTCGGAAAGCAAAGAACCGGCACAGCGGGAACTCTTTGCCATGGATACCTATATGACAGTGCAGGCATACGGCGAACACGGCGAAGAAGCCGTAGAGCAGGCAGAAAAAGAGATTGAACGTCTGGATGCGCTGCTGTCCACGGGAAGTGAAGACAGTGAAATAGGGAAGATTAATGCAAGCGGCGGCGGAGAATTGTCGGAGGATGGCAGTTATCTGGTACAGCGTGCATTAGAACTGAATAAAGAGACAGATGGAGCATTTGATATTGCGATTTATCCGATCATGGAAGCCTGGGGCTTCCCGACACAGGATTTCAAAGTGCCGTCAGAGGAAGAAATCCAGTCGTTATTGCCACTTACAAAATGTTCCAACATTCATTATGACGAGAAAAACGGAAAGATTTCATTTGCCGAATCAGGAATGAAGATTGATCTGGGAGGAATTGCAAAGGGTTATACGTCTTCGCAGATCATGAAAATATATAAAGACTGTGGGGTCACCAGCGGACTGGTCAACCTGGGCGGTAATGTACAGGCGCTAGGTACCAAAACCGATGGTTCAGACTGGCGTGTGGCGGTTCAGAGCCCTTATGATGAGTCCGATTATCTGGGAGTTCTGGCAATCCAGAATAAGGCAGTGATTACGTCCGGTGGTTATGAGAGATATTTTGAGCAGGATGGAAAGACCTACCATCACATCATCGATCCGGAGACAGGTTATCCTGCAGAAAATGGGCTGATCTCAGTAACGATCGCAAGTGAAGACGGAACACTGGCAGACGGACTGTCGACGTCGCTGTTTATCATGGGAAAAGATAAAGCGATTGAATTCTGGAAAAAACACAGTGACGAATTTGACACGATATTGATGACCGACGACAACAAATTGTATGTCACCGAAGGCATTGCAGATGCATTTGAGCCGGCAGACGGCTATGAAGTCGAGGTCATAAGCAAATAAAAATGTTATAGATAGAAGGACTGAAAAGGAAATGGAGAAAGATATCAAAGGGAAACTTGGAAAAGTAAAGAATTTTGCACCGATGTTATCTGCCGTGCTTGTGGGAACCTGCGTGGTCAGTTCACTGAGCGGATACAAAGCTCCTGTATTTGCGGAAGAACAGGAAACAGATGGAACCGGACAGGACACTAAGACAGAAGATGCAAAAAAGGCAAATACTGCAAAAGGAAGTTTTGACCTGACAGATGGCGTGTATCAGGGAACCGGAACCGGTTACGCCGGAGATATAACGGTGGCTGTCCAGATAAAGAATAAGCAGATTGTTTCTATTGATATTTTGAGTGAATCAGATGATGATGCTTTCTTTAGCCGGGCAAAGGCAGTCATCGACCGGATTTTGGATAAGCAGAGCCTGGATGTAGATACAGTATCGGGAGCAACATTCAGCTCGAAAGGAATTATCAGTGCGGTGAAAAATGCGCTGACCGGTGAAAAAGACAGTGGAGAGACCGGCGCATCACAGTCTGGAAATACAGCGGCGGCCGGAAGTTCCAAAACAGTAGAAACGGTTGCGGATGCGGCGTCTTACAAAGATGGAACTTACTATGGAACCGGAACCGGATTCGGCGGTGAATTGAAAGTAAAAGTAGTGATCAGTGGTGGCAAGATTACTTCCATAGATATCGTTGAGACCAGCGATGGAAGTTCCTATATCAGCAAAGCTTCCGGTGTGATCAGCAGCATTTTATCTTCCCAGAGTACCAACGTGGATACGGTATCGGGGGCAACTTATAGTTCTGTGGGAATTATTCAGGCAGTGCGGGCGGCACTTGTGCAGGCGGCAGTGACAGACAGCTCTTCTGGAAGTGGTTCTTCATCAACGGGAAATAACAACAGCAGTAATAATTCCGGAGCGATTAAGGGAACCGTTCCGTATATCGACGGAATCTACCGTGGAACTGCAGAAGGCTACAATGGCAATGTCAGTGTAGATGTGGTGATTCAGGATAAGACAATCAAAGCCATTTTAGTGGCAGATACTTCCGACGATGAGCAATTCTTTAACCGTGCGATGACGGTTCTGAAAAATATTTTGAAAAAGCAAAATACAGATGTGGACACGGTATCAGGAGCAACCTACAGTTCTAAAGGACTTTTAAATGCGGTGAAAAATGCATTAAAAGAAGCAGAGCGTGCAACGAAAGGTGAAAAGCCGGAAGTGCAGAAACCGGATGTGACGGCACTGGAACAGAAGATTGCAGAGGCAGAGGCGTTGGATGAAGAAGTATATACCGAAAAAAGCTGGTCCGCATTACAGGTAAGACTCCAGGATGCGAAAGAGGCATTGGAGTCAGAGAGCCAGACAGAAGTTGACAAGGCGGTGGATAACCTCCAGAAAGCCATGAACGCACTGGAGAAAAAAGAAGAAGATCCGGAATCTGTTTACAAAGACGGAGCGTACACGGTAACCGTTCCGTGCTATCCGGACGAGGATGAAGATTTCGACCAGTATAACCTGACATTGACGGTGACAATCAGAGATGACAAGATTGTAGGAATCACGGATGTCAGCGGAGATGGAGGTTCCGGAAATAACCGGTACATCAAATACGCCGCCGTATCCGGGAATAAAGGCACAGAGAGTGTTGTGACCCAGGTGGTGAATAAAGGAACACTGGACGGTATCGACGCAGTCAGCGGTGCAACCTGTACGTCCAATTCAATTCTTGAGGGATGTAAGCTGGCTCTGGAAAAAGCAAAACGATAGGAAATAAAGGAAAAGTAATATGCAGAAATTTTGGATCAGAGTGTGCAGTCTGATAGCGGTTGTGGCAATTATATTTGCTTACAACAATACGCTTTCGGCGAGAGCAAAAGATGAAGAAATAGCAAAATTAAATGCAGAGCTAAAGTCCGCGGACAGCAGTGACAATGAAAGTTCCGGTGCAAACAAATATAAAGACGGAACATATGAGGGGGAGGCCGATGGTTTTGGCGGAACCATCTCCGTAGAAGTAAAGGTCGAGAAACATAAGATCTCAGCAATCAATATTGTATCTGCGGAAAAAGAAGACGGAGCATATCTTGCAATGGCAGAAGATATTATCCCGACGATCATTGATGCCCAGAGCGCAGATGTGGATACGGTCAGCGGCGCGACATTTAGCTCGACGGGAATTAAAAATGCGACAGAAGAGGCTTTGAAGAAGGCGGTAGAGTAAGGTGAAAAAACTAGATATACATAATCTTTCGAAAAAAGAAATTCAAAAAATACATACAAGAGTGAGAGCTGTGATCCAGTTATTGTTCTTTTTGTTCATTCCGTCTGTATATACGTCGGCATTTGCAGGAATCAAATATATCTTTACCCAGATTGGGAATGGAGAGATGGTGGAGTACACAAGTTTTGTGGCGGTGCTCACAGTCATCTGTGCTTATACCATCGTGTTTGGCAGATTCTTTTGTGGATTTGCCTGTGCATTCGGAAGTCTGGGGGATGCTGTTCATGCGATCTATGTAGCGGTGTGTAAGAAATTGAAGAAGAAACCGCTTAAGATCGGGGATCAGGCATCGGCAAAACTGACTTATGTAAAATATGGGATTTTGATCATTATCGTGTTGATGTGCTATGCCGGCGTATATTCTAAGGCACAGGGCACAAGCCCGTGGGATGTATTCTCCATGCTGCATGCAGGTAATTTCAAACTTGGAAAATACATGATTGGACTGGTGTTGCTGATCGCAATCATCATCGGAATGTGTGTAAAAGAAAGATTTTTCTGCAGGTTCTTATGTCCGATGGGAGCAGTATTTTCATTACTTCCGGTACTGCCGGGATTTGCGCTCCACAGAGACAGAGAAAATTGTATCAAAGGCTGCAGCGCCTGTACCAGAAAATGTCCATCGGATATAGAACTTCCGGCGGAAGGGACGATGGATGTATCCGGTGACTGTTTCCAGTGCCAGAAATGTATAGATACATGCCCGAAAGGAAATATACATTGTGGCATAAAGAAAATCAAAGGAAATGAAGTATGGTTTACACTGATCCGGGCAGTGATTCTATTGGGGATCTGTGTGTGGCTGAATCTGATTTAAGGTTCAGCTTTTAAAAAGATTATAAGTTAGCAGAAGCTAATTAATAATAAATATTATCATTAAGGAGGACTATATGAGAAGGAAAGATTTATGGACAAAAACGTTGACTGCGGTACTTGCGGCAGCAATGGTAACCAGCGTAAGCCCGGCAGTTCCGGCATTTGCGGTAACAGGAAACCAGGTGGCAGCAGACGGAACATATACAAGCACAAAGCATGTTGCGAGAACGCAGGATGATGACGAAGCAGAAAATGAGTGGGATGAATATGATGTAAAAGTCGATCTGACTGTAAAAGATGGAAAGATTTCTGACATTGTTGCAACTCCAATGAACGGATACAATGAGACTGATAATAAAAGCTATTTTGAAAAGGCATATTCTAAAACAAAAGGAATTAAAACTAAATTAGTAGGTCAGGATGCAACTGAAGGTACAATTAATAACTGGGATACTGTAACCCAGGCAACGCGTACTTCAAAAGCATTAAAAGAAGCTGCACTGGAAGCAATTCAGTCTGCTTCAGAAGCAGGTGCAATCAGTACAACTTCTCTGGAAGATGCAATCAAGGCTGCAGAAGCTAAAAAAGAAGCTGATTATACAGCAGACAGCTGGAAAGCAATGCAGGATGCATTGACAAAGGCTAAAGAAGCACTTGACAAGAAAGAATCCCAGGATGCAGTAGACAGTGCAACAAAGGCATTGAATGATGCTGTAGATGCATTGAAGGAAGCTTCAGAGTATTCATATGTTTATGCGGGAATGACATGGTCAGAGTACTGGCAGAATGAAGATGTACAGAATGCAGGAAGTACAGCATCATCTGATACAAAAGACTCCCATGGTGAGTATGATAAGGGAGCATTCGATGCAGTCACAAGAGCAACAACAAACCATGGACTTCACAGAGGAAGTTTCCAGTGTAATGCAGTAATTGAGATGAAAGATGGAACATCTTATAATCTTGCATACTGGAAGGATCAGACAACATTTGTAACAACAGAAGGACAGGAAGTTGCAATTGGTGATATCAAAGCCAATATCAATGATTACAAAGTAACAGGACTTAAGTATGTACCGGTAAAAGTAAAGACATCTGATCTTGATGCGTTAAAAGCCAAATATACAGTAGTAGAGAATGGTGGAACATTAAAAGGCGGATACGGAGAAGGAAAATTAAGTTCCTATGAAGTTACAGCAGAAGTAACAGAAAATACAAATGGATTAAAAGAAGCAACAAAGAAAGAGGACGGAAGTTTTGAATTCTCAGCAAGAAAGAATGACGGAACAGACTCCGGACTGAAAGATGTCAGCTTAAAGAAAGCAGATGTAACACCATCAGTAAGAAAAACAACTGATGAGAGTAAAAATACAGGAGCATACGGAGATTTCCTGAGAGTCGATCTGGATGGAAACTACGGAGATCTTGGAGCAAATATGCAGGCAGTAGAATGGACATACTATGGTTCAGACAGCAGCCGTACAACACCTGTAGCAACATATGGAACAAAGTTTGCATCAGATAACTGGATGCATAAATCAATGGGAATCCAGCTTGGACTTACAGAATCAGAGAGATGCCAGTTACCGGCAGGAACAGATGGAACAGGATACTGGAAACTGACAGTATACGCCCTTGGATATGAGGACTATACATATGAGTTCGAAGTAGGAGCAGATAACCTTGCATCAGAAGAGAAAGAAGCAAGTGCAGAAGACATTGCGGCATTACAGGCAAAAGTAGATGAGGCAGATAAGCTGAAAGAAGCTGATTACACAGCAGAGAGCTGGGCAAATCTGAAGACAGAACTGGATGAGTCAAAAGAACTGCTTGCCAAAGATAAAAAGCTGGAAGCAGAAGTAAAAGAGCAGGTAACACATCTGACAGAGGCAATCGAAAAACTTGAGAAAGCAGCTTCAGAGTATTCATATGTTTATGTGGGAATGACATGGTCAGAGTACTGGCAGAATGAAGATGTACAGAATGCAGGAAGTACAGCATCATCTGATACAAAAGACTCCCATGGTGAGTATGATAAGGGAGCATTCGATGCAGTCACAAGAGCAACAACAAACCATGGACTTCACAGAGGAAGTTTCCAGTGTAATGCAGTAATTGAGATGAAAGATGGAACATCTTATAATCTTGCATACTGGAAGGATCAGACAACATTTGTAACAACAGAAGGACAGGAAGTTGCAATTGGTGATATCAAAGCCAATATCAATGATTACAAAGTAACAGGACTTAAGTATGTACCGGTAAAAGTAAAGACATCTGATCTTGATGCGTTAAAAGCCAAATATACAGTAGTAGAGAATGGTGGAACATTAAAAGGCGGATACGGAGAAGGAAAATTAAGTTCCTATGAAGTTACAGCAGAAGTAACAGAAAATACAAATGGATTAAAAGAAGCAACAAAGAAAGAGGACGGAAGTTTTGAATTCTCAGCAAGAAAGAATGACGGAACAGACTCCGGACTGAAAGATGTCAGCTTAAAGAAAGCAGATGTAACACCATCAGTAAGAAAAACAACTGATGAGAGTAAAAATACAGGAGCATACGGAGATTTCCTGAGAGTCGATCTGGATGGAAACTACGGAGATCTTGGAGCAAATATGCAGGCAGTAGAATGGACATACTATGGTTCAGACAGCAGCCGTACAACACCTGTAGCAACATATGGAACAAAGTTTGCATCAGATAACTGGATGCATAAATCAATGGGAATCCAGCTTGGACTTACAGAATCAGAGAGATGCCAGTTACCGGCAGGAACAGATGGAACAGGATACTGGAAACTGACAGTATACGCCCTTGGATATGAGGACTATACATATGAGTTCGAAGTAGGAGCAGATAACCTTGCATTAGAAGAGAAAGAGGCAAGTGCAGAAGACCTTGCGGCATTACAGGCAAAAGTAGATGAGGCAGATAAGCTGAAAGAAGCTGATTACACAGCAGAAAGCTGGGCAAATCTTCAGACAGAGCTTCAGGAGTCAAAAGATCTGCTTGCAAAAGATAAGCCACTGGAAGCAGAAGTAAAAGAGCAGACAACACATCTGACAGAGGCAATCGAAAATCTGAAGAAAGCAGACGTTGACACTTCTAAATTAGAGGAGTCAGTAAAGAAAGCTGATACTCTGAAAGAAAGTGACTATACAGCAGAGAGCTGGGCAGCATTCCAGAGTGCATATGCAAAAGCGAAAGCAGCATTAGAGGCGAAAGACAGCGTAACAGCAGTTAAAGAGGCACAGGCAGAATTAGATCAGGCGATTGCAGCACTTTCACAGAAAGCAGCAGACAAGGCAGCGTTAAATGACACTGTACAGGCAATAGAAAATGAAGGCTATAAAGAGTCTGATTACACGAAAGACAGCTGGAAAGCATTACAGGATGCATTGAAGACAGCAAAAGAAGTAATGGAAAAAGATTCTCCGTTACAGTCTGAAGTAGATGCAGCAAATGATGCACTTGCCAAAGCAGTTGAAGGACTGGAAGTACCAAATACAGCATCTATCGATAAAGCAATCAAAGATGCAGAAGCTCTGAAAGAGAGTGACTACACAGCAGACAGCTGGAAAGCATTACAGACAGCACTTCAGAATGCAAAGACAGCATTAGAAGAAAAGAAGAGCCAGGCAGCATTGGACGATGCAGCAAACAAACTGAATGAAGCAATCCGTGGACTTAAGAAGAAGTCAGCAAGCAGCACAGCAACTTCTTCAACAAGCAAAGGAAATACAACAGGTTCAGGAACAGCAGCATCCGGAAACAAAGGCGTTAAGACTGGAGATACAGCTAATGTATTAGGCCTTTTAGGAGCAGCAGTAGCATCATTAGGAGCAGCAGGAACATCATTAAGATTCAGAAGAAAAAATAAAAAGAAATAAGCACTAGCATTTTTGATACCAAATTTGACAATGAGTTCCTTCTATGTTAAAGTGTCAAAGGTAGAGTGGAAATCAATTCCAGTCTTTATAGGAGGAATTCATTAAAATGAGAAAAAAGAGAACAAGTGAAGTTAAGACAAATGCGAAGAACACAGTAAAAGAAGTTTCAAAAGATCTGAAGGATAAAATGAATGCTCCAGTTGTTGAAAAGGCAAAAGAGACAGTAAAAGAGGCGGCACAGAAGACAGAGACAACTGTTAAAGCAGCAACTAAGACAGCAAAGGCAACGACCAAGGCTGTAAAAGAAACTACGAAGGAAGCGACCAAAGCAGTGAAAGAGACTACGAAGGCAGTAAAAGAGACAGCCAGAACCAGAGTCGGTGCTGTGAACCTTGAGATTTTCGAGACAAATGTAACAGTAGATGCTGTAAAGAAAGCAGTAAAAAATGATGCGGCAGAGAAGGGACTTGCAGGAAGCATTGTCATTTACCTGAATGCTGAAGAGAGAGCTGCTTACTATACAGTAGACGGAGTAGGATCAGAAGACTATAAAGTTGATCTGACTGCTTTATAAGCATACATAAGATTTTATAAAAGTACATGTGACTAAAAATCCCTCAGCGTATTATGCACCGGGGGATTTTTGCATATATATAAACGGAGCAGGCCTACGCCCGCTCCGTTCTGTGGTGTATGTTAAAAATTATATTGGGTTGGTTTGAGAAAGGGGAGAACTATCTCTGTACTCTGGCGCCTGCGCCGCCCATGATAGCTTCTACTTCTTTCTTGCTTGCCATGGTAGTATCACCAGGGGTCGTCATAGCAAGTGCTCCGTGAGCTGCTCCGTAGTTTACTGCAAGCTCTGCGTTTTCTGTGGTCATCAGTCCGTAGATCAGTCCTGATGCAAAAGAATCTCCGCCTCCTACACGGTCCATGATCTCAAGTCCCTTGTAGTCTTTTGCTTTGTAGATCTCGCCGTCTGCCCAGCAGATCGCACTCCAGTCGTTGACTGTGGCTGTCTTAACCTCACGCAGTGTGGTTGCAACTGCTTTGAAGTTTGGATATGTCTTTGCAGCCTCGTTGATCATTTTCTTGTATCCTTCAAGATTCAGTTCTTTTAAGTCTGCGTCATTTCCTTCGATCTCAAATCCTAAGCAGGCTGTGAAATCTTCTTCGTTTCCGATCATTACATCTACGTATTTTGCGATTTCTTTGTTGACTTCCTGTGCCTTTTCAATTCCACCGATGGCGCTCCACATAGATGGACGGTAGTTTAAGTCGTAAGATACGATGGTTCCGTATTTCTTAGCTGTCTTGATGGCTGCAAGTACAGTCTCGCATGACTGCTCTGACAATGCTGCGTAAATTCCGCCTGTGTGTAACCAGCGTGCTCCGAGCTCACCAAAGATATAATCAAAATCAAAGTCTTCCGGTGTTGCTTTTGAGATGGCTGTGTTTGCACGGTCTGAGCATCCAACAGCTCCGCGGATACCGAATCCTCTCTCTGTGAAGTTGATTCCGTTTCTGCAGATACGTCCGATTCCGTCTGTCTTCATCCATTTGATAAGAGAAGTATCAACACCACCCTGGAGGATGAAGTCTTCCATCAGCATACCAACTTCGTTATCTGCAAATGCTGTGATCACGCCTGTGTTCAGTCCGAAACATCTGCGGAGTCCGCGGACTACATTGTACTCTCCGCCGCCTTCCCATGCACGGAACTGTCTTGCAGTACGGATTCTTCCCTCGCCCGGGTCAAGTCTTAACATAACTTCTCCAAGAGAAACAGCATCAAATTTACATTCATTTTTTGGTCTTAAATTTAAATCCATGATTATATCCTCCTATGCACGAATTGATTTTGCAAGTGTTACAGCTTCTTTTGTCATAGTCTCGATCTTGTCGAACTCGCCGGCTTTAATCATATCGCCTTTTACCATCCAGCTTCCGCCGCAGGCAATGATAGAACTGCAGTTTAAGTACTCTTCCAGATTCTTAGCGTTTACGCCGCCTGTAGGCATGAATTTCAGCCCTACATAAGGTGCCGCAAGGGCTTTGATCGTTGCAACTCCGCCGAACTGACCTGCCGGGAAGAATTTTACAACCTTAAGTCCGCGTTTTACAGCCTGTGCAACTTCAGAAGGAGTGACGCATCCAGGGAATACCGGGATATCTTTAGACAGGCAGTAGTCTACGATCTCAGGGTCAAAGCCAGGGCTTACGATGAATTTTGCACCGGACTCTACCGCCAGGTCTACCTGCGCTGTTGTAAGAACAGTACCAGCTCCGACTAACATATCCGGATACTCAGTTGTCATGATCTTGATAGACTCAGCAGCGGCTGCTGTACGGAAGGTAACCTCTGCACATGGGAGTCCGCCGTTTACCAATGCTTTTGCCAGCGGCTTCGCATCTTTGGCATCCTCTAAAACAACAACTGGTACGATAAGTGACTCTGCGATTTTCTGTGTCATAGTTTCCATGATAGATTCTCCTTTATATATTTTTATATCTTAAAAATGTAACGGTTTTATTTATGCAAGTAATGATTTCATGACTTCGTAAGCGCCCTTTTCACGGATCTGAGTCAGATACTGGCAAACAGCAGCTTCAAATCCTTCAAGCTCTGTGAGGTCTTCGCCCCAGAATTCTGTCTCTGTGCATACAGCATGTACAAGATCTTCCACAGAATCATCTTTGTGGGCTGCGTAGAACTCTAAGATTGCTTTGTCATCTTTGACTGTATAATCATTTCCCGCTCTGCTTGCAGTCAGACCATCCTCTGTAAGTGTGTGGCCGTTGTAGAATGCAATGTAGAATGCGAAGGATGCTGTAATACATGCCGGAAGAGTTCCCTTGCGATTTATATATTCTTTTAATGAAGGCATTACGCGGGCTTTCCATTTTGAAGTAGAATTTAAGGAGATGGAAAGCAGTGCGTGGTCGATGAATGGATTTTTGAACCGCTCTGTGACAGCGGCAGCGAACTCTTCCAGCTCTTCCTTAGGAAGATCAAGTGTAGGGATAATTTCATCGTAAATAGTTTTATTCATAAATCCACAGATTACATCATCGTGCATGCAGTCTCTGACGATATCCTGTCCTGCAAGATAAGCACCCAGAACGAAAGAAGTATGGGCACCGTTTAAGATGCGGACCTTTCTCTGCTTGTATGGTTTGTGGTTATCTGTAATCAGGATCGGAAGATCAGTCTTATCTACAGGGAACTCGTCTTTGATAGACTGAGGACCTTCGATTACCCAGAAACCAAAGATTTCTCCGGTGTCGATCAGATTATCCTCATAACCAAGTTCTTCGCAGATTGCGGCAGCTTCGTTTCTTGGATATCCGGTAACGATACGGTCAACCAGAGTAGAACAGAAGGTGTTTTCTTCTTTGATCCACTGGATGAAGTCTTCGCCGAGGTTCCACTGTTCGGCATATTTTAATACACATTTCTCTAATTCTTTTCCGTTGTCATCAATCAGCTCGCAGGAGAGGATGATAAATCCTTTTCCTTTTTCAGAACCGAAGTTCTGGAAACGGCGGTACATGAACTGTGTCAGTTTTCCTGGGTAGCTGTTTGCCGGTGCATCTGTGAACTGGCAGGATGGATCGTAAGCGATACCAGCCTCTGTGGTATTACATGTGATGAAACGAAGATCCGGATTCTCTGCACAGGCAAGAAGTGCCTCGAAATCTTTGTAAGGGTTCAGACAGCGGCTGACACATGAGATCACACGTTTTTGGTTGACTTCTTTTCCATCCTGGAATCCTCGAAGGAACAGAGTGTATAATCCGTCCTGTTCGTTGATCATATCGGCAAGTCCGCCGCCGATCGGCTGGCAGAGCACAACTTTAGAGTTGAATCCTGCTTTTTCGTTTAAGACGTCGATAAAGTAATCAACGAAAGCACGGAGAAAATTTCCTTCTCCGAACTGAAGTACACGCTCTGGAGCGTTTTCTAAGAGATATCCGTCGTATCCCTGTTCTTTTAAAGTCTCATAAGAAAGTTTTTTCATAATAGATGTATTCCTTTCGATTAAAATATTTATATTTACTACAGTGTAACTCCCTGTTTGAAGATCGCCATATCATGGAAACCGGCTTCTTCAGATTTTGATTTTTTACCAGAAGCAATATCCAGGACAAAGTCCAGAAGTTCGTCTGATAACTGATCTAAAGGAGTGTCATCGACCATAACACCACAGTTAAAGTCGATCCAGTTCTGCTTCTTTGAAGCAAGCAGATTGTTGGTAGATATTTTCACTGTTGGTACCGGGCTGGCAAATGGTGTTCCACGTCCGGTGGTAAATAAAACGATGTGTGCACCGGATGCTGCAAGAGCGGTAGATGCTACAAGGTCGTTGCCGGGAGCACTTAACAGGTTGAGACCTTTGGCTTTTACAGGCTCACCGTAAGAGAGAACTCCCATCACCGGAGCACTTCCGGATTTCTGGGTACAACCCAGGGATTTGTCTTCCAGACTGGAGATTCCGCCCTTTTTGTTTCCAGGAGATGGATTCTCGTAGATTGTCTGGTTGTGACTTTTGAAATAATTCTTAAAGTCATTCACAAGAGCAACTGTCTGGTCAAATAATTCTTCCGTCTCGCAACGGTTCATCAGAGAAACTTCGGCACCGAACATCTCAGGAACCTCTGTGAGAATTGTAGATCCGCCCATGGAGATCAGCTTGTCTGAAAATGCGCCGACTGTCGGGTTGGCAGTAATTCCGGAAAGTCCGTCGGAACCTCCGCATTTCATACCGATGACCAGTTCAGAAGCACTGATTGGTTCTCTGTGGAACTGTGATGCGTATTCAATCAGCTCTTTTACAATCTGAATACTGTCGGCAATCTCGTCTTCGCTCTCCTGAGCAACGAGAAAACGTACGCGTTCGCTGTCGTAGTCTCCGATAAATTTTTTTAATTCGTCAATGTTACTGTTCTCACATCCAAGACCGAGGACCAGAACACCTCCGGCATTTGGATGATTGACCAGATCAGCAAGGATTGTTCTGGTATTATCCTGATCATCCCCCATCTGTGAACATCCGTAAGGATGTGGGAATGCACAGATGCCGTCAATCTGATCTGTCATATATCTCTGGGAAGCACGTTCGATCGCTGTTGCTACATTATTGACACATCCAACCGTCGGGATGATCCAGATTTCATTGCGGACACCAACGCGTCCGTCTTTTCTGCGATAGCCCCGGAAATATTTTGGCTCTTTCGCTGGCAGTTCAGAAACGTTCTTATTATAAGTATAAGTAAGAAGATCTCCGAGACCTGTTTTTAAATTATGAGTGTGGATCCAGGAACCGACAGGGATATCTGCGGTTGCATGTCCGATCGGGTTACCATATTTAATAATGGAATCACCTGTTTTTAAATCCTGAAGCGCGAACTTATGACCCTGCATGATATCTTCTGTCAAGGTGATCGTTACATCTTCCAGTTCAACTACAGTGCCTTTTGATAAAGGTAAAAGAGCAACTGCTACATTATCTAATGGATTGATTCTTATAAATGATTTCAATGAATCAACGTACCTCCTTCTCAATGAATAATGAAACAAATAGTAACAAAATGTAAGGGCTTACATTGAATTTACAACCATTCGTCAGAAACGTCAATAGAAAATGTAAAAAAAGAAAATAATAGTTAAAATGCATAAAAACTGTGTAAAAAGATTGTGAAAAATGCGAACAATCTTGTCCTTGATTTTACAACAGACAACCCCTATACTGAAAATACAATGTAAGGGCTTACGTAACGAAAATAAAACTACAGATTATGAATTTTGTAGAATCTGAAAGGGGAAACAAAGAAGATGGTCAATTTTAAAAGAATTGTCAGTACAGCGCTTTGTGTATGTATGGTAGGAATACTGGCAGCCGGATGTGGAAGCAACTCAGGCACAAGTTCTAAGAAAAGAATTATCCGAGTTGCACTTTCACAGTCAGAGGAGCATCCGGAATATAAAGGAATGGAAGAATTTAAAGAATATGTAGAATCTAAGCTGGGAGATAAATATGAAGTACAGATTTTTCCAAATGAGCTTTTAGGAAGTCAGACAAAAGCGATTGAGCTGACACAGACAGGTGCGATTGATTTTACAGTTGCAGGAACACCGAACCTGGAAGTATTTGCAGATGTGTACGAAGTATTTAGTATGCCGTACTTATTTACATCGGAAGAAGCTTACTTTGCGGCGATGAATGATACAGATTATATGAATAAGATTTATGCATCTACAGAAGATACCGGATTACAGGTAGTGACATGGTACAACGTAGGAACGAGAAACTTCTATGCGAAGAAACCGATCAACACACCGGATGATCTGAAAGGTTTAAAAATCCGTGTACAGCAGAGCCCGGCAAGTATTAAGATGGCGAAGGCATTTGGCGCTGCAGCATCTCCGATGAGTTTCGGTGAGGTTTATACGGCAATCCAGCAGGGCGTAATTGATGGTGCTGAGAACAACGAGCTGGCACTTACCGATAATAAACACGGAGAGGTTGCAAAATACTTTACCTATTCTAAACATCAGATGATCCCGGATGTACTGATCGCAAACTATAAATTCTTAAATGAATTAAGCGATGATGAGAGAGAAGTGTTTGAGGAAGCAGCTAAGATTTCCACAGAGACAGAGCTGGCAGCGTGGGAAGAAGATGTAGCGGCAGCTAAAAAGACTGCAGAAGAAGATATGGGTGTTACATTTATTGAGCCGGATATCAACGTATTTAAAGATAAGGTAAAAAATGTACAGAAAGAGATGCTGGAGGCGAACCCGAACATCCGTGATCTGTA
Organism: uncultured Lachnospiraceae bacterium; assembly: GCA_934351835.1. Classification (GTDB taxonomy): domain Bacteria; phylum Bacillota; class Clostridia; order Lachnospirales; family Lachnospiraceae; genus CAKRJP01. The sequence goes on from CAKRJP010000001.1 coordinate 92,841, forward strand.
TGACCATATCCAGGAATACAACGAGAAATATGCAAAGGAGGACAAATAGATGGAAGCATTACATAAAATCAGAAAAGGTCTGGATGCTGTAGTAGGAACTATCTGCGTGGTCCTTTTTGCAATGATGGTTCTGGTGGGAACCTATCAGATCGTTACAAGATTTATATTTAACAGTCCAAGTACTGTATCAGAAGAACTTCTGACTTATACATTTGCATGGATGGCAATGTTTGCAACTGCCTATGTATTTGGAAAACGTGATCATATGAGAATGACATTCGTAGTAGACAAGCTTGGTGCTTCTCAGAGAAAAGTGTTAGAGATTGTGATTGAGATCCTTGTTATTGCATTCGCATGTATTGTACTGATCTACGGTGGATTTACGATCATGGGACTTACAATGACTCAGAAAACAGCGTCTCTTGGAGTTATGATGGGCGTGATCTATTCGGTTGTACCGATCACAGGAATCCTGATTGCAATTTATGGTGTTTTAAATGTAGTTGATCTTGTGACAGGATATGACAGTACGAAAGTAGAGGAGGAAAAGTAGTATGAATATAGCACTTACATCCGGACTGATCATTTTAGTCCTCTTAATTATCATGCTGATCGCAGGTGTGCCGATCGCAGTTGCACTCGGCGTATCGTCTGTATGTGCGATCCTGCCGGTTATGAATCTTGACGTTGCCGTACTTACCGGATGCCAGAGAATTTTCTCAGGTATCTCCGTATTCAGTCTGCTTGCAATCCCGTTTTTTATCCTCGCAGGTAATATCATGAACAAAGGTGGTATCGCCGTAAGACTGATCAACCTTGCAAAACTGATCACAGGACGTGCTCCGGGAGCTCTGGCTCAGACAAATGTACTTGCAAATATGTTATTTGGTTCTATTTCAGGATCCGGTACAGCAGCAGCTTCTGCTATGGGATCTATCATTGGACCTATTGAAAAAGAAGAAGGATACGATCCGAACTTCTCAGCAGCCGTTAATATCGCAACTGCACCTACAGGACTTCTGATTCCGCCAAGTAACGTTATGATCACATATTCCCTGGTCAGCGGCGGAACATCTGTAGCGGCACTTTTCATGGCAGGTTACATTCCAGGAATTTTATGGGGACTTGCTTGTATGCTGGTGGTATACGTAATTGCCAAGAAAAAAGGCTATCGTGCAAAGACGAAATTCTCTGCAAAAGAAGCCGGAAAAATCATATTACAGGCAGTACCTTGTTTACTTCTGATTGTAATCGTAATCGGAGGAATCATCTTCGGTATCTTCACAGCAACAGAAGGTTCGGTGGTAGCCGTTGTATACAGTTTGGTACTTTCCTTATTTGTATATAAATCAATCACATTTAAAGAGATTCCGCAGATTTTGAGAGACAGCGCGGAGATGACGGGTATCATTATTTTCCTGATCGGTGTATCAAGTATCATGTCATGGGTTATGGCATTTACAAATATACCGGCCCTGGTTTCATCAGCACTGTTATCTGTCAGCAGCAACAAAATCGTAATCTTACTGTTGATCAACATCATCTTACTGATCGTAGGAACATTTATGGATATGACACCGGCGTGTCTGATTTTCACTCCGATCTTTCTTCCGGTGTGTACTGCACTTGGTATGAACACGATCCACTTTGGTATCATGATGATCCTCAACCTTTGTATCGGAACCATCACACCTCCGGTGGGAACAACACTGTTCGTTGGTGTTAAGGTTGGTAACGTACAGCTTGAGAGTGTGATCAAACAGTTACTGGTCTACTTTGCAGCAATCTTTATTGTATTGATGTTTGTAACATATATTCCGGCTCTGAGTTTATGGCTTCCAAAACTGATGGGATATATTTAAGAGATAAATAAAAGGAGATTTTGAGACGATGAAAAATTTTATGGATAAAGATTTTTTGCTTTCTTCAGAAACAGCACAGAAATTATTTCACGAGTATGCAGATAAGATGCCGATCGTAGATTATCACTGCCATATTAATCCACAGGAAATCGCGGAGGACCGTAAATTCGAGAATATCACACAGGTATGGCTTGGTGGAGATCATTACAAATGGCGTCAGATGAGATCCAACGGTGTGGATGAGTATTATATCACAGGTGGTGCAAGCGACCGTGAGAAGTTCCAGAAATGGGCAGAGACTCTGGCGAAAGCTATCGGCAACCCACTGTATCACTGGAGCCATCTGGAACTTCAGAGATATTTCGGGTATACAGGATATCTGAACGGAGATACCGCAGAGGAAGTATGGAATCTTTGCAATGAGAAATTAAAAGAGGATGGAATGTCTGTAAGGAATATCATCCGCAAATCAAATGTAAAACTGATCTGTACAACGGATGATCCGGTAGATGATCTGAAATGGCACAAGGTACTGGCAGAGGATGACAGTTTTGAAGTAAAAGTACTTCCGGCATGGCGTCCTGACAAGGCAATGAACCTTGAAAAACCAGAGTATGCTGATTATATGCATACATTATCAGAAGTAAGTGGCGTTAAAATCGAGCATTTTGCAGATTTAAAAGAAGCACTTCTTAACAGAATGGATTATTTTGCAAGTCTTGGATGCAGCGTATCGGACCATGCATTAGAGTATGTAATGTATGCACCGGCTTCTGAAGAGACTGTAGATGAGATTTTCAGAAAACGTCTGAACGGTGAAACTATCACAAGAGAAGAAGAAATGATCTTTAAGACTGCATTTATGCAGTTTGTAGGAAAAGCATACCATGAGAAAAACTGGGTAATGCAGATCCATTACGGATGCAAGAGAGACAATAACAAATTAATGTACGATAAACTTGGTCCGGATACAGGATATGACTGCATCAACAACTACGCACCAAGTGCACAGACAGCAGATTTCTTAAACTCACTGATCGCGACAGATGAGCTTCCAAAGACAATCCTGTACTCATTGAATCCGAATGATAATGAAGCAATCGGAACAATCCTTGGGTGCTTCCAGGGAACAGAGGCAGCAGGAAAGATCCAGCAGGGAAGTGCATGGTGGTTCAACGATCATAAGACAGGAATGATCGCACAGATGACATCCCTTGCAAATCTTGGACTGTTATCTAATTTTGTAGGTATGCTGACAGATTCCAGAAGCTTCTTATCTTATACAAGACATGAGTATTTCAGAAGGATTTTATGCGAGTTGATCGGCGGATGGGTAGAGAATGGAGAATATCCGGCAGATTACAAGACTTTGGAAGAAATCGTTTGTGGAATTTCTTATAATAATGCTGTAAAATATTTTGGATTTGACCTGTAATCAGACAGGTGATAAAATGAATATCGCTTAGAAAAACTTAGCATATCGGATAATGAAAAGATTTGTCCGGTATGCTTTTAAAATCTATAAAGAAATAGAATGGCAGGTGAAGACATATTAATATTTATGATATTGCAAAACTGGCGAATGTATCTATCGCAACTGTCTCAAGAGTAGTGAATGACAGCCCGAAAGTCAGTGAAAAGACAAAAGAAAAAGTACTTGCAGTGATGCGGGAACATGAATATACGCCGAATGCATTTGCCAGAGGACTCGGACTTGGAACAATGAAGACAGTAGGAATTATCTGCCCGGACATTTCGAATATTTATATGGCAAGAGCGGTTTCCCATCTGGAGAACAGTCTGCACGAATATGGATATGACTGTATCCTTGGATGCAGTGGTTATAAGCAGGAAGAAAAAGAGAATTATGTAAAATTATTGCTGTCTAAGAAAATCGACACTCTGGTACTGGTAGGTTCTACTTACGCAGGAAATGGAAAGGATGAATTTGATACCGATTATATCCGGGAGGCAGCTGCACAGACACCGATATTCATGATCAACGCAAAGGTGACAGGAGAGAATATCTACTGTGCGTATGCGGATGATTTTCAGGCGACTTACGAAGTGACAAAGGAATACATAAGACGAGGCCGCAAGAAGATTTTATTTATGTATAATAATGATTCTTTCAGTGCCAGACGGAAGATGGCAGGATATGAGGCAGCACTCCGCGAGGCTGATTATCCGATCAAAGGAGAACTGAAATTTAAGACAAAGAATAATATTGAGTATGCCAAGAATATGCTTTTAGAATATAACCGTGTCCTTGATTTTGACAGTATTCTGGCAACGGAGGATGGAATGGCCATCGGAGCTGTGAAGTATGCGAAGATCAAAGGGCTGGAAATACCGGAGGATTTATCGGTCACCGGATATGGTGATACGATCCTGGCAGTGAGCTGTGAGCCGGAACTTACTTCTATCGACAGTAAACTCGGGACTCTCTGTAAGACTACAGTGGATCACATGATCGCACTTCTGGAGCGGGAAGAGAAGATTGAACAAACGGTGAACATTCCGTGTGAGATCGTCAAACGGTGTACGACAGATTTTTAAGAAATGAAAGATTTAAGAGAAGGAAATACATATAAAAATTTAATAGGCTTTGCACTTCCGATTTTATTTGGAAATATATTACAGTTGACTTACAATGCGGTGGATTCTGTCATTGTCGGACGCTGTGCCGGTGAACAGGCGTTGGCGGCCGTGGGTATCAGCAATCCAGTGATGTCAATTGTTATCCTGGGAGCGTCCGGTGTGTCCATCGGAGCATCTGCATTTATGGGTAAATGTTACGGAGCGAAGAAATATGAGGAACTCAAGCAGGCATTTGCGTCTGTGATGGTGCTGAGTATTATAGCATCTGTGGTGATCTTAAGTATCTGCATGTTGTTCTGCCATCCATTGCTGAAAGCACTGCAGGTGCCGAAAGAAATCTACACATTGACAGAGCATTATCTCAGGATCATTTTACTGAGTTTTCCATTTACATTTGTCTATAATGTCATGACGGCATCTCTTAGGAGTATCGGAGATTCAGCGACGCCGATCATATTTTTGGGAATTTCCTGTGTGATCAATGTGATTCTGGATCTGACTCTGGTAGGTTACTTTGGAATGTCCGCAAGAGGTGCCGGACTGGCAACGTTAATTGCAGAAGGAATATCTTGCATGCTATGTATTATTCATGTATATCGTAATGTTCCACTGCTTTCTTTAAAACATAATGAATGGAAACCAAACATGCGGATTGCGAAGATTGTAATGGCAAACGGAGGCGTAACAGCACTGCAGCAGTTGATGCAGCCAATCGGAAAAGTATTGATCCAGGGATGTATCAACGGATACGGCGTCAGCATGATCGCAGCATTCAATGCAGTTAATCGTCTGGATGATTTTGCATGTATTCCGGAGCAGAGCATCAGCCATGCGATGATGACCTATATCAGTCAGTGTGTGGGTGCCGGGGATGAAGAAAAGAAACAGGAAGGGTTCCGGAAAGGAATGGTCTTGGAACTTTGCTACGGAGTGTTTATATTCCTTATCATCTACATTTTCAGAGGCGGATTGATCCGTATTTTCGGAAGCGGAAATATGGCTGAGATTGGTGAAGATTATCTGAAAGTTATGGCAATTTTCTATATCTGGCCGGCAGTGACAAACGGAATCCAGGGATATTTCCGAGGAATCCAGAAGATGAAGATTACATTGATATCTACTTGTATACAGATTACCCTGCGTACGATTTTTGTCTACACATTAGTGCCGAAGATCGGAATGAACGGCGCGGCATATGCCTGTGCGATCGGATGGACGGTGATGATTGGATATCAGATCGTGGTGTACCGGAAGTATGGCGGAAAGAAAGCTGCTGGGGGGAGAATAGAATAAATTTTAGAAATACATCTGAGAAAATTCTCGGATGTATTTTTAGTTTAATGTATGCTATGATATTTTAATAGAAAATATAATCGTCGGGATGTTGAAGCCAGAAAAAATATGAGAGAATTAATTAATTCTGATGCAAATAAAGTAACAAATGTATTTAGTACATTGTTTTAGGGGGATGCACATGAGAGCATATTCAGATGTTTACTTAAATGATGTGGTGGAAAATCAAGGGAAATTGTTTGATTTTGTAGCACAGTCGTTCCCGGGAAAAGATACCGAAGATTTTATAAATACTTATATGAACAGTAAGACAAGAAAAAGTATTGATGAAGCGAAGGCTTATGTCAATACAATGAATGCCAGAGAGTTGTGGGAATATTTTGTTGAAACAGATCGATATACTTTGAAATCAGGAAAGACATTAGAAGGATTTATGCCAGACTGGATCGGAGAGTTTTATGCCTATTATCAGTGGTATTATAATATTCCAAGTTCTGTGGTTATTCAGAAAATACCAGTAGAATTTTTAAAGAAGGCTTACTATGGGCTTCACGATTTGGAATTAGAACTGGCTGTGAAAAAAGTAGGTGAAATATAATGGAGATGATTTGTTTTCATAATCCGGATGAAGAAAATGGTTATTTAAGTAACTGGTATTTAAGTGAATTTTCCGCAGATGGAGAAAAATTTTCTTCAATGGAGCAGTTTATGATGTATCAAAAGGCAAAGTATTTTAAAGATGAAGAGGTTGCCCGTCAAATTATTGCTACTGAGGATGTTGCTCAGATAAAAAAACTGGGACGACAGGTATCTGGTTATAATGAAAATTACTGGAATGGTATCCGTCAGATTGTTGTATACAAAGGACTTCGCGCAAAGTTTACACAGAATCAGGAGCTGAAAGAACGGCTGAAAGATACCGGAGATGCCCTGTTAGTAGAATGTGCGGTAAAAGATAAGATATGGGGCGTGGGATTATCTATGAAAGATCCGGACAGATTTGAACGGGAAACATGGAGAGGTGAGAATCTGCTGGGCTATACATTGATGATGGTCCGGGAGGAACTTTAAGAGGTGTGACGATGGAGAAAAAGCAAGAGAAGATGAAGTACAAGCTTGCGGCGGCAATGAAAGAATGTATGAAAAAGATGCCGGTGGAGAAAATTACCGTCAAAGAGATCGTCGATGAATGCGGGACAACCAGACAGACATTTTATAGACATTTTCTGGATAAATATGATCTGATCAACTGGTATTTTGATAAAATTCTTTTGGAATCTTTTGAATATATGGGAGAGGGACGAACAGTTTATGAAGGACTGGTTAAAAAGTTCCGTTACATAGAAGAAGAGCATTTATTTTTCCACGCGGCCTTTAAAACAGATGAGCAGAACAACCTGAAAGACCATGATTTTAAATTAATATTAGAATTTTATACCGGACAGATTGAGGAAAAGACAGGAAAACCGATCGACAGTGGGCTGAAATTTTTACTTGAAATGTACTGTCAAGGGTCCGTCTACATGACCGTGCAGTGGGTGCTTGGAGAGCGGAAGAGTACACCGGAGGAGATGGCGGAACGTCTGGTAGATGCGATGCCGGCACGGCTCGCAGAGATATTTGCAAAATTGGGACTGATATAAAAATTGTTAAGAAAGTGACAGATTGCCGAAAGTGTCACTTTATTTTTTGATGCAATTTGTTAAAATAAAAACATAACAAAGATAAATATTGATTTTGGAAGGAGAACGATATCATGGCAAACAGAATTAATTTAAATCAGACATCATTTCATGGAGCTGGTGCAATCGCAGAGATAGCAAACGAGGTAAAAATTCGAGGACTGAAAAAAGCTCTGGTATGTTCAGATCCAGATTTGATTAAATTTAACGTAACTACAAAAGTAACAAAAGTGTTAGAGGATGCAGGGTTAGATTATCAGTTATATTCGGACATCAAACCAAACCCGACCATTGAAAATGTACAGCATGGCGTACAGGCATTCAAAGATGCCGGAGCAGATTATATTATCGCCATCGGTGGTGGATCTTCTATGGATACTTCAAAAGCAATCGGTATTATCATTGCAAATCCGGAATTTGAGGATGTCAGAAGTCTGGAAGGAACAGCACCGACAAAGAACCCATGTGTTCCGATCATTGCAGTGCCGACCACAGCAGGAACAGCAGCAGAGGTTACAATCAACTATGTTATTACAGATGTAGAGAAGAAGAGAAAATTCGTATGTGTTGACCCACATGACATGCCGGTAATCGCAGTAGTAGACCCAGAGATGATGTCTTCTATGCCGAAGGGGCTAACCGCTTCCACAGGAATGGATGCGCTGACACATGCTATTGAAGGTTACACAACAAAAGCTGCATGGGAAATGACTGATATGTTCCATCTGAAAGCCATCGAGATTATTTCAAGATCTTTAAGAAGTGCAGTGGCAAATGAAAAAGAAGGCCGTGAGGGAATGGCTCTTGGACAGTATATCGCCGGAATGGGATTCTCAAATGTAGGACTTGGAATCGCACATTCTATGGCACATACACTGGGAGCTGTATATGATACTCCGCATGGAGTTGCCTGCGCAATGATGCTTCCGATCGTTATGGAGTATAATGCAGAGTCCACCGGAGAAAAATACAGAGAGATCGCAAGAGCGATGGGAGTCAAAGGCGTCGATGAGATGTCTGTAGAAGAATACAGAAAGGCAGCCGTAGATGCAGTCAGAAAATTATCTGTGGATGTAGGAATCCCTACAAAACTGGAAGCATTGAAAGAAGAAGACTTAGACTTCCTTGCCGAGTCAGCTCATGCAGATGCCTGCGCACCTGGAAATCCAAAAGATGCAAGCGTAGAAGATCTGAAAGAGTTATTCAGAAAATTGATGTAAGTAAATCACAAATAAACCCCATAAACACTATACAAAGAGAGCGTATCCATTGCGGATGCGCTCTCTTTTCGTGAAAATGAATCACAGCTATTCACATTATCTTCGGAGTTTCCTCACAGTTCAAACATTGAAAATTCACATTTCTTCTTTAGAATAAACCTATCAGACAAAGTAAGTTTAGATAGTAAGAAGAGAAAGGAAGAATGGGATGAAGGTGAGTGAGACAGTAAAAAATATTGTCAAAAAGAAGAAAAAAGCATGCATTATAACCGGAATACTGGTAATAGCAGTGGCCGGTGGAGTATGTTTTTTCAGGGTAAAGGCAAAAGATAAGCAGGAGACTTCTGTGACTATAGAATCAGCAACGGCTGAAAAAGGAAATATCAGTACCAGTGTTACCGGAACAGGCAATCTGGAGACTGCGGAGACGGTGGATGTGACCGTTCCGTCAGGGAGCGAGATTGACGAAGTAAAGGTGGAGAGTGGTGATTCGGTAAAGAAAGGGCAGACCCTTGCAACGGTAAAAAAGGCATCTGTAGCCAGCGTACTCAGTGAAGTGGAAGACAGCATGGAAACGGTAGCAGAGGAACTTGAAGACAGCAGCCTTACAGAGCTGGAAATCGAAGAACTGAATGCGACTTATGCAGAATTAAAAAGACTGAAAGAGACACTGACTACACTTCATGAGACACTTGCAATCACAGCAACATCAGATGGAGTGATCGGAAGTGTAAATGTATCCGCAGGCAGCGAAGTAGCCGCAAGCAGTTCGGGTTCATCAAATACATCATCGAACAGCTCCTCCGGTACAAATTCCGGCAGCGGTTCGTCAGGTAGTTCATTTGTAACGAAAACCAGCAGTGCAAGTTTAACTTCAAGTTCGGAAAACAGTACATCTAATTTGTCTTATACCAAAGGAACCGGTAGTGGCATCACATTATTAACTACGACAACTAAGACCGTGAATACAGACAGTAGCACAGCATCCACAGAATCTGTAGAAACTGTTACAGATTATGCAAATCTGATAATCCCAGCTCCCGTAACAGGTGAAAAGGGTATTTCAAAAATAGATGCAGACAAAACAAAGAGTCAGGGATATGAAGTGACAAGTATTACCTGGAACTGTAACGGAAAATTCCAGGCTGGCACAGCGTATACGGCAACCATAGAACTGAAAGCTCTGGATGGATATCAGTTCACATCAGAAAATACGCCGGTGTTAGACTGTTCAGCATATAAATGTGGAATATCCGGAAGCGGAGAAGGCAACCGAATGACAATCACTGCAAAATACGAAAAGACAGCGTCGGATTCAAAATCAGAGGATAATAAATCAAACGGAAATACTGCATCAGGAACCTCTGATAATGGAAATAGTGGAACATCAGCAAGTAGCGCATCAGGAAATGATGGAACAGCTGCATCAGGAGGAACTGGTGACAGCTCAGGAGCATCAGGCAGCTCAGGAGCATCAGACAGTACAGGAACAGCGGACAGCGCAGGAACCTCTGACAGTACGGGAATCACGGAATCCTCTGAAAGCTCCGGTACCTCAGATTTATATAGTAGCAGTAATGCGACAGCATTTACCATTCTGACAGAAGACAGTTACAAGATATCACTGAGCGTGGATGAGTTGGATATCTTATCCGTAAAACAGGGACAGACAGCAGATATCACTTTGGACGCGTTGGACGGAGAAAGTTTTGAAGGAACTGTTACAAAAGTCGGAACAGTAGGGTCTACCACTGGAAGCAGTGCGAAATATACCGTAGAGATTACGGTCCCGAAAGCAGAAAATATGCTGCTTGGTATGAGTGCATCTGCCACCATCCAGATCGATGAATCTGATGACGCAGTTCTGATTCCATTGTCTGCATTGCAGGAAAGTGGTGGGAAATCCTTTGTATATACGGAGAAAAATGAGGATGGAACATTATCCGGAAAAGTAGAAGTTGAGACAGGTCTTTCCAATGACTCGCAGGTGGAGATTACCAGTGGTCTGAGTGAAGGTGACACCGTATATTATCAGGTGGTTGAAAAATCAAGTGACGATCAGAATATGAACATGGATTTTGGCGGTGAAATGCCGGGAGGCGGAGAAGCTCCTTCTGATGGTGGTAATGGACCGGGAGGTGGCGGAGAAGCCCCATCCGGTAACGGTGGAGGTCCGGGCGGCGGACAGAAATCAGAGAATTAGGAGGTCTATAATGATCAGACTTGAAGACGTATCGAAAATATATCAGGTAGGCGATTCCGAGGTCCGGGCGCTGGATCATGCGAGTCTGCATGTAAAAGAAGGCGAATTTGTCAGTATCGTGGGTCCTTCCGGAAGTGGAAAATCTACGATGATGAATATTATCGGTTGCCTGGACATGGCAGATTCCGGTCATTATTATCTGGATGGCCAGGCAATCGAAGAGTATACAGAAACAGAACTTGCGAAAATCAGAAACCGGAAGATCGGATTTATTTTTCAGAGTTTTAACCTGATCGGAAATATGACGGCAGAAGAAAATGTGGAGTTGCCGTTAATCTATCAGAAAGTGCCAAAGCAGGAACGAAAACAAAGAGTGGAAGAAGCATTAGATCGGGTACAGCTAAAGTCCCGGGCAGGACATAAACCAAATGAACTTTCCGGCGGACAGCAGCAGAGAGTGGCGATTGCAAGAGCGATCGCCACAAAACCGTCCTTATTTCTGGCGGATGAACCGACCGGAAATCTTGACTCCCAGACCGGAGAGGAGATCATGAAATTATTCCACGAACTGCACGAGCAGGGGAATACGATCATTTTGATCACCCACGATGAGGGGGTTGCCAGACAGGCGGCGAGAAGTATCCGTATTTTTGACGGCAAAGTAGAGGAGGTAGGAGCGTGATCATACAATCGGTAAAAATGGCGTGGAAATCTATTGTATCGAATAAGATGCGTTCTTTTCTCACGATGCTAGGTATTATTATCGGTGTTATGGCACTGGTAGTGTTGGTGTCCCTGGCAAACGGAGCAACCACGTCGGTAACAGATTCCATTAATAGTCTGGGAAGTAATCTTCTGATGGTGTCCATCAGCGATGATAAGGGAGTACCGATCAAATATTCAGAATTAAATGATTTCATTGACAGCGATGAACTGGAAGAGGCGGCACCGTATGCACAGACAACAGTGACAGCATCCGGGACTTCCGATGAAGAAACGGTAACGGTGATCGGAACCACAGGATCGTTTGCCGATATCCAGAATCTGGAACTGGCAGCGGGAAGATTTTTAAAAACACCGGATATCAATAATCATACAAATGTAGTAGTGCTGAACCAGGCGATGGCAACTGCACTCATGGGACGTTCGGATGTCGTTGGAGAGACAATAAATTTAGGTGGAACGAATTATCAGATCATAGGAGTGCTGGCAGAGGAAGATGCATCCTCCACAGATATGTCAGAAAATTATGAGGCGTATATCCCATACCCTTCTATGATCCGTCTGACAGACAGTGTAAGTACCAATGTTACGATGTTCTATGCATCTGCGGCAGAGGATGTGTCGATGGATGCAGCAGAAAGCAGCCTGAAAGAAAAATTACTGGCCCGTTTCAACAGTGATGAGGATGCATTTACAATTGTAAATCAGTCTTCCATCGCAGAGGCAATGGAGAGTGTAACGAACACACTGGCACTTTTGTTAGGTGGTATTGCGGGAATTTCTCTGTTAGTGGGCGGAATCGGCATTATGAACATTATGCTGGTATCCGTGACAGAGAGAACCCGAGAAATCGGCATCCGAAAAGCCATCGGAGCCGGTTACTGGACGATCATGCTGCAATTTCTGATCGAGGCATTAGTGGTCAGTCTGATGGGCTGCCTGATCGGAATTTTATTTTCCTGGGCGGCGATTGAAGTAATCAATTATGTGGGAAATGTAGATTACGAACTGGCGATGAGCGTTGTGTGGCTGTCCGTGGGATTTTCGGTGCTGATCGGTGTGGTATTTGGTCTGTACCCAGCCAACAAAGCGGCGAGAAAGAAGCCGATCGAGGCTCTCCGATATACAGGCTAGAAAAAGTACTTGCGAATTATTGTAAAATCTCTATAATTAAAAGAAAGAATACACTTGAGAGGTTTAAAGTGGTGAAGTGATATGGAGAAAAAAGAAATGTCCTGCATTGATTGTGGGGTAAAGAATTGCGATAAGATGAATCGCAGTTATCCGGATTTTTGTTTGACGACACACATGGATGAAGGAGTGCTGGCAGATGCGATGGCCTGTTATGAGGATGAGACGAATCACAAAATCATGGTGGCGGCAGCGGAAGTGGAGTATGAGCATTATTGCAAATATACCCGCGTGGAAGAAATTATGGCATTTGCAAAGAAAATCGGAGCGAAGAAAATCGGAATTGCAACTTGTGTGGGGCTTTTAAATGAGAGTCGCGCACTTACGAAGATTTTAAGAAATCACGGATTCGAAGTATTTGGAATTGCCTGTAAGGCAGGGGCTCAGCCGAAGACATCCGTGGGAATCCCGGAGAAATGTACGGAGATCGGAATGAATATGTGTAATCCGATCCTGCAGGCTAAGATGCTGAATAAGGTAAAGACAGATTTGAATGTGGTGGTAGGATTGTGCGTGGGACATGATAGTTTGTTTTACAAACATTCTGACGCGATTGTGACAACGGCAGTGACAAAAGACCGAGTGCTTGGACACAATCCGGTGGCGGCACTTTATACGGCAGATACCTATTATTCAAAATTACAGGATGAGACAATCGATGAATAGTAAAAGGATATATTAAGAAACAAAGCGAAAAGTTATTTTTAAGAGGGAATGAAAAATGGGAATGAAAGTGAATGCAGAACTGCCATTACCGGCAGATCTCAAGGCAGAACATCCGATGTCTGAGGAAATTATCAAATTAAAACGAGAAAGAGATGCGGAGATCCGAAAAATCTTTACAGGAGAATCGGATAAATTTATCGTGTTGGTAGGTCCGTGTTCAGCAGATAATGAGGATGCGGTCTGCGAATATGTGAACCGTCTGGCGAAAGTTAATGAAAAAGTATCTGACCGCCTGATGATCATACCGAGGATTTACACGAATAAGCCGAGAACCACAGGTGCTGGTTACAAGGGGATGCTGCACCAGCCAAGCCCGGACCAGGCACCGGATCTTCTGGCAGGTATCATTGCGATCCGTAGGATGCACATCCGTGCAATCGAGGAAAGTGGGCTGACTGCGGCAGATGAGATGTTATACCCGGAGAATCGAAGCTATTTAGATGATATTCTATCTTATGAGGCTATTGGTGCACGTTCTGTAGAAAATCAGCAGCACCGTCTGACCGCAAGCGGAATGGACATTCCGATCGGTATGAAGAATCCGACCAGTGGAGATTTCTCTGTCATGTTAAACTCCGTTGTTGCGGCACAGAGTTCACATTCCTTTATTTACAGAGGAATGGATGTAACAACCGACGGAAATGACCTTGCACATGTGATTTTAAGAGGCGGCGTGGACAAATACGGAACCTGTATTCCGAACTACCATTACGAAGATCTTGTGAGACTTCTTGAAATGTATCAGAAGAAAGATCTTGAGAACCCGGCGGCGATCATAGATGCGAACCATTCTAATTCTAATAAGAAATTCAAAGAGCAGATCCGTATTGTAAGTGAGGTGCTGCACAGCAGAAATTATAATCCGGAATTGAAGAAACTGATCAAGGGTGTGATGATCGAAAGTTATCTGGTAGAAGGAAACCAGAGCATCGACTGCGACAGAGTTTACGGAAAATCCATCACCGATCCATGCCTTGGATGGGAAGATACCGAGAAACTGATCTATAAGATTGCGGATGAGTGCTAAAAAGTTACAGATGCAGCAATTTTTCCGGATTACTTTGCCCACGAAAACTTGGCTGACTTGAAAAATAATACTTTACAGAGACTATGAATGAATGTTATAGTGAGCTTAGCAAAAGAGGAGTAGTTGCATGCCGGACAGCCCGGGATGTTGCAGGTTTCGTCAGTACGATCGAAAAAAGTTGATCCGGGATCTGCAGAACAGAGATGTTGAACGAGATTTTTTGCATACACGGTAGAAGTGTATGCAGAAAATCTCTTTTTTTGTTTTATACGAATGGAACAGGAGGTATGGTTACATGAAGGAAAATTATCAGAGTTCAGGGAGTGAATTGCTTCAGAAAATGGGAACAAATTTGGATGGATGGACAGAAGAACAGGTGAAATTACAGAGAAATCTACATGGAGAGCATGTGCTGACAGAAGAGAAGAAAAAAGGGATCATACAGATTTTTTTAGGACAGTTTATGGATTTTCTGGTAATCATTCTGATGATAGCAGCAATTATTTCCATGTTGTCCGGAAATGTGGAAAGTACAATAGTTATTTTGGTAGTTATTATTTTGAATGCAATTCTTGGGACTGTGCAATATGTAAAAGCAGAAAAATCGCTGGAATCGTTAAAAGCACTGGCTTCACCCCATGCAAAAGTACGACGGGGCGGAAAGATACAGGAAATTTTGTCGAAAGATGTGGTTATGGGAGATATTCTTTTGCTTGAAGCAGGAGATATGATATCTGCGGATGGACGGATCTTGAAGAATTATTCTCTGCAGGTGAATGAAAGTGCTCTTACCGGAGAATCATTGAATGTAGATAAAACGGAGCATGGAATCAAGCAGGAAGTTGTACTGGCAGACCGGATCAATATGGTATATGCAGGGACACTTGTCAGTTACGGAAGGGCAGAAGTTCTGGTGACTGCAATTGGAATGGAAACAGAGATGGGAAAGATCGCAGGCCTGATGAATGCTACAAAAGAAAAAAGGACTCCACTGCAAAAAAATCTGGATGACTTCAGTAAAAAACTGGCATTTGTAATTATGGTGATATCAGGGATTGTATTTGGATTGCGGTTATATCAGGGTGAAACGTTTCTGGATTCTTTGATGTTCGCAGTGGCGTTGGCGGTGGCGGCGATCCCGGAGGCATTAAGTTCCATTGTAACAATTGTACAGGCGATGGGGACCCGGAAAATGGCAGCAGAGCATGCAATTATGAAAGAACTGAAGGCGGTAGAAAGTTTGGGATGTGTATCCGTCATCTGTTCCGATAAAACCGGAACACTGACACAAAACAAAATGTCAGTGGAGAATGTTTATGTCGGTGGAGAATGCCTGAAACCAGAAGAATTAAATCTGCAAAACATGTTGCACAGACAACTGGTATATGGGGCGGTGCTGAATAATGATTCTTCGCTTGGAGAAGATGGAAATGGAATTGGTGATCCGACAGAGTATTGTCTTCTTGCGATGGCCAGAGAAGCCGGAGTACTGGAAACTACGTTGAGGGAGTCGTTGAAACGTATAGAAGAGATCCCGTTTGATTCAGAACGCAAGCTTATGAGTACCAAATATGAACTGTGGGGGAAACCGACCATATTAACGAAGGGGGCTGTGGATGTATTACTGGACAGGACAGTAAGTATTGCGACACCAGAGGGAATCCGTTCGATTACTGAAGAAGATAAGAACAATGTCATGAAACAAAATCAGAAGTTTTCAGAAAATGGTTTAAGAGTATTGGCATTTGCTTATAAAGAAACAGAAAACGATGAAAAGCTGACATTGAAGAGCGAGGCAGGGCTGACATTTATCGGTCTTGTGGCAATGATCGATCCGCCAAGACCAGAATCAATAAAGGCAGTAGCAGAAGCAAGAGATGCGGGAATCCGTCCGATCATGATCACTGGAGATCACAAGGTAACTGCAACTGCAATCGCAAAACAGATAGGGATTTTTACAGAAGGAGATCGGGCAGTGACGGGGCAGGAACTGGATAATATGTCAGATGCCGGATTGGATCAGGAAATTGAGAAAATATCTGTTTATGCACGAGTATCTCCGGAAAATAAAATCCGGATCGTAGAAAGATGGCAGAACCGGGGAAATATCGTAGCGATGACGGGAGATGGCGTGAATGATGCTCCGGCACTTAAGAAGGCGGATATTGGAGTGGCTATGGGCATCACGGGAACAGAAGTTTCAAAAGATGCGGCGGCAATGATCTTGTCCGATGATAATTTTGCAACGATTATAAATGCAGTGTTGAACGGGCGTAATGTATACCGAAACATTTTAAATGCGGTGCAGTTTTTACTGTCCGGAAATATGGCAGGAATCTTGATTGTACTGTATTGTTCATTGCTGGCACTGCCGACGCCGTTTGAACCTGTACATTTGCTGTTTATTAATCTTCTGACGGATTCCCTTCCGGCATTGGCAATTGGAATGGAACCAGCAGATGAAAAGCTGTTAAAAGAGAAACCGAGAGACCCGAGGCGAGGAATTTTAAATCGAAAATTTTGTATATGGCTGGTAATTTATGGTGGATTGATTGCTATAGTTTCACTGGTGGCTTTTTATATGGGATTAGAGACAAATGCCAGAACAGCAAGCACTATGGCGTTTGCCACATTAACTTTGGCGAGACTGTTCCATGGATTTAATTGCAGGAGTGAACATTCAGTCCTGACAATAGGATTATGTAGTAATAAGTGGAGCATTGCTGCATTTTTGACCGGGGTATTTCTGTTGTTGACAGTACTTTTGGTTCCGGGGCTTGAGGAAATGTTTTTGGTAGCTGAACTGACGGTGATTCAAATGTTGAAAATTGCAGGATTAGCGTTATTACCAACGGCGGTTGTACAGACTTATCGTTTTTTCTCAGATGCTGTGGTATAATCATAACAGAATATACAGTTGACAAGGTGGAGGAAGATGACGAAGAAGTTGTATTTAGAATGTAATTCCGGGATTGCCGGGGATATGATGGTGGCGGCACTGTTAGATCTTGGTGCAGACAGAGAAGTGCTGGCACAGGTGTTGGACAGTATTCCGGCAGATGGATATCGGATAGAGATGAAACGCGTGAAGAAGGGTGGTGTGGATTGCCAGGATTTTAATGTGATTTTGGATCATGTTCATGAAAACCGTGACCATGATATGGAGTATCTGCATGGCCATGAGCATCATCACGACCACGGTGGTAGCGATGTCTGCAGCCACGGTGGGCATCATCATCATCACGAACATCGTGGGATGAAAGAGATTATAGAGATTTTAAATCAGACGAAGATGACGGACGATGCCAGAATACTTGCTGTTAAGATCTTTGATATTCTGGCGGCGGCTGAGGCAAAAGCTCATGCGGTCCCGGTGGACGAGGTGCATTTTCATGAGGTGGGTGCGATTGATTCTATTGTGGATATCGTGGCGGTTGCAGTATGTATGGATAATCTTGGTATCAGGGAAGTAATTGTTCCGAAATTGTGTGAGGGAACAGGGACGGTAAGATGCCAGCATGGAATTCTTCCAGTGCCGGTGCCTGCGGTGGCAAATATTGTAAGTGAACATCATCTTCCCCTTCAGATCATGGATATCCAGGGGGAATTTGTAACACCGACAGGTGCGGCGATTGTGGCAGCAGTGAGGACTTCCGAATGTTTGCCGAAGACTTTCCGCGTGGAGCAAATCGGTATCGGAGCCGGGAAACGGGAATATGAGAGACCGAGCATGCTGCGGGCAATGTTGATTGAAGATGCGGAGCAGAAACAACCGGATATGAACAACGGAGATGTTGCCGGTTCTGGATATGACACAGAGTCCACATGCGATACTATCTGGAAACTGGAGAGTAATATTGATGACTGTACCGGAGAGAATCTTGGTTATGTGATGGACAGGCTGTTGGAAGCAGGAGCGAGAGATGTCCATTATCATTCGGTTTATATGAAGAAGAACCGACCAGGCTGGCAGATCAATGTTATTTGTTCTGAAGAAGATGTGGAAAAACTGGAAAAACTGATTTTCCGAGAGACGACCACCATCGGAATCCGCAGAGTAAAGATGGAACGAAGCATATTAAAACGGGAAGCGATCACAGTGGAGACTCCCTGCGGATCTGCGAAAGTGAAGAGATGTTTCGTGGGGGATGAGATCCGAAATTATCCGGAATATGACAGTGTAATAGAGATTTGCAAAAAAGAAAACCTCTCGTACAGAGAGGCTTATCAGATGATACAGGGATATTGCCGTTAAGGTTATATCCCTGTAATTAATTCTATGATAAATACGCTGATGCAGGCGAGCAGTGATACCTGGATCAGACTTTTGCCGCGGTAAGCAAGGAACAGTGCAACAATAAATCCAACGGTGGCAGACCAGACATTGGCGGTGGCACTTAAGATTGCCGGAAATGTCATGGCAGCCAATGTGACATAAGGCACATAGTATAAAAATGATTTGATATAGGTACTTTTGATCTCTTTTCGGATCAGAGTCAGTGGGAGCAGCCGGATCAGATATGTGACTACAGCCATGATCAGTATGTAGATGTAAATATTATGATTCATGAGCTCCCTCCTTTTTGTTTATAGTTTCCTGTGTGTTTTCTGTTGTAGGTTCATTGACATCATCCGGCACAGGGAAGAACCATGCGGCCAGGCCTGCAATCACCAGTGTGATAATGATAATCCGGAAGCCGGAAGAAATATTCTGTAAAATTGGTGCTTCTGTAAATAAAAGGCTGGCGGCCATAGAAAAAATGATGATCCCTGCGAGGATACGGTTCCCTTTTGCCGGAGGAATGATGATTGCGATAAACATTCCATAGAGAGCAACACTAAGCGCACTGATGGCTCTTGGCGGCAAAATATTTCCGGATAAGATTCCCAGAAATGTCCCCAGAACCCATCCACCTACGGAAATTGAAATAACACCGTAGGAATAAAATGGACTGATTTTACCTTCCTTGCTGACAGAAACCCCAAAGATTTCATCCGTTACCCCATAAGCAATGAGGAAACGGTGGAAAAAAGGTGCTTTTGGATCAATCTTTTGGGATAACGCACAGGACATCAGGCTGTATCGTAGATTAATGATGAGCTGTGTAATCGCCATTTCTATATAGGAAGCAGTGGAGGCAATCAGTGAAAGCCCTGCAAACTGCCCGGCACTGGTTACATTTGTAATAGAGATCAGCACGGTGTCAAAGATAGAAACTCCCACTTTCTTCGCCATGATACCAAAGGTAAATGAAACCGCCAGATAACCGAGACAGATGGGTATTCCGTCCTGAATGCCGGCGGTAAAATGTTGTTTTCGATTCATAATGTATTCCCCTATCTGCTAATATAAGCGCTAAGACAAAATTATAGTATAATTGTGCAAAATCGTCAATAATTGTGCTCTCAAGTTGATATCTTGCATCAATAATGATATAATTCCTGTCATATCAGAGAGAAAAATGGAGGATAATTATGGACTGGTTGGGTTTGATAAAATGTGTGATCGTTATGGCGCTGATGCTGGCGTTGTATTTAGTTTTGATGAATACCAGGTGGAAAGATAAATTTAAAGAGTATCCTTTTGCGGCAATCGGCATTATATTGCTGTTTTTTTGTGCAATTGGATTGTTGGCAAGATTGATTTTACATGTCTAAAGTATAAAATCAATAAAGAAAAGCAAAAAAATATAATACCAAGTGAATAAGTATGTTATACTGTGTATATGTGTTGCAGGGCAGATGCAGACAGTATCGTAAAGCTTGCAGAGAATATTTATAAAAGGAGAGATTATCATGGGAGATTATAAGATAAATACCAAATGTGTACAGGCTGGATATACACCGGGCAACGGAGAACCACGTCAGATTCCGATTGTGCAATCTACCACATTTAAGTATGATACCAGTGAAGATATGGGGAAATTATTCGATCTGGAGGCATCTGGATATTTCTATACCAGATTGCAGAATCCAACGAATGATTCTGTGGCAGCGAAGATCGCGGCATTAGAAGGCGGAACAGCGGCAATGCTGACTTCTTCCGGACAGGCAGCCAACTTTTTCGCATTGTTCAATATCTGTGAGTGTGGCAGCCATATTGTGGCTTCATCCTCTATTTACGGAGGTACATTCAATCTGATTTCTGTAACTATGAAGAAGATGGGGATTGATGTCACATTTGTTTCGCCGGACTGTACAGAGGAAGAATTGAATGCTGCATTTAAGGAGAACACTAAGGTAGTATTTGGTGAGTCTATCGCGAATCCGGCGCTGACGGTATTAGATATTGAGAAGTTTGCAAAGGCAGCACATGCGCATGGAGTACCGTTGATCGTGGATAATACATTCCCGACACCGGTGAACTGTCAGCCGATCAAATGGGGAGCGGATATTGTTACGCATTCTACTACGAAGTATATGGACGGACATGGAGCCGCTGTCGGCGGAGCGATTGTAGATGCAGGTCGGTTTGACTGGATGGCACATGCTGATAAATATCCGGGACTTTGCACACCGGATGATTCTTATCACGGAATTACATATGCAGAGAAATTTGGAAAAGAGGGTGCATTTATTACAAAATGTACAGCACAGCTCATGAGAGATTTCGGATCCATTCAGTCTCCGCAGCATGCATTTATTCTGAATCTGGGGTTGGAGTCCTTGCATGTGCGTATGCCTCGCCATGTAGAGAACGGGCAGGCAGTGGCAGAGTTTTTACAGGAACAGCCACAGGTAGAATATGTAAATTATCCGGGACTTCCTGGGGATAAATATTATGAGACTGCTAAGAAATATATGCCAAACGGCGGATGTGGTGTAGTTTCTTTTGAAATCAAGGGTGGTCGTGAAGCAGCAGAGAAATTTATGAAGAATCTGAAACTGGCAGCGATCGAAACACATGTTGCAGACGCACGTACCTGTTGCCTGAATCCGGCAACATCTACGCATCGTCAGATGACAGACGAGCAGTTGAAAGAAGCAGGCGTACCGGCAGGACTTATACGTATTTCCTGCGGTTTGGAAGATAAAGAAGACCTGATCGCCGATCTTGCACAGGCACTTGCGGCAATTTAAGTCAGATAGTATAATATGAGGAAAAATTTATTGCAGGGCATAGATGTGCCCTGCAATTTTAGAAACGAGGGATATTTTCATGGATAGAGAGAGACTTGAGAAGCAGATTGCATTTTGCAGGGAGATTGATAAAGAAAAGCTGATCGGAAGACAGACGTATCTGTCAGATGGGAGCCATAAGGAGAATGATGCAGAACATGCGTGGCATATGGCGATCATGACGGTACTTTTGAGTGAGTATGCCAATGAGAAAATCGATGTATTGAAGACCATGACGATGCTATTAATCCATGACATCGTGGAGATCGATGCCGGAGATACTTATGCTTACGATGAGAATGCCAAGAAAACACAGCGGGAGCGGGAAGTAAAGGCAGCGGACCGTATTTTTGGATTGTTACCGGAGGATCAGGGACAAAAATTCAGAGCTCTGTGGGAGGAATTTGAGGCATGGGAGACACCGGAGGCGAAATTTGCACACACATTGGATAATATCCAGCCAACGATGTTAAATGATGCATCTGACGGAAAGAGCTGGGTGGAACATGGTGTGCATTTGGAGCAGATTTTAAAGAGAAACACTTTATCAAAATTAGGATCAGAGGAACTGTGGGATTATGCCTATGATAATTTCATCTATCCTCATGTAGAAAAGGGACATATTATCCCATAATATCCGTGAATGTGTTAAAATAGAAATGGAACTTTTGTGTGAGAACAAGAGAAAAGGGAGAAAAAGAGATGAATATATTAGTGATCAATGGTTCTCCGAATGGAGAACGCAGTGCAACGATGAGAATTACCAATGCATTTTTGGAGGGTATGGGAGAGACTGCCGAAGTCATTGATTCATTTAAAGCAGATGTAAAACCGTGCAGAGCCTGTTTTTCCTGCTGGTTCAGAACACCGGGTGTCTGTGCGCAGAAGGATGATATGGCAGAGATCCTTGAAAAATTTGAGGCGGCAGATCTGGTAATCTGGTCTACACCGGTATATTGCTATTCTGTACCGTCGGGACTTAAGGCGATCATGGATCGTACACTGTCTACTTGTAAGCCAGCCTTATATGTAGGCGATGATGGAAGGGTACATCATCCGGGATATGAAGATGGATCAAAAAAGACGATACTGATTGCCAGCGGTGCACTTCCGGATGTGGAAGGCAACTTTGATGGTGTGGTATTTCAGGTGAAGCATATGTTCGGCTCGGAGTCGGAAGCTATCTGTTGTGCGGAAGCTTCGCTGTTTATGAGCAAGAAGACCAGAGATCTTATGAACCCTTATCTGGAGGCTGCAAAGAAGGCCGGAGCAGAGTACAAAGAGACCGGACATATTTCCGAAGAAACGAGAAAAATCCTGGATACACCAGTGATTCCAAGAGATGAATTTATAACCTACACTAATGGACGATAGTTAGTAATTGAGAAGAATACCGATGCTTTACTACTGGAAAAACTATATTTTATTTTATATAATAGAAGGACAGGTCAAAACCAACTAAAAAGGAGAATGAAGTCATGCAGATGTTATCGATTGAAAAAGAATTACAAGGCAACTCTTATCCGGGACGTGGTATAATTATCGGAAAAAGTGCGGATGGTACAAAAGCTGTTACTGCTTATTTTATTATGGGAAGAAGTGAGAACAGCCGTAACCGGATCTTTGTGGAAGAAGGAGAAGGAATCCGTACACAGGCATTCGATCCGTCAAAACTGACAGATCCAAGCCTGATTATTTATGCACCGGTTCGTGTGCTGGGCAACAAGACGATCGTTACAAATGGTGATCAGACAGATACAATTTATGAAGGAATGGACAAGCAGCTTACCTTTGAACAGGCATTAAGAAGCCGTGAGTTTGAGCCGGACGGTCCGAATTACACACCTCGTATTTCCGGAATCATGCACATTGAAGATGGAAAGTATAACTTTGCAATGTCTATTTTAAAGAGTAATAATGGGGATCCGTCAAGCTGCAATCGTTATACATATGCATATGAGAATCCGGCAGCAGGACAGGGAAGATTTATCCACACTTACATGTGTGACGGCAATCCGCTTCCAAGTTTTGAAGGTGAGCCGAAACTGATCGAAGTTCCGGATGATATAGAAGCATTTACAGATTTATTATGGAACAGCCTGAATGCGGACAATAAAGTTTCGTTATTCGTGCGTTATATTGATATTGCAACCGGAAGCTATGAAACAAAGATTGTAAACAAGAATCAGTAATATGGCATAGAATAAAGGAGAGAAGATTATGAAAGAATTAGCATTAAAATATGGCTGTAATCCAAATCAGAAACCATCTAGAATTTATATGGCAGACGGAAGCGAACTTCCAATCCAGGTTTTAAATGGGAGACCGGGATATATTAACTTTTTAGATGCATTTAACGGCTGGCAGTTAGTCAGCGAACTGAAGCGAGCTACCGGACTTCCGGCAGCAACTTCATTTAAGCATGTATCTCCGGCAGGTGCCGCAGTGGGACTTCCGCTCAGTGAGACACTGGCTAAGATTTACTGGGTAGACGATCTCGGAGAATTATCTCCACTGGCAAGTGCCTATGCAAGAGCGAGAGGTGCAGACCGTATGTCTTCTTTTGGCGATTTTATTTCATTATCAGATGTCTGCGATGTAGATACTGCACGTCTGATCAAGCGAGAAGTATCTGACGGTGTCATCGCACCGGGATACGAACCGGAGGCACTGGAGATTTTAAAAGCAAAGAAGAATGGTAACTATAACGTGATCCAGATTGATCCGGAGTATGTTCCGGCGCAGTTGGAGCACAAAGAAGTGTTCGGTGTTACATTTGAGCAGGGAAGAAATGAATTAAAGATTGATGATGAATTTTTCTCAAATATTGTAACAGAGAACAAAGAGCTGACAGAGCAGGCAAAGATTGATCTTGCCATCTCTATGATCACTCTGAAATATACACAGTCTAACTCTGTGTGTTATGTAAAAGACGGACAGGCGATCGGTATCGGTGCAGGACAGCAGTCAAGGATCCACTGTACACGTCTGGCCGGACAGAAAGCAGATAACTGGTGGCTTCGCCAGTCTCCGCAGGTTATGAACCTTCCTTTCGTGGATGGTATTAAACGTGCCGACAGAGACAATGCCATCGATCTGTATATCGGGGATGAATACATGGATGTTCTGAACGATGAAGCATGGCCAAAGATCTTCAAAGAAAAACCGGAAGTCTTCACAAGAGAGGCCAAGAGAGCATGGTTAGATAAGCTGACAGATGTGGCTCTGGGATCAGATGCATTCTTCCCATTTGGAGATAATATTGAAAGAGCACACAAAAGTGGTGTACAATATGTAGCACAGCCGGGTGGCTCTGTAAGAGACGACAATGTTATCTCGGTATGTAATAAGTATGGAATGGTAATGAGCTTTACAGGTTTACGACTTTTCCATCATTAAGAAAGGTGATAATAATATGGGTAAATATTTTGGAACAGACGGTTTCCGTGGGGAAGCCAATGAAGTGTTGACAGTGGAACATGCGTTTAAAGTAGGACGTTTCCTTGGATGGTACTATGGACAGGATCATCAGGCGAAGATCGTCATTGGGAAAGATACCAGACGCAGCAGCTACATGTTTGAGTATGCTCTGGCAGCAGGACTTACTGCATCAGGGGCAAATGCACATCTTCTGCATGTTACAACAACACCGAGTGTGGCTTACGTGACAAGAACCGAAGGATTTGACTGTGGAATTATGATTTCTGCAAGTCACAATCCATACTATGATAACGGTATCAAAGTCATCAACGGAAAAGGACACAAACTGGAAGCAGAAGTTGAGGAGAAGATTGAAGCATACATCGACGGTGAGATTGGGGAACTTCCGTTAGCGAAGAAAGATCACATCGGACGTACCATCGACTATGTAGCAGGAAGAAACCGTTACATCGGATATTTGATCTCTCTTGCAACTCGTTCATTTGAAGGAGTAAAAGTTGGTCTGGACTGTTCTAACGGAAGCTCTTTCAACATTGCAAAGAGCATTTATGATACCCTTGGAGCTGAGACTTATGCCATCAACTGTGAGCCGAACGGAACCAACATCAACAATAACTGTGGATCTACACACATTGAAGTGCTTCAGAACTATGTGCGTGAGCATAAGCTGGATGTAGGTTTTGCTTACGATGGAGATGCAGACAGATGTATCGCTGTCGATGAGAATGGTAACGTGGTAGATGGAGATTTGATCCTCTATGTATGCGGTAAATATTTAAAAGAAAATGGACGCCTGAACGGTGATACCATTGTAACAACCGTTATGTCAAATCTTGGACTTTACAAGGCCTGCGACAAGATTGGCATGAAGTACGAGAAGACAGCCGTTGGAGATAAGTATGTCAATGAGAATATGGTCAAGAATGGTTTCTGCCTCGGTGGAGAACAGTCAGGACATATCATTTTCAGCAAATATGCAACAACAGGTGACGGAATCTTAACCTCACTGATGATCATGGAAGTCATCTTAGAGAAGAAGATGAGCTTATCAAAACTGACAGAAGAAGTAAAAATCTACCCACAGCTTTTAAAGAACGTTCGCGTAGCTGACAAAAAGGCAGTGGCAGAGAATGCAGCCGTAGACCAGGCAGTCAAAGCAGTGGCAGAGGCGCTGGGAGATGACGGACGTATTCTGGTAAGAGAAAGTGGAACAGAACCGCTGATTCGTGTTATGGTAGAAGCAGCCACAGATGAGTTGTGTGCGAAATATGTAGAGCAGGTGGTAGATGTGATCAAGGCAGAAGGACTTGCGGTATAAATAATAAACCAATTGCCGGGGACGGGGGAAGATATATCCTGGCTTCGGCTTTTTGTACACCGAGAGGGTAGTAGTTGGATATTGAGGGGAGAAGTAAACAGTAGACAGAAAATACTTTGGAGGAATGAAAATGAAAAAGAAAATTTTAAGTTTTCTGCTTGCGTTAGGTCTTGTGATGACCCTTATTCCAATGACAACGTTTGCAGAAGAGGCACCGTCGTTTGGTGGTGGAACAGGTACACAAGATGATCCTTGGCTGATTACTTCGCGAGAGGATTTGATTGCATTGGAAGAATTTTTCAATTCAGGGGATGCAAAAGAATTCGATGCTGAAGGTGCAGGTGTTGGAAACTGTTACGGCTATTACTTTAAGCAGACTGCTGATGTTGATTTGACAGGAATAACATGGGAACCAATCGGCTACTCTGGCGATCAAGACATCTATTTCGCAGGAAATTATGACGGAGATGGACATAACATCACAAATGCGGTTTCCAATGGAAAAACAGATCAGAATGGTTATGCTACGGCGGGAATTTTTGGATGGGCTGCGTTTGGTTCGGTTGAAAATCTTCATGTGAAAAATGCAAACTTTGTGGCAACAGGACAGAATAATTATAGTTATGTAGGTGGTATTGCTGGCGTATGCTATGGAGCATCTGTCAAGAATTGCTCGGTTGAGGATTCTTCGTTAGAAAGCAAGCGTAATAACAATAATAACTGTGCAGGAAGTATTGTAGGGTATTCCACTGGTGGAACATTTGAAAAGTGTGCCGCTGAAAATAATCAGATTAAAACGATGGCTTACGGTGGTGGTTTTGTTGGCGAAATAGATGATGACCCTGACTATGGAACGGGAAAGTCTACATTTACGAATTGCTATGTTTCAAACTGCTCTGTGCTTTCTAAAACTGAGGATGTTCAGGGAGTGAGTTTTGCAGGAGGATTTGTGGGCGAGATGACAGATTCTGCGTTGACTATTCAAAACTGCTATGTGTATCAGGCAACTCTTTCTACGGATGGAACTGCTGTTTCAGGATTAAAAAGAACTGGTGTGTTTGCTGGTAATTTATGGGGCGGAAGTAGTATCGTTGATACGAATTGCTTCTTTGGTGCGTGCGGAACAACAGAAAATGCAGGTACTGCCAGTGAAAAGACGGAGACAGAATTTGCAGATGGTACAGTTGCGGAATTGTTAGGAGAAACATTTGTACAGATTGGCGGTTATCCGAAGTTTAATGGTCCGGCAGATTATAGTGGAGTAGATACAGCCGTTGCTAAAGTAAATATGCTTAATAAAAATGATTACAAAGATTTTTCCGAGGTAGAGAATGCTGTTAATGCAGTGGTTCGGGGAAAAATGCTGGCCCAGCAGGAAGAAGTAGATGCGATGGCAAAAGCTATTGAAGACGCAATTGCAGCTCTGCAATACAAAGATGCTGATTACACGAAAGTTGATGAGGCTATTGCTGAAACAAATGCATTGAAGAAGGATAATTACAAAGACTTCACTGCAGTAGAAAATGCTGTGAAAGCTGTTGTCCGTGGCAAGAATATCACTGAGCAGGAAGAAGTAGATGCGATGGCGAAGGCTATTGAAGACGCGATTGCAGCTCTGCAATACAAAGACGCTGATTACACGAAGGTTGATGAGGCTATTGCCAAGGCAAATGCGTTGAAGAAGGACAAGTATAAGGACTTCACTGCTGTGGAAAAAGCTATTAACGCCGTTGTACGTGGCAAGAATATTACCCAACAGGAAGATGTGGATGCGATGGCGAAAGATATAGAAGATGCAATTTCGGCATTGGTATATAAAGATGCTGGTGACACCAAGAATGATAAAAAAGGTGGAGCTCTTGAGAAGAAACCTGACAGTACCAAGTCGGAAACATCTAAGCAAAGCCCACAGACCGGCGATACGAACAATCTCGCTTTGTGGATGATGTTGTTGTTCATTAGTGGTGGTGCGGTCGCTGGGACAATGAGTAGAAACAGAAAGAAAAAGTACAATAGATAACGGAATACATTAAGGGAGCGATTATGAGAAATCATAATTTGCTCCCTTGTTTTGTGCAATAAGCCGCCAGGCAGAAATCGTGCTTGTATGAATTCCTATATGGCGACTAATGTTCAGCGAGCCGATAGGGGAGATGCCACTTTATTTTAAAAACATATGAATCAATTTATCATGTATCTTACGATATGGCTGGTAACGCATTGGAAGATCAAGCCATGTTTTTTTGTCTACGATACTCTTGTAGTGGGTAAAGGTATCGAATCCGTCTTTCCCGTGATAAGATCCCATTCCGCTCTCTCCGAAACCGCCAAAGCCCATTTCGCTGGTTGCCAGATGGATGATAGTATCGTTGATACATCCGCCACCAAATCCGCAGGAATCTGTAACCTTTTTGATAACTGCCTTGTCGCTGCTGAATAGATAAAGAGCCAGAGGATGTGGCAGTGCATTGACATTTCGGATGGCCTCGTCGATGGAGTCGAAGGTGAGGATCGGCATGATTGGTCCGAAGATTTCTTCCTGCATGACAGGATCTGCAAATGTTACATTGTCCATGACTGTTGGTTCAATCTGAAGGGAAACACGAAGGGATGCTCCGCCGTGTGCAACCTTTTCATGATCGATCAGTTCACAGATGCGGTCAAAGTGTTTTTCGTTGATGATCTTTCCGTAGTCTTTCTTTGTCAGTGGCTGTTTGCCATACTGTTTATTAATCTGTTTTTTTATCTCCTGCAATAGCTGCTTTTTCACTTTGCGGTCGCAGTAGACATAATCCGGGGCAACACAGGTCTGTCCGCAGTTTAAATATTTTCCGAAGACAATTCTTTTAGCTACCAGTTTGATGTTGGCACTGGCATCGACGATACAAGGGCTTTTACCGCCCAGTTCTAAGGTGACCGGTGTCAGATGTTCCGATGCTTTCCGCATTACATCTTTTCCCACAGATGGACTTCCGGTAAAGAAAATGTAATCAAAATGCTCATTTAACAGGCAGGTGTTTTCTGTACGTCCACCGGTGACAACACTGACGAATTCCGGAGAAAAACACTCTTCCAGGATTTTTTTCATAACCTCGCTGGTATGCGGGGAGTAAGCACTCGGCTTTACCACAGCGGTGTTACCTGCGGCGATGGCATCCACAAGGGGGTCGATGGTCAGCAGGAATGGATAATTCCACGGACTCATGATCAGAACCACACCATAAGGGGATGGTTTCTTATAACTTCTGGAATGAAACTGTGCCAGTGGTGTGTACACAGTTTTCTCTTTGGCATAAGAATGAATGTGCTTTAACATGTAACTGATTTCACTGAGAACCAGTCCGGTCTCACACATATAAGTTTCAAAAGAACTCTTTCCGAGATCCTGTTTGATAGCGTTATTAATTTCTGTCTCATGCAACAGAATACTTTCTTTTAATCGTTCCAGAGCTTTGATGCGGTGGATAACTGGCAAAGTTTTGCCGGTCTGAAAATAATTCCTTTGTGTTACGATAATCTGTTTGATTTCTGATTCGTTCATAATAGCCCCTTTCTTATTCTTCCATCAGTAATCGATAGAAACTTTCCAATTCTTTGGCGTTCATTAAAACCGGTACCGGATAGAGAGGATTTGCTTCTTTGTCTGCATAATGTGCCAGTTTCGGAATGTCCTCTTCGCGGATGGCACTGATGGTATCATCAATCTGGAAACGTTTTTTCATGGCTTTGATGGCATCAATGAAACGCCCGGCAGATTCTTCTTTTGGAGTGTTTTCGTCTGAAAGTCCTGCGGCAACTGCCAGCTCACTGAGTTTCTGGTGGACCGCCGGTCCGTAAGCCTCCAGTACGAATGGAAGTAAGATTGCATTTGCAAGTCCGTGAGGCACATTGTATTCGCCGCCGAGAGAATGAGCGACCGCATGTACATATCCTACATATGACTTGGTAAATGCACAGCCGGCATAGTAGGATGCTTTCAGCATATTGGCACGGGCTTCTAAGTTAGAACCGTCCTCGTAAGCATCATCCAGATTACGGAAAATGAGAGCGACTGCCATCAGGGCGTCTTTTCTGGTTCCCGGAGTTGTGGAGTTCCCGATATAAGCTTCCACAGCGTGTGTCAGTGCATCCATACCTGTAGTGGCGGTGATGAATGGTGGAAGGCTCCTGGTAACTTTGGGATCTAATACCGCATATTTTGGAATCAGTGGAAAATCGTTGATGGCATATTTGTGTCTGGTCTCTGCATCTGTGATAACTGCTGCCAGTGTTGTTTCGCTTCCGGTCCCGGCAGTTGTCGGAATGGCAATCAGAAGAGGAAGGCGTCTTCTTACTTTTAAGATGCCCTTCATTTTAGCCAGAGAAGTGTGTGGTTTGGCGATACATGCACCTACAGCTTTGGCACAGTCCATGCTGGAACCTCCACCAAAACCGATGATGGCAGAACAGTCATGCTGATGATAAAGATTCACGGCATCTGCTACATTAACAGTTGTGGGATTGGCGACGGTCTCATCGTAAAGCGTGTAGGAAATACCATTTTCCAGAAGCGTCGCTTCTAAAGATTTTGTCAGCCCAAGGGCGGTGATCCCGGAGTCGGTGATGATCAGTACATTTTTGCGCTTTTTCTTCAGCAATACTTCCGGGATATTTTTAATACTTTTAATGATCGTTGGTTTTCTGTACGGCAGAACAGGGAGCGCAATCTTAAAGGCGGTCTGAAACGTTCTGCAGTATATTTTTTTGATTGGATTCATAATTCTGAGCCTTTCTTTGGTATTATATTTCAAGCTGCTTTCTGGCACTTACGATACCGCGTCTGCAGCCTTCCCCGGAAACAGATGAAATCTGTCCGTCTGCCATGGTGACAGTCAGGGCACAGCGGTTGCTGCAGCCGGTGCAGTCGATTTCTTTCTCGCCACTGAAACCTGCGTTATCAGAAATCCAAGATGTCTGATGACGGTCCTGAAACTGTGTGTTGGCACTGACGATGCCGCGGTGGCAGCAATTGCCGGAGACATTCGTAATGGTATCATTTTCTATTGTGATTTCCAGGGGACAGGCATTGTTGCAGCCATGGCAGGAGACATTCATAATTTTCATAATATTAACCCCTTTCTTGAATGATACGTTCTTATTATGAAGAGGAAAGAAAAAGATGTCAAGCAGAGGAATGAATGCTGATAAGAAGATTGTTGAAAGAAACATCGAATTAAGATATGATAATCTTATGCTAAGAAATTAACGAAAAAAGGAAGAGATTTATGAAATTTACTGTAAAAGACATGCTTGCAATGGAACTCTTTCAAGATGCCAGGATACTTTGGGGGCAGGATAATATTTTCAATGAGATATCAGGAGTGACTATTATAGAAGCTCCGGATATTGTGCGGTTTATTAATGGTGGAGAAGTGCTGCTCACTGGGTTGAATGCATTTTATGTCTGTTCGCCGGAGGAGTTCCGTGATTATATGAACGCTTTAGCGAAAACACGGGTCAGTGCATTGGTGTTAAAAAGAGGACGACAGATTGATTATCTGGAAGAAAAGATGGAGATCATAGGTGACTATTCGAAAGGAACGGGTACACCGGTGATAGAGATTCCGTTTGAAGTACCTTTCAGAAATATTTTGAGTATGATCATGGAGCGTCTTTTTAATGAAGAAGTAGTTCGACTGAAATATTTCAAGACGACACATGATAATTTTACGGCGCTGTCGTTGTCCTTTCATTCGGTAGAAGATGGGGTTCAGAGGATACTGGAAGTTCTGGAAAAATTAATTGGTAATCCGGTGGCGGTCTTTGACCAGAATTTTGAGTGCCTTGCAACTACAGATGCCAGGATCAGAAAATTTAGTATCCAGTCTGATATCAAAGACTATGTGCCGGAATTTTATTCTATTTATAAATACCGCAAACAGGAAGCGATTCTGGAAGACGGAAAAGAATATGGTCAGTTTCCTGTGCGGATGAATGTGATGTACAACCTGAGGATGTACCTGACTATTACAGAGATAAATCATCCGGTAAGTAGTATGGATTTCATTGCAATTGAGAATGCAGTGACAGCCTTAAAACAGGAGCTGTTCCGTCAGAATTCTCTGAAAGAACTGGAAAAGCAATTCCAGAGTGACATTGTTAACAATATTCTGAACGGACGTGTGCTATCTTTGCAGGAACTTCAAAAAGATTGTGCATTATTAGAGATTCCGGTAAATGAGAATTACCGGGTCATTGCGTTTGACCTGGCATCAGATGCGCAGGAGAATGATCTGAATGAAAAGGTAAAATACAGTAATATTTTGTATAATGCGATTGCGATTGAAATCCCGAATATAAAAATCCAGAATAATATGGATAAAGTAATCGTGATCCAGCAGGTGGATATGGAAGAAAAGCAGGAAGATTACAGAAGGACTCTTCAGGAGACGATTATGAGAATCCAGAGACGTCTGAAGAAGACAAAGAAAGACGTAAAACTTCAGGTGGGAGTCGGAAAACTGGCAGAGGGAGCGGAACATATTTCTGAGAGTTATAAAGAGGCGATGGATTCACTGATGTTTATAGATGTTCTTGGAGAACCTTGTGAGGAAGAAGGCGCCAAAAGCATGTTCTTTTCAGATATGGGGATTTTTAAATTTATTTGTCAGTTAACGGATAAAAACGCATTGCTGGAGTATATTCCGGAGTCACTGCAGAAACTGCTCTATTATAAAAAGCAGCAGAAACAGGATCTGATTTTGACGTTAAAGACATATCTGGAGCATAATCAAAATCTTTCGAAAACGGCGCAGGATTTATATATCCATTATAAGACGGCAGCCTATCGGATGGAACGTATTGAGGAAATTACCGGAATAGATTTTAATAATTCGAATGAAATACTGTCTGTTCGTATTGGATTGGTTGTATATAAAATGCTCGAGAATATGAAGAATTAGCAGATATTTAACACACATGGATAAGATTTATCAACATTAGATAAATCTTATCTTTTTTTTTATCCATTTTTTGGGATGAACTATGTTAAAAAAATATCTATAATAAGCGCATAAACAACATAGCAGATAAAGAGAGGGGGATACATCACGTGAATGCAAATATAGAGCGAGTGGTATCCAGATTAGAAGAAATCTATCAATGCGGCAAGAAAGAGGATGGGACATACACCAGAATGGCATTTTCTCCGGAAGATGTAAAGGGCAGAAAATTATTTGCATCCTGGGCAGAAGAATTAGGGATGACCTGGAAAGTGGATGAAGCAGGAAATCTGATCGCCCATATGGATGGAGAGGATAACAGTCTTCCTGTAATTATGATGGGATCTCATCTCGATACAGTTCCGGACGGCGGGCGTTATGACGGAGTTACAGGATGTGTCGGAGGATTGGAAGTCTGTGAGGTATTAAAGGAAAACGATATTGTGCCAAAACATCCGATTGAAATTATTGTATTTACAGATGAAGAAGGATTCCGTTTTGGAAAGGGACTGCTTGGAAGCAGTGCTTTGTGCGGACAAGATCCGGATGTTTCGGATGAAGAATTAGATATTTACGGTGAAACAAGGGGTGAAGTGATGAAGTCCTACGGAATCACCAGTAAAGATGTAATGAAAGCAAAAAGAGATCCGAAAAGTATCCACAGTTTTATTGAACTTCATGTGGAGCAGGGATCAAGGCTTGATAAGAATAAGATTCCGGTAGGTGTGGTTTCCTCCATTGCAGGAGTGAACAGATATGATGTCACAGTCGTTGGAGAAGCAAATCATGCAGGAAGCACGGCGATGGCAGACCGGAAAGATGCACTGGTGGCAGCGGCGGGATTTATCAATCAGGTTCCGGATGTGATTGCTGAATATGGAAATGAATTTACTGTGGCAACAGTCGGAACTATAAAAGTGACACCACATTCTGTGAATGTAATCCCGGGTACTTGTACATTCAGTCTGGAGATCAGGGATCAGAGCGCAGCAGTGATGAAACTGATCGAAGCAAATCTCCACAAAAAACTGGAGGAGATGTGCAAGAAGTACAAAGTCACTTATACGTTTACACCGACATCATATCATGACCCGGCACCGATGTCTGAGCTGGTAAAAGGAACAATCGAGGAAGCGGTAAAAGAATTAGGAATTGATTATACGGTGATTCCAAGCGGTGCATTCCATGACTCGCTGATCATGACCAGTGTGTTCCCGACAGGAATGATATTTGTACCGAGCAAAGATGGAATCAGTCATTCCAGGTATGAATATACAGCACCGGAAGATATTGAGAATGGATGCAATGTTCTCATAAATACAGTATTAAAACTGGATGAAATGTAAGTAACATGTCAGCTACATGTGAAGATAAAGACTATTTAAATGGATTAAAGTGAAAGGCAGGTAATAAAAACTATGGCAAAGAAAAAAATCGGTATTATTGGCGGTGGAATCTCAGGAGCAGGACTGGCATATCATTTGAGTCTTTACGATGGAGAAGCAGATGTGATTGTTTTTGAAAAAGATACGATTGGTGGAGCTTCTACGGCAAAATCAGCAGGAACCGTATGTTTATTTGATGATTCCATTAAGAACAGATACTGGGATGTAAGACTTTATGGTTTCGAATCCTACCTGAAAATGGAAGCAGAGGAGAAAGGTTCAGCAGGATTTGATAAGACAGGAACCCTTGTAGTTGCTACTAACGAAGAAGTAGAAAAGGTCATCAAAGAAGGAATTGCCCTTTCCAGAGCAGCCGGATATACAGGGGAGTATATTACAGATAAAGAACGCATCAAAGAGATCCTTCCGGACATCTCTACAGATAATATCCTTGGAGCAGGATATACAGAAGATGACGGATATTTTGATGGAACTATGATCTCCAATACATATATGAAGAAGGCTGTGAAAAACGGCGGTGTGACAGTGAAAACGGGTGTCAGAGTAACAGACATCAAGATCGAAGATAACAAAGTCAAGGGTCTGACAACAGACGAAGGAATCGATTATGAATTTGATGTAGTGGTTGACTGTACAGGTCCATGGAGCAAGATCACAGGTGATCTGGCAGGATTGAATGTACCGATCTGGCATACAAAAGCAGAGGCCTTCTTCTTATGCCCTCCAGGAAAGAAATTAAACTATACATTCCCGGTGCTGAAATATCCTGAGTTTTATGCACTCAGAGCAGGAGATAACATTTTTATCTGCAAATCTCATCTGTCAATGGATCTGAATAATCCGGAACATGCAGGACAGTGGGATCCGGATAAATTACCGAAGACAGGTGGAACAGATGATTACTTTATTGATTTCCTGTTAGATCAGTTAGAAGTAAAAGTTCCTGGAATCGTAGACAGTGGTCTTGTATCTTCATGGTTGTCATACCGTGCAGAACCAAAGGATTTCTGGCCGGTACTTGGAAAAACACCAATTGATGGTTATATGGTTTCTACTGGATTTGGCGGAAATGGAGTTATTGAAGTTCCGGCAGCAACCAGAGATCTGGCACAGCTGATCATGCGTGATGACAGCACTCCATTACTTGAAAACTGGTCATTTGAGAGATTGCTTGAGGACTAATTTGGGGATTAGCTGGCGATAGATTTGAAATTTATTTTGGAATTTATTTAGGAGGAAACGATGAATATAGCAGTTCTTATTAAACAGGTTCCGGTATCAAATGATGTATCCGTAGATCCGGTAACTCATGCACTGGTACGTGCAAGTTCCGAGGGAATGATCAATCCGGCGGACTTAAATGCGATTGAAGATGCTTTGCAGTTAAAAGAACAGACCGATGGAAAAGTGGTTGTATTTACCAT
Source organism: uncultured Lachnospiraceae bacterium (assembly GCA_934351835.1). Lineage (GTDB taxonomy): Bacteria > Bacillota > Clostridia > Lachnospirales > Lachnospiraceae > CAKRJP01. The sequence goes on from CAKRJP010000001.1 coordinate 129,057, forward strand.
GGGACCACCGGATGCGGAAAAATCACTTCGTGATGCAATGGCAATTGGATGTGATGAAAGTTGTCTGGTGACAGACAGAGCGGTAGCCGGCGGGGACACGGTAGCAACCGCAAAAGTACTTGCAAGAGCAATAAAATTATATGGAGAATTTGATCTGGTCATGGGTGGTGCACTGTCTGCGGATGGTGCCACCGGACAGGTCGGTGCGATGGTGGCAGAAGAGCTCGGACTCCCACATGTGGTAGAGGTTCAGTCAGTGAAATATGATGAATCATATCCTGAGAGAATTGAAGTAGTGAAGAAAATCCACAATACGGATTTCCGTCTGGCATGTAAACTTCCGGCAGTAGTATCTGTAAACTTCGGATGCAACGAGCCGAGACTCGCAACTCTTCGCAGCAAGCGCGCGGCAAAGAGCAAACCACTTACAACATATACAAATGCAGAGTTGGGATTTGCAGCAGATGAGATCGGAATCAAGGGTTCTCCGACAGTGACGGTGGATTCTTTCCAGCCGGAGACAAAACGCAGTGCAAAAATGCTGACGGGAAGTCCGGCAGAACTTGCAAAGCAGCTGCATGATCTTATTGAAGAAGAGAAAGGAAAATAACCAATGGCTAATGGAATTTGTGTTTATGCAGAAAGTTATAATGGAAAATTAGAGGTGGCGGCTGCAGAACTGGTTTCAGCGGCAAAGGGCCTTGCAAAGACAACCGGAGAGAAAATCCAGGCAATCGTAGTGGATCGGAATGTAGAAGAAATCGCATCAGAGTTAGATAAACTCGGGGTGGACGAAATTTACGGAGTGAAAGCCGATCGAGATGTAATTATGCAGGATGATGTATTAAGTGAAGTTGTTGCAGAAATGTTAAAGAAAGTAGAACCATCTGCAGTACTGGTGCCTGCGACACCGGAGGGAAGATCTGTATTTTCCAGAGTGGCGATCAAATTACACTGTGGAATGACGGCAGATTGTACAGAAGTGCTGGTGGGAACAAAAGAAGACGGATCTTATTATATCAAACAGAATAAGCCATCCTTTGGTGAAAATGTATTTGTAACAATCGTTACAAAAGACGGTGTTTATCCGCAGATGATGACCATACGTCCAGGTGTTTATACACCGGAGGAAGAAGGTTGCGGAGGAAATGCAAAGATTACATATTTTGATGATATCAAACTTCCGGAGTCAGCAATTGAAGTTTTGGAAGAATTACCGGCAGAGAATGAAACTGACAGCATCTTAGGCGCTGAAGTAGTCGTTGTAGGTGGCAGAGGTGTATTGGAAGAAGATAATTTTGAACTGTTAGAAAAATTTGCGGAAAAAGTTGGCGGTGCAATCGGGGGTACAAGACCAATGGTAGATTCGGAGATGATTCCTTTCAATCATCAGATCGGACAGACCGGTCTTACGATCCGCCCGAAGATCTGTATTTCGTTTGGAGTATCCGGAGCAATCCAGCATACAGAAGGAATCAAAGATACGAAGTTATATGTAGCAGTCAACAATGATGAACATGCAGCAATTTTTGGGGTTGCTGATTATGGAATCCAGGCAGATTTAAAAGATGTGTTAGAGAGTTATCTTGCATTATAAATAATATCAATTTGTTGAGAGTGTGAAGGGGAAGAGCAGAATTTGTAGAAATACAGGTTCTGCTCTGATTTTGTTTTAGTGTGTCCGGCAAATCTGGTCCGCACCTGCAGGTGTAAGTCCGGTGGTGCCAGAATCCTGATAGAAAAAAGATGCGATTGAAAAAGACAGTGTGATTCGCTATAATAACGATGTCAAATAAAGGAATCATAACAATAGAGAATCTATCAGGAGGAAGAGATGGAAGGACAGAAAAAAGCGGCAATGTTTTTTGATATAGACGGAACACTGGTCAGTGATATTACGGAGTCGATCCCGGAGAGTGCGATCAAGGCGTTAAAGATGGCAAAAGAGAACGGCCATGAGATATTTATCAATACCGGAAGGACTCTTTGCAGTGTATCTAAAGGGCTGGTGGAAATTGGATTTGACGGACTGCTCTGTGGTTGTGGGACATATATTCTGTATCACGGCAAAGAACTTTTAGATCTGGAGATTCTGGAGAAACGTGGATATGAACTGGTGGATATGATGTTTGCCTGTGGTATGACCGGTATTCTGGAAGGAAATACAGATATTTATCTTCCGAGAGAGGTTACTGAATATAAAGATATCGAGGATATCCGCAGGAGACGTGCCCCTTGGGGATTGGGACTTAAGAAGCATATAGAAGATAAGGATTACCGTTATGATAAGATTTATGTAGGTACAGATGAGAAAAGTGATAAAGAACGGTTTTTTGATTTTGTAAAAGAAGATATGGATATCGTGGACCGGAGAAATGGTATGTATGAGATTATTCAGAAGGGCTATTCAAAAGCAACTGCGATTGAAGTTATAAGGAAATATCTGGGACTTTCCATGGATCAGATATATGTATTCGGAGACAGCAGTAATGATATTGAGATGTTCCGATATGCAGACCATGCGATCGCGATGGGGTGCCATGATGAGGTGCTGGACCAGTATACAGAATATGTGGCGGACACCGTGGAAAATGATGGCATTTACAAAGCGATGGAACATTATGGATTGATATAGGAGGCGGTTTTAAATGGGTGAGCAGCTGACTAAAGGCGATGTGGAAAAAATAAAAGAAGAAATTGAGTACCGTAAGCTGGTCGTGCGGAAAAAAGAACTGGAGGCAGTCAAAGAGGCGAGAGCACAGGGAGACCTGAGCGAGAATTTTGAGTATAAGGCAGCAAAGCAGGATAAGAACCGCAATGAAAGCAGGATCCGTTATTTGGAGAAGATGTTGAAAAATGCAAGGATTATTTCAGATGAATCAAAGGCCGATGAAGTAGGAATTAACAATACGGTAGATATTTATTTCGAGGATGATGACGAAGTTGAGACGTACCGTCTGGTGACCAGTGTCAGAGGTAATTCCCTGCAGGGGCTGATCAGTATCGAATCGCCGTTAGGGAAAGCAATCAAAGGACATAAAGTGGGAGATCGTGTTAAGGTAGAAGCCGGAGTGGGCGGATACTATGTAGAGATCAGAAAGATTGATAATTCGACCGATGACAGTCATGATACTCTGCGAAAATATTAAACTTGCAGATCGTAGATGAATTAACAAATAACAATTGAAAACTATACGTTGTTAGCGTATAATGAATTTGTAAAAACGGGGAGCTGGCATGCAAGTCGGCTGAGAGGAAACTGACAGTGTTTCGACCCAACAACCTGATTTGGATAATGCCAACGTAGGGACATATAAGCTAAGTTTATTTAACGGATATGCCTGCGTGGTGTATCCGTTTTATTTTAATTTAAATGGAGGATTCATCATGTTAGGAAAGTATTTTACTGCTGTAAGAAACAATACACCATTGGTTCACAACATTACCAATTATGTGACGGTAAATGATGTGGCAAATGTAATTCTTGCCTGTGGGGCAAGCCCGATCATGTCGGATGAGCCGGAGGATGTAAAAGACATTACATCCATCTGCGGCGGACTGAATATCAATATAGGAACACTCTGTAAAAGAAGTATTGAAAGCATGCTGATCGCAGGAAAAAGAGCCAATGAGTTAGATCATGTAGTCCTTCTGGACCCGGTGGGTGCAGGGGCCAGTGAGCTTCGTACAAACACTGCGCTTCAGATAATGAAAGAGATTAAATTAGATGTTATCAGGGGAAATATTTCCGAGATTAAAACGCTTGCATATGGAAGTGGGACAACCCAGGGCGTGGATGCGGATGTTGCGGATGCAGTGACAGAGGAAAATCTGGAGGAAGCAGTCACATTTGTAAAAATGTTTGCGAAGAAAGCAGGGTGCATTGTGGCGGTAACAGGTGCCATTGACCTGGTCAGTGATGGAGACAGGTGCTTTGTGATTCGAAACGGTCGCCCGGAGATGGGGCGGATCACAGGAACAGGATGTCAGCTTTCCGGTATTATGACAGCATTCCTGGTTGCTGTGCAAGGCAAAGAACGGGAGGAAAAATTGGAGGCAGCGGCAGCAGCAGTGGCTTCTATGGGACTTGCCGGCGAGATCGGATGGAGCAGGATGCAGGAGGGCGATGGCAATTCGACATACCGGAACCGCATTATTGATGCCATCTACAATATGGATGCGGAGATTTTAGATAAAGGAGCAAATTATGAAGTGCGATAAAAAGGATTTATTACTTTATGCAGTGACGGACAGAAGCTGGCTGAACGGAGCGACTCTGTACAGCCAGGTGGAAGCTGCGCTAAAAGGCGGGGCGACATTTATCCAGCTTCGGGAAAAGAATCTGGATGAGGCTCATTTCCTGGAAGAGGCAAAAGAAATTAAAAAATTGTGCAGAGAATATGGCGTGCCATTTGTGATCAATGACAATGTAGAACTGACGTTGGAAGTAGATGCAGATGGTGTACATGTAGGACAGAGTGATATGGAGGCCGGGGATGTGCGGGCAAAATTAGGATCGGATAAGATTATCGGTGTGTCGGCACAGACGGTAGAACAGGCACTTTTGGCAGAGGCTCATGGAGCAGATTATCTGGGAGTTGGAGCGGTGTTCCCGACGGGATCAAAAGAGGATGCTGTAGAAGTGGAGCATGAGACAGTGAAGGCAATCTGTGAAGCAGTGAAGATTCCGGTCATTGCTATCGGAGGAATCAGTAAGAACAATGTCCTGGAACTTTCTGGAAATGGTCTTTGTGGAATTGCGGTGATCAGTGCAATCTTTGCACAGGAAGATATCGAATCAGCCACAAAAGAATTGAAAGTATTGACGAAACAGATGGTGGAGGCGTAACAGATGAGTCGGTATGCCGAGATAAAAGCAGTGATTTTTGATGTGGACGGCACACTTTTGGATTCTATGGGGATCTGGGACGACATCGGTGGAAAATATTTAAGAAAGATCGGAATCGAACCGGAGCCGGAATTAAAAGATATCCTGTTTACGATGAGTATTGAAGAAGGTGCCGCATATGTAGATGAACACTATCATCTTGGAAAAGGACCTGAAGAAGTAGCAAAAGGTGTAGTAGAGATCATCAGAGATTTTTATTATGAGGAAGCGCAGTTAAAGCACGGAGTACGGGAAACGCTGGAACTTTTGAGAGCACACAACATTCCGATGACCGTGGCGACATCCAGTGAGAAAGATTCTATAGAACATGCCTTTTTGCGTCTTGGGATTTTGGATTATTTTGAAAAGATATTTACATGTACTGAAGAGAATACGAGTAAAAATACCAGCCCGAAGATATATCTGAAAGCTGCAGAATATATGGGATCGGACCCGGCGGATACCTGGGTGTTTGAAGATGTGCTTCATGCTATAGAGACTGCCGAAAGAGCAGGTTTTCATACGGTGGCAGTGTATGACAGTGCAAGTGAAAAGGATCAGTTAAAAATAAAAGAAAAAGCAGATATCTATCTGCAGGATCTCACAGAGATTGATAAATTAATAAAAAACGGAGGATTAAGAAATGAGTAATTACACAACACAGATGGATGCGGCAAGAAAAGGAATCGTAACACCACAGATAGAGACGGTTGCGAAGAAAGAGAAGATGCCGGTAGAAGATTTGATGAAATTGGTAGCAGAAGGAAAAGTGGCAATCTGTGCAAATAAGCATCATACCTGTCTGGATGCAGAGGGTGTGGGAAGTATGCTTCGCACAAAGATCAATGTAAACTTAGGAGTTTCCAGAGACTGTAAGGATTATGATATTGAGATGCAGAAAGTAATGAGCGCTGTAAATTTAGGAGCAGAGGCAATCATGGATCTTTCCAGCCACGGAAATACACAGCCGTTCCGTCAGAAACTGACCAGTGAGTGTCCTGTTATGATTGGAACCGTGCCGGTTTATGACAGTGTCATCCACTATCAGAGAGACCTTGCGACACTGACTGCAAAAGATTTCATTGATGTGGTACGTCTTCATGCGGAAGATGGTGTGGATTTTGTAACGTTACACTGTGGAATCACAAGAAAGACAATCGAGCAGATTAAGAAACATAAGAGAAAAATGAACATTGTAAGTCGTGGCGGAAGCCTTGTATTTGCATGGATGAGCATGACAGGAGAAGAGAATCCTTTCTATGAATATTTTGATGAGATCCTGGATATCTGTGAGGAACATGATGTGACGATCTCTCTGGGAGATGCCTGCAGACCGGGATGCCTTGCAGATGCAACAGATGTATGTCAGATTGAAGAGCTTGTCCGTTTGGGTGAACTGACAAAGCGTGCATGGGATCATAATGTTCAGGTTATGGTAGAGGGACCGGGACATGTGCCGCTTGATCAGGTTGCTGCCAACATGAAAGTACAGCAGAGTATCTGCATGGGTGCACCATTCTATGTACTTGGGCCTCTGGTAACAGATATCGCACCGGGATATGATCATATCACAGCAGCCATCGGTGGGGCAGTGGCAGCCATGAGTGGAGCTGCATTTCTCTGCTACGTAACACCGGCAGAGCATCTGGCACTTCCAAATGTAGAGGATGTAAAACAGGGAATCATTGCTTCTAAGATTGCGGCTCATGCAGCGGATATTGCAAAGGGAATCCCGGGAGCAAGAGATATTGATGATAAGATGGCAGATGCAAGAAGAGTTCTGGACTGGGATGCACAGTTTGAGTGTGCTTTAGATCCTGAGACTGCCAAAGCAATCCGTGATGACAGACTGCCGGAGGATGATCACAGCGATACCTGCAGTATGTGTGGAAAATTCTGTGCAGTACGAAGCATGAACAAGGCTCTGGCAGGAGAGTATATCGATATTTTATAAGATTTTATAAGAGCAGTTTTATTCTGAGAGGATAAGGAAAATGAAAACAACACTTACAATTGCCGGGAGTGATTCCAGCGGGGGTGCCGGAATCCAGGCAGATATTAAAACGATGCTGGCAAATGGAGTTTATGCAATGAGTGCGATCACAGCACTCACTGCACAGAATACCACCGGTGTAAAAAGTATTATGGAAGTGACTCCGGAATTTCTGGGAGATCAGTTGGACTGTATTTTTACAGATATCCGACCGGATGCAGTGAAGATTGGAATGGTTTCATCCACAGGATTGATTCATAAGATTGCGGAAAAATTAAATGAATATCATGCGGAAAACATAGTGGTAGATCCGGTGATGGTGGCCACCAGTGGTGCAAAACTGATCAGTGATGATGCCATTGGAACCTTGAAAGAAGTACTGTTTCCGTTGGCATGTGTACTGACTCCGAATATCCCGGAGGCAGAGGTCCTGGCAGATATGAGAGTGAAATCTGAAGAAGATATGATCGAAGCTGCAAGACGTATCAGCGAAAATTATCAGTGTGCGGTGCTCTGCAAAGGAGGACATCAGTTAAATGATGCAAATGACCTTCTGTATAGGGACGGATCGTACCGTTGGTTCTATGGAAAACGAATCGAGAACCCGAATACTCACGGAACCGGTTGTACTTTATCAAGTGCAATTGCGTCCAATCTGGCGAAGGGATATTCCCTGGATGAATCTGTGGAACGGGCAAAAAACTACATATCCGGGGCACTTTCGGCAATGTTGGATCTTGGAAAAGGAAGTGGCCCGATGGATCATGGATATGACCTGTCGGGAGAATATTTTACTTTTGCAGAGTAACAAAGTGTGATATAATACCGGACGGAGATGGTATCTAAGCAACTATACTCTATCTGATTCACTGGTTCATTTCATAAGAGAGATGAAAAGCCTGTATTGCAGATGCAAGCGGGACTGAGGAATGAAAGGAGCATATGAAATGACAGTAGAAATGTTAAAATCAAAGATTCACCGTGCGGTGGTGAAGCAGGCGGCACTGGATTATGTAGGAAGTATTACGGTTGATGAGGAGCTGATGAAAGCGGCCGGCATCATCGAATATGAAAAAGTCCAGATCGTCGATGTAGATAATGGAAACCGTTTTGAGACTTATACGATCTGCGGAGAACCGGGAAGCGGCATGATCTGCCTGAACGGGGCAGCAGCCAGATGTGTATCCGTGGGAGATAAGATCATCATTATGGCTTATGCGAATCTTGATGTGGAGGAAGCAAAAGAATATAAGCCGACAGTAGTATTTGTAGACGAAGAGAATAAAGTAAACAGAATTGCCAATTACGAGAAACATGGTCGATTAGAAGAACAAAATCAGTGATATCAGAAAAGGGTGCTGTCTTCAAATTTGTTTATAAAGAAAAGGAAGAAGCATTATGAAAGTAGCAACAACGATCAAAGAAGTAAGAGAACAGGTAAAGACATGGAAGAAAGAGGGTCAGACGATTGGTCTGGTACCAACCATGGGATATCTTCATGAAGGCCATGCAAGTCTGATCAAAAAATGCAGAGAAGAGAATGATAAAGTAGTCGTATCGGTGTTTGTAAATCCTACACAGTTTGGACCGAACGAAGATCTGGAGGATTATCCGAGAGATTTTAAACGTGACAGCGAATTATGTGAGAGCATTGGCGCAGATCTGATCTTTCATCCGGAACCATCAGAGATGTATCATGATGCGTGTGCATATGTGAATATCGAGACATTATCTTCTACGTTGTGTGGAAAGACAAGACCGATTCATTTTAAAGGTGTATGCACAGTCGTTTCCAAACTCTTTAATATTGTGACACCGGATAACGCGTATTTTGGTCAGAAAGATGCACAGCAGCTTGCAATCATTAAGAAAATGGTACAGGATCTGAATTTTGATATCCGTATCGTAGGATGTCCGATTATCCGTGAGGAAGACGGTCTGGCCAAATCATCCAGAAATACATACTTAAGCGCCGAGGAGAGACAGGCAGCGCTCTGCTTGTCACAGGCAGTGAAAAAAGGACAGGAAGTCATCAAGGCAGGATGTAAGAGCGAAGATGTATTAAAAGAGATGTGTGCGATCATAGAGACTCAGCCACTGGCGAAGATCGACTATGTATCAGTGGTAGATGCACTGACGATGCAGCCGGTTGATGTTGTAGAGAAAGATGTGCTGGTAGCGATGGCAGTATACATCGGAAAGACAAGACTGATCGATAATTTCAGCTTTGAAGTGTAGGATCTGTCTGGTAATAAAGGATAGAATAAAATATTGGGGCAAAAGCCCACTGTTATTGAACATTAAGAACGAGGAAGTTTCAGAGATTTAGAACGAAACTTCCTCGTTTTCTTATTTAAATAAATCGAATAATTTTTAGCACATAAAAGATACCACACAGAGAATCAACGCCGGAGGAATGTCCGATTTTTGCGAATGACTCCAAAATCTCGGAGCTACTCTGCTCGGGTTTCTGCCAGAAGCCGTTGACCGACTGGCTGAACTGTCCGTCTAATGCACAGGTAAGAAAAGCTCCGCTGATGTCGTTGGTGTCAGTGATGTGCTCTCGGATCAGTTGGCGGATGATGTCTGAAAATGCCAAATCTTCCAGATGGCACAGCAGGAGACCTGCACAGATACCAGTCAGGAAATCATCACCGCTTGGCGTTAGACCGATGCCGAGCCCGATGAGACGGACCAACTCTTCAGCCGCTGATTCTAAAAGAGAAGAATCTCGACCGGTGGCATACTGCTGCAACAGATCCGTAGCAGTCTCCAGTCTTTTCTTCCCGGCGAGCATCATCAGGTTGGAATCAACTTCCTCAGATTTCGAGAAGATCAGATCGAATCCTTTTGTTCCTGCGTGAAGGATTGCATCATAGATCTGAGGTGTCAGAGTATCTAACTGCTGATCCGTAAGAGTGGATTGCATTTTCAGATCACAAACTTCGGTTTTGGAAAACGGAAACTCGAATGCCGGAGCTCCCCCGGAAAAAAATAAAAGTTTCTCATCTGTGACCTGGATGGTCTGCCCTTTAAACACAGGCAGTTCTTCCATTTCTTCCTGCGACATATTGGTGATCAGACTGATGGGAGAGAGGGGGGATTCTTCTGCCTGGATTGCCAGAAGCTGCCCGTTTAAACTTATATTGATTGTCTTGCGGTAGACGGAGTGGACGATACCGGTTGAGAATCTATGTAAAAAATCCAGTGCATAACTGGAAGTACAGATGATTTTATAATGGCTCATAAAGAAGCACTCCTTGTCTGAAAAAAGTTTTTTGTAGATTTCATGAATCTATGATAACAGAAAGAAATAAAGACTTCAATTGTTTAAAAAAGTTAAAAACCGGTTGGACGATAAAAAACTGGATTTTAATATTTTAAAAGTTAACTAAAAATATTGTATACAATGCAAAAAATATTGTACAACATGAACAAAGAATATAAAAAATATTGTATAAATATAGGGTATTGTAATTTTAACTTAAATATATTAAAATATGGATATCAGCTTTTAAGAAAAAATAAAATTTCTTGAGACGAAAAATCATTCACCTAAAAGGAGGAAGAATTGGTTATGTATGATTTATTGATTAAAAACGGAAAGCTTGTTACTCCAGATCGTATCTATGAGGCAGATGTTGCAATTACAGATGGAAAATATGCAGCATTCGTAACTCCGGGAACAGAAGTAGAGGCAAAGGAAGTAATTGATGCGAAGGGTAATTATGTATTCCCTGGTATCATTGACTGCCACGCACATCTGAATGAGCCTGGATTTGAGTATCGTGAAGATTTTGAGACCGGATCCCGCGCAGCAGCAGTTGCCGGATGTACTACTCTGATCGATATGCCTTTGAACAATGATCCATCTCTGATGAACAAAGAGATTTTTGATCTGAAGATGGGAAAAATCAGCAAACATTCAGTTGTCGACTATGCACTGTGGGGCGGACTTGTAGGTGACTACGATGATAAACCGGATTCAGTTAAGAACAACATGGGAGACCTGGTTGATCTTTATAACTGTGGCGTTGCAGCATTCAAAGGATTTACATGTCCGAACGGAGATCTGTTCCCGACAGTAAACCTTGGAAATGTTCGTAAGTCGCTTGAAATTTTAAAACCATACAATGCACTTTGCGGATTCCACTGCGAAGAATATGGACAGGTTCTTGAGAGAGAAAAAGAAGCAAAAGCGAAAGAAGGACAGACAAATGAACAGAAGATCCGTGATTTCTTAGATTCGCATGATGTCTGGACAGAATATGTAGCTACAAAGAATGTTATTGATATGGCAAGAGCTACAGGCGGAAGAGTACATATCTGCCATGTCAGCCATCCAATGGTTGCTCAGATTGTCAAAGATGCGATCCATGAAGGTCTTCCGATCACAGCAGAGACTTGCCCACATTATCTTGGATTTACAGAAGATTTCGTATTCGAGAAAGGTGCTCCGGCTAAGTGTACACCTCCGATGCGTAAGAAAGAAGATATGGAGAAGTTATGGGACTACGTTCTTGACGGAACATTATCTTGTGTTGGTAGTGACCACTCACCTGCAGCAGATGAAGAAAAAGATAACGCTACAAAAGATATCTGGCATGCATGGGGCGGACTTAACTCTATCCAGTATTTCTTACCAATGATGTTTGATATGGTTGTTAACCAGAAGAAATTAAGCCCGACACTGATTGCTAAGGTTATGGATTACAATCCTGCAAAAGTATTCGGTCTGTATGGACGTAAGGGAGCATTTGAACTTGGATTTGACGGAGATATCGTTATCGTAGATCCTGACAAGGCTTGGAAATGTGAACAGGAGAAGCTCCTTACAAAAGGACATGTATCTTGTTTCAACGGTCTTGAAGGAAAAGGAACTCCTGTATGTACGATCATCAGAGGTAAAGTTGTTGCTGAAGATGGTATGTATAAGGATGAGGCAGTTGGTTACGGTGCATATATTACACCTGTAAAATAAACCAAAGAAAATTTAAGGAGAGAGATTATGAGTGATGTAAACAATGAAACAAAACAGGCCAGCTCGATTGCTCCGATTAAAAAAGAGGATCGTATCATGGGTTGGGGTTCCAACACTATGTTATGGCTTGGCGGATGTATCTCAATTGGTACATTATCTATGGGTTCTGCTCAGCTTGACAACGGACTTAACTTATTACAGTTATTCCTTGCAGTACTGATCGGTTCTACAATCTTAGTTGTAGGTATCGCAGCAAATGACCAGTTCTCATATGTAACAGGAGCACCTTACGCTGTACAGCTTAAGATGTCATTTGGTACAAAGGGAAGTATCGTACCTGTATTTATCAGAGGACTCCCTGCTATCGTGTGGTATGGTTACCAGACATGGCTTGGTGGTACAGCTATCAACAACATTTTCCGTGCATTCGGTGTAGATATCCAGTACGGTTATGTTATTTTCTTCATCCTGTTCCAGTTAGTACAGATTTATCTGTCAACAAAAGGATTCCAGGGTGCTAAATGGGTAGGAAACATCGGTGGTGTAGTTATTACACTTGCTATGATCTACTTATTATATCTGTGTCTGACAACACAGTGGGATGCAATTTCAAACAACTTGCTTGGTATTGAAGGAACATGGGGAATGCCATTCGTAGCAGCTATCATTGCTTTCTTCGGTAATAGTACAACCGTTATGTTGAATGCCGGTGACTACTCTCGTGAGATGAAAGATGGTTATTCAGCACCGGTTCGTGGAGTGTCATACTTCTTAGCTATGGTTCCTGCAACTGTACTGCTTGGTATGATCGGAGCAATGGCTTGCTCAGCTACAGGTGTTGCTAACCCGATCAATGCATTCTACGAGATGGTTGATAGCAAAATCGTACTTGTTGTAACTCTTTGCTTCATTATCATGGCTCAGTTATCAACAAACCTTGCTTCAAACGTAATCCCGCCTGCATATGCATTTATGGATGTATTCAAGATGAAACATAGAACAGCAGTTATCTTGGTAGGTGTTCTGGCAGTTTGTACTTGCCCATGGATTCTGACAAACGATAGCTCAGCAGCAGGACTTGCATTATTCTGTAAGATTTACACAGCATTCTTCGGACCGATCTTTGCAGTACTGATCACAGATTACTTCATTCTTCACAGAAGAAAAGTTTCTGAGTCATTACTGAACGACCTGTATCAGGAAGATGGAGATCATAAGGGTGTTAACTGGGCAGCAATTATTGCTATTGCAGTTGGAGCTGTTATTGGATTGTTCAACGTTGATATTTCCTTCTTTACAGCAACAATCCCAACAGGACTTATTTTCTACTTCGGTATGAAGTACATGCCATCATGTGCTAACTTCAGAAAAGGTACAACATTAGACAAATAATCTTTAGGTTATTACATGGAGCGTTACGATATGGTGTGACGCTCCATTTTTAAAGATAAGGATGAGATTTATGAATCAGGACGTTATAGAGTTTACAAGAGAATTAAAAGACTTGTCTGCATTGGAACAGTCCCTTTGCAAGCAGGAAAAGGTAAAAAAAGCATATGCGGATTATATACTGGAGCCGAAAGAACCGCCGGCATATCATAACCGTGCATCTTTGGGAATGATCTCCCTTTCTGCAACATGGGTAATCTTCGATGTGTTTGCTTATGTAATGAAATATACGAAGATCGCGATCGGAGCGTCAATATTTACAGTTCTGCTGATATTGTTGTTTGTGGCATTGCAGGTGCGTGGAAGACGGGCGCAGACGAGACTTTTGAATGAATACGAAGAATATGCCAAAACATACGAATTGGTGAAACTGTTGGAAGAACCAAATCAGAGAACAAGAAGAGTTCTTGAAAAATTATATGAAAAAAGTAATGTTTACGAAAGATACCGTAATTTAAATGCAGTATGTGCATTATATGAATATCTGGATACAGATAAAGCGTCTGAGATCTACGGAGCGGCAAGTGTCTACCATTATTATGACAAAGAGTTCCAGAAAGGACTTGTCCCGGATATCAGCAAAGAAATTGAAAATGACATTACATCTGCAGAACAGATTCCTGAGTTCTGTGTGAGTGTGAATGAGTTGTTAGATACAGTAGAAAAGAAATACAGATTATAAACAAAAAATAAAAACTGGTTTTTGAAAATATCAAAAATTGGTTTTTATTTTTTATGCCATAAAAACGTTGCGAGAATATTGAAAACCGCATTTTAATGGGGAATTGGCAAATCAAACTATATAAATTGCATAAAAATCTGGTTGAATTTTGTACAAATAGAGGAATAGTAATTTTTGCATAAAAAATGTATAATTAACAAGTAAATTAGTTGTTAAGATTGACCGGATGTAAATCTTAATGCAAGGAGGGAAAATTTATGTATGATGTATTAGTAAAAAATGGTAGAATCGTTACTGCTGATGCCATCACAGAAGGCAATATTGCCATCAAAGATGGTAAGATTGCAGCAATTTTAGTAAAAGGCGATGAACCAGAAGCAACAAAAGTAATTGATGCGAAGAATAATTATGTATTCCCAGGTGCTATCGACACACATGCTCATTTAAATGATCCGGGATTTGAGTGGCGTGAGGATTATGAGCATGGAACTGCAGCCGCAGCTCTGGGCGGATATACAACAGTTATTGACATGCCTCTTCAGAATGATCCATGTATGACAAATGCAGAAGCATTTGATTTCAAAGAGAACAAAGTTTCTCCGAACGCATACGTTGATTACTGTTTCTGGGGCGGACTTACAAGCTACAACTTTGATGACCTGAAAGAACTGGATGAAAAAGGTTGCGTTTCATTCAAATCTTTCATTGGACCAGTATCTCCGGATTATGAGTCACTGAACTATGGACAGGCTCTGGAAGCTATGGACATCATCAAACAGTTTGATGGACGTGCAGGATTCCACTGCGAAGACTATGCGATCATCAAGAACCAGGAAAAGAGAATGAAAGAAGCTGGCCGTAATGACTGGAAAGCATTCCTTGAGTCTCGTCCGGTAGTAGCTGAGATCGTTGCAACAGACGCAATCATCGAGATTGCAAAAGCTACAGGATGTAAAGCACATATCTGTCATGTATCTCACCCGGCAGTTGCTAAAAAGATTAAAGCAGCACAGGATGAAGGATATGATATCACAGCAGAGACATGTACACATTATCTGACATTTACAAATGAAGATGTTATCGAGAAAGGACCACTTTTCAAATGCGCACCGATCCTTCAGCCAAAAGAAGCTGTTGAGGAGATGTGGGAGTATGTAAAAGCTGGTGTGTTCAGCGGAATTGCTTCTGACCATTCACCATGCTCATACGATGAGAAATACAATGAGATCCTTGGAAACAAGATTGAAACTGTATTCGATGTATGGGGTGGATGCTCTGGTATCCAGAGTGGTTTCCAGGCAACATTCAGCGAAGGTGTTGTAAAACGTGGCGTATGCCCTACAGTACTTGCTAATGCAATGTCTGTACAGCCTGCAAAAGCTTTTGGAATCTATGGTAAGAAAGGTGATATCAAACCTGGATTTGATGCCGATCTTCTGATCGTAGATCCAGACAAAGAGTGGGAGATCACAGAGGATTCTCTGCTCTATGTAAATAAGATTTCTGCATTCGTTGGACTGAAAGGAAAAGGACTTCCGGTTGTGACAATGGTTCGCGGTAACGTGATCGCTGAGGACGGCAAGATCGTTGCTGAGAAGGGTGTAGGAAACCTGGTTAAGAAATTAAAATAATGTTAGTTTTTGAGAGACAACAGAATTAAGGAGAGAGATTTTATGAGTATAGTTGACAACAAAGCGTTGAATCCTGAGCTTGTCAAAAACGTTGACAAAGACCTTCAGCCAACGCAGAAACGTATTATGGGTCCGGTATCTTATGCGGCAAGTTTTATGGGTGGATGTGTATCCATCGGTACATTCTCCATGGGAGCAGGACTGATCGGTGAATTAACTGTAGTACAGGCTATCATTGCTATGTGTATCGGATGTCTGGTTATCGCAATCGCGCTTGCCATCATCGGAGAAGCAGGACATGTTTATGGTATCCCATTTACAGTACAGTTAAGAAGTAGTTTTGGATTCACAGGAGTTAAGATCCCTGGTGTACTCCGTGGACTTCCGGCTATTGTATGGTTTGGATATCAGAGCTGGGTAGGTGCCGGCGCGATCAACAGTTGTTTCCATATTTTATTTGGAATTGACTGTCTGCCAGTTGTTTATGTATTGTTTACAATCCTTCAGGTTGCACTTGCAATTAAGGGATTCGAGGGAATCAAATGGATGGAGAATATTTCTTGTGTCTTCATCATTGCAATCCTGGTATACATGCTTTATGTAGTAAATACTCAGTTTGCTACAGAGATCGGAGATGTATTCTCTGGAATCAAGGGAACATGGGGAATGCCATTCTGGGCTGCAACAACTTCATTCCTTGGAATTTACTCAACAATGATCATCAATGCATCTGACTACTCACGTAATGCAACTGATGATATTAAGCCAGTAAAAGCAGCAAGCATTTACACAATCGCAATCCTTCCAGTTACACTGTTCATGGGTCTGATCGGACTTTTAGTTACAGCAGCAACAGGAAACAGCGATCCAGTAACTGTATTCTCAACAACAATGGACAGCAAGTTCCTTACAATCCTGACACTGCTCTTTATCGCATTTGCTCAGGTTACAACAAACGTATTGAACAACATCGTACCACCTGCATACGTGCTGATGGAGTCATTCAAGATGAAATGGTCATATGCAACCATCCTTGTTGGTGTATTATCTATCTGCGTAATGCCTTGGAAATTAGTTACAGCTGAGTCTGCTGCAGGTCTGAACCTGTTCACACAGTTCTACTCAGCATTCCTTGGACCTATCTTTGCAGTAATGGCTGTTGACTACTACATCCTTCGTAAGAAGAAACTGGACATCAACCGTATGTACGACAAAGAAGGACCGTACAAAGGAATTAACTGGGCAGCAGTAATCGCTATTATTGTTGGATCTGTTTGCTCGCTGATCATTGTTAAACTGTCATGGTATGTAAGCTTGATCCCTACAGGTCTTGTATATTACTTCCTGATGAAGACAATGAAGAGCTGCGAAGGATTCCGCGTAGGTACAATTTTTGAGAAATAATAGTTTTAAATTTACATAATTTCAGGAGAAGTCCCGGGCAGTACAGTCCGGGACAACTTCGTTTAAGAAAATAGGAGAAAATGTATGAAATTTAAAGGAAAAATCGCACCTTGGTGGTACTTACTCATCGTCCTTTTAAATGGTTTTGTAATCGGACTTTCTGTGAAATACGGATTCCATTATATTTCTTTCTTTTACATAGTTCCAGTCATCGTATTGGATGTATACTTGATTCCGGTTTGCTTTGTGAATTATATTTCATTTGAAAAAGATAAATTGTATGTGAAGTTCGGATTATCAAAAGAAGAGATCCCTTACGAAAATATTATATCTATGCAGAAGACCAGTGGATTTTGTCTTTCTTACTGTGCATCTATGGACAATGTGATGTTAAGATGTAAAAAGAATGAGAAGATTGTTGTGGCTTTGCAGGACAATAAGGGATTTATGGATGAACTTCAGAACCATAATAAAAAAATCAAGCGTTTTATTTAACAGAAGAGGTGACAGATTATGGGAATTATGGACACCAGATATCCGGCGTATGAAGTGAGAAAGAGTGCGGATGGCACTGTGAAAAATTTTCTTCGCAGACTGGAGCTGGATAAGAAGAAAGGGATTGTGGTACGTTTAGATAGCAAGTATGGACTGTTTGGAGCTATAGATCGCGTCATAAAGGTACAAAGTTATAAGTGTCTGGAGACGGGGCAGCGCAGTAAAAACGGAATCAAGGCGGAGAATGATCTGTATGTATGCGTAACCGATGAAAAAGGAAAAGAGACTGTATTTCGGTTTACAATGGACATGCATTATAAAGTAATAAAAAAATATCTTGTAAAATATGAGAAGAGAACAAAATAGCAGGACGGGAATCTCCCAACCTGCTATTTTGTTCTCTTTATCTATGGATTCCGCTTAGTTTTCTCTGGAGCCCACACGTCCTTCATTTCGAGGCATCTTTTCTTCCATGAAAGTAAGTGTAGTCTCTAACAGACGGTCTGTAAACGGACTGTCTGGCTCGCGGTCAAAGTCATGAGTGGTAGTAGCGGCAATAAAACGTTTCGGACGGTAACGGTTACAAAGTTCCAGGAACTCCTGATAAGGTACATCGGTGTCCCCTGTACTATGAGCACAGAACAGTGGGCATGGGAAAGAATCCTTTGTACGGAGAGAGTAGTCCAGTAAGAAGAATTTGTCCCTTCCTTCATAGAGAAGTTCTTTCCATTTGCCGGTCTGTCTTGCGTAGACATAGACGCTGTAATGTGTGTCCAAATCTCCGTTTGCGTGTAAACCTTCCGGCTCGGCATTCAGGCAGGTTTCATCGATTTTTGGAAGTTTGCAGTAGAATCTGCTTGGTGTATGGTACCAGTTGTCACATAAGAAACCATAACCATAGTAAGAAAGAACTCCGACAGGTTTCTCTTTAAGCTTGCCGCTTGCAGCGGCAATCAGACACAGATAAGCTCCGGATGAACGTCCCCATAAGAAGTATGGAAGAGGTTCATCGACATATCTCATGGCATTGTCGATATAATCGTTGATGGAATCGCAGACATCCTCCATGATTAGATCGAGTTTTGCAGCCGGGGATAACGGATAATCAAATGCTATGATAGTATATCCTGCAGCAGTCAGTGCGTTTAAATGTTTCTCTGGTAAATCTTCACGATTTCCATATAATAATCCACCGCCGTGAAAATACAGGACACAGGCTTGTGAAGTATTAGCGTCATCAGTGTAAACGGTGGCGCATTTGTGGTATGGAGAATCGGTAATATCGATAATCTTTTGTTGAATCATAATTTTTCCACTCCCTTAAAATTAAAATCCGGTTACTAACATTAAAAAAATAATAAATTAATTTGAAAAAATATGTGTATTGTATACACGTGAAAGTATAGCACAGCATAGTAAAAAAGTGAATATGGCTATATATTAATTATAGGAAATGACAGAATAGACAAAAAAATCTAAGGTTATTTGTCTAAAATGCCACTTGAAAATTTATTAAAATCTGGTTTATTATATAATCATAAAAAGTGGTTGACCTATTAGTGCTGACCAAAGCATTTAATAAAATTAATTTTCAGAGAGAAGAAAGAGAGGAATTTTTCATGAGTTATTTAAATGGTCAAGTTGGATATCGCGAGGAGTTATTAGACACACGTACAATTGTTAAAAAAGATAATTACGTAATCCTTGAACCAGACGGACTGGTAAAGAACGTTGTTCCTGGATATGAGGGATGCGACGTAACAATCTTAGGATCACCTGCAATGGGAGCTGACTTCGCTGATTACTTAGTAACAGTACACGAAGGCGGAAAGAACACAGGTATCGGTGGGGAAGGTATCGAGTCTTTCTTATATGTGATTGAAGGTGAAGTAAGTGTTAAAAATGATGAGAAATCAGCTGACTTAACAGCAGGTGGATACATCTACTCACCAGCAGGAAACGATATTACATTCACAAGCAAAGGATCTGCAGATGCTAAGTTATATGTTTACAGACGTAGATATACAGCATTAGAAGGATACAAAGCTTATACAGTTATCAACAACGTAAATGACATGGAATACATGGAGTACGAAGGAATGACAAACTGCCACAGCAAAGATTTACTTCCTTCAGCTAAGGATCTTGGATTTGATATGAACATGCATATCTTAAAATTCAAACTGGGAGCTTCTCACGGATACATCGAGACACACATCCAGGAGCACGGAATGTACTTCTTAAGTGGAAAAGGAATGTACCGCGTAGATAACGAGTGGATCCCTGTAAAGAAAGGTGACTACATGTTCTTAGATGCATACTGCCCACAGGCTTGTTACGCAGTAGGACGTGAAGATGACCTGATCTACATCTACTCTAAAGACTGCAATAGAGACGTTCAGTTATAATTAACAAATTAATTAACAGATACTATTAATTATTTTATTAAAAAGAAAGGAAAAACAAAACGTCATGAAATTACAGAGACAGGAATTGAAAGATTTAATGAAACACAAATTTATCCAGGCTGGATTGAGAGAGGATCACGCAGAGCAGACAGCTGAGATCCTTACATGGGCTCACGAGAGAGGATATGCTTCTCACGGTGCTGTTCGTGTTGAGTATTACTGCGAGCGTATCTTCAAAGGTGGTATCACACACGAGCCAAACATCACATGGAACCAGACAGGTCCTTGTTCAGGTATCATGGATGGAGATAATGGTATCGGTTACTGGGTAGCTACAAAAGCTACAGAGAAAGCTATCGAGATGGCAAAAGAGAACGGAGTAGCTGTTGTAGGTATGGCTAACGTATCTCATACAGGATCTATCGGATACTACACAGAGATGTGTGCAAAAGAAGGACTTTTAGCTATCACTTTCTGCCAGTCAGATCCGATGGCAGTACCTTATGGCGGAACAGAACCATATTATGGAACAAACCCGATTTCATTCGCAGCTCCTACAGCTGATGACCGTACAGTCGTATTTGATATGGCTACAACAGTTCAGGCTTGGGGTAAAATCCTTGACAAGAGATCTCAGGGAGCAGAGATTCCGGCAGACTGGGCAGTAGATGAAGAAGGACGTCCGGTAACAGATCCACATCAGGTAAACGCTCTTGTACCGATTGCCGGTGCTAAGGGATATGGACTTATGATGATGGTAGATGTATTCTCAGGAATTCTTCTTGGAGTACCATTTGGTAAACACGTAAGCTCTATGTACCATGATTGCTCTAAGGGACGTGAGCTTGGTCAGATGATCATCGTTATGGATCCGGCTAAGTTCTGTGGCGCTGAGCAGTTCATGAAGAACATGTCTCAGACATGCGACGAGCTGAACGCTATGAAACCAGCTCCGGGATTTGATAAAGTATACTGGCCGGGACAGAGAGCCGTTATGAGAAGAGATAAGACATACGCTAACGGCGGAATCGAAGTTGTAGATGAGATTGTTGATTACCTGAAAGGTGATGCTATCCACTTCGACAGATACGATCACAAGAACAGATTCGCAGACTAATCTGGTTGCAAATATTTCTGGTATTAAGTATAATTTCTAAGTTAATTGGTTGGGCAGACGTTTCTGTCTGTCCGACTTAATATAAACCCAATGAGAGAAAATGAAACGAGTTGAGAAAGGAGAACACGAAGTATGTTAAAGACAGTCGTGAAAAAAGGAAGCTACCAGGATTCTGTAGTTCTGATGCTTCTGACAAACGAGATTTCTTCACTTGAGGGAGTAAACAAGATCCAGGTAATGATGGCTACTCCGGCAAACAAAGATATCTTTAAGACAAGCGGTCTGGACACTGAGGAATTAATGGAAGCTAGTGCTAACGACATGGTAGTAGTAGCTGATGTTGATGATGAGGCAGTTCTGGATACAGTAATGGAAAATGTAGAGGATTTCCTTAAGAAACAGTCTACAGCAAGCGAAGGAAAGAAAGGTGCTGAGAGCGTAAAATCTTGGGACAAAGCTCTTAAGAAAATGCCAGATTCTAACCTTGCAGTTATCTCTATCCCGGGAGCATATGCAGCATTAGAAGCAGACCGTGCATTAGATGAAGGTCTGAATGTATTCATGTTCAGTGACAACGTAACAATCGAAGACGAGAAAGCGCTGAAAGAAAAAGCTCACTCAAAAGGACTTGCACTGATGGGACCTGACTGTGGTACAGGAATCATCCAGGGAGTTCCGATCGCATTTACAAATAAAGTAACTCCAGGTTCTATCGGAATCATCGGAGCATCTGGAACAGGTATCCAGGAAGTAACAACAATCATCGACAGACTTGGTGAGGGTGTTACAAACGCTATCGGTATCGGTGGACGTGACCTGAAAGAAGAAATCGGTGGTATCACAATGATGGATATGATCGATGCTATGGAAGATGACGATACAGTTAAAGTACTGTTAATCGTTTCTAAACCGCCGGCAAAAGCAGTTAGAGATAAAATCTCTGCAAGACTGTCTAACTTCAGCAAACCAGTTGTTACACTGTTCGTTGGAGAGAAACCAGAGTATCATGAGGAAGGATTCTACCATGCATACACACTGGATGAGGCAGCTCGTCTGGCAGTTAGCCTTGTTAGAGGAACAGAAGTACCGGAAGCTACAGTTGATGTAGATGAGTCTGAGTTCTACAAAGCAGAAGATAAGAAGACTATCAAAGCTTACTACTCAGGTGGAACACTTGCTAACGAAGCAGCTATGCTGATCAAAGATGCAATGAACTGTAAAGTACCACCGGAGGATATCGAGGGATACATGCTTCAGTTAGATGGTAACGTAGTAGTTGACCTTGGTGATGATGCTTATACACAGGGTAAACCACATCCGATGATCGACCCTGCAAAACGTATCGAGTGTATGCAGGAAGCAGTAGACGATCCTTCAACAGGAGTTGTTCTTCTTGACATCATGCTTGGATATGGTTCACACGCTGATATGGCTGGATCATTAATCCCAACAATCAAAGAGTTACAGGCTAAGGCTGACGCTCAGGGAAGAAAGGTATTCTTCGTAGCTACAGTATGTGGTACAAGAAGTGATTACCAGGGATATGATGAAGCTGTTAATAAATTAAAAGATGCTGGCGTAATCGTATGCGAGAACAACAAACTTGCCTGCCGTACAGCAATCCGTGCAATCGGAAGAGATTTCGAAGAGCCAGTAAAAGAAATCCGTGCAAAAGAAGTTGTACCATGTGAGAAACATGAGCCATCTGCACAGTTAAAAGAACTTCTGTCAGAGAAGCCACGTATCATTAACATCGGTCTGAAGAGCTTTGCAGAAGTAGTAGAGCAGTTCGGATGCGAAGTTGTTCAGTATGACTGGGCTCCACCGGCAGGCGGAAACGTAAAACTGATCAAGACTTTGAACTTCTTAAGAAACTACGAAGGAATCGATGCTTGGAACCAGGAAGTTGTTGCTAAGGTAGTAGCTTCTCAGCCAGTATTAAAAGATAACGTTCGTGCAAAAGAAGTAATTCCTGAGTTCGCTGAGAACAATGGAAAAGTAATTCTTCATGCAGGTCCTCCGGTAGCTTACGAAAACATGCCAGATCCTATGCAGGGATCATGCGTAGGTGCTGTTATGTTCGAGGAGTGGGCTGATACAGAAGAAGAAGCAAGAAGAATGCTTGAAAACGGAGAAATCAAATTCATCCCTTGCCACCACTGCAACGCAGTAGGACCAATGGGTGGTATCACATCTCCTAACATGGCTGTATTCGTAGTAGAGAACGAGACTGGTGGAAACAGAGCTTACTGTACAATGAACGAAGGTATCGGTAAAGTACTTCGTTTCGGTGCATACGATGAAGAAGTTGTTAACAGACTTCGTTGGATGAGAGATGTACTTGGCCCAACACTTGGTAAAGTACTTCGTTCAATGGAAAATGGACTTGCTATCAACCCACTGATCGCGAAAGCAATCGCTATGGGTGATGAGTTCCATCAGAGAAACATCGCAGCTTCTCTTGCATTCCTGAAAGAGGTAGCTCCGGCTATCACAGAGATGGATATGGATGAGAAAGATCGCTATGATGTAATTAAGTTCTTAGCTGATACAGACCAGTTCTTCTTAAATATCATGATGGCTACAGGTAAAGCTGTTATGGATGATGCTCGTAAGGGTACAGACGGAACAATCGTTACAGCAATGTGCCGTAACGGATATGAGTTCGGTATCCGTATCGCCGGTATGGGTGACGAGTGGTTTACAGGTCCGGTTAACACACCACAGGGACTGTACTTCACAGGTTACGATGCTGACGATGCTTGCCCGGATATGGGAGACTCAGCTATCACAGAGACATTTGGTGTCGGTGGTATGGCTATGATCGCTGCTCCGGCTGTTACAAGATTCGTAGGTGCAGGCGGATATGAAGATGCACTTCGTACAAGTAACGAGATGACAGAGATCGTTATTGACAGAAACCCTAACTTCACAGTTCCGACATGGAACTTCCAGGGAATCTGCTTAGGTATCGATGCAAGATTAGTTGTTGAGAAAGGTATCACACCGGTTATCAACACAGGTATTGCTAACAAGGTAGCAGGTAGAGGACAGATCGGTGCAGGTACAGTTCACCCACCAATCGAGTGTTTCGAGAAAGCTATCGTTGCATATGCTAAGAAACTTGGATTTGAAGCATAATCAGACAAAATATATTCCTCAGGTGGCAGCTTGCTGCCTGAGGTTTAATAGTATCAGGGGTTTTTTGGATTTTTTCGGGCGGCAGATCATATATCGCCTGATGAATTTATAATTTAAGTAGGAGAAAAGATATGGGAAAAAAGAAAGTAGTTATTGCCCTTGGGGGAAATGCTCTTGGAAAAGACATTGAGGAGCAGAAAGCTGCTGTAGCAAACACTGCGAAAGTAATCGTAGACCTGGCTCAGCAGGGATTGGATATTATTGTTACACATGGTAATGGTCCTCAGGTAGGTATGATCCAGAATGCTATGGATAACCTTACGATCACACAGGAAAATTACAAACAGATTCCACTTCCGACAAGTGTTGCCATGAGTCAGGGATATATCGGAATCGACCTCCAGAATGCAATCAAATATGAGCTTTTCAGCCGTAACATTGATGGAAAGGTTTCAACAATCCTTTCTCAGGTAGAAGTTGACAAAGACGACCCGGCATTTGAGAATCCGACAAAACCGATCGGAAGATTCCTTACAAAGGAAGAGGCTGAGGAGAATGAGAAAAATGGTATCCATTGCATGGAAGATGCAGGAAGAGGTTACCGTGTAGTTGTTGCTTCACCAATGCCGAAGAGAATCCGTGAGTTAGAGACTATCAAGACACTGGTAGACGCAGGACATATCGTAATCACTTGCGGTGGCGGTGGAATCCCGGTTGTAAGTGAAGATGGAAAATTAGTAGGATGTAATGCAGTTATCGACAAAGATAACGCAAGTAGCCTTTTGGCTTCTCAGATGGGAGCTGACTTCCTGGTAATTCTGACAGCTGTAGAAAAAGTTGCGATTAATTTCGGTAAAGAGAATCAGGAGTGGTTATCAGATCTGACAGTTGCTCAGGCAAAAGAGTACATTGCACAGGAGCAGTTCGCTAAAGGATCTATGCTTCCGAAGATTGAGGCTGCTATCCGTTTTGCAGAGTCTGGAGAGGGATGTCGTACACTGATCACTTTACTGGACAAAGCTGCGGACGGAATTGCAGGAAAGACTGGAACAGTAATACATCAGTAATTTAGGAGTTGGAGTAAATATGAATATACCTGTTAACTTTACCATGTGGATATTGGCATTTCTGCCAATCATCGCATTATTGGTTTTAATGATAAAATTTAACTGGGGTGCTACAGAGGCTGCAGCAGTAGGTCTGATCATTACGATTATTACCGGTATGACAGCTTACAAAGCAGACATCAGACTGATCGCCTCAGAAAGCGCAAAAGGAATTTGGAGTGCGTTGATCATCCTGATCATTGTATGGACCGCGATCCTCATGTATCAGGTGGGTGATGAAGCAAAAGCCTTTCTGGTCATCCGTAACGGAATGAGAAAGCTTTTGCCGAATGAACTTCTTTTGGTTATGGCTATGGGATGGATCTTCGTAAGTTTCTTACAGGGAATTACAGGATTTGGAGTTCCGGTAGCCGTAGGCGCACCTCTTTTGATTGGAATTGGAGTGTCACCACTCTGGGCAGTAATCATTCCGTTACTTGGACAGGCCTGGGGAAATACATTTGGAACACTGGCTGCAGCATGGGATTCTCTTGCAATGTCTGCAGGACTTACAACAGGAAGTGCGGATTATTTTAAAGCTGCTTTCTGGACAGCAGCGTTCTTGTTCTTCTGGGATGTCATCACAGGACTTGCAATCTGCTGGTTCTATGGAAAAGGAAAAGCTGTGAAGAAAGGTCTTCCGGCAGTTATCATCCTGACAGTGATCCAGGGAGGCGGAGAATTATTACTCAGCCAGATTAATACAACTTTATCATGTTTTGTACCATCTTGCCTGGCTTTAGTGGTATTATTATTAATGGGCAGAATGAAAATGTATAAAGATGAGTGGAGTTTGGAAGACAGTCCGATCATGAATCGTGAATTTGCTTCAACAGAAGGTGAAGAAGGTCCTTCAGATATGACACTTGTACAGGCATTTGTACCATATTTCCTGTTATCTGCGCTGACATTGATCGTGTTATTAGTAAAACCAATCAATAGTTTCCTGGGACAGTTCTCTTTCGGACTTGCATTCCCGGAGACATCAACAGGTTATGGATATGTGAATGCAGCGTCTGACTGCTTCTCACCATTTGCTCCATTTACTCATGCGAGTATGTTTTTATTCATCTCTGCAATTGTTGGTCTGGTATATTATAAAAAACATGGCTGGATCGGCGAAGGCGGAGTAAAGAGAATATTTGTAAAATCCGTTTCTATGACGATGCCGTCAGGTATCGCGGTCATCGGACTGGTTATCATGTCAAAGATCATGAGTGGAACAGGTCAGACAGTTGTTCTGGCAGATGGTATTGCCAACGTACTTGGCAAGGCATACCTGATCCTTGCTCCATTCGTAGGACTCCTTGGAACATTCATGACAGGAAGTAACATGAGTTCTAACATCCTGTTCGGAGACTTCCAGATGACAACAGCTAATCTGCTGAAAGTAAGTGCACCGGCAGTTCTTGGAGCACAGACAGCAGGTGGAGCGATCGGAGCTGCGGTAAGTCCAAGTAAGATCATTCTTGGAACAACAACAGCAAACATTCTGGGACGTGAAGGAGAAGTATTGAAGAAGATCCTTACGATCACCGTTCCGGCAACTATCGTAATTGGTGTGATTCTGTTTGGAATTACATGTATTTAATGGATAGGAGACTATAGAGATGGAAGAAAAGAGTTTTTTTAAAACAAAAGAAGGCGGACTTACGATTGCATTTATCGTGATCATGGTTGCATTTGTATTGATCATGGTAGGGCTTCAGTCAGCCGGAGATAGTTTATGTATGATTGGATTTCTGTTAATAGTGGTTGCAATGCTTTATTCACCGGTTAAAGTCTATATTCTTGACCGACTGAAGAAGTAAATAAAAAGAGAAAAAGAGAGGAAATTCAAAATGATTGAAAATGTTACAGGAAGAGTTGCAAGAGATTTAGAGTATTTAAAACAGTTTACTGCTACACCAGGTGATGGATGTACAAGACTTCCATTTACAAAGGAAGCAAGAAATGCTGTAGATTTCTTAAAAGAACTTATGGTTGAAGCTGGTCTGTCTGTAAGAGAGGACGAGGCTGGTAACGTAATTGGTACATTAGAAGGTGAGAATCCGGAACTTCCATGCATCATGATGGGATCACATTTTGATTCTGTTATCAATGGTGGAGATTTTGATGGTATCGCTGGTGTTGTATGTGCTATTGAGGTTGCAAGACAGTTAAAAGAAGATGGTTTCAAACCAAAACGTAATTTTGTAGTAGTAGGATTCATGGATGAAGAGGGTCTCCGTTTTGGTACAGGATACTTTGGATCAGGTGCTATGATGGGACACAGAGATGTTGAATACTGCAAACACTACAAAGACAATGATGGAATCTCTATCTATGATGCAATGAAATCTTATGGATTGGATCCTGAGAAAATTGCTGACGCAGCATGGAAAGAGGGAAGCATTGGTAAATTCTTAGAGTTACATATCGAGCAGGGACCGGTTCTTGATGCAGAAGATATTGAACTGGGACTGGTAAATGGTATTGTAGGTATCCAGAGATATATGGTAACTGTTCACGGAAGAGCTGACCATGCCGGAACAACTCCGATGGATATGCGTCTGGATGCAGTAGATGCTGCAACAAAGGTTATCTCTAAGATCCCTGACTGGGCAAGAGAAAAGGCAGATGGAACAGTAGCAACAACTGGTCTTATTAAAGTTACACCAGGTGGAATGAACATCGTTGCAGAGCGCGTTGACTTTACAGTTGACATCCGTTCTATGAACAACGATAATATTAATGATATTGCAAATAGAATCCGTGCAGCACTTGACCGTGAAGTAAAGGCTATGGGTGGAAGCTATGAGATTGATACAAAACTTGTAATTACACCGGTATTCCTTTCAGAAGAGATGCTTGGCATCATGGAAGAAAGCTGCAAAGAAAGAGAATATAGCTACAAGAGACTTCCTAGTGGAGCAGGACATGACGCATTAGAGATCGGACAGATCATTCCGACGGTTATGCTGTTTGTTCCAAGTAAAGACGGAAGAAGCCACTGTCCGGTAGAATTCACAAAATACAGTGATTTTGCAAAAGCTTCTATCGTTATGACAGATCTTGCTAAGGATCTGCTCAGCAAATAATAATTAATTTGAGCTATACTCTCCGTAATAGATAGTATAAAGCGAGGTAAATTATGGGAGAAGATAAGTTAAGCACAGAGTATAAAAAAGATAATATCCGATTGCTGCGCAGATATCTGAGACTGACGCAGAAAGAATTTATCAACCAGTTTCTGGTGGATGAAAGTGGTAAGGCATCTATGAGCATTGCAACACTTTCGAATCTGGAAGCGAAAGGTGGAAAACGGTTGAATGAGGTGGTACTTGCATTGTCAGAAAATCTGGCAATAGAGCCGACGGTATTTTCGATGAAGCCGGAGGAGTTTGCAGAGAATCTTGATAATCTGCTTCCGAGTACTGCTGATACAGAACTTATTCAGAGAAGTAATTCCAGAAAAGGGAATATCAACCAGCTCCTGAATGAACTGACAATGTACTTTGCTGATCAGTTATTTGATAAGAGTCTGAAAAAGGGCGATAAGATCGAGTCTGACCGAGTGCTTGCATCTAAATTAGGTGTGGGACGTTCTGCAGTCAGAGAAGCTCTGAAGGTATTGGATGTGCTTGGAATGATCGATATAAGACCTGGACAGGGAAGCTACATCAGCAGTAATGAGGCTAACTTTTTCATTATCCCATTGTCATGGTCGCTGTTCTTAAACGGAGGACAGATTGATAATATCGTAGAACTTCGTAACCTGTTACAGATTAAAGCCGCTGAATTGGCTGCAAACTGTGCAAATAACGAATGCATGTCCAAGTTATATGAGATTTCACATAAGTCTCACAGAGCTTATATGGACCAGAACTATAAGGACTTCCTGGAGGACGATCTGGAGTTCCATCTCTGCATTGCAGAGTGTTCCGGAAACCAGGTAATCTACAGTCTGATGCAGACGATCAACAACCTTATGAAACGTGTCAGCCGTACCGGTATGGTCAATGAGGAGCAGTTGAGACATGTCTATGAAGAACATCAGAAGATTTATGGATTTATCCTGACGCATGATGCCAAGGGTGCCAGAGATGCGATGGAAGAGCATATTACAAGTTCTATTGAACGATACGATTATCGCGGTTAAGAGTATCATCTCTTATAATCAACATAAAAAGGAATGCCGAGACAAGTTTGTCTCGGCGTTTCTTTTTTTGCTGTTAAATCTTTTAGTCCGTGTATTTTTTCTTCATGGAAAATCCGCGTCCCTTTACTTCGCTGACTCGTGTTACTACCATGAAACATTCAGGATCAATAGAATGAACAATTTTCTCGATCTTAGGCAGTTCCCTGTTGGAGACTACACTGAATACTACGTCTGTATCCTGGTGGAGATAAGCGCCTTTTCCGGAGAGCAATGTGGCTCCGCGATCCATCTGCTTTAAAATTGCATTACAGATAGCTTCAGACTGCTTGCTGATTAATTTGATTTCTGTGCGGGTAGATCCCAGAAGCAGCAACTTGTCAAGAACAATCGTATAAATCATGACCAGGATAATTCCGTACAGCAACCGGTCGATGGGTTGGAAGTAAGCCTGACCAAGCAAGATGATAAAATCAAATAAGTAAAGTCCCACAGATACCGGAAGTTTAAAGTAACGGTTCAGTACCAGGGGCGGGATATCCATCCCACCGGTGGATGCGCCGGCGCGGATCACGACTCCCAGTGAAATTCCAATACCAATTCCGGAAAACACAGTACATAATAAAATGTCTTTGGTGAGAACAAGGTTTCCCAGCAGATGATCCAAAAGTTTTAATGCAATCGGGTAAGTAAAGGTGCTGATGATCGTTGTGGCAGCGAAAGCTTTCCCCAGGAGCAGTGCACCGATGATCAACATGCAGATATTAAAAATAAGTACAAATGTCGAGACTGAAAATCCCGATAAATAGTTTACTGCCAGAGCGATACCGGTAGTTCCGCCGGTAATCAGACCTCCGGGAATTAAAAATAGTTTGACTGCAAGTGCGTAGATGAAATTGCCGACGATAACCATGAGCAGCGAGATCATACCTTGCATAGATAAGTGTTTGGATTCCATAGTAACCTCCCTGTTGATGATGAAATGCTTATCTCCTCAGGCTTTAATTCGTTGCCATACAAAAAACGCTTGCCGGGGAATTTTCCCTGACAAGCGTGGATCAAAGCATTTGCTTAATACAATATTATTATAAATAATATTGAGCAAAAATGCAATCTTATTTTTCAGCGTTTCTGTATACTTCAAGAGCTGCCTGAACACCATCTCCAACGTTGATCTTAACATTGTTGTTGATGAATACAGCTTCCAGTGCACCCAGAGTGAGAAGAATATTTCTCTTCTGGCTTGAGTATCCCATGTTACCGATACGGATAATCTTACCATCTAGTGGTCCGAATGAAGTAGCAACTTCGATACCGAAGTCATTTAACATCTGGCCACGAAGTGTAGGTCCGTCAATTCCCTCTGGAATGTTAATAGCAGTAACAACCGGCATTTTGTGTTTTAAATCTCCGAAGATTGTAAGTCCCATTGCCTGGAGACCGGCACAAAGTGCATCGTTGTTCAGGTTGTGGCGGGCAAAACGCTCCTGTAAACCTTCCTGAAGGATAACACGAAGAGCTTCATGTACGCCGTACTGGTTAGCAGTAGCTTCTGTATGGTGGTTCAGACGACGAGGGCTCCAGTAGTCTTCGAGCTGAGCCATATCCAGGTAGTTGCTTGGGATACCAGGAAGTGTTCCATCGATGTCGGAAGTAGTACGGATACCCTTTTCAACTTTCTTTCTTGCTTTTGCGATGTCACTGATCTTCTCGTTGTAAGTAACAAGAGCAGAACCGGATGGTGCAGAGATACATTTCTGAGTACCTGCGATACATGCATCCAAGCCCCACTCGTCAACACGGATATCAACTCCGCCGAGAGTGGCAACTGTATCAACGATCAGTAAAGCATCGTATTTCTTACAAATCTTGCCAATCTCTTCTAATGGCTGCATCATGGATGTAGATGTCTCACCGTGAATGCAGGCAACAGCCTTGTAGCCGCCTTTCTTTAACTCAGCTTCAATCTCTTCCGGCTCGAATACAGTACCCCATTCTCTCTCGATGATAGTGATATCAGCACCGCATCTTTCAAGAATCTCTGATAATAAATATCCAAAACGTCCAAAAGCAGGGATGAGAACCTTGTCTCCAGGGCAGATAGCACCTGTCAGGATTGTTTCAAGACCTCCTCTTGAAGTTGTGTCTACGACATAAGTCTGATGATTCTTTGTCTGGAATACCTGACGGGCCATTTCCATAGTCTCTGTCATCAGAGCGGTAAATTCAGGATCGAACTGCCCTAAGATAGGTGCGCTCATTGCACGGAGTACACGAGGATCCGCATCTACAGGACCAGGGCACATAAGTGTACGTGGTGATGGATTGATTTCTTTAAAGTTCATTACGCTTTCCTTCTTTCCTTAGTTATAATTGCCAAAACTTTTTGATTTCTATATGATTATTAAAATACGGTATTATTATATATATAAATATGAATAATTTCAATACAAAACTTGCAGAAAATGTGTTAAAATGTTGAAAACCGCGGGAAAACAGGGGATAAATGACGAATAAAAAGTGGTTGATGCCATGAGAGAAAGTTTGCATTCCATTTGTCTGATAACTGTAGTATAATAAAGACATTCTAAGATCGTGCGTAAGTATTGATCCGATTGGAGGGTGGATTCTATGACAGGTGCACAGAGGCGTGCCAATATAATAGAACAGATTCAAAATAGTAAGGTCCCGGTTTCGGGAACCAGGCTGGCAGTGACGTATCAGGTCAGCCGTCAGGTGATTGTGCAGGATATTGCATTGATTCGGGCATCAGGATATGATATCCTGTCAACAAACAGAGGATATATATTGAATGAACCGGTAGAAGTCAGTCGGATATTCAAAGTCAGACATACGAATGATCAGGTGGAAGAAGAGTTGTATGCAATAGTGGATATGGGAGGCTGCGTAGATAATGTGATGATTAATCATCGCGTTTACGGACGGATGGAGGCTGAACTTCATGTGAATTCGCGCAGGAAAGTTACCGAGTTTATACAAGATATTAAGAGTGGTAAATCAAGCCCGCTTCTGAATATCACATCCGGCTACCACTACCATAAGGTAACGGCAGACAGTGAAGGAACCCTGGATATGATAGAAGAGGTCTTAAGGGAAAAAGGGTTTTTGCTAAAAGACCAGAATCTGGAAGAATTGCAAGGATAAGAATATACTATAGAATATATTGAGATGATTATAAGGCAAGGATGCAAAAGAAGAGTTGTATCCTTGCTTTATGTATTTATATAGGAAAGCAGTACTTTTAAGTGTAGAGATATGAAGAGGATGACAAGAACAGACTGTAGTACAGCGATTTTAAAAATTAAAATCGTATACATGTATAAATAAAATAAACAAAAACCACATTCTGTTGTGCGTAATTGTTAAAAACAAAGAAAAACAGCCCGCAAGGTTGACAAAAGCTAAACAAAAGAGTAAGATAAAGGCAAGTTAAGAGACTGAGGTCTTTATAGAAAGCGATTCGAGTTCGGAAGAGACTAAAGTCTGATTATCTAAAAAGAATAGGGTAAAATAGCAGGAGCAAGGTGGTTCGATTTCAATAATGATGTTGTTGGTTGCCTTGCTTTTATTTTACTACATAAGGAGGGAATTCTATGCAGCAACTAGTAACAAAACCAAGTTTACTTATCTTTGTTGTGGCTTACATCGTTGTATTGGTCGTTGTAGGTGCATATTATTCAAAGAAATCAAAGACAAGTGATGAATTCGTAAAAGCCGGCGGAGGCCTGGGAGCAGTTGTACTGATGGGTACATTCTTAGCAACCTTCACAGGTAACGGAACCATTTCCGGTGGTGGTAACTCATTGACATATAATTATGGTATCTGGCCTGGAATCTTCTTCGCAGTACCATCAATCTTAGGTGTAGTTACACTGGCACTTATTTCCGGTAAGATTAAAAAGGCTGACTGTTATACTGCAGCAGGAATCCTGGAGAACAAATATGGACACTTTGCAAGAACTGCAGCAGGAGTTATCATTGCATTATCAATGATTTCCATATGTTCATATCAGTATAAAGGTCTTGCATATGTACTGAACGTTACAACCGGTCTGGATGTCAATATCGGTACAATCGTATCAGCAGTGCTGATTATCTTCCTGGCAACATCCGGAGGACTTACTTCTGTAGCTGTTACGGATGCCATCAGTGCAGGTATTATGTTAGTAGGTATATTGATCGCAACTCCTCTGGTTATTAAGGCAGCCGGTGGATGGGATAATGTAGTGGCAACAAACCTGGCACTCAGCCCGACATCCATGGAGCCATTAGGAGGACAGACAATTCTTGGTTTCTTATCAGGATATCTTCCACTGTACTTCCTGTCAATCGGTGACCAGAATATGTATCAGAGAATCGGGGCAGGTCGTGGAGATAAGACGATTAAAAAAGGATTTATCGGATGGTTTGTCGGTGTTCTGGTAGTAGTACCATTAGTAGCTGTAATCGCATTCTCCGCAAAAGCAATCTTTGGAACAAACATTGATGCAGCGATGGCATTTATGTCAACAACAACAGTTATTCCTACATTTGCAGGTGGATTATTACTTGCGGCATCCGCAGCGTTCATTATTACAACCGGTGACTCTTATCTGTTATCAGGAGCTACCAATATTACATACGATATCTACGCAGACCGTATCAAACCGGATGCAACAGATAAACAGAAATTTGTATTTACCCGTGTAACTATCGTAGTCGTTGGTATTCTGGCTTACGTTATTTTACAGTTCTTCCCATCAGTACTTGCGATCCAGTACTGGTCATACACCATCTATGGTGCTGGTATTACACCGGCTCTGATCGGAGCTCTTTGCTGGAAGAAGGTTACAAAAGCAGGTGGTATCTCATCTATGATCGTTGGTACCTTAGTAACGATCGTATATGAAGCTATGGGCCAGCCACTGGGATATGCAACGGTATTAGTAGCATTACCTACCTCCGTAGTAGTTTTGATTGTAGTCTCACTGTTAACACAGAAACAGAATCAGGCTGCATAATAAAAAGAAATGTCACAGACCTCGGAAATATTTCGGGGTCTTGACACTTATAAAGGATAAAGGATATCAGATAAAAGGATAAGCAGAAAGGAGTTATATTATGAGCAAAGACAAATTGACCTACATTATTTGTGGAAAGATGTACGATGGTATTACACCGGAGTTTAAGGAAAACTATAAGATCCTGATTGAAAATGATAAGATTGCGGCAGTAGGACCGGACATTCCGCAGCCGGAGTCGGCAGAAGTGATTGATTTATCAGATGCAACTGTAACACCTGGTATGATTGATGCTCATATGCATATGGATTATTACGACTGGCATCATGTACGTGATATCGTGTATACAACAACTGAGGAATATAAGACATTGTCCATTCTGCACTGTGCACAGAAAACATTGTCCCGTGGATTTACAACCGTCCGCCATATTGGAGGTATTTCTTCCAGCGGATTTGGAGCATTGGATGTAAGAAATGCAATCAATGACGGTTATTTCCAGGGATCGAGAATTATTACAGCACCGCGTCTTCTCGGAACCGTAGGAAGCCACGGCGATCTGACACAGGCATTTGCGCATAATCCGGAATTTTCTAAACTGGCTCTTAATATGCGTCCGTCAATCGGATGTGGGGCAGATTTCTTCAGAAATGCAGTTCGTGAAGAGATTAAGGCCGGGGCAGATTTCATTAAGATAATGGCAACCGGTGGATTCTTTACACCGTATGATAATCCAATGCAGCAGCAGATGTCAGACGATGAGTTGAAAGCAATCATGGATACAACCCATGAATGGGGCAAGACAGTTACTGCCCATGTATATAGCGCAGAACTTCAGCAGAAACTGATCAAGCTGGGTATCGATGGAATGGAACATTGTTCATTGATGGATGAAGAAACCGCAGATATGATTGTAGAGAACAATGTATATGTAGTTCCTACATTCTGCCCATATGAGGAAGCTGTACATTATGATCCGGTAGCAATTCAGCAGAAACAGCCGGAGTTCAGAAAAAAACTGGAATACTATAAAGATGCTCTCCAGGCAGGCCGTGAGGTTATTAAGAATTCTAAATGTAAGCTAGGTTATGGTACTGACCAGGTTGCAACTCATAACAACTATGAAAGTGGATATGAGTACAAAGCATGGATGGAAAGCGGCATGGGTGCATTCCGTACGTTGGAAGCTGCAACCAGAGTGAATGCAGAGATTTTACAGTTAGATGATCAGATTGGTACACTTGAAGTAGGCAAACAGGCAGATATCTCCGCATGGAAGAGAGATCTCCTGACAGATCCGAATGCACTTCTTGACTGCGCATTTGTTATGAAGGGTGGAGTTTCTTATCCGACAGAAAAATGCGAAGATTTTGAAGGATAATATATATTATATAAGTAGAAAACGATAATGTAAGATGAAAGATACCACATGGAGTAACACTGTTGAATACTTCATGTGGTGTTTCTTTTATATGGATATATATTTTAAAAGTTAATGAGAAAAATAACCAATCCGGAAAAAAATCTTGTCAAAAGCGCATACAGCATCTAAAATAAAGCGTAAACTTAATTTAAGAGTGTGTATGTTTGAAAGGAAGATATAGATGGAATTATTAAAGGATGTCTTTGTTGATACCTGTTTGGACAGTATAAAAATGCTGCCCTTTTTATTTGCAGCCTTTTTATTAATAGAAGCAATAGAACATTATTCCGGTGAATTTACAAGGAAAGCACTGGAAAAAGTTGGAAAAGCCGGTCCGGTTGTCGGAGCCGTTGCCGGATGTGTTCCGCAGTGTGGTTTTTCCGTAATGGCATCAAATCTGTATGCCGGCGGAGTGATTTCCGTGGGAACGTTACTGTCTGTATTTATTGCAACTTCTGATGAGGCAATTTTGATCATCATGGGAAACCCGGGCTATTTAAAAGAAGTGGGTGTCTTGCTTGCAGCAAAAGTAGTAATTGCGATTATTGCAGGATATTTTGTGGATTTATTTTTGGGGAAATGGATCACAGAGCGTAAACATAAAGAATGTGGGGAAGTATGCGAAGATGAAAGCTGTGGATGCGAGCATGGAAGTGCCGGAATCTTAATGCCGGCATGGCGGCATACGCTGAAGATTTTCATTTATTTATTTATTTTCAATGGAATTTTAAATCTTTCGATTGAAGTATTTGGGATTGAACAGTTGTCTGTATTTTTGCTTGGAAATACAATTTTTCAGCCGGTGATCGCGGCAATCATCGGATTGATCCCGAATTGTGCAGCTTCTGTGATACTGACGCAGTTATATCTGAGCGGAGCAATTTCTTTTGCATCTGTGATTTCCGGGTTAAGTACAGGTGCCGGTGTAGGACTTCTGGTGTTATTTAAGGTAAATAAAAACGTACGGGAGAATACAAAGATTGTAGGAACGTTAGTGATCATTGCAATAGCGGCGGGAATTTTTCTGGAACTGGCAGCCGTTTAAGAAAAAATTAAGATATGGAGAAACTGTGAACATTTTCTAAGGATGTTAACAGACGAAAAAAAAGATGCTATAATAACAGACATAAATAATTAATAACGTGGGAGAAGGAGAAGTAGTTATGGAGACAGTTAAAAGCGGAACTCAGATGTTAGAACAATTGCTGAAGAGTGGAAATAATACTTACCTGACCGGCACTGTGACTTTGGGACTCGCAGCACTTGGCATTGTGGTTGGATTATTGATCTGTTTCTTTGGTGTGAAGGTCTTGAAAGTTATAGCAGCAATATTTGGTCTGTCAATTGGAGCCGGTGTAGGAGCTGTGATAGGTACAGCAGCAAATGTCAACTCAATGACGATGGCGATTATCGTATTGATCGCAGCAGTTGTGGGAGCGGTACTTCTGGTATTTTTGCGGAGGTTGTCTGCATTCATTGTTGTATTTGCTTATGCATTATCTATATGTGCGATGCTGCTAGTACCGCAAAGCACGGTAATGTGGATCGTCTGTGTCGTTGTTCCGGTGATTTTGGCAATTTTGGCGGCAGTTTTTGTAGATCCGATGGTCATCATCCTGACAGGACTATCTGGAGGACTGTCCGTAGGAGTTTCTGTGGCAGGACTTTTAAATCTGGGCAACAAATGGATCGGATATGGAATTGGTCTTGCAATTGCAATAATCGGAATCATTGTACAGTTTGTTATGTACTCTAAGAAGCAGGGAAAGAAGGACAAGCAACGTTCGAAGAAAGCCAAGGCTGTGGATTCAAGAGAGACAGAAGTCGAGAAAGCAAGACGTTTGCTGGAGGATTCTGATGACGAGCTGGATGAATATCTGGATGAACTGACGGATGACGACGATGATGATGATTTGGAAGATTTTGATGAGGCAGAAGATTCCGGGGAAAAACAGGAGTATCTGGATGATTATGATGTAGATGTTGAATATCTGGATGATGACGATGATGATTTCCTGGATGAATAATAATCTGAATTAAAATAAAATGTGTAGTCCGTTTTATGGGACACCTGGTCTGATATAGTGTTGGCTATAGAGGAGGTGTCGGAGAATGAAGCGGAAGATAAAGAAATTAATGATAGGTGTTGGCGTGTTCTGCCAGATAATGACGATGCTAATTTATAGTTTTGGTGAAACTGCTGCACCTAAGTATTATTACCTGTTGGTATGGGTGCTGTGCGCAGGATTGATCCGGTGTGTCAGTAACAGAGAATGTGTATCATAGATATAGGAAAAGAGGAGATACTGTCTATACAAAGCTGTCAGGTGATAATCAAAGGAGATTTATTATGAAGATTGATATGCACTGCCATGTAAAAGAAGGCTCGATAGATAGTAAAATATATCTGGATGAATATATTACAAGGTTGAAACAACTGGGATTTGATGGAATGCTGATCACAGACCATGATACTTATAATGGGTATCGGCAATGGAAATATAATATGAAAGGCAAAGTGCATGATGATTTTGTTGTGTTAAAAGGAATCGAGTATGATACCAGAGACGGAGGGCATATCCTCTGTATTATGCCGGAGACAGTTAAGATGAGACTCCTGGAACTGCGTGGCCTTTCTGTGGCAAAGCTGATCGAGTTTGTACATCACCATGGAGGCGTGCTTGGACCGGCACATCCGTGTGGAGGTAAATATTTAAGTTTTACAAATACTAACAAATATTACGATTCTCCGGAGTTGATCAAGCGTTTTGATTTTATTGAGTCGTTCAATGCATGTGAACCGGAAGAATCGAATGCCGGTGCGTTGAAGTTGGCAAAAAAATATAAAAAACCCGGACTGGGTGGAAGTGATGCTCACAAATTAGATTGTGTCGGTTTGGGATATACAATCTTGCCGGAGGATGTTACCTGTGAATCAGAACTGATAAAGTTGATTAAAGAAAAAGCAGATATCCAGACTGGTGGAACTTTATATGGAAAGACCACTAAAGATAAGATGGGAAGGGCGGATAAGATTTTAACGTATTCGTTTTGGCTGTACAATATGGGTGGTGCACTTTTAAAGACCAGGAAGCGTAAGAATACAGGTAAGAAGGAAGAATTAGGGCAGGAGTAGCAAGACATGCAGTTATATTATTGGATACTATATTTTTTCGTGTACGGAGTCTTAGGATGGTGTACAGAGGTTGCCTATGCAGCCTTTAAAGAAGGTAAATTTGTCAATCGTGGATTCCTAAACGGACCAATCTGCCCGGTGTATGGAATCGGAGTTGGTGTGGTTGTACAATTTTTGATGCCGTTTCGTGGACAACTGGTGGTGTTATATATTGCATCAACGATTTTGGTAACGATCATAGAAGGACTGACTGGATTTATCTTAGATAAATTGTTTCATCACAGATGGTGGGATTATTCAAAACTGCCCTTTAACATTGGAGGATATGTATGCCTGTTGTTTTCGTTGATCTGGGGTGTGGCGTGTGTGTTTATTGTACAGATCGCACATCCGGTGATACATAAAGGTCTTACATTGATTCCGTACTATCTGGGAATTGTGATGATTGTGGTGCTTGGAATCGGCATGTTTGCAGACTTATATGTAACAGCATCTACGATTCTGAAATTCAACAAACGTCTGGAAGCAATGGATAAGATTGCGACAGAGTTACATGAGATTTCTGATAAGATGGGCGAAAATATCTACGAGAACGTCATGAATGGAATGGAAGTCCGTGAAGAGAGCAGGAAGCGTCTGGATGCAGCGGCAGAAGAACTGAAGCAGGCGAAAGAGCGTCTGGCAGAGGCCAAGGAGGAAGAACGCCAGAAATGGGAGCAGACTGTTGAAGAGAAACGTATCCGTCTGGAAGCTTATAAGACAGATATGTTGATTGAGAAGAAACAGCGTCTGGCAGAGCGAAAGGAAGAGTTGCAGGCAAAATATGGAGAACTGGCAGGTTATCGCAACCGTGTCAGTACACGTCTGATGAAAGCCTTCCCGCATATGGATGCACCTGGACATGAACAGATATTAAAAGAATTAAGAGAAGCATTGGAGAACCGGAAGTGATTTCCGGTTCTTTTTCTATAGAGGGATCTGAAAAATCTGGAACTATTTTTGATACATCTTATACAGTTGGGGATTCTTTCTTGCGTGATGATATTTATCTGTGATAAAATAATCGATAAGATTATTTATACAGGAGGTAACGCGTAATGGGAATGACAATGACGCAGAAAATACTGGCAGCTCACGCAGGTCTTGATTCTGTAACGGCAGGTCAGTTGATAGAAGCAAATTTAGACATTGTAATGGCAAATGATATTACAGGTCCTATGGCACTGCCGATTATCAAGCAGATGTCGGATAAAGTATTTGATAAAGATAAGGTTGTATTTGTACCGGATCATTTTACTCCGAATAAAGATATCAAATCCGCAGAGAATTCTAAGGCAATCCGCGAGTATGCAAAAGAGCAGGGATTGTCATGGTATTTTGAACAGGGTAAGTCAGGAGTAGAGCATGCAATCCTTCCGGAGGCTGGTGTAGTAGCTGCCGGAGAATGTATCATCGGTGCTGACTCTCATACATGTACATACGGTGCGATCGGTGCTTTCTCAACAGGTATGGGAACAACAGATATCGCAGCTGGTATGGCAACAGGTATGGCATGGTTTAAGGTACCAAGCGCGATCAAATTTGTCCTGACCGGAAAGCCGGGTCCATATGTAAGTGGTAAAGATGTGATTATCCATATTATCGGTAAGATCGGTGTAGACGGAGCACTTTATAAATCTATGGAGTTTGCAGGTGAGGGTATCGCAGAACTGTCTATGGCTGACAGATTTACAATTGCCAATATGGCCATCGAGGCAGGTGCCAAGAATGGTATTTTCCCGGTAGATGAGAAGACCAAAGCATACCTTGCAGAACACTGTAAGAAAGAATATACCGTATATGAGGCTGATGAAGATGCTGAATATGAAGATGTGATTGAGATCGATTTAAGTGAAGTCCGTCCAACTGTAGCATTTCCACATCTTCCGGGCAATGCCAAGACAATTGATGAGATTGAAGCTATGGAGCCGATTAAGATTGATCAGGTAGTAATCGGATCTTGTACAAACGGACGTATGGAAGATATGAGAAAAGCAGCAGCAATCCTGAAAGGACACACTGTACATCCGGATGTAAGAGTTATGGTGGTTCCTGCTACACAGAAGATTTACAAACAGTGTATCGAAGAAGGACTTCTTGAGATATTCGTAGATGCCGGATGTGCTGTCAACACTCCAAGCTGTGGACCGTGTATGGGAGGACATATGGGAGTATTAGCTGCAGGTGAGAAGTGCGTATCTACAACCAACCGTAACTTCGTAGGAAGAATGGGACATGTAGATTCGCTGATTTATCTTGCTTCACCGGAAGTGGCAGCAGCAAGCGCAATTGCCGGATGTATTGCGAATCCGGAGAAAGTAGGTGAAAAATAATGAAAGCATTAGGACATGTATTTAAATATGGAGACAACGTAGATACTGATGTAATCATCCCTGCAAGATATCTGAATTCTTTCGATGCAAAAGAGCTGGCAAGCCATGCAATGGTAGATATTGATCCTGAATTTGCCGGAAAGGTACAGCCGGGAGATTTGATCGTGGCAAAGAAGAACTTCGGATGCGGATCATCAAGAGAGCATGCACCGTTATGTTTGAAGACAGCAGGAGTAAGCTGTGTAATTGCAGAGACATTTGCAAGAATTTTTTATAGAAATGCGATCAATATCGGACTTCCGATTATCGAATGTCCGGAAGCTGCTAATGGAATTGATGCCGGAGATGAGGTAGAGGTTGATTTTGACAGTGGCAAGATTTATAATCACACAAAAGGAACAGAGTTCCAGGGACAGCCATTTCCGGCGTTCATGCAGAATCTGATCGAACAGGGTGGCCTGGTAAACTATGTAAATAATAAAAAGAAATAAGAAGAATCAGTAAGATTTTGAAGACAGAAAGGCGAGAGAAGATGAATCTACAGTATAAGAGCACAAGAAATTCTAACTTAAAAGTAACCGCATCTGAAGCAATCCTTACAGGTCTTGCACCGGATGGTGGATTGTTTGTGCCGGAGAATTTACCGGTATTGGATGTAACGATGGAAGAACTTAAAGACCTGTCGTATCAGGAGATTGCTTATCTGGTTATGAAACAGTTCTTGACAGACTTTACTGAGGAAGAATTGAGAAGTTGTATTGAAAAAGCTTATGATAGCAAGTTCGATACAGAAGAGATTGCACCACTTGCAAAAGTAGATGGTACTTATTATCTGGAATTATTCCATGGTGCTACGATTGCATTTAAGGATATGGCATTATCAATCCTTCCACATCTTCTGACCACTTCTGCTAAGAAGAATCATGTGGAAAATGAGATCGTGATCCTGACAGCAACTTCAGGAGACACTGGAAAAGCTGCGATGGCAGGATTTGCGGATGTAGAGGGAACAAGAATCATCGTATTCTATCCAAAGAATGGTGTCAGCAAAGTTCAGGAACTTCAGATGGTGACACAGAAGGGTAAGAACGTTGATGTGGTTGCTATCCATGGTAATTTTGATAATGCACAGAGCGGCGTAAAAGCAATGTTTGAAGATAAAGAGCTGGCAAAAGAACTGGCGGCAAAAGGATATCAGTTCTCTTCTGCAAACTCTATCAATATCGGCCGTCTGGTGCCACAGGTGGTTTATTATGTTTACGCATATGC
Source organism: uncultured Lachnospiraceae bacterium (assembly GCA_934351835.1). Lineage (GTDB taxonomy): Bacteria > Bacillota > Clostridia > Lachnospirales > Lachnospiraceae > CAKRJP01. The sequence goes on from CAKRJP010000001.1 coordinate 171,711, forward strand.
AAAACTTCTGGCACATGGTGAGATTGAAGATGGTGAGAAAATCGACATTGTAGTACCGACAGGTAACTTTGGAAATATCCTGGCTGCATATTATGCAAAGAATATGGGAGTGCCGATTAATAAACTGGTATGTGCGTCAAATGAGAATAAAGTACTGTTTGATTTCTTCCAGACAGGTACATATGACAAGAATCGTGAATTTATCCTGACAACTTCTCCGTCTATGGATATTTTGATCTCAAGTAACTTGGAGAGACTGATCTATCTGATCACAGGAGAGGATTCAGAGAAGACCGGTGAATTTATGAACGAGTTAAAGACCGGCGGTAAATATGAAGTTGCTGAGGATATGAAAGCCAAGCTTTCTGATTTTGAGGCAGGATATGCGACAGAAGAACAGACTGCACAGATGATTCATGATGTTTATGCGAAAGCAGGATATGTCATGGATACACATACAGCAGTTGCTGCGTATGTAAGCCAGAAACTGAAAGAAGAAGGAAAGCTTTCAGAGAAATGCCTGGTGGCATCTACAGCAAGTCCGTTCAAATTCGTGAAGAGTGTGATGTCTGCGATTGATAAAAAATACGAGACAGCAGACGAACTGGCACTTATGGATGTGTTAAAAGAGACTGCCGGAGTGGAACTTCCACAGGCAATCAAAGACATTCTGGATGCGAAAGTTCTTCACAATCTGGAATGTGATGCAGATAAAATGGAAGATACCGTAAAATCTGTACTGGGATTATAAGAATCGCAGTTACGGTTACGGATGAGGTGACTAAATGGGAAGCATGGTAAGTATTATCGGCCTGATCACACTGGGATGTGGACTGTATTGTCTGTACGGTGCGTATCTTATGCGCACGAAAGGTGAGATCAAACAGGCACTGGTACTGTCGCAGGATATTAATATCAAAACCTGCAAAGATGTCAAAGGATACTGCAGGGAGGCACAGGTGCCGTTATTTATATTAGGCGCTGTAGTGACAATATATTCCGTGGTGGATTTGTATAATACATCGGCAGGTGGCATAGATACCCTGTACTGGGTAATGTTTGTGCTGGCAGCAGTAGCATTGATTTATTACATTATAAAAATCCGTGCCTGCAACAAAAAGTACTTTGGCGTGTAAATGGATTGTGAAGAATATATTAATTCATGTATACAGAATTTGGAATTGTAAAATCCGGAAAAGTGAGTTATAATAATTGCAGGATAAAACCTGAGATGTGCGACAACTTCTGTAATTTTGAACCTACAATACTTTAAACGGGAATCTCATATCTTCGTAATATGTCAAGCCTTCATTACGCAGAGGAGGACAGAAAAGCGAATGCGGACACCCACCTAGCTGTGGCTAGGAGTCAAAATACAGAAACCGGCATTTTGGGAATATACCAAGGATAAAGACAGTCGTTTCGGCGGCTGTCTTTTTGAATTGCAACGAGCCAAAGTCCGAGCTTGCTCGGAACCTTGGCGACTGCATACATCCCCAGAATGCTTTCAAGCGATTCTGGGGATTGTGTATACGGGGAGCCGATAGGCGAGATGGGTACAGAGTATACGAGACGAGCAGGGTCAGACTGCTCGTCTAATCTGGGGACGTAGTCCCTAGATTACAAAAAGCTGGATTAAAGGTGGAATCATTTTGGGTGAGTATCGGAATTATCAGAATAATAAAAGAAAACGGCAGACGAAGAAAGCCTTACATAAAGCAAAAATGGACCGTTATCTGTATCTTGGAACGGCAATTTTGGTTGCCATTGCTGTATTTTGCATGTTCTGGTCAAAGTCCCCTGTAACGTTCCGGGAATATTGGAAACGAGTGACGGGAGCGGGGAATTCTGGTGACTTGCAAAAGCAGAAACATGAGAAGACGGAAAGCCGGAATAAAAAGACAGAGAGCAAGGATAAAGATGGAAAGCTGGCAAAAGCAGATGTGAATAATCCAAGTATCCGTGTACTTCTTAAAACCAGTGGTTATGCAGAAGAAGTGCATCCATCGGTTACATTAAGTGCAAAAGCAGGTCTGACTGTGGAATGTGGCGGCGAGCAGACGAATGTGGGAACATCAGTAAGCTATAAACCAGATGATCCATCCTTTTCAAAAGGAGTAATCCGGGTTCATGCGGCAGATGGCAGCGAGATCTCAGTAGAAAGCATCGAGCGCGGCTGCGGAACACCGTCCTATGCCGGAGTGATCGAACTTCGCAGCAGTGCAGAAGGTATTGTGGTGATCAATGAACTGCCGTTAGAGTCATATTTATGTAAGGTTGTACCGAGTGAGATGCCGGCAGACTATGAGATGGAGGCGTTGAAAGCGCAGGCGGTCTGCGCCAGAGGTTTTACATATAGGAAATTGCAGGAGTATGCGTATCCGGAGTATGAAGTTCATGTAAACGACAGTACTGATTTTCAGGTGTATGGTAATGTAAATGCACAGGAGGCCAGTACAAAAGCCGTGGAGGAGACAGCAGGAGAAGTGATTAAATATAACGGAGAGATCGTAACAACTTATTATTATTCTACATCCTGCGGAAAGACCACAACAATGGTAGCCTGGGGAAGTGAGGAAAATGAACAGAATGCTTATCTTAAGTCGGTGGAACTGAAAGATAAAGACGGTTATTATGAGAAGGCGCTTCCGTGGTATAGGTGGACAGCCACGATCCCGGAAGAACTTCTTGGAAATCTGATCAGCCTGAATACGGGCATAGAGATCGGTACATTAAAAAGTCTGACCGTGACGTGCACAGGACCGGGAGATGTGGTGACTCAGATCAAGGCAGTCGGAGATCAGGGAGAGGTTACTGTAGATACAGAGAATAAGATCAGGCGGGCACTTGGTGGCAGCGGTTATACGATACAGAAACAAGATGGGAGTACTGTAGATAGCAGTGCATTGCTCCCAAGTGCATTTTTTACAATTGAATATAAGGAGGGTAATTATATCATTCATGGCGGCGGGTTTGGTCATGGAATCGGCATGAGTCAGAACGGTGCGAACCAGATGGCAGCAAAAGGCATGAATTATAAGGAGATATTAAGTACATTTTTTGTAGGAATCACTATAGAATGTGCGTAGACAAATGTGTAAAAATCGTGTAAAATAGCTACGTATGTTTAGGAGAACTTTATGGAAAAAATAAAAAAACTTTACGAAAAATGTGGAGAACTGACTTCAGATATCTCCAGTCACCATGTAGGTGCATATGCTGCCCAGACAGCTTATTTCCTGATGTTGTCCTTGATTCCGATTATTTTGTTATTATTGACATTGATTAAATATACACCTGTCACCAAAGCTGATGTTATGACGGCGGTGATACAGGTATTCCCGTCATCGGTAGATTCGCTGATAACATCAATTGTGAATCAGGTTTATAATCAGTCGATGGGTGTGGTGCCACTGACGTTGATTGTGACGCTGTGGTCTGCAGGAAAAGGTGTCCTTGCACTTACAACAGGTCTTAACTGCGTTTATAAGTGCAATGAGACACGTAATTATGTCATTTTGAGGGTCAGGGCAACAGTATATACGGTAATGATGATTTTGGTTATCATCTTTCTGTTGGTATTGGCAGTATTTGGTAATACATTGAATATATTTATAGGAAGACATATACCGATCATGGCGGGAATTGCAGACAAGATGTTAGAGCTGCGATCGATCATCACACCGATTGTAATGATTATATTTTCGCTGATTATCTACAAATTTCTTCCCAACAGAAAATGCAAGTTCTGGAGTCAGATTCCGGGAGCCGTATTTGCGACCATTGGCTGGATGATCATTTCCTGGATTTTTTCGGTTTATGTGGATATTTTCAAAGGATTTTCCAGTATGTACGGAAGTCTGACGACGATCGTACTGATCATGTTGTGGATGTATTTTTGTATGTACAGTACGCTTCTGGGGGGCGAAGTAAATATGAGACTGGAAAACTGGGTATCGGAACGTTGATCGGTTGTATGACAGTGAACATGGATTGCCAGATTGAATAATATGTGATAGAATATTGTTTAATAACACAGATTAAAAGAAGATAGAAGCGACTCCGAAGATGGAAATCTCAGGGGTCGCTTTTTGTCACTTCTGGGATTGTATATATGGGTGATCTGTGTGAAAGAGAGAAAGGGGAAATCTGAATGGACACAATCAATACTATCATTACAACGGTGAACGGAGTGGTCTGGGGCTGGCCGATGATCATTCTGCTTCTTGGAACTCATGTGTATATGACAGCAAAGACAGGATTTATCCAGAAATATGCAGTTACAAAGGGAATCCCGCTGTCAGTAAAGAAAGACAGCGATGCGGAAGGCGAGGTTTCACAGTTCGGGGCACTGACAACGGCTCTGGCGGCTACCATCGGAACCGGAAATATTGTCGGAGTAGGAACCGCAATCGCCCTTGGAGGACCGGGAGCGGTGCTCTGGTGCTGGCTGACGGGTGTTTTTGGAATCGCTACTAAATATGCAGAGTCTTATATTGCGGTAAAATACCGTGTGAAGACAGAAGACGGACGTATGCAGGGCGGTGCGATGTACGCTCTGGAACGTGGACTGAATATGAAATGGCTGGCGATGCTGTTTGCATTTTTTGCAGGTTTTGCTTCTTTTGGAATTGGATGTGCGACACAGGTAAATTCCATTGCAGAAGTCTGCAAGACAAATTTTAATATTCCACCGGTTGCCGTTGGAATCGTGATCGCAGCATTGACGGCATTCGTAATCTTTGGTGGTATTAAATCCATTGCAAGAGTCTGTGAACGATTAGTTCCATTTATGGCAGCGTTTTATGTACTTGGATGTATTATTATTTTGTGTATGAATTACGATTATATCATTCCTGCAATCCAGGTAATCTGCAAACTTGCATTTACACCGGGAGCGGCAGCGGGTGGACTGGTTGGAACAGGCGTACGTATGGCAATCCGCTTTGGAGTTGCCAGGGGATTATTTTCCAATGAATCCGGTATGGGTTCTGCTCCGATTGCGGCAGCGGCTGCACAGACAAGAAATCCGGTGCGTCAGGCACTGATTTCCTCCACAGGAACATTTTGGGACACCGTTGTAGTATGTCTGATGACAGGACTGGTATTAGCGTCTACGATTATGAAAAATCCAAACATTAATGCCGATTCTGTGACAAACGGTGGACAGCTTACCTCACTGGCATTTGGACAGATCCCGGTAATCGGACCGATTATCTTAACTTTAGGAATCATCTGTTTTGCTTATTCCACAGTACTTGGATGGGCGTATTACGGAGAACGATGCGTGGAATATCTGGCCGGTAAAAATGTACTGATGGGATATCGAGTACTCTACATAATCGTGGCAGCTATTGCACCGATCGTGACATTAGATACTGTATGGCTGGTGGCAGATACACTGAACGCCTTGATGGCAATCCCGAATCTGATTGCAGTACTGGCGCTGTCAGGTCAGATGTCAAAAGATACAAAGAAATATTTGAAGAATCTGGATGCATGGGATGAGACACCGGTGCCGGTGGTGAGAAGATAAGTTAAAAGTATAGAAAACCACCCTCTAAACTTTGACGGGTTTCAGGGTGGTTTTCTATTCTACATAAATTGGTCATTTCCCAGACAGGGGAGATTTCTTTTAGCACCAATGATATACAAACTTGCAGGAATATAACATATGCAAGTAATAATGATTTGTAATAAAAATAGGAGTAAAAAACTATGGTTAGCCGTAATGTATCGAAGTTTTAAAATGGTATAGGAAATAGCTATAATATTGATACAGACAGCGATAAATAGTAATATTTTCCCATTGGTTATCAGACGGGGTGATTTTTGTGTAATATTACAGTAATATTCTGCCATATTGCCAAATGACAGGAGGGTTCCAAATAAAAGGATTCCTATGCTGCTTCCAATTAATACCAAGGCAAATTCCTCTAGTATTGAGGGAATAAAAATTGTCCATAATAAAAATAGTAAAAAATAGAGTGCGGAAAGAATACTGCCAATAAGACCAACTAATTGATAGTAGATTCCGGTATATTTAAGTAATCTTCGTCCGCCGGGAACTTTGCATCCACCGAGAGAATAAACTAAATGATTGCAAAATTCAGAAGGTGTCATACCCAAAATGTCTGTAAATTCTTCGCCCCGTTGTTCTGCTTCTAAAGCCATTCCGGAAATGTCTTTTTCCATTTGTTGTATTTCAGACTTTGATAAAGGAAAAGTATGGATATAATGTTTTATTTTTCTTATAATTCGTCTGTTTTTCTTATTTAACATTTCTTTCCTCCAAGTTAAATACATGATTTACAGTTTCCGAAATTTGATACCAGTTTGTTTTAAATTCATTTAAATATTCACGACCTGAGGACGTGATCGAATAATATTTCCGACTAGGACCTAAGGGAGATGGTCTCATTTCAGAAGTGATGATTTTCTTTTTTTCTAAGCGGACTAACAAAGGATAAATAGTTCCCTCTTTGATATCTGTAAATCCATATTCAAGAAGAGTTGTAACAATTTCATATCCGTAAGTGGTATTTTGAGAAAGGATCTGTAAAATACATCCTTCTAAAGTACCACGCATTAATTGAGATTTATCGTACATAGTATCTCCTGATAGTTTTTACTTTGTTTTGCATAATAATATTATAACATAGCACGAGAGAATAACAATAAAAAGCCTGTAATATAGATTGACAAAGGACTACTATGTGGTACACTGTAGATAACTAATAGGTGTAACATAGTAGCTAGGCAAAGGAGATTTACTAAATGAAAATATTAGAAGTGGAAAATTTAATAAGAAATTACCGAAAATCTTCATTTCAGGATGGTGATAACGATATAAAAGTGTTGAAAGGAATTAGTTTTCAGGTGAGCGAAGGTGAATTTGTGGGAATAATGGGGAAATCAGGATGTGGGAAAACAACACTTTTAAAAATATTAGGAATGATTGATAAACCTACAGGTGGAATGGTTTCTTTTATGGAAGAAGATACAAGTCAATTATATGGCGATAGACTTGCGGAAATTCGAAATAAAAGAATTGGATTTATTTTTCAGGATTTTTATCTGATGGATAGTCTTTCGGTTGAAGAAAATATTATGTTACCGATGATTCTAAACAAAATACCGACGAAAGTAATGAAAGAGGAAACGATTAAGTATGCAACTAAGTTTCAAATTGAACATCTGTTAAAGAAAAACCCATATGAATTATCAGGCGGTGAAAAGCAGAGAGTAGCTATTTGCCGAGCTTTGATTAATGATCCAGATTTGATTCTTGCTGATGAACCTACGGGGAATCTTGATTCTAAATCGGGAGCGATTGTAATTGATGCATTGGAAAAAATATCTTCAGAATACAAAAAAACGATTGTTATGGTTACCCATGATCCTAAAATGGCGAGCTATTGTGATCGGATTATTTTGTTAAAGGATGGCAAGATTCTTGAGGAACTAGTAAAGGATATTGGGAGAAACGAATTTTATCAGAGAATATTGTCAAAAATGGAAGAACTATAGTGGCATTAGGAGAAATTTATGAAAATGGAGAAAGTATGCTAACAAAAATAATTATTAAAAATTTTAAGAGTAATATCAAAAACTATATCTTATTTTTTATCAGTAATATTGTTTCAGTAGCAGAATTATTTCTTTTTTGCGGATTGAATAATATTATAATGAGGGCAATTACAGAGCCTACAATAATGATGGGGATAAAAAATGATTTTATGATGGCAGTTAAATTAGTGACGGTAATTTCTATACTCTTGATGGTATTCTCTATGAGATATTATATTAAATTACGGGCGAAAGATTATGGCACATTTATGATGCTTGGAATGAAAAAGAGAGTATCTTATTGTCTGCTTTTTGGCGAATATACATTAGGATGTCTTGGTTCTTTGATCACAGGAATTTTAATAGGAAATGTATTTCTATATATTCTTTTATATGGACTTAATCAGTTATATCCGGAAACTTTTGTCATTACGAGTGTAGATTGGAATGTATATCGAAATACGATAGGTTTATGTTTAGTTGTTATGTTGGGAATTGCTGTTATTTTGTTGATTTGGATGGATGGCAAAAATTTAAGCACATTAATGATGAAAGAAGAGATAAAAGAAAAACGTCCGATGAGTTCAAAGTGGTTGCTGCTTGCAATGGTAGGTGCAGGGTTTATTGTATTGGCAGTCAGACAATATAATCCGGGAACATGGGGGTACTATTTTTCACATGCATATTTTATCATTGGAGGTTGTTTTATTCTGGCATTTGGCGGAGGATGTGTGATTGAATGGCTGAAGAAAAGTCGATATTATCCACAATATATACTGAAAATTAATCAGTTTGACAGTAAATACCAGAGTAATATGTTAGCAATTCTGATGCTGTTTGTAATCCATTTTTTTGCATTGTCCTATCTTGGTACGCAGATAAGTGATCTATTACCGTTAGACAGAGAAGAAAAAAATTATCCCTATGATGTTATTTGGATGGCTCAGAATAAAGATTCAAAATTCAGTGAAAAGGTTGCAGAAAAATATAAAGGGACAGTGTGTCATATTCCTATGATTCGTGCGACTATGTTTTATTCTCAGGAAGAAATTGGAATTTCTGAGTCAACATATAAGAATCTTACGGGAAAATCATATAATCTTAAAGGAAAGGAGATTGTGGTAGGAATAGAAGATCAAGATTTTCAAAAAGAAGAGAAAATAAAAGATAAAACTTCTTATGATCTTTATAGTTGGCTTTATATAGGAAAATTTAATCCTGATATAAAAGCGTTTAGATTTTCCAGTATTTTACAAGATCCAAAGTATAGATATGATATAAAAGAAATACATACCCAAAGTTTATTTGGAAAGTTTACATTAGAAGAAGAGGAAGAATCAGGGGAAAATACGGTCATATTTTCTGATGAATATTTTGAAAAAGAATGGGAACAACAGGTGAAAGATAATGAAGAAATTTCGGTATTGGAAGTGTTTAAATTTCCTAAAGACACAGAACAGGCTGCCTGGAAAGAAATAAAATCATATATAGAAGAAAATGGAGTAGAAGTATTTCAACCGGATGTAGTTTATCCGCCACATGCCATTTGTTATGATAAAACGGTTTTTCTTAAAGAACAGAGACTGAATATTTTATTTTTATTATCAAGCAAAATATTTATTCTGCTTTCGCTGTTACTGAGTGGAAGTTTTATTATGATGATAAAAAATTTGTCTGAGATCTCTTCATATGTTAGAAGATATGAGTTCTTGAATACAATGGGAATGAAAAAGAAAGAACAGAAACAGAATTTGAAGTTTGAAGTGCAGAGTGTTTCTAATATAGCACTTTTTGTAAGTATAAGTCTGGCAATTGTGTATGTTTTAATGTATGTACATTGGAACATTTTAAATGGGAAAATGATAAAATTAATTTTTTGGAAGTATTGGGGCTGTATGGCAGGCTTTTATGTGGCGGTGCAGATATTTATTCAGCATTTATTTGCAATGTATATTTATAGAAGAGTTGTAGGAAAAGAGATTACAATCGGATAAAGAATTTATGAAAGTTTGTGATAGCGAGTAGACAAATAAATATACCTGTGCTAGCATGAAGTCAAAGCATTATATTTCTTGGAAAGCGAAATGTTTCGTATCTGATTTCATGTCTAAAATCATTCCATCCGCCGATAGAGGTAATTAAGAAATCTCGATGCTTTATATTCCAAATGATAAGCAGAGAGATTAAAATTCGGAGTGAAGGATAAAGGGTTTATCGTTTTTTTCAGGATAAATCTCCTGTAAGAGTTAAAATGAAGGAGGTTTATTATGAGTAATAACACAAATCAGTTACCCGTTAACAGACAGTATAAAGCAAGAATTTTTGAAATGTTGTATCAGGACAAAAAGGAACTTCTGGAGTTATATAATGCAGTCAATGGAACGAATTATAAGGATCCTGACCAATTAGAAATCAACACTTTAGAAAATGCGATTTATATGGCAATGCATAATGACATTTCTTTTGTAATTGGCTGGACGGTATCATTGTATGAACATCAATCAACGTTTAGCCCAAATCTTCCACTTAGATTTTTGTTCTATATGTCAGATCTGTATTCTAAAATAACTAAGGATGCAAATTTATATGGAGAAAAGAAAGTGAAGATACCTGCACCGAAGTTTATTATTTTTTATAATGGAGTTGAAGAAAGGCAAGAGCGAGAAATACTGAAATTGTCAGGACTGTATCATATCAAGGAACAAGAACCAGAGTTGGAATTAACGGCTACTTTGTTAAATATCAACATTGGATATAATGAAGCATTGAAGAAGACTTGTAAATCATTAGGTGATTATTCAGAGTATACTGGAAGAGTCAGGGCTTATGCAAAAGATTTACCGATTGAGGAAGCCGTTGAAAAAGCAATAACGGAATGTATTCAGGAAGGGATTCTTAAAGATTTTCTAAGTAAACACAGAGCGGAGGCAAAGAAAGTGAGTATATATGAATATGACGAAGAAAAGCATCTCCGAATGGAACGGGAACAGTCTTATGCGGATGGTTTGAAACAAGGAATTGAGCAAGGCTGTAAAAAGACTTCGGAGCGAATGAATCAATTAATTCTAAAACTGTCCGCTCTTGGAAGAATGGATGAGATTGTTCAGGCGGCGGAAAATCCAGAGTATCAGAAGAAATTATTCGAAGAATTTAAGTTATAACCGTTGCCCATTCCCCGGTTCGCCCTTGACATATTCACTCAATATGTTAAAATAGTTTGCGTATAATGAAAAGGTAATGATCGTGTAAGTAGAGAACTATTTTCCACTAGAGAGAGGGAATCGGCGGCTGTAAGTTTCCTTTGGTTCAGATAGTAATTGAATTTCCCACGTGAACCGCATTTCCGAATGATAGAGATATCGGTAAGAGATGACGTCCACTGCACGTTACGCAGCAATGAGTGCTTGTGAAAGAATCGTTTTGAACAATCAAAAGAGACGAGATATTCACAGGAAGCAGGGTGGTAACACGGGTAATAACCTCGTCCCTTAGTAAGGGACGGGGATTTTTTTATGTAAAAACCTGTTCCCGATAGAAACAAAATTCATAAAAGCAGAAAGGAAAAATGATATGAAGAACAAATTGCAGAACATCAAAGATGAGGCTTTAGCTGCAATTGCAAAAGCAGACAAGCCTGAGAGTTTAAATGATGTACGTGTAAAGTTCCTTGGTAAAAAAGGTGAACTTACCGCTGTATTAAAAGGAATGAAAGATGTTGCACCGGAGGAGAGACCAAAAGTTGGTCAGATGGTAAATGAGACAAGAGCTGCCATCGAATCTGTTCTGGAAGAGAGCAAGACAAAATTAGAGAGAGCCATCCGTGAGGAAAAATTAAAACAGGAAGTTATCGATGTTACATTGCCATCTAAGAAAAATATGGTAGGACACCGTCATCCAAATACAATTGCCCTGGAAGAAGTAGAGAGAATCTTTACAGGAATGGGATATGAAGTGGTAGAAGGACCGGAAGTAGAGTTCGATGAGTACAACTTTGAGAAATTAAATATCCCGGCAGACCATCCGGCAAAAGACGAGCAGGATACTTTCTATATTAATAAGAACATCGTGCTCCGTACACAGACATCTTCTGTACAGGCACGTGTGATGGAAAAAGGAGAACTGCCAATCCGTATTATCTCACCAGGACGTGTATTCCGTTCAGATGAAGTGGATGCAACACATTCACCATCCTTCCATCAGATTGAGGGATTATTAATTGACAAAAATGTATCCTTTGCAGACTTAAAAGGAACATTGCAGGAGTTCGCAAAAGAATTATTCGGACCAGAGACAAAGACAAAATTCCGTCCACATCATTTTCCATTTACAGAGCCAAGTGCCGAGGTAGATGTATCATGCTTCAAATGTGGTGGAAAAGGATGCCGTTTCTGTAAAGGCGAGGGATGGATCGAGATCCTTGGCTGCGGAATGGTACACCCACATGTATTAGAAATGTGCGGAATTGATCCGGAAGAATACACAGGATTCGCATTCGGAGTAGGATTAGAGAGAATCGCATTGTTAAAATACGAGATCGACGACATGAGACTGTTATACGAAAACGATATCAGATTCTTGAAACAGTTCTAGTGAGTACACAAAAGAAGGAAGCGCGAGTGAAGCATAAACAAAGTTAAAAGGAGATTTTAAGATGAATACATCATTATCATGGATAAAAGCATATGTTCCTGACCTGGATGTCACAGCACAGGAATATATGGATGCAATGACATTATCCGGTACTAAAGTAGAAGGATATGAGAAACTGGATGCGGATCTTGATAAGATCGTGGTTGGCCAGATTGACAAGATCGAGAAACATCCGGATGCGGATAAATTAGTGATCTGTCAGGTAAATGTGGGAACAGAGTCTATCCAGATCGTAACCGGTGCACAGAATGTATTTGAAGGCGCAAAGGTTCCGGTTGTATTAGTTGGTGGAAGAGTTGCCGGAGGACATGAGCCGGGAACAAGAGTTGAAGGCGGCATTAAGATTAAAAAAGGTAAACTCCGTGGAGTGGAAAGTTTTGGTATGATGTGCTCTATCGAGGAGCTTGGTTCTAACCGTGACATGTATCCGGAAGCACCGGAAGAGGGAATCTACATTTTCCACGATGACGTAGAAGTGGGAGCAGATGCAGTAGAAGTACTGGGATTGCACGATGTTGTGTTTGAGTATGAGATTACTTCCAACAGAGTAGACTGCTACAGCGTGGTAGGTATTGCAAGAGAGGCAGCAGCTACATTTGACAAACCATTTAAGGCTCCGGTTGTTACAGAGACTGGAAATGATGAAGATGTCAATGATTATGTAAAGGTTACCGTAAAAGATTCGAAACTCTGCCCAAGATATTGTGCAAGAGTGGTGAAAAATATTAAGATCGGACCATCACCGGAATGGATGCAGAGAAGACTTGCATCTGTAGGTATCCGTCCAATCAACAACTTAGTTGATATTACAAACTACATTATGGAAGAATACGGACAGCCAATGCACGCCTATGATCTGGATACGATCGAGGGACATGAGATCGTTGTCCGCACAGCAGAAGCTGATGAAAAATTCGTAACATTAGATGGTCAGGAAAGACAGATGGACGAAGATGTTCTGATGATCTGTGACGGCAAGAAATCTATCGGTATCGCAGGTATCATGGGTGGAGAAAACTCTATGATCACAGATGATGTGAAGACAATGTTATTCGAGGCAGCATGCTTTGACGGAACAAACATCCGCCGTTCAAGTAAGAGAGTTGGTCTCAGAACAGATGCATCTGCAAAATTTGACAAAGGACTTGATCCAAACAATGCAGAGGAAGCAATCAACCGCGCTTGCCAGTTAGTAGAAGAGATGGGAGCCGGAGAAGTTGTGGGCGGAATGGTTGACGTTTATCCTGAAAAGAGAGAACCAGTCAGAATCCCATTTGATGAAGATGCAGTAAACAGACTGCTGGGTACAGACATTTCAAAAGAAGATATGTTATCTTACTTTGAGAAGATCGAGCTTGGATATGATGCAGAGACAAATGAAGTGATCGCACCGACATTCAGACAGGATCTGCTCCGCCCGGCTGATGTTGCAGAGGAAGTTGCAAGATTCTACGGATATGCTAAGATTCCTACCACACTTCCAAGTGGAGAGGCAACAACTGGAAAACTTCCATTCAAACTCAGAATTGAGGAAGTGGCAAGAGATATTGCAGAGTTCTGTGGATTCAGCCAGGGAATGTCATATTCATTTGAAAGTCCGAAGGTATTTGACAAACTGTTGTTAGCAGAAGATGATAAACTGCGTCAGGCAATCGAGATCATGAACCCACTGGGAGAAGATTACAGCGTAATGCGTACTACTTCTTTAAATGGTATGCTGACATCATTGGCTACAAACTATAACAGAAGAAATAAAAATGTAAGATTATACGAATTGGGAAATATTTATCTTCCAAAGGAACTTCCGCTGAAAGACCTTCCGGAAGAGCGTATGCAGTTTACACTGGGTATGTACGGAGATGGGGATTTCTTCAGCATGAAAGGTGTTGTAGAAGAGTTCTTAGAGAAAGTTGGAATGCATAAGAAAGAAACTTATGATCCAAACGCAGGCAAGACATTCCTTCATCCGGGAAGACAGGCAAATATCGTTTATGACGGAACTGTCATCGGATACCTTGGAGAGGTTCATCCGGACGTTGCAGATAACTACAATATCGGAACAAGAGCTTATGTTGCAGTACTTGACATGCCGGAAGTAGTTGCAAGAGCGACATTTGACAGAAAATATTCAGGAATCGCAAAATTCCCTGCTGTTACACGTGATATCAGTATGGTAATGCCAAAGTCTATCATGGTGGGACAGGTAGAAGAAGTCATCGAGAAGATGGGTGGAAAATATCTGGAAAGCTATGCACTCTTTGATTTATATGAAGGTGCACAGATCAAACCAGGCCACAAATCTGTTGCTTACTCTATCGTATTCCGTGCACAGGACAGAACACTGGAAGATACAGATGTAACAACTGCTATGGATAAGATTGTAAAAGAATTAGAGAGCATGGGAATTGAGCTTCGTAAATAGAAACGAGGAACAAAGATATGTTAAAAAAAGAAGATTTTTATTTTGACCTTCCACAGGAGCAGATCGCCCAGGATCCACTGGAGGATCGCTCCGGATCCAGACTTTTGGTGCTGGACAAAGAGACAGGAGAGACAGAGCATCACATTTTCCGTGAGATCCCGGACTTTTTAAAGCCGGGAGACTGTCTGGTCATTAATGATACAAAAGTAATCCCGGCAAGACTGATCGGTGAGAAAGAAGGTACCGGTGGTAAAGTCGAGGTCTTACTTTTAAAGCGAAAAGAAAATGATGTCTGGGAGACACTGGTGAAACCTGGTAAGAAAATGAAACCGGGAGCCAGAGTCAGCTTTGGCGGCGGACTGTTAAAAGGTGAAGTCATGGACGTGGTAGACGAGGGAAATCGTCTGATCCATTTTGAGTATGAAGGAATCTTCGAAGAGATTTTAGATCAGCTTGGACAGATGCCTCTGCCACCGTATATTACGCACCAGTTGGAAGACAAGAACCGTTACCAGACGGTATATGCCAAACATTCCGGTTCGGCAGCAGCACCGACGGCAGGACTTCATTTCACACCGGAGCTGTTGGAACAGATCAAGGCGATGGGCGTGGAGATTGCACACGTAACGCTGCATGTGGGCTTAGGAACCTTCCGGCCGGTAAAGGTGGAGAATATCTTAGAACACCATATGCATTCGGAATTTTACCGTATAGAGGCTTCTGAGGCGGAGAAAATCAATCGTGCCAAGGACAGTGGACACCGCGTCATCTGCGTGGGAACCACAAGCTGTAGAACGGTAGAATCGGCAGCAGACGAAACAGGACATTTGAAAGAATGCAGCGGATGGACAGAAATTTTTATCTACCCAGGATATAAGTTTAAGGTATTAGACTGTCTGATCACGAATTTCCATCTGCCGGAATCCACACTGATTATGTTAGTATCGGCACTGGCGGGAAGAGAGCATGTGCTGGCTGCTTATGAAGAAGCGGTCAGAGAAAAATACAGATTTTTCTCATTTGGGGATGCGATGTTTATAAAATAAAAAATGAATGAAAGAATAAAACGGCCGGGCTTTTGAAGTCCGGCTGTAATTTTTTGCATGCAAAAGGAGCTGCACACTAATTAGTGCACAGCTCCTTAATGACTGTTCGTAGATTATTTGATTCTCTTTTTGAAAGTGAGAGAAATTGCTCCGATACTGACAAGCAACAATATGCTCCAAAGAATGAAGTTGTTACTGTCACCTGTTTGTGGTGTAGCAGTAGTTTTGTTATCCTTTGTTTTGTTGCTCTTTGCATTGTTATTCGTGTTTGGTTTTTGTCCTTTGTCAGACAGTTTGGCAATAACAGTAGAGCTCTTTGAGATTTCTTTCGTTGCTTCTTTATCTGAAAAATATTTATTGCAGTCTTTGCAGTACCAGTATTCAATATTTCCTTCCACATCTTTCGTTGCAGCCTTTGCCGCGACATGTTCAAGTGCCTCATGGGTTGCTGGATCTATTTCTCCGTATTCGCTTTTACAAAGATCACAAACAGCTTTGGTATTACAGGTTGCAGTGCCGCCGGAGTGATTGTTGCATACGATAATTCCATTATTTGTAACAGTTCCGACTAAAGTTGTTGTTCCGTTGTTTGTAAATGTTGAGCCTTCAGGCACTGTTAAAGAAGCGTTCTCTGGAATTGTGAGAGTCATGCCTTCTGCTATTGTTTTATCACCTAAAACGCTGGCATTGCCAATGACAGTACCATTTGTGCCGTTGAAGAGTACGCTGTTTTCGATATTCTCGAAAGATTCTTTGCCGGAGGTTTCAATCCAGGATCCGGCAATACGGATATTTCCATTTGCACCAATGCCATCGGTTCCATTAGGAGCCGTAGACTGGATCGTACTATTATCAATGGAGAGGTCTCCGCGGGTAAAAATACCGATATCATAGGATGATACCGATTTGACAGTACTTCCGGAAATTGAAAGACTGCTGCCGCCAAAGAGAGCAGGCCAATATCCTTCAGTGTCAATATTTGCATTAGAAATGTTGATAGAACCTGCGTAGATTCCGTTGCTATATTGACTCTTGGCAATAATCGTTCCACCGGTGACTGTCAGATTTTCATCTATGCAAAGCCCTACATCATATCCGGTAGCCTTGACAGTAGCGTTGTCCTGAACAGTGAAGGAAGAGGATGTAACAATTCCGTATCCCTTATACTCACCAGTGGAGTCTTTCCCTTCTGCCTCAAAATAGCTGTTGCCTTTCAACGTGATCGGTGAATTATAAAATGCTTCAAATCCGCTTACAGAAGCTCCTGTCGGAGTGGTAGGATCATCTTGCAGGCAATACAGCTTAGCGTTGTCAGTGAGTGTCAGAGAATGTTGCGCTCCGCTTTTTACACCTAATTTTAATGCAGGATATTTCCCACCTCCAATGTATTTTACAGTGGCAGATCCGGATAATACGCATTCACCATTCCATTGACAAGAATCTCCTGCAGTTGCAGGTGTCTGAACATTGATGGTAGTATCTGTGACTTTCAGTGCGCTTGGCATGTAAGAAACCGGCTGTGTTACACTGAGATCAGAGGTGTTAATGGTACCGGAGCCCTGAATCGTCAGATCATTAGCGACTACACGACCAAGTGTATTTACCGTATTCTCCGGAGCGGTGATTACCATTTTAACAGGACTATTTTGCACATAGATTCCCTTGGTGCTTACATTATTTAATGTAAGATAAAATGCCTGATCAATGTCACTGGCATTATTGCTGCCCCAGAAATAAAGCGGCTTGTCGGTGGTGCCGGTAAGCTCATAGGCAACATCTCGTTTTAGTATTTTGATAGAAGTATCTGAATACATAATATATATATGTACAGTATATATGAAACTGTCGAAGCCGTCGATAATAATCTGTAAATTATTGAGCTTTTTTCATTGGAAAATGTATAGTATAATAATCTGTAGTGTTTTTACCTTGAATCTATAGACAAGTGTGGTGAGTATACTTTATGACTGCAGAAAAGACAGGGAAACGATTAATGGTTCCCAGGGGAACAACATATATTGAAAAAGCAGCATATCTGAATCAGAAATCTTTGGAGCTGGCTGCGCTTCCGGAAGGTCTTGAGAAGATCGGAGAGCTGGCGTTTGACGGCTGCAGTGCACTGGAAAAAGTATATTTACCGAAGAATCTGAAAGCAGTTGGGCGGTATGCATTTTTTGAGTGTAAGAGTCTTACGGAGATTGTTATTCCGGAAGGAATTACAAAGATTGAAGAGTGGACCTTTGCGGGCTGCGAGAGTCTGAGAAAAGTGGTGCTGCCGGAAAGTCTGGTTTCTATAGGCAGCAGAGCATTTGACAGTTGTACAAGTCTTGTGGATATCCGAATCCCCAAGAATGTAGAAAGTATTGGATATCATGCGTTTTCCGGCTGTATCAGTCTTATGGATATTCGGATTCCGGAAGGAGTCAGACGTCTGGAAGAAGGAATGTTTGAAAATTGTGAGAAATTAAAACGTTTACAACTCCCAGAGAATCTGGTGAGTATTGAGGCGGGAGCATTCAGGAACTGCAAGAGTTTGAACGTTATCAGACTGTCGGAGAATTTATCAAAACTTGGGGCAAATGTATTCTATGGCTGCGAACGTCTGGAAGACATCCGCGGTGGAAAACGAGTGGAGATTCTGTGTTCCAGACAATACTTTGATGACTTGTCGGCATTTTCTTATATCAGGGCAAATATGCCGGAGATTTCCAAAATCATGGACCGTGACTGGAAAGAACAGGCGCTGTTATTATACATTGAGAACAGGGCGGCAGGGAAAGAAATCCCGGAATCTGTTGGTGAGAGTTATCTGGAATATCTGAGGATCTGGCGAAAGAAATTTTATGCACCGGCATTAAAAAATGAAGCGCTGTTAGAGTATATGTGCGAAGAGAAGATTATCCCGAAAGAGGAAGCAGACGAGTTGATGGACCGGGCGATTTCGGAGCATAATATCCAGGTGAGCGCGAGACTTCTGGAATATCAGAATCAGGAGCAAAAAGAAGAGCAGGGAGCATTTGACAGAGAATTAGAGGAATTTCTGGCTTTGTAGAAAACTGTGAAGACAGAAATGAAAGAGGGAGTCCTTTATGACGGAAGAAGAACGAAGAGTCAAATTGAATCAATTGTCAGAAGAAGTGTGGAAACTGACCAGAGATCAGATTATCGTAAAACATCGTTTTTTAGATGTGGCAGTCCATGCGCTGCACCTGCTTCCAACCTATGAGATCCTGACGCTGGCGACGGATGGGATCTATATTTTTTATCATCCGGAATATATTTTGAGATCTTATAAAGAAAAGAACAGCATCCTCGTCAGATATTATATTCATATATTAATGCACTGCATTTTCAGACATTTCTTTGTAGACACCCATGTCCCTCATGAGTACTGGAATTTGGCTTGTGACATTGCGGTGGAGGCGGTACTTTTGGAACTTACGGAGGATGATGAAAAAATATCGGAAAACAGGCGGAAAGAAATTGAAAAGTTTCAGAAGAAAATAAAATATGCAACTGCAGAGAACGTTTGCAGATATTTGCTCGACTCTGTAAAAGACGAAGAGGAACTGGAACGATTGAGAATTCTGTTTATGGTGGATGACCATAGCCGCTGGTATCTTCCGGAGGAGGAGAAAAATCGGATACTGATGCCGGATGTGGAAGGTACGGAGAATCTGGAAAAAGCCGGAAAAGAAAAAGAACAGCCAGCGATTACAGAGGAGAGCCCTGAGGGGAAAAAGTTAAAGGAATTATGGAAAAATATTTCCACTCAGATGCAGGTGGCATTTGAAACGTTCTTAAAGGAACGGGGAGTTGAGGCTGGAAGTCTGGTACAAAACTTACGGGCAGTGAACCGGGAGACCTATGATTACTCGGAGTT
Source organism: uncultured Lachnospiraceae bacterium (assembly GCA_934351835.1). Taxonomy (GTDB): domain Bacteria; phylum Bacillota; class Clostridia; order Lachnospirales; family Lachnospiraceae; genus CAKRJP01. The sequence continues at coordinate 191,281 of CAKRJP010000001.1, forward strand.
CCTTCGGAAATTTGCAATATTGGGAGAAGAGCTGAAAGTAAATGACGATGAGTTTGATTATATTTTTTATACCTATGGCTTGAATTTATACGGGAATCTGCCATTGATCGAACCGCTGGAATATAAAGAAGTAAAACGGGTGCGGGAATTTGTAGTTGTGATCGATACCTCTGGTTCTACCAGTGGGGAACTGGTACAGAAGTTTGTGCAGAAAACTTACAACATTCTAAAGCAAGAAGAAAGTTTCTCACAGAAGATAAATCTTCATATTATCCAGTGTGATGAGGAGATTCAGGAAGATAAGAAGATTTCTACTGAGAAGGAACTTAATCAGTATTTAGCGGAGATGGAGATCAAGGGGCAGGGAGGCACGGATTTTCGTCCGGCCTTCGCTTATGTGGATGAACTGGTAAGAAACCATGAATTTACAAATTTGAAAGGCGTAATCTATTTTACGGATGGTTTCGGGGAATTCCCGGAAAAGAAACCAGACTATGAAACCGCATTTATTTATCTGGAAGAGAATTATCAGAATCCAGAAGTCCCGGCGTGGGCGATAAAATTAATACTGAGACCGGAGGAGATACAGGGATGAATATTAAAGAAGCAAAAGAGCAGATTAAATATGCGATGACGGCGTATTTTACCAAAGATGAATATGGGGAGTATGTGATCCCGACGGAGAGACAGCGTCCGGTGTTCCTGATGGGCCCTCCGGGAATTGGAAAGACGGCGATCATGGAACAGATTGCCGCTGAGATGGGTGTGGGACTGTTGTCTTATTCTATGACGCACCATACCAGACAGAGTGCACTGGGACTTCCATATATCAAGCACAAAGAATACAAGGGAATGGAGTATGACATTTCGGAATATACCATGAGCGAGATTATTGCGTCCATTTATGATCTGATGGAGCAGACCGGAATCGAAGAAGGAATTTTGTTTCTGGATGAGATCAACTGTGTGTCGGAGACACTGGCACCGGTGATGTTGCAATTTTTACAGTATAAAGTATTTGGACGCCACACAGTTCCGGAAGGATGGATGATCGTAACTGCAGGAAATCCACCGGAGTATAATAAATCCGTGCGAGAATTTGATATTGTAACCTGGGACCGCCTGAAGAGGATTGATGTGGAACCGGATTACGAGACCTGGAAATCTTACGCGTATCAGATGAAGGTACATCCTGCAGTGCTTACTTATCTGGATATTAAAACAAACGATTTCTATAAGGTAGAATCTACGGTGGATGGTAAACGTTTTGTGACAGCAAGAGGATGGGATGATTTAAGCCAGATGTTAAGACTATATGAACAACATGAGATCCCTGTAGATGTCAGATTAATCGGACAGTATATCCAGGAACCCCGGATTGCAAGAGATTTTGCGGCATACTATGATCTGTTCTTAAAGTATCAGGGAGATTATCAGGTGGATGAGATCCTTGCAGGGGAAATGTCTGAGAAGGTGATCAAACAGGCAAGAGAGGCAAAATTTGATGAGCGCTTATCTCTGATTGGTCTTTTGTTAGACGCGGTGGGAAAGGATTTACATGCTGTAGTAGAAAAGGATCTGCTAGTGTCAGAATTGCTTACGGAATTAAAGGCATGGAAATCCAGACTGGATCAAAGCCGGGGAATGGAACATCCGGCAGAAATCTTAAATGTAATGACAGAATCATATAAAGAGAATCTGGAGGCTGCAAAAGCGGCCGGAAGTATAGAAAAAGAGCAGTTTGTCTGCAAAAAGCAGGCAGTAAAGTGGCTGATGCAGATGGCTTTGGAGATTCAGGAAATATCGGATAAAGAAGAAGCATTTCAGAGAGGAAAAAGTGAGTTTGCCAAGGATGTGGCAGAGATGAAAAATCAGGCAGGAATTGCGGGAGAGAGACTTACGAATCTTTTCAGGTTTGCAGAAAAGGCATTTGAAAATGGCCAGGAAATGGTGATCATTGTAACAGAACTGACGGCGAATGCAGTGAGTGCCAGATTTATCAGCCGTTTTGGCTGTGAAGAATATTTTAAACATAACAAAGAGTTATTATTCTACGAGCGTAAACAGGAGATAGACCTGGCACTGGATGAACTTAACATTTAATATTGATATTTGACCTAGGCATCGGGATCTCTTTCAAAGTCTCTCGGGAGCAGAAAATATTTTCGGATGATCATCAGGAGCAACAGTGCAATGATCAGAAGTACGGTCTCTCCGGGTGTCTGATGCTCCGCAATCATACCTCTTGCAATAGAGAGAAGAATGATCTCGATAATGCTGGCAACGGAATGTTTGGTCAGCATACGGACAAATTCCAGGGCGATAATAAGTTCAAAGCAGTGGATCAGTAATGTTGATACGGTACCTTCGCCGATTTTCGAAGGATCATAATGAAAAATATTTATAACAAGGTGCACGGTGAGTACAAAGGTTGTTACTATTAATATAATGGATATTAATGTCTCACCCCAGGAAACGATTCGGGATAAGAAGTTCCTTAATGTTGTTTGAAAATTTCTTTCGTTCATGTAGAGAGGGATTCCTTTCTAAAAATTATTACTGTTAAGATTTCGCTCATAATCATAACAAATATCATAGAAAAACACAAATGGAAAAAGGAGGATGTAAAAATCATGGAGAAACGGCTGCGTCAGGGATATACGACGGGAACCTGTGCCCAGGCTGCCACGAAAGCGGCAATGCAGATGTTATTTACAGGAGAAAAAGTAGAAAAGATCTCCGTGGAACTTCCCAAAGGGGAGCGACGGACATTAGAGATCGAAGAAATCCAGATGTTTTACAGTGAAGAAAAGAAACATTTTCCAGTGAGTGTAAAATGTGCGGTGAAAAAAGATAGTGGGGATGATCCGGATATCACGAACGGAGTGTTGGTGTACAGTCAGGTTATGTGCATAGATGAGCCGGAAATCCGGATTGACGGTGGAAAAGGAATCGGCCGGGTGACGAAACCGGGGCTGGACCAGCCGGTGGGAGAGGCGGCAATCAACCGTGTCCCACGTATGATGATAAAGAAAGAGGTGAAGGATGCCTGTGATGAAGTTGGATATATCGGAGGAATCTGCGTAGAGATTTCCATACCGGAGGGGGAAGTTCTGGCGGCAAGAACCTTTAATCCCAGACTGGGAATCGAAGGGGGCTTATCAATTCTTGGAACCAGTGGAATTGTACAGCCGATGAGTGAGCAGGCAATTATTGATACCATCCGGGTAGAGATGAAAGTAAAACTTGCAGAGAGTTCCACAGGGTATCTGGTGGCTGCACCGGGAAATTATGGATTGTCTTTCCTGGAGAAAGAATATGGATTAGATGAAAAATATGTAGTAAAATGTAGTAATTATATAGGACAGACGATAGATATGGCGTCAGAACTTGGATGTAAGGGTCTGATTCTGGTGGGGCATATCGGAAAACTGATCAAAGTGGCTGGCGGGATTATGAACACCCATTCTAAATGGGCAGACTGCCGCATGGAACTTCTGGCATCTGCAACGCTCCGGGCAGGAATTTCACCGGAGATTTCCTGTGAGATGCTGGAATGTGTGACGACAGATGATGCACTGGCGAAATGTTCAGAGGAAGAACGGGCACTTGTGATGCAGAAGGTTATGGAAAAAATAGAGAGTAGTATGAGGCATCGGGCGTCGGAGGAGTTAAGGGTCAGTTCCATGGTATTTTCAAATGTCTATGGAATCCTTGGAAAGACTTCCAAGGCAGAAGAAATGATGCAGATATTTATGGAGGATAAATAAAGTGGCAGGCAAATTATATGGCGTTGGTGTTGGCCCTGGGGATCCGGAACTTCTGACGTTAAAAGCGGTCCGGATCATAGAGAACTGTCAGGTGATAGCGGTTCCTGGAGAGATACCGGAAGAATCAGTTGCCTGGCAGATCATAGAAAAGGCAGGAATCAGAGACCTGGAAGAAAAGAAGCTGATGGGAATTTCAATGCCAATGACGAAAGATGAAAAGAAATTATTAAGCGCGCATGAGAAAGGAATAAGTGACTTGAAGATAGCTCTGGACCAGGGAGAAGATCTGGCATTCCTGACATTGGGAGATCCAACGGTTTATTCCACCTATATGTACCTTCACCATGAAATCGGAAAGCTGGGATATCAGACGGAGATTATTAACGGAATTCCTTCGTTTTGTGCGGCGGCAGCAAAAGCCGGGATCGAACTGGGAAAAGGTGCAGAACAGATCCATGTAATACCGGCATCTTACCAGATGGAAGAGGCGTTAAATCTGTCGGGAACTAAGATCCTGATGAAGTCAGGCAGAGAGTATCCGAAGGTAAAGCAGATTCTGGAAGAGCTGATGTGCAAATCTTCGAATATGGTTTCCGTAGCTGATATAGATAAGAAAAGGCCGGTGTGCAAACCTTCGAGTATGGCTTCTGCAGCTGATATGGATGGAAAAAGCCAGCATGTCGTTATGGTGGAAAACTGTGGAATGGAATCTGAAAAAATCTATGATGGGATTGAGAATCTGCCGGAAGAAGCTGGCTATTATACATTAATAATTATAAAGGATGAGGTGTGAGATGGTACATTTTGTAGGTGCGGGACCGGGAGCCCCTGATCTGATCACAGTCAGAGGGCAGCGGTTGTTAAAAGAAGCAGATGTTGTGATTTATGCAGGGTCCCTGGTGAACCCGGAATTATTGAAAGAGACAAAAGAAGGATGCGAGATTTACAACAGTGCACATATGACACTGGAAGAGGTCATTGATGTTATTGTCCGGGCAGAAGAGAATGGTCTTATGACGGTGAGGCTTCATACCGGAGATCCCAGTATTTATGGTGCAATCCGGGAACAGATGGATCTTTTGGATGAAAAGAAGATCGCATATGAAGTGTGTCCGGGAGTCAGCTCATTTTGCGGAGCAGCGGCAGCTCTTGGTATGGAGTATACGTTGCCGGAAGTGTCCCAAAGCGTAGTGATCACCCGGATGGAGGGAAGAACACCGGTGCCGGAGAGGGAAAGCGTGTCTTCTTTTGCGTCACACGGAGCGACGATGGTATTATTCTTAAGTGCAGGGCTTTTGGAAGGTCTGGAACAGCAGCTGATTAAGGGCGGTTATGCACCAGATACACCGGCGGCAATCGTATATAAGGCAACCTGGCCGGAGGAGCGGACATTCCGTTGTACGGTGTTTACATTGAAAGAGACGGCAGAAATCAACGGAATATCAAAGACTGCACTTATTATAGTAGGAAATGCAGTGAGTCAGAGCAATTATGAACGATCAAAATTATACGATCCGACATTTACCACAGAATATCGAGAAGGTAAAAAGAATGAAAATAGCAATCATTAGTTTTACAGAGAAAGGAAATAATGTCTCGTTAAAGATTAGAAGATATTTAGAAGAGAATAACCATCAGGTGACGACAGATACTAAATGCAGGCGTTTAAAGAGCGCTGAAGGAATGTCAGAGGTATCGCTGGGGGAATGGACGAAAGAGAAATTTTCAACAGTGGATGCGATTATTTATGTGGGAGCTGTGGGAATTGCAGTACGTGCAATAGCACCTTGCGTAAACCATAAGACAAAAGATCCGGCAGTTTTGGCAGTGGATGAACTGGCTAGATATTGTATCCCGCTGTTGTCCGGTCATATCGGAGGTGCCAATGAACTGGCAGAAGACCTGTGTAATGGTCTCGCATGTGGAATGATTCCGGTCATTACGACTGCGACAGATTTGAATCACAAGTGGGCAGTAGATGTATTTGCAAAGAAAAATCATCTGGTGATTTCTGATATGAAGAAAGCAAAAGAGATTTCGGCAAAGATTCTGGCGGGTGAGAAGATTCGGATCTATCTGGAAGAACATGGAAGTATTTGTGGAGACCCTGAAAATCTGCCGGAAGAACTGCAGGTGGTCCAGGAGCCGGGAGAGGCAGATATTTATATCGGAGTGAAACTGCCGGGAGAGGCATATACGAGCGATGAACAGCCGGAACAGACAGCGGCATATACGGACGGTGAGCAGCCGGAACAGGCAGAGACGTCAGTGGAGGATTGCCTGCGACTGGTTCCGAAGTGTATGACCTTGGGGCTGGGCTGTAAAAAGGGAACGGCCTGTGAGAAGATTGAAGAAGCAGTGGAAAAGGTGTTTGAGACAGAGAAGTTTGAGATCAGGGGGCTGTATCAGGCAGCGAGTATTGATCTGAAAGTAGAAGAAAAAGGAATCCTGGAGTTTTGTGAAAGGCACGAGCTTGACTATCAGGTGTATTCGGCGGAACAGTTGAAAGATGTTCCGGGAAATTATCAGGCGTCGGCATTTGTCAGCCAGATCACAGGGGTAGATAATGTCTGCGAAAGAAGTGCTGTCTGTGCAGAATGGAACAGAAGCAAAAAAATGCCGGAGGTACTGGTGAAAAAGACCGCCCTTGATGGAGTGACAGTAGCAGTCACAGTGGGAGAATGGAGTGTAAGTTTTGAGTAAAATATATGTAGTAGGAATCGGCCCGGGGGCGTATGAAGATATGACGATCCGAGCGGCAAAAGCATTAGAAGAATGTGATCTGATTGTGGGCTATACGGTGTATGTAGATCTGTTAAAGGAACATTTCTCAGAAAAAGAGTTTCGGACAACACCAATGCGCCAGGAAGTAAAACGTTGTCAGATGGCATTTGAAGAAGCAAAAAATGGTAGAAAAGTAGCGATGGTGTGCAGTGGCGATTCGGGAATCTATGGAATGGCAAGTCTGATGTATGAAATTGGAGAAAATTATCCGGACATTGAACTTCAGATTATTCCGGGAGTGACTGCGGCACTGGGAGGTTCTGCAGTATTAGGAGCACCCATGAGCCATGACTGCTGTCTGATAAGCTTAAGCGATCTTCTGACACCGTGGGAGACCATTGAAAAGAGACTTCGTCTGGCAGGACAGGCGGACCTGGTGATTGCACTCTATAATCCGTCCAGTAAGAAACGAAAAACTTACCTGAGTAAAGCATGCAATATCTTGATGGAATCAAAATCCGGAGAAATTGTATGTGGAATTGTAAAGAACATTGCCAGGGACGGCGAAGAAATGCATATTTTAACATTACAGGAACTGGAACATACTGAAGTAGATATGTTCTCTACGGTATTTATTGGAAATAAAGATACAAAAGTGATCGATGGTCATATGGTGACACCGAGAGGATATCGGAAGGATATTTAGAAGATGAAAGAATGTACAATCATTATTTATGCGGGGACAACAGAAGGAAGACGGATGACAGAGTATCTGCTGGCACAGGGCGTGAGAGTGCATGCCTGTGTGGCGACAGAATATGGGGAGAGTCTGCTAAAGGAACATGAACATTTAACGGTCAGCCATGAAAGACAGAACAAAGAGCAGATGATCGAGCTGATAGAATCCATACAGCCGGCATATGTCATTGATGCGACGCATCCGTATGCCCAGGAGGTGACGAAAAATATCAAAGAGGCCTGTGGGGAATGCAAGAATCCGGTGACATATTTAAGACTTTTAAGGGAAAGTATTTCTGAAAAAGGCGAGAAGACGAAATCGGATTTATCAGAAAATGCAGAAGACATGGTATGGGTTGCGGATGTAAAATCTGCGGTAGAATATTTAAAGACCGCCACCGGAAATGTCTTAGTTACCACCGGCAGCAAGGAACTGGATGCGTACACAAAACTTCCGGATTATAAAGACCGCATATTTGCCAGAGTCCTGTCTGTGAAAAATGTGGTTGAAAAATGTGATGCACTGGGAATTACCGGAAAACATCTGATCTGTATGCAGGGACCTTTTTCTATGGAAATGAATCTGGCGATGCTCAGGGATTATCAGATTCGTTATCTTGTGACAAAAGAATCCGGAACCACCGGTGGATACGAAGAAAAATGCGAGGCGGCGAGAAGGGCTGGCGCAACCCTTGTAGTGATTGGAAGACCCGTGGAAGAAACGGGTTATAGTTTTCAGGAACTTTGTGAGTATTTAAGAGAAAAAATTGGAATAGAGGCAGAGAAAAAAGAAAAATTAAAAGTTTCTCTGGTGGGAATTGGAACCGGAGCAGAGAAGAACTTTACAGTAGAAGCGAAAGAAATTTGTCAGGAAGCGGATTTGCTGATCGGTGCCGGGCGGATGCTTCGGGCTACAGAGAGAATCCTGTGCGATAGCGACAAAAAGCACAACATATTTTATAAAGAATACCGGGCAGATCAGATTGTAGAGTATCTGAAAAGTCATTCCGAATATCAAAACGTGGCAGTAGTATTATCCGGGGATCCGGGATTTTACAGCGGAGCGAAGAAATTAAAAGATGCATTGCTGGATGGTAGATTGTCAGACAGAGAGGTATCGGTGGAAGTGATTCCGGGAATCTCTTCGGTGGTGGCGCTGAGTGCAAAACTGGGTGTCTCCTGGGAAGATGCCATATTTGCAAGTGTTCACGGACGGGGAGCCAATCTGGTATCCATCGTGAGACAGCATCCAAAAGTGTTCGTGCTGGCGGGAGCCCCAGAAAATATCCGAAAGACGGGAGAGATTTTTTCATATTACGGATATGGGAATCTTCCGGTATCTGTCGGAGTCAATCTGTCCTATGAAAATGAAGAGATTTTGCAAATGACGATGCAGGAGTGCAAAACCTACGACAAGGATGCTCTGGCAGTTATGTATATAGAAAATCCGGAAGCAGAATCGGTGACGGTGTCGGGCGGTATCCCGGATGAGATGTTTCTTCGGGGAGAGGTTCCGATGACAAAAGAAGAGGTGCGGACCGTCAGCCTGTCGAAAATGCATTTGAAGAAGGATTCCATTGTTTATGATATTGGAGCAGGAACAGGCTCGGTATCAGTGGAGGCGGCGTGTCTGACTGAAAATGGTCAGGTGTATGCGATAGAGACGAAAGAAGAGGCGGTGGAACTGATTCGTGAGAATGGGAGAAAGTTTGGAACCGATAATCTGACGGTGGTTCCTGGAATGGCCCCGGAGGCGTTAAAAGAACTTCCGGCCCCGGATGTCGCATTTATCGGGGGAAGCAAAGGACATCTGAAAGAAATATTGGATGTGATTGCTTCAAAGAATCCAAAGGCGAGGGTGGTATTGAACGCGATTACTCTGGAGACGGTGATGGAAGCACTAGAATGTTTGAAGAACAGGACATATATGGAGGATGAGATTGTGCAGGTGCAGGTTTCAAAATCCCGAAACATTGGACGTTACCATATGATGACAGGGCAGAACCCGGTGTATGTCATCAGTTTTACATTGGATGAAGAACAGGAGTAGAAATGAAGATACCAAGAATCTTGATCACAGCGCCCTCAAGCGGTGGTGGAAAAACCATGCTGACCTGTGGGCTATTACAGGCATTTTTAAATAGAGGCTGTCGATCGGCAGCGTTTAAATGTGGACCGGATTATATCGATCCGATGTTTCATAAACGTGTACTAGGTGTGGATAGTTATAATCTGGATATCTTTATGTGTGGAAAATCCGGAGTAAAAAAAGTGCTAAGCAGGCATGGAAATACCTGTGACCTTGCGGTGATAGAAGGTGTGATGGGATATTACGACGGTCTGGCAGGGATTTCGACAGATGCCAGTGCCTATGATGTGGCGGATGTGACGGAGACTCCGGCGATACTTCTGGTAGACTGCAAGGGCTTAAGCGTATCAGTTCTTCCGGTGATCGAGGGATTCCTTCATTATAAAGAAAACAGCCATATAAAAGGTGTGATCTTAAACCGTCTGTCACCGATGATGTATGGAAGAATGAAGCAGATGATCGAAGAACAAACCGGCGTAGCAGTGTACGGATATCTTCCTGTGATGAAAGATATCACCTTTGAGAGCCGGTATCTTGGGTTAAAACTCCCGGATGAAGTGGAAAAAATCAGAGAACAGATGCAAAGTTTGGGAAAACAGGTGGAAAAATCCATCGATATAGAGGGCTTGGTAAAACTGGCAGAGTCGGCACCGGAAGTGAAAGTTGACACAGCGTTGGGAGTGAAAGTTGATGCAGAAAAGATAAAAATCGGGATTGCCCAGGACGAAGCTTTTTGCTTTATCTATCAGGACAATAAAGAATTGTTAGAGCGCATGGGGGCAGAGCTGATTCCATTTTCCCCACTTCGTGATGACAAGTTGCCGGAAAATATCAGTGGCATTTTGCTCTATGGTGGTTATCCGGAATTATATGCAGAAAAATTAAGTGCGAATCAGTCGATGCGTGCAGACATTAAGCAGAAATTAAAAGAAGGACTTCCATGCATGGCGGAGTGTGGAGGCTTTATGTATCTTATGGAAGAAATGGAAAGCGGTGACGGAAGAAACTATCCGATGGTGGGAATAGTGAAGGGATCCTCTTACCAGACTGGTTCATTAAAACGATTTGGTTATGTGACCTTGAGTGGTGGAACGGTTTTTGGAAAAAATGTGGGAGAAATTCCGGCACATGAATTTCATTATTATGATGCTAAGGAGTGCGGACATGCCTTTACTGCGAAAAAGCCGTTGTCAGAGAGACACTGGGAATGTATGATTAGTACAGAAACGTTATTTGCGGGTTATCCACATTTTCATTATCAGGGAAATCCAAAGCTGGCAGAGGCATTTTTAGAAGCATGCCAAAAAATAAATTAGAGGCGAAACAGAGACAGAAATAGATCAGAGGAAGAACGACAGATGGATTGGCAGCAGATGGAATTACAGAAAATCATAGAAAAAATAGAACCATTGGATGAGACTTCCAGGGAGAGGTCGGCCAGAAAATGGAATTCGATTGCGAAACCTTTACATAGTCTGGGAAAATTAGAAGACGATGTGATGAAGATCGCCGGGATGATCCGGGATGAGAATGTGCGGATCGACAAAAAGGCGTTAGTCATCATGTGCGCAGACAATGGCGTGGTAGAAGAAGGGGTGACCCAGACCGGACAGGAAGTGACGGCGATTGTGGCGGAGAATTTTCTTAAGGGAAATACCAGTGCGGCGATTATGTGTAAAAGCGCAGGGGTGGATATCTGTCCGATTGATATCGGAATGGCATCAGATACGAAAGTACCTGCCCGAAAATGTGCTTACGGCACGCGGAATATGGCCAAAGGTCCGGCGATGACAAGAGCGCAGGCCGAAGAGGCGATTTTCACAGGGATACAGCTTGTCCGTGAGAAAAAGGAAGCAGGCTATCAGATCCTTGCCACCGGAGAGATGGGAATTGGAAATACAACCACCAGCAGTGCAGTATCATCAGTTCTTCTGGGAATCCCTGTGGAAGTGATGACAGGAAGAGGCGCAGGACTTACCAGTGCCGGACTTGAGAGAAAAATCCAGGTGATTGAAACGGCGATAGAACTTAACAGACCGGAGAAAGAAGATCCGGTGGATGTGCTGGCGAAGGTCGGTGGATATGACCTGGCGGGGCTTGCCGGAGTTTTCCTTGGCGGGGCTTACTATCAGATTCCGGTGGTGATTGATGGATTTATCTCGGCAGTGGCAGCACTTACGGCAGCAAAACTGTGTGGATATGCGAAGGACTATATGATCGCATCTCATGTGTCCAAGGAACCGGGGATGCATCTGGTACTGGAAGCACTGGGATTATCCCCGGCACTGACCTGTGATATGTGTCTGGGAGAAGGAACGGGAGCGGTAGCATTTCTACCGGTCCTTGACATGGCAGTAGAAGTTTATCAGAAGATGAGCACATTTTCTGATATAGAAATAGAAGACTATGAGGAGTTAGGGGACAAATAATGATACATCTTATAACCGGAGGAAGCGGAAGCGGAAAATCAGAATATGCAGAAAACTGGCTGATCGAGCAGCAAAAGAACAACACAGAAAATGAACAGACGGAACGTATTTACATCGCAACGATGCAGCCGTTTGGTGGGGAGGCGCAGAAAAGAATCAAAAGACACCGGAAAATGCGCGAAGAAAAAGGATTCATGACTATCGAGTGTTATACAGATCTTCACAGAGTCTTGATTAAAAAAAATGCGGCGGTGCTTTTGGAATGTATGTCAAATCTTGTGGCGAATGAACTATATACAGATGACGGGGAACTCTGTGAGGACCGGTTTGTGATTGAAAAGATCATAAAAGGAATCAGCAATCTAAAGGAGCAGACGGACACCCTGGTGATCGTAACTAATGAGGTGACTGCAGACGGCGATTCTTACAGTGAAGAGACGAAAGCATATCAGAGTGTTCTGGGAAAAATCAATCAGGAACTGGCGGGACTTTCTGATATGGTGACAGAAGTTGTCTATGGAATACCGGTCGAGGTGAAACGCTGATGGGAAAGAGGCTCTTTAACAGTTTCAAAATAGCATTTTCCATGTACAGCAGGATTCCTATGCCGAACAGCGAATGGACGGAAGAAAATATGTCGTATGCTATGTGTTTTTTTCCACTGATCGGTGGCGTGATCGGAGCGCTTTTATGGGGGGCATTCAAGCTCCAGTCATGGATGGGCGATCATGGGATTTTATTGTCCGGGTTATTCTGGACGGTATTATTTGTACTGATTCCATTGCTTGTCACAGGAGGCATTCATATGGATGGATTCCTGGATACGAAAGATGCCCTTAGTTCTTATCAGTCAAAAGAACGCAGATTGGAGATATTAAAAGATCCCCATGCGGGAGCATTTGCCATTATCTCCTGTGGGATTTATCTGCTTTCTTATGTAGGGATTTATTCTTCCCTGACGGAGAGCAGTGTAATGGTCATAGCATTCAGCTTTATGATATCGAGAGCATTTTCAGGACTGTCGGTGGTGACTTTTCCACAGGCAAGAAAATCCGGCGAGGGAACGGTTGCTACCTTTTCGGAAAATGCCACCGATAAAGTAACCAGAGCAGCCCTGATTTTGTATCTGCTCCTGATCGGCGGGGTGATGATCGTGATTGGAAAGTTACTGGGAGTAACGGCACTTGTGACAGCATTTTGCGTGTATGGGTATTACCATCACATGACCATCGAGAAATTCGGTGGAATCACCGGGGATCTGGCGGGGTATTTCTTACAGCTTTGTGAAATACTCATGGCGTTGGCTGTGGTGCTCTGTGATGCTATTGTAAGATAATTGAATGACTGACGATTATGATATTAATGATGATACTATTAGGATAAAAAAATTAAGAAAATCTGGGAGGAAAATAGATAGCATGATACTTATTGTAGGTGGTGCGTATCAGGGGAAAGAAGCCTGGGCAAAAAAACATTATTCAGAAGTGCACTGGATTGATGGAGAGAATTGCAGAGAAGAAGACATTTATCAGTGCCAGGGAATCTTTCATTTTCATAAATACCTGGAACGTCTGATGCGAAACCATTATGAGGAGAAGGAAGAAAATGTAGACTCTATTGATAGGTTTGCTTGGGTGACAGATCTTGCAGAACGTTTATATAGAGAGAACCAGAATATTGTAATCGTGACGGATGAAATCGGATATGGAATTGTACCAATGGACCCATTTGAGCGGACATACCGGGAAGTGGTGGGACGTGTGTGTACAAAACTTGCGAAGAATTCCGAGTCTGTATATCGGGTCGTCTGTGGCATCGAGATGAAATTGAAGTAAAAGCAGATATGTGTAAAGAATTAAAAAAAGCAGTAATAAAAGTTTATCTGATCCGTCATGGGATGACGGAAGGAAATTTAAAAAAGCGCTATATCGGGACGACTGATGAATCCCTGTGTAGAGTTGGCAGAGAAAAGATAACAGAAAATTGCAGACATGCGATGTATCCACAGGCCGAAAGAGTTTATGTAAGCCCCAAAAAAAGATGTATGGAGACAGCAAAGCTGATTTATCCGGGGACAGCATTTCAGGTGGTAGCGGATTTGTCGGAATGCGATTTTGGTTTATTTGAGAATAAAAATTACCAGGAGCTTTCAGACTGCCCGGAATATCAGGCATGGATCGACAGCAATGGAACATTACCATTTCCAGATGGAGAGAGTAGGAAAGATTTTCAGAAAAGAAGCGTGGAAGCTTTTGAGAAATGTATCAAAGAGTGTGCAAAGGAGGGAATCACCAGAGTAGCCTTTGTTGTGCATGGCGGTACGATCATGGGGATTATGGAAAAATATGCGAGCCCTTCGGGGGATTATTATGATTATCAGATAGAAAATGGAGAAGGATATGAACTTACTATGGCGAATGATGCTTCCGGTGGCAGCAGGATTTGTACTGGATCTTCTGCTGGGGGATCCGAGATGGCTGTACCATCCGGTGCGGCTGATCGGGGCATTGATATCCGGGACGGAAAAAATTATCAGAGACTTACTTCCAAAAAATAAAATTGGCGAACGGACAGGTGGAACGATCCTGGTGGTGATTGTTCTTTTTGTGAGTACAATCGTGCCGTGGGGGATTTTGCATCTGGCTTATTTGTTCAGCCAGATTGCCGGAATCGTGATTGAGAGCTTTATGTGTTACCAGATTCTTGCCACAAGATCACTCAGAGATGAGAGCGATAAAGTATACGTGGCGCTGAAAAACGAAGGTCTGGATGCCGGAAGAAAAGCAGTTTCTATGATCGTTGGAAGAGATACTGAAAATTTAACCGAAAAAGGTGTGACGAAGGCGTGCGTGGAGACGGTTGCCGAGAATACTTCGGATGGAATCATTGCGCCACTGGTATATATGATGATTGGTGGAGCGGCCCTTGGCTGGACTTATAAAGCGGTCAATACGATGGATTCTATGATCGGATATAAGAATGAGAAATATCTGTATTTTGGAACAGTGGCGGCAAAACTGGATGATATCGTCAATTTCATCCCGGCAAGGCTGGCGGCATGGTTTATGATCCTGGCAAGTCTGGTGACGAGGGAAGATTATAAAAATGCAATTCGGATTTATAAAAGAGACAGACATAATCACAAGAGCCCAAATGCGGCACAGACGGAAGCTGTGATGGCAGGGGCGTTAGATATTGAGCTGGCAGGCGATGCCTGGTATTTTGGGACTTTATACCAGAAACCGACGATCGGAGATCCGATTCGGGAGATTGAGGTACAGGATATCCGGCGATCCCACAAGCTATTATATGCAACCTGTATTCTTGCGGTGGTGATTCTGTGGGGCGTGAAAACGGCTATCCTGGCTTTGTGGTTGTAATAGGAAATGATAATTTGGAAAACGAGGCAGTTATGGGAGAGACAGAACACTTCGAAACAAAATACTTGAAAAAGAATAATAACATACAAAATAACATACAACTGCATGGCGGTGACATTTACCGGAATCAGGTAGAGGTTGATTATTCTGTGAATACGAATCCGCTGGGACCACCGGAAGGTGTTCTGAAAATTTTAAGGGCAAATGCGGAACAGATTGTACATTATCCGGATATGCACTGTGAAGATTTAAAAAAGAAAATCGCAGGGTACGAACAGGTGTCTGAGAATGAGATTTTATGTGGAAACGGTGCAGCAGAATTGATCTACAGTGTGGTGCAGGCAATAAAGCCGAAGAGGGCACTGATCACAGCTCCGTCTTTTGCAGAGTATGAACTGGCACTTCGGACGGTGCAGGCAGAATGTTCATACTATTATTGCAGGGAAACATTCGATTTTCAGATCCAGGAAGATTTTCTGGATCTGATCACAGAAGAGATTGATATATTATTTTTGTGCAATCCGGGAAATCCTGTGGGCCAGACAATCGAAAAAGAGTTTCTGATCCGGATACTGAACCGCTGCAGGGAATGTAAAGTAACCGTTATTTTGGATGAGTGCTTTATAGAGTTTCTGTCAGATTGTCAGAGCTATGAAATGACAGCTCTGAGATACGCATATCCGAATCTGTTCATATTAAAAGCATTTACGAAAATCTTCTGTATGCCGGGACTGAGACTTGGGTATATGATAGGAACAGACCAAACTATGTTGGGGAAGATCCGAGAAATGCTTCAGCCGTGGAATGTATCGATTCTTGCACAGCTCTGTGGCACAGAGGCATTGCATGAATGTGAAAAATATCTAGAAGAAACTAAAAGATTTCTTAAAAAAGAAAAAACGTATATTATTGAGGCAATCCAGGAACTTGGAGATCAGAAGTTTCAAGTATACGGATCAAAGGCAAATTACATATTCTTTAGGGGACCTGAGGGATTATATGAAAAAGCACTGAGGGATCGGATGTTGATTCGTGACTGTGGAAACTACCGGGGCTTGTCAGGAATGGACGAACCGGGACAGGCTGAAAATTGCAGGGATCAGGTGAAGAGAGAGTTTGCAGGTTACTACCGTGTGGCGGTTCGGTCACGGGAGGAAAATGAGAGGTTGGTTGCATGGCTAAGAAAATTATGATACAGGGAACAATGTCGAATGCCGGAAAAAGTCTGATCTGTGCAGGATTGTGCAGGATTTTTAAGCAGGATGGATACAGAGTTGCCCCGTTTAAATCCCAGAATATGGCTCTTAATTCATATATAACAGAGGATGGTCTGGAGATGGGGAGAGCGCAGGTGGTGCAGGCAGAGGCAGCAGGGATTTCCCCGATGGTGGAGATGAATCCGATTCTTTTAAAGCCGACCAATGATGTTGGTTCTCAGGTTATTGTAAATGGAGAAGTCCTTAAGAACATGAGTGCCAGAGAATATTTTGCTTACAAGAAGAAACTGGTTCCGGACATTAAAAAAGCATTTCAGACTCTGGAAGAAAATTTTGATATCATCGTGATCGAGGGGGCGGGAAGCCCGGCAGAGATTAATTTAAAGAGTGATGATATTGTAAATATGGGATTGGCGGAAATGGTAGATGCGCCGGTGCTTTTGGTGGGAGACATCGACAGAGGCGGTGTGTTTGCGCAGCTTCTCGGTACATTAATGCTTTTGGAGGAAGAAGAAAAGGCGAGAGTAAAGGGGCTGATTATTAATAAATTCCGTGGAGATAAGACTATCTTAGATCCGGGGATCGTGATGTTGGAAGAGAGAGGAAATATTCCGGTGGTAGGTGTGACGCCATATCTTCAGGTGGAGATTGAGGATGAAGACAGCCTGACCGAACGTTTTTCTTTAGGAGGAACACAGGGACTGGTAGATATCGCAGTGATCCGGACGCCGAGGATTTCGAATTTTACGGATTTTCAGGTGCTTGAAAATGAATCGGGAATTTCTCTTCGCTATGTAAGCAGGCAAAAAGATTTAAAGTCGCCGGACATGATTATTTTGCCGGGAACGAAGAATACGATCGAAGATCTGCTGTGGATGAGACAGAATGGACTGGAAGCGGAGATTTTAAAGTCGGCGGCAAAAGGTACCGCAATCTGGGGAATCTGCGGAGGCTATCAGATGCTGGGAGAGTCGCTGGAAGATCCAGAACATATCGAAGCAAAATCTTCTGTTACAGACGGAGAGGGAAAAGTAGCAGGCCTTGGACTTCTACCGATACGGACAATCTTTACCGGAGAAAAAAGACGAACCCGCGTGCAGGGACGATTTGGAAACATGGATGGAACCTTCGCGGAGCTTTCCGGGACAGAGTTCGAAGGATATGAGATCCATATGGGAGAGACTGTAGGGGCTACTTCTTTGAGCGAAATTCGGGATTCAGTGACCGGAGTTACATCGTCAGATGGATGTATGAGCGGAAATGTCTATGGAACTTATGTACATGGAATTTTTGATAAAGAGGAAGTCAACCGGAAAATATTTATGAGCCTGGCAAAGAAGAAAGGACTGGATGTATCGGAGACCAACTTAGAGTCTGGATTAGACTATAAGGCTTTCAAAGAAACGCAGTATGATCTTCTGGCAAAAGAGTTGAGAAAGCATATGGATATGAAACGAATCTATGAGATTATGGAGGAGTACGAGGACTGATGGAATACAAGACAAAGACAGAGATTGAACATGTACTGCCGATGGACATTGAAGTGCGCAGTTTTGAGATCATCACGGAAGAATTAAAAGAGATGGGTATCGAGCTGCCAAAGGATCAGGCACCGATCACCAAGCGGTGCATCCATACCAGTGCGGATTTTGATTATGCGAAGAACCTGATGTTTTCGGAACATGCCATAGAGAGAGCCAGGGAGGCAATCAAGGAAGGGGCTTCTATCGTGACGGATACCCAGATGGCACGCTCTGGAATCAATAAAAAGAAATTAAATAATTTCGGCGGACAAGTATACTGTTTCATGTCTGATGAGGATGTAGCAGCACGGGCAAAAATAAATGGAACTACAAGAGCGGTTGCAAGTATGGAAAAAGCCTGTGAATTAGAGGAAAAATTAATTTTTGCTATTGGGAATGCGCCGACAGCATTGATTCATCTGTATGAATTGATAAAGGCAGGGAAGATAAAACCGGAATTAGTCATCGGCGTTCCGGTGGGATTTGTGAATGTGGTTCCGGCAAAGGAACTGATCATGACGCAGGAAGAAGTCCCTTATATTGTGGCAAGAGGAAGAAAAGGTGGAAGTAACATTGCCGCATGCATCTGCAATGCGTTGATCTATGGGATCGAATCATAGGGATAAATAAGCGGAAAGGAATGAGACAGCATGAAGATTGAAAAGGTGGCACTGATTGGTGCCGGAGCGGTAGGTTCTTATTTTATCTGGGGATTGTCTGAGAAAATGGGAGAGCATTTTCAGGTGATCGCGGACGGAGAGCGAAAAGAGCGATTGAGTAAAAATGGAATTAGGATCAATGGAAAGCAATATTTATTTCCGGTAAGTACGGCGGACGAAGCGGGAGAGCAGGATCTGGTGCTGATCGCCACAAAATATGACGGATTAGAAGATGCGATTTCCAAATTGCCATCTCTGGTAGGAAAAGATACCATCGTAATCAGCCTGTTAAATGGTGTGGACAGTGAAGAGAAGATTGGAAAAGCCATCGGAATGGAACATGTGATTTACGCGACGATGCGTATTGCTTCTGTAAGAAAGGAAAATGAGATTGTATTTATCCCGGAAAATACGTCCGGAATGTACTACGGAGAACCGGGAATAGAGGAACCGTCCGAGAGAGTACAGGAGGTAGAAGAGCTTTTGAAAGATACCGGCATCCGCTGTCGTTACCGTGCGGATATCTTGCGAAATATGTGGGAGAAATATGCGGCGAATGTGGCACAGAACCTTCCACAGGCAATTCTTTCCGTTGGCTATGGGGCATATATAGACAGCGAACATGTCTACCATATCGCGAACGGTCTGTGGAAAGAAGTGGCGGCAGTGGCAAAATATAAAGGCATTGAGCTGCCGGAGAATTTGAATCTATTCCGTGGAGTGCAGCAGACTTCCAGATTTTCAACGCTTCAGGATCTGGATGCAAAACGTCACACAGAGATTGACATGTTTGCCGGAAATATGATCGAAATGGGGAAAGAATACGGAATCCCGGTACCTTACTGTGAGTATACTTATCATCTGATCAAGGCCATGGAAGAAAAGAATGACGGAAAATTTGAGTATTAAAACGGAGGACAATTATATGAATGAAGTAATCCTTGTGGATTTTGATGATTGCGAGATCGGGACCATGGAGAAGATGGAAGCACATGAAAAAGAAAGACTCC
The DNA here is from genome assembly GCA_934351835.1 of uncultured Lachnospiraceae bacterium. Classification (GTDB taxonomy): domain Bacteria; phylum Bacillota; class Clostridia; order Lachnospirales; family Lachnospiraceae; genus CAKRJP01. The sequence goes on from CAKRJP010000001.1 coordinate 210,820, forward strand.
ATCGGGCCTTTTCCGTATTTTTAATGCAGGACGGAAAGATGCTTTTACAAAAGCGTGCCTCTGACAAATATCACTGTGGCGGCTTATGGACCAATACCTGCTGTTCCCATCCAAGACCGGGAGAAGAGACAAAGACGGCGGCAGTACGGAGACTAAAAGAAGAACTGGAGATTACGGTAGAGCCGGAAGAATTAAAAGAAGTTCATTCCATTCTTTACCGCTATCCATTCAATAATGGGCTGACAGAATTTGAGTATGATCATTTATTTGTGGGCGCGTATCACGGAACCTGGGTGGAGAATCCGGAAGAAGTAGATGCCGTGAAATGGGTAGAAATCGAGTGGTTAAAGAAAGACATCGTGGAGCACGCAGAAAAATATACGCCATGGTTTATCATAGCTTTGAAGGAAGTACTGGCGAAATAGTGTGGATAAAATTGTGCTCCTGTTCGTATTAAGTGGAAAATAATATTGCCCCTCTTTACTGTATAAAGCAGTAAGGAGAGGCATTTTATATATAGAAAAGGGAGTTGGCTGATTAACAATACCGTGCAAATATGATTAGCATGGAGATCGTAATGACGATAATCGTAGCAGGAGCGGATGCTTTACAGTATCTTCCCCAGCCGATAGAGTAACCATTTTTATCTGCAACCGCGATACCAACAACATTTGCGGATGCACCGATCGGTGTTGCACTTCCACCGATATCGGTTCCCATGGATAATGTCCATGCCAGAGTTGAAATATCAGCACCTGTTGTTGCTGCCAGACTCTGGATAATAGGGATCATCGTTGCTGAGAATGGAATATTATCTACAAATGCACTGGCAACTGCGGAAATCCAGATAATGATAGCAACCATGATCTTTAAGTTACCGCCGGATAATTTGCCAATCAGGTTTGCAATAACAACCAGAATTCCGGTCTGCTCCAGTCCACCGACTACGACGAACAGTCCGATGAAGAACAGCAGTGTCTTATAATCAACTTTGGACAAGAGTTCTTTGATATCTTTCGCAAAGCAGATCAAAGTTACAATTGCGATAAATGTTCCAATTAAAGCTACAGTAAGACCTGTAGTTGCATGTGTTACCAGAAGAACAACTGCGCAGGCAAAAATCACGCATGCTTTTACGAAATCTGATTTGCTGCTGATTGCAGTAGAGGCGTCCGGTACGACAGACGGATCGACTACGGCACCGTCAATTGGATGGAGTTGTTTTCTGTAAGCAAAGTAGAAGAAGAATATCACTACTATTAATGATACGAGTGCCATCAGACCTGTGTTGGTTACGAAATCGGTAAAGGAATAGCCAAGAGAAGTTCCGATGATGATGTTCGGTGGATCACCACACATGGTAGCAGACCCTCCGAGGTTCGCACAAAAGATTTCGCTTAGTATCATAGGTACGGGATCGAAATGTAACAGCTTTGCCAGTTCGATAGTGATAGCAGCTAAAAACAGGATAACCGTAATACTGTCAATGAACATTGCCAGAACTGCTGACATACACATAAATGCGATAAATAATGGAACTGTTTTGTAATGAACAGCTTTCGCAAGTTTCAGGCAGAGCCAGCGGAAGAATCCGGCTTTGGCCATTCCTTCTACCATGATCATCATACCGAGAAGAAAGATGATCGTTGACCAGTTAATACCGGAAGCGGCGCTTTCTCCTTCGCCTGCGGCATACCAGAATGAACGTTCAAAGATGCTGTGGAAATTTAGTGTTTCCAGAACTGCGGAACTGCTGTGCATGGCAACTCCGAAAACAAGAATTAGAGTAAGAGCAGCACATGTAAGGGTAACATAGTGTTTCTCAATTTTATCTGCCACGATGAGAATGAACATTACCACGAATATGATGACTGCTAATATCTGGGCCAATGACATAGAATTTCCTCCTTTGATAGATTTTTTTGATAAAAATTAGTAAATTATTGTAAATGGAATTAAATTTTGGTATAAATAAAGGACACATACAATTACGATATGTGTCCTTAGGCTGGCTTATCGGATAAATCGGGATGCACCTAACCCATGTGCCTGTTTCCTCCGATAAGTCACATATGTGCAACTGTGTGGAGACAATTCTTAATTTTCTTCTTTCTTTTCTTCGCCTGCGTGAAGCCAGTTTTCAATTGATTTTGCATATTTTTTGCTTAAGAATTTAACTACCTGACCTACAAAAACAGCAGCAATCACTGTACCTTCACGAACTACAACACCTTCACCAACGAAAGAGCTTAAACCTCCGAGGAAGATTAACTGAAGAATTAATGCGACTACGATCATAGAAGTATCTACGATTGTTTTACAGTCACCAAATGCCTTACCACTTACCTGAGAGATTGCACCTGCCAGACCTTCCGCCGGTAATGGAATCCAGTTCGGTCTGAGATAAAGAAATACTCCGATACCGATAACAACAACACTGACCGCCATATAGATAAAACGCATTACATAACCTTCCGGTCTAGGGAAGTTTAACATTAAATGTCCAAAAGCATTAGGATCAGTTCCTGTTAAGTCGATCATCGCACTAAATACGAAAGTAATTACGATTCCGAGGGCGTTGATTGGTCTGAAGTTTTTGCGGAGAATTACTATCTGAGCAAGTACCAGGAATACATAAATAATCATTGTTACTGTTCCCAGAGTCATTCCCCAGATTTGTTCGCAGGCTCTTGGGATAGAACTAACCGGAGAGATACCAAGATTAGACATCTTAGATATATTAATACCGATTGTGATTATCAACATTCCACCGATATAACAAAAGAATTGTTTTACTATATTACCAGGATTTGATTTCATTCTGATTCCTCCATTTTTGTTTATTAATACTATATCTTTTAGAAAGGTGTATCTTCCCCTATATAACATGCAATGTCATTATCCAGATATAGTGATTGTAATTCGAGCATACGTTCTTCCGGCATATCTCCATGATCACTGTATTCATATTTTTTGCCGAGCTGTTCCCATTTGGTTTCTCCCATACGGTGGAATCTGAGAAGATTAATTTCATATAGTCCGTTTTGGTTCATAAATTCAATCAGTCGCTTGGCGTTTTCAATACTGTCGTTATAGTCATGAATTGTTGGCTGGCGCAGTACAAGTCTGCCGTGCCATTCAGGAGAACGTGTTAGCTTAGATATGTTATCAAGGATCAGCTTGTTGCTGACGCCGGTTCCCCATTTGTGTTTTTCATCATCCATGTTTTTAACATCCACAAATGCAAAATTTAAGTTGCGGAAAATTTTAATAAAATTATCCCAGGAAGTATATCCACTAGTTTCGATTGCTGTATGCATCTGTTCTTTACGGCAGCGCTTCAGTACCTGATCCAGGAATTCGTGGTGGAGCAGTGGTTCTCCTCCGGAAAAGGTTACTCCACCATTGGAGCCCCAGTTTGGAAAGTCTCTTTTCAAAACTTTCATTACGTCATCTACCGTCATAAAACGCACACATTGTTTTAATGCACCTGCAGCACATGAATCCACACATTCTATGGTTTCGCAGTTATTACAAATCTTCCAGTCTACGGAAACTTTGCCATTTTCATCAAAATGAATAGAATTGTTTGGACATGCATTACGACATGCAGTGCATTGCTGGTCCCATTTGCAGGAGCGTTCAGCAAACATCAGGTGTTTTTTGACTTTCCAGCTTTCTGGATTGGCACACCATCTGCATTGAAGAGGACATCCAACAAAAAAGACATTTGTTCTACATCCAGGGCCGTCATGGACGGAGTAACTCTGGATATCGAAAATCATACCTTTATCATTATTCATCATAGAGATTCACCTACCGTTGTTTAAGTTTAAAACAAAGGAAGGAATGAGAACCCTTCCTTTGTTTCATGATGTTATTTCATATTATTTTTCAAAGTGCTCGCAACTGAAGGCACCACACTGACCGTAAGCCCAGTTTTCTTTCTCGAATCCTTTACAGGTACCGATACCATATTTGTCAGGATCACAGAAATTTTTACAGTGCTGGCACATAAAACCAGGTTTAAAATTTGGACAAGCGTCAGAACCTTCGCCGTCAGAAGGAACGATCATTTTTGTTATTGCACACATACCTTTTTCACAGTCAAGGTGCAGATAATTAGCACATTCATAATGTTTCATATTTATTACCTCCGAAAATATTATTTTGGTTAATTGCTGTAAGCCGGCAAGACTAAGCTGCAATTATGAATCATATTCAGTACGGTAGATAACTTCATCCTGAATTGGTTTACCAATTTCACACCAATACTGAGTAAATCCGGCAACACGTACCATCAAGTCACGGTAATCATCAGGTTTCTTCTGAGCTTCACGCAGTGTCTTTGAAGAAGTAACATTGAACTGAATGTGGAATCCACCTTTACGCATGTAAGCACGGTATACATCAAGTAATTTATGAGTACCCTGAGTACCTTTAAGAGCTGTCGGATGAATCTTGACGTTCATCTGGCTGTTCTGGCACATTGCATGGTCATAGCATGTAGCTGACTCAAAGAGTGCGTAGATACCATTCTTATCTGTTGTAGGTGCTGGTGACATAGATGCATCAGCGTATGTAGTTCCACAAAGACGTCCGTCAGCAGATGCGAGAGTGATAGCACCCTGAGGTCCGTGTGTAGATACAGAAATCTGACACATGTAGTACTGTTTGCCCATGTAAGAACGAAGTGCCAGCATCTTAGGCAGCATACGGTTTTCGTAGTCAAGCAGAAGAGAATCTACATATGGATCTGCGTTACCATACTTCGGAGCATTTACACAATCTGTAAAGATCTTCTCGTACTTCGGAGCATTTTCTGTAGCTTCACGTCTGTCAGGAGAATATACACCTGTTTCAAATGCAGTCTTGAATCCGAAGTTGTTCCACATAGCGTCTTCCATCTCTTCCAGTGTGTACTTCTTGTCATCATATACATTCTTCTTAATAGAAGCTAATGAGTTGATGAAGTTGATAGTACCACATGATTCGAAGTTGATAGTTCCGTTGTATCTTGAACCCAGATGAGACTGGTTCTGACCATCTCTGAAGCAGTCTGGTTTTAATACAGAAGCCCATACGGTTGGACAGATCTTACGGTGTGTATCCATCTGCAGGTTATTAATTCTATTAGAAACTTCCAGTAATTCCTGAAGGTAAACATTGTAGTATACATCCACTAATTCTTCGAAGGTATCCAGTTTTCTGTTATGTGGTTCAAATACCTGGATACCGGTACGTTTGTCATATCCATTTGAAAGAACTAATTCAAGAAGTTTTGGCATTCCTGTGAAGTGGATACCTGTACCGGCTGTAGGACCAGCACCTCCTGGAATCATATATGTCTTTCCGTTGTAATGAAGTGGCTGGAAACATCCCGGAGAAGATTCCAGACATCCACCTGGAGCCCATGCACGAGCATCGTAGATGTTCATTCCTTCCGGTCCGTACTGACGGAGCATGAAGTTCATACCACCCTGATTGTTCATGACAGCCGGATATCCCATACCAAGTTTGATACACTGGGCAACTTTCAGAAGGAAGTCTTCTGGTGTTTTCTCATCATACAGAAGAGAAAGTGTTGGCTGCGTTGTCTTGGCACGCATACCTGCTTCTACAATTAAGTACTCCAATGGAGTAACAGCGGTTAATCCGTCGTATCCAAGACCACCGATTGATAAGTTGTTAAATGTATTTCCTGATAATACACCACCGGTTACACCTGAAGAAGCGAAACACTCGATAGCAGTGATCTTAATTCTGTATAACTCAAGAAGTTCGATAACTTCTTCATCTGTAGTAGTTCCATCAGCAATATCTTTCTCGTAGAATGGATACAGAATCTGTCCAAGACGTCCGATAGACTGTCCTGAATGTGGATCTTCATCTGTAACACCGTAATGGCACATTAATGTAAGGTTTAATGCCTCGCGGAATGTAGATGGCTGTTTGTGTGCGATATTGTGTGCAACCTGTGCGATATCCAGGTATTCTTTTTTCTGAGTCTCATCTGGCTCGATACCGGCAAGGTATTCCGCACGTTTTGCATAATTCTCGATCCATTTAGAAACGCCCTGTGCAATGATCTTGGCTGCGATATAATAGTAGCCACGGCTCATTCCGAGTACGCCGTCATCATTTGCTTCACCAAGGTATTCAGCAATCTTTTCATCACAGAGTTCGATGATACGGTCAAAACCATATTCCAGTGGAACGTAGTAGTTGATAACCTCACGACCCTGTGGGATAGCCCATGAGTCGAACATTACAAGTACTGATTCACGGTAAGCATGCCATTTTTCAAAGTCAGGTCTTGCTTCTGATAAACGGGCAGAAACACGTTCTACGGAACCGTTATCCCAGTATTTTGCAACTTTTACAAGACATGGAATTTCTTCTCTTCTGATTCCGAACTTTTGAGCGATAGAGACGATATTTCCATAATCCTGTGTAACGTTACCACCGCCGGAACCTACAACAGATACAGCGTCTGCTGCAGCGATTGGTGGAGCGTCAACACCTGCCATCATAGCTTCTGCGGCTGCGTTGAAGAAGGAAGCATCAACCCAAGGGAAGCAGAAAGCTCCACGGAAGTTACGTGTTTTGTTACCAAACAGTAACTCGCCAGGTAAAATAGTAGGAGTCATGTGGCTTAAGGCGGCTGCCTCAGCTTTTGCTCGACGGATCTCTGTGATATCACCATCGTTTTCCCACCATACACGGTTGTACCAGTAAGGATATTCCATATCGATGGAATTCTTCATCTGATAATAGATGTTGATGAGTTTAGTAAATCTTGGCGATGGTTCTGGAATTTCTTCGTCAACGAAGTCGGTTACAGAATTTACATCAAGACCACGTCTCTTTAAGATTTCTTGGATTCGTTTTTCGTTTTCCATAAATTAAACCTCCTCGATTGTTAAATGTTTGATTGGAATTTAACATGAGAGAACGCAGATGTTTAGTGAAAAATGCACAATGATTAAAACAAAAGTAAAAAATAATTATAGAAAATGTGCAAAAGAAAGTGGAGGTGCAAAATGCACTTATGGAGAAAATGCACAAAAAAACGATAAGAAAATATCAGGATAATACGCAAAATGTGAAAAATGCACTCGCCATTTTATGGCTATCTATATATAATGAGTGCAGCGTTAAGGTACGTATAAAAATAATCTTAAAATAAAGAAAAAGGAGGAACGGAACATGAAACTCGAAGAGACCAGCATTTATCCATATATAAAAGCGTTTCCGGATTTACATAAGTTATATAGGATTCCTGCTGGTAATGTGGTTGTATCACCAATAAATAATGATGAACAGGATTATGTATGGTTTCTGGTAAACGGAAAGGTAAAAGTAGAAACGGAAGGTACTAATGGAAAGAAAATTATTGTTGATATGTTGACGGAAGATAATTATGTTGGACATTTGTCGAATTTATTCGGACATAATTTTTACTGTACGACGGTTACGGTAATCACCAGTACATTTATTCGTATTCCTAGTAATCAATTTAGAGAGATGATCAATAAAGATATAAGATTCCAACGCCATTTTAATAATAAATTGATATCCAGACTATATACGATGTACAAAAAAGATTTATCATTACATCTTTTTAGTCAGAGGGAACATATTGCTGCATATATTATTGACCATGAAGTGGACGGAGTCTGTCATCTTAACAATGTAAAGAATATTTGTGAAATGCTTAGAAGCAGTCGCAGAAATTTTTATAATTTATTAAATAAGATGGAAGAAGATGAATTGATTGAACATTGTGAAGGTGGAGATATTTATATATTAAATTATGACAGGCTGAAACAGGAAGCGGAAGCACTTAATAATTTTTTTGAAAATTCAGTGTAGATAAAAGGGGAGCGAGGAAATGGATTATGAGTTATAAAAACAAATCAAGTATACGGTTATGTGATTATCAAAATGTCACCCTCTTACCGGAAGAAATTAAAAAAGCAGAGGAAGATGCAAAGGCAGCTCCTAAAGAGAGTGTGGCTGATACCAGAAGATATTTTCTGCAGACAGCTTATATAGAAAAGGTAGTAAGTGCCAGTAAGATTAAAGTATCGGAGAAAGAAGCGGATGAGCGGGCACGAAAGATGATACGCGCGCTGGATCAGCAACTGGCAAATAATGGAGAAGATCTGGAAAAATATTATGAAGAGACCGGGACAACCGAGAAGGATCTGTTGAAGGATTTTACGAAAGAAGCGGAAAAACAGTTGAAATCCCGAATGGTCCTGTATGAGATTGCAAGAGATCAGAATCTGCTGGCAACCGGTGCCGAGTACGATGCAGAGGTTCACAGATTAGCAGAGATGTCACTTCTTCCGGAGGAGAGACTGAGACAATTGTTCAAGGATGAAGAGGAAGAGAATATAAAAAGAGATATTGCAATCTCAAAAGGTGCCGAATATATCGGAACATTGATTGATGCAAGATATCCGGCGGAAACTGTGGCCGTGTAAGGAGTTTGAGAGTGATGGATGTGGAAGCAGTATTGACAAAAGCGGATGAGATGTTTGCTTTAGACAGGATCGAGGATGCCGGAAGGTATCTGGAAGAAAAGGCGAAAGAGGCTCTTGATGGGGATGAAGATTCTGCAGCTTTATCTATTTTGAATGAACTGACCGGATATTACAGGCATTCCGGCAGGATGAATGATGCATGGAGAACAGCGGAACAGATGCTGGAGTTAGTAGACAAAATGAATCTCTGGGACACGATTGATGGAGCAACGGTGCTTTTAAATATCGCAACGATATATAAAGAAGCAAAGCAATTTGAAAAGGCCATGGATCTGTATCTGGAGGTTCAGGAAATCTATCAGAATGAAAATATTTATGATGTAAGATATCTGGGACTTATGAATAATATGTGTGTGACAAGCATGCAGGAGAAAAATTACAGAAATGCATGGATATATGGAAATCGCGCACGGATGTTATTGAAGGAGCTGGATGGTGAACTTGCGGGATATGAGAGGGAGATAGGGATCATAACAGAAAATATAGAAGCTGCCGGACGATATCGTGAAGAAGTTGGAGCGTGAAAAGATGTTGTCAGGAATGAGACTTTCGCGGGACTATTATGAAGAATATGGAAAAGATATCCTGGAGAGACGGTTTGCACCTTATTTGGATAAGATTACGGTAGGCCTTGTGGGAGAAGGATCCGAATGCTTTGGATTTGATGATGAATTGTCAAAAGACCATGATTATGGACCTTCTTTTTGTATCTGGCTTTCAGAAGATACTTACAGGCAAATCGGATATCATATGCGGCTGATCTACGAATCATTCCCGAAAGAATATAAAGGTGTGGCATTTAAAATCAGGCGAAAGCAGGCGATGGAACGCAGAGGAGTCATTGAGACCAAAGCATTTTACCGGAGATTTCTGGGAAGTAATGTTTATCCGAAAAGTGTGGAAGAATGGCTCGGATTACCGGAATCCTACCTTGCGGTGGCAACGAATGGAGAGATATTCCGGGGCGAAGATACAGAATTTATGCGAATCCGAAGACATCTACTTAAGTTTTATCCGGAAGATGTGAGAAGAAAAAAGATCGCAGCGAATCTGATCAAAATGGCACATTGCGGTCAGGTGAATTATGCCAGGATGTCAAAACGAAAAGATGCAGTGGCGGCCAGACTTGCCCTGGATCAATTTATGCAGGAAACGATCCGCGTAGTATATCTTTTAAATAAGAAGTACTGTCCGTATTATAAATGGATGTGGAGAGAACTTGCGGAGTTGCCAGATGATTATGGAACTGGAAGCATATTAAAGAGTCTGGCGGAAAATCCGATAATGGCGAAAGAAAATCCGTATCTGATTGAAATCATATGCCGAAAAATAAGAGAAGAGCTCTACAGACAAGATATGAGCGCTGACCTTTCAGATTATCTCGAAGATCAGGCATTGTCAGTAACAGAGAGAATAGAAGATGAAGCTCTTCGTAATTTACCTGTGATGATGGGATAGTGCCAATGCGCAGAGAGCCAATTCCTTTCTTTCGCATTGGCACGAATGGAGGAATAGATATGAATGAGATTCAGGAAGAAATCATACAGATCGAGTGGAATCAATTTCAAAAAGTGAATAATCAGGGGGGAAGAGCCGGGTGTCAGGATGACTGGCAGCAGTTCCATATTATGAGGCTGAGCCAGTTTCTGGCCTGGCCTGAGGAACTTCTGGAATCTTATCTGAATGATCTTGAAGAAGCAGATGCTTCCGGCAGTAATTTAATCTTCAATAAATATGCATATATGATGGAAGTGACAGACCCGGAAGGGTACAGAAAAATCTGCCATGTACTGCCGGAGATTACTCCCGTTCAGAGAGAACAGATGGAGAAAACCGTACAGATACAGGTAAAATGGGCGGAAACCTTTGCAAAGGAGTATCCAAACTTCGCAGGAAATGGAAGACCCATTCATCAGTATGAAGAGCGGTTTGGATGGACTTCCGTGGAAACTTATCAGCGGGGAGAACTGTATTCTTACGGAACAGAGACACAGAAACTATATTGTAAATTTATTGAAACATGTGAAAAAGAACACAGAAACCTGACATATGAAGTGCGAGAACATATGGCAAAAATGTATGGTTATGCATCTTTAGAGGATGCGGAAAGGAGAACAAATGTTAGATAGAGAGAGCTTTCGGTTAGACATTGAAGAGTTGGAAAAAGAAAATGATCCATGTAGAATTGAGTATTACTTAAATACCCGGTTCATGAATCTTAAAGACAACAAAGAAGAAGAGGCAGAATGCTGTTGTGGATATGGTCAGTTCCGGGGTGGAGAAGATACGAAGGAATACGAAGAATTATTAGCAAGGAATAAGGAAATCCAACGCAAAGAAGATATCGTATTTGTACTGGGAGAACTGGAAAAATTCTACAGTGTCCATAAGCCAGAACTGGTAAATGCAGTAGCATCAGAGAAAGCAAAATATATGAAATAGATTGTTTATAATAAGTAGTATAGTAATAAGTTACCCTTATTTAAAGTTTATATTAAGAAGAAAATTCCCGGCGAATGAGGTGTCCTCAAAATGCCGGGAATTTTCATTATCTACCGAAGCGATTCCAGATTCGCAAAGAACGCCGGATAAGATACATCGACGCACTGGCTGTCTAAAATCTCTGTTGTACCTTCTGCCACAAGACCTGCAATGGAAAATGCCATGGCAATACGGTGGTCTAAGTAGCTATTGATCTTTGCACCCTTTAATGTGGTGCCGCCTTTGATGATCATTCCATCATCGGCAGGGGTGATGTCCACACCCATATTTTTCAGACCTTCCGTAACCGTGTCGATGCGGTTGGTCTCTTTTACCTTTAATTCGGCTGCGTCTTTGATGATCGTGGTCCCGTCAGCGCAGGCTGCCATTACGGCGATCATCGGAATCTCATCAATCAGTGTCGGGATGATATCTCCCTCCACGACAGTGCCCTTTAAGTTGCTGCTTCTTACCAGAATATCGGCTCTTGGCTCACCACCCTGGATGGAAGTATTGACCAGAGTGATATCAGCTCCCATGGCTTCGCATACTTTCAGGAAACCGGCTCTGGTGAAGTTGGTTCCCACATTTTTGACCAGAACTTCAGAATTAGGAACTAACAGTCCGGCAGCGATAAAGTAGGCAGCGGAAGAGATATCGCCCGGTACTTCAATCTGCTGACCGTATAATTCTTCGCAAGGTGCGATGCAGGCAGTTGCCTGTCCGTCCGGGTGGAGAATAGAAGTCACAGAAGCACCGAATCCCTGCAGCATCAACTCAGTGTGATTGCGGGAAAGTGCCGGTTCTGTAACGGAAGTCTCTCCGTCAGCGGCATACATTCCGGCAAGCAGTACGGCCGATTTTACCTGTGCAGAAGCCACCGGAGACTGGTATTTAATGCTGTGAAGCTGTCCCGGTTCGATCTTTAACGGTGCGCAGTTATTCCCATTGATACTGGTGATCCTGGCGCCCATGCTGTTTAACGGGGTCATGATGCGCCCCATGGGTCTGGAATTTAAAGAGTTATCACCGGAAAGAACAGATGTAAAATCCTGACCGGATAAAATACCGGAGATTAGTCTGGTAGTAGTACCGCTGTTGCCCACATTTAAAGTCTCAGACGGAGTCTTTAATCCCCGGAGCCCATTTCCTCTTACCAGGATACGTTTGTCTTTCTTCTCAATCTCGATTCCCATTTTGCGGAAGCAGTCAATGGTAGACAGACAGTCGGCACCTTCCAGGAAATGTGTGGCTTCCGTTGTGCCCTGTGCGATAGAACCGAACATGATGGAACGGTGGGAGATGGATTTATCTCCCGGGATGTCTACTTCTCCGTGTAAATTAGTAACTGGTGTGATCTGTTTAACGCTCATATACAATATACCTGAATTTCTGCAGTAATTCGGAAGCTCTCTTGGAAGAGTCTTCATCATAGAATTCTATACGCAGAACCCCTTCTTCAAATTCTCTGTTGTGTACGATACCGATATTCTTGATACTGATACCGTTGGATGCCAGAATCGTGGCGATGGCTGCGATTCCACCGGCCTCGTCGATGATGTCGCAGTAGATGGCAAATACTTTTTTAATCGGACCGGAAGAAGATCCCGGAATGGAATTCCGGTAATTTCTGGATGTATCAAACATATGATAGATTCCTGATTCATCTTCTGTATCAATCAGTTCTTTTGCATCTTTTAATGTCTCGATGTATTCGCCGAGAATACGGGAGACATAATCTTTATTTTTCAGAAGAATATGCTGCCACATGGTCGGTGAGGAGGAAGCGATACGGGTAATATCTTTAAATCCTCCGGCGGCAAGATTCTTCATCAGTTCTTCTTTCGTGTCGGTGTCCTTGACGAAATTCACCAGTGTGGAAGCGATGATATGCGGCAGATGGCTGATGGTGCCTGTTACATAGTCATGTTCGCTGTAGTCTAAGATCACCGGGATTGCCTTTAAGTCGGCGACAAATTTCTCATAGCGGTCAACCTTTTCTTTAGGGACCTTGTCGGTCGGTGTTAATATATAGTAGGCATTCTCAATCAGCATGGCCTTTGAATTGGCGAATCCGCTTTTTTCAGAGCCCGCCATAGGGTGTCCGCCGATAAAAAATTCCTCAAGCCCAAGTGCCTCTACTTCTTTGTGAATACTGGTCTTGACACTTCCCACATCCGTTAAGATACAGTCCCCTTCGAGGTACTTCTGTACCTGTGAAAGATAAGCCGTGTTAAATGCAACCGGAGCACACAGGAAGATATAATCACAGTGATAGAAATTATCATCGATCGTTGTAGCTGCCACATCGATGATGGAATCCTGTGTGGCCAGTGCAAGTGTTTCTTTACTTTTATCGAAAGCGACAATCTCGTAATCTGGGTAATACTGACGGATAGCCCTTGCAATAGATCCGCCGATAAGTCCCAGTCCGATAAAGCCGATTTTATGTTTCATTGAATAGAATCCTCCTTTTCATACTCCATAGCATGTTTCATTTTAAATGGTAACAAAAAGAATGTCAATACTACGTTACTTTAAAGTGGAAAAGCAAACCGGATTACAAAGAAAATACTTATTGATAATTGTTTGTAAATAAGGCTTCTGTCAGAAAAAACATAAATTAATTGTAAAAGATGCATAAAAGAGTTGTAATGCAACTGATTTTTTAGTACAATATTCACATGAGTATTTTAGCGGATAAGGAGGCTGGAATTTATGAAAGTTTACAGAACGGATGAGATCAGAAATGTGGTGTTGTTAGGACATGGCGGAAGCGGAAAGACCAGTTTGGTCGAGGCTATGTCCTACGTATCGGGAGCAACCAATCGTATGGGTAAGATTACAGATGGCAATACCATCAGTGATTTTGATAAAGAAGAGCAGAAGCGTAAGTTCTCTTTAAGTACTACATTAGTACCGATCGAATGGGAGAAAGCGAAGATCAATATCCTTGATACACCAGGATATTTTGATTTCGTAGGAGAAGTAGAAGAGGCAGTCAGTGCAGCGGACGCAGCAGTTATCGTTGTATCTGGTAAGGCCGGCGTAGAAGTTGGTACAGAGAAGGCATGGGAATTATGTGATAAGTATAATCTGCCGCGTATGATCTACGTTACAGAGATGGATGTGGATGATGCAAGTTTTCGTCAGGTAGTTGAAGATCTGACGGAGAAGTATGGTAAGGTGATCGCGCCTCATTTCATGCCGATCAGAGAGAATGAGAAGTTAGTAGGTTACGTTAATATTATCAAGAACGCAGCCAGAAGATATACAGGCGTCGGACAGAGAGAAGAGTGTGAGATCCCTGATTACAGTATTGAGAACCTGGAGAAATATCGTGAGAAACTGTTAGAAGCAGTTGCTGAGATCAGTGATGAATACATGGAGCGTTATTTTGAAGGCGATGAGTTCTCAGTAGAAGAGATCCGTGCAGCAATGCGTACAGAGGTTATGAACGGAAGTATTGTACCGGTTGCTATGGGATCCAACATTGAAGCACAGGGTGTTGCGAACTTATTATCTGATATCGTAAGATTCTTCCCAAGTCCTGACTGGAGAGAATGTGTGGGAATCAACCGTAAGACGAATGAGATTTACGAAGCTAACTACGATTTCGCGAAAGCAAAATCAGCATATGTATTTAAGACAATGGTAGATCCGTTTATCGGAAAATATTCCTTTATCAAAGTTTGCTCCGGTGTATTAAAAGGAGAAGATACCTTATTTAATACAACATCAGAAGTGGATGAGAAACTTGGCAAGATCTATACAATGGTAGGTAACAAACCGGTAGAAGTCAGTGAATTATTTGCAGGCGATATCGGGGCAATCGCAAAACTTGGAAATACCAGAACAGGTGATACCTTATCCGCAAAGAATACACCGGTTCTGTATGGAAAGACAGAATATTCCAAGCCTTATACATATATGAAGTATGTAACGAAGAACAAAGGAGACGAGGATAAAGTTTCTCAGGCACTTCAGAAGATGATGGCAGAAGATGTAACACTGAAGGCTGTAAATGACAGTGAGAACCGTCAGTCGCTGATTTATGGTATGGGCGATCAGCATCTGGAAGTTGTTGTAAGCAAGCTGTTAGAACGTTATAAATGTGAAGTTACACTGGAGACACCAAAGGTTGCATTTAGAGAGACGATCAAGAAGAATTCTGATGTAGATACCAAGTACAAGAAACAGTCCGGTGGTCATGGTCAGTATGGACATGTTAAGATGAAATTTGAACCATCTGGTGATCTGGAGACCCCTTATGTATTTGAAGAATGTGTAGTAGGTGGAGCAGTTCCTAAGAACTACTTCCCGGCAGTTGAAAAAGGTCTGCAGGAATCTGTAGTGAAAGGACCTCTTGCCGGATATCCGGTAGTAGGTGTGAAAGCTACCTTATATGATGGATCTTATCATCCGGTAGATTCTTCGGAGATGGCCTTTAAGACAGCTACGATCCAGGCCTTCAAGAAAGGATTTATGGATGCTGCACCGGTATTGTTAGAGCCAATTGCATCTGTAAAGGTTCTGGTTCCTGATGACTATACAGGAGACGTTATGGGTGATCTGAATAAGAGACGCGGCCGTGTACTAGGTATGAATCCGGTATCCAGTGGATATCAGGAGATCATCGCAGATGTACCGATGACAGGTATGTTTGGATATTGCACAACCCTTCGTTCTATGACTGGTGGACGTGGAACTTACTCTTATGAATTTGCGCGTTATGAACAGGCTCCTTCAGATGTACAGGAAGCTGAGATCGCAAAACGTGCAGCAGAAGAATAATATTTCATGTAAAGAATTGGTTAAGTTTATAAAATAAGTAGAAAAAGAGCCTTGAAAAGGGCTTTTTTTCTTAGGAGAGAAGTGCTATAATCTCTTTGCTGTATGACAATGAAAAAAATAGGTAAAAATAAGAGATGATATAGTTATAGGAGCTTGAGAAAATGAAGATTGTTATAATTGGAGATGGTAAGGTTGGTCATAAGCTGACCGCACAACTGTCGGAAGAAGATTATGATATCGTATTGATTGACCAGAATGAAGATAAATTACAGAATGCGGTTAATCAGATGGACATTATCTGTATTCAGGGAAACGGAGCGGATGTAGAGATTCAGAAACAGGCAGATGTGCCAAATGCAGACATGGTGATCGCATGTACATCTTCAGATGAATTGAATCTGTTATCCTGCCTTTTTGCAAAGAGACTGGGAGCTGGTCACACAATTGCAAGAGTTCGAAATCCTGTGTATTACAGACAGATTGATTTATTAAAGGAAGATCTGCATCTTAGTATGGCAATCAATCCGGAACTTACAGCCGCGGATGAGATTGCGAGGGTTCTATTGTTCCCGGAAGCAAGTAAAGTAGAGACCTTTATGAAGGGACGTGTAGAGCTGATTGAGTATGTGATCCGTGATAATAATTTCTTAGATGGAATGTCACTGGCAGAGCTTTATCAGAATTATCAGATTAAGATGTTGGTATGTGCAGTAAAACGTGGAAGTGAAGTATTTATCCCAGATGGTAATTTCGTTCTGCAAAAAGGAGATAAACTACATATTGCGGCATCCAGAGACAACCTCAGAATCTTCTTCAAGAAGATGGGACAGAAACTTTCCAGAGTGAAGAAAGTGCTGATCTGTGGAGGCGGACATGTTTGTTATTATCTGGCAAACCGCCTGATACAGGCAAAGATGCAGGTAAAGATCATTGAGATCAACAGAAAACGCTGTGAGGAATTATGTGAGCTTTTGCCTGAAGCAACGATCATTAACGGGGATGCTTCTGATCAGAGCTTATTGTTAGAAGAAGGAATCCATGATGCAGATGCATTGATCAGTCTGACAGGTATGGACGAGGAGAATATTATTATTTCGTTATTTGCAGGTGCACAGGGTGTGAATAAGATTGTGGCGAAGGTAAATGAAGATAACAGAGCACGTATGGTGGAAGGTATGGGAATTGATAGCATTGTTTCAGCCAAAACTGCTACCGCAGATACGATTCTTCGTTATGTCAGAGCCAGAAAGAACTCATTTAGCAGTGTCAATGTAGAGACGATGTATCGTCTGCTTGGCGGTCAGGTGGAAGCACTGGAATTTATCATTAAGAAGCAGAGTGAATTTGTAGGAGTTCCATTAAAAGATCTGAAACTGAAAGCAAATAATCTGATCGCATGTATCGGACGAAGAAGAAAAATAATTATCCCTAACGGTGATACGCATCTGGAAGTCGGAGACAGTGTCATCATCGTAACTAAGTGTCGTTCGGTGAATAATTTCAAGGATATACTGAAGTAGGGGATAAAAGTTATGAATAAGAAAATGATAAAATATATATTAGGTAAGATGTTGGGAGTCGAAGCATTGTTGTTACTTCTTCCGGCAATCGTATCCTGTATATATAAAGAATCTACAGGAGTGGATTTCCTGATTACGGCAGTGATATTGTTGATGATATATTTAATATTTGGAATAAAAAAGCCGAAAGATTTTACCATATATGGAAAAGAAGGAATGATTATCGTTGCATGTGCATGGTTGATGTGGTCATTCTTTGGAGCAATTCCATTTGTACTTTCCGGAAGTATTCCGAATTTTGTGGATGCATTTTTTGAGACAATATCCGGATTTACTACTACTGGCTCAACGATTCTTACAGATATAGAATCTTTGCCAAAGGGAATGTTGTTCTGGAGAAGTTTTACTCACTGGATCGGTGGTATGGGTGTACTGGTATTTGTTATGGTGCTCACAGCACTGGATAAGAATAATTCCATGTATCTGATGCGAGCAGAAGTACCGGGGCCGGATAAGGATAAACTGATGCCGAAAGCGACGACAACCGCAAGAATTTTGTATGCGATGTATCTGCTTTTGACAGTGATCGAAGTGACATGCCTGCTGTTTGGAGGAATGAATCTTTATGATAGCCTGATCCATGCATTTGGAACGGCAGGAACCGGAGGTTTCTCTAATTATGGTGCGAGTGTCGGATATTTTAACAGTGCATACATTGATGGCGTTATTACGGTATTTATGATCTTGTTCGGTATCAATTTCAGTTTATTTTATTTCCTGATGATCGGAGAAGTGAAAGCTGTATGGAAAAATGAAGAACTCAGGACATATCTGGGAATTATTTTTGGTTCCACGCTGATTATTACACTTAATATCAGCGGACAGTATACCAGCATTGTAAAGGCTTTCCGTTATGCAGTTTTCCAGGTGGCTTCAATTATTACAACGACAGGTTACGCTACAGCAGATTATAATAACTGGCCGATGCTGTCGCAGTGTATTTTGCTGATGCTGATGGTAGTAGGAGCCTGTGCATCTTCGACGGGTGGTGGTATTAAGGTTTCACGTCTTATCATGATCGGTAAATGTATTAAGAGGGAGATCATGAGGCTGGCACATCCTAAAAATGTCAGTATTATCAAGGTCAACGGGAAAAAGGTAAATGAAGAAGGCGTTCGGACTTTATCAATTTATGTGATGGCATATGCAGGGGTGCTGGTGTTATCGGTATTACTTGTGGCAATTGATAACAAAGATTTCGCAACAACATTCAGTTCCGTACTGACATGTATCGGAAATGTAGGACCGGGAATTTCCGAGGTTGGCCCATCTGGTAATTTTTCGGCATTTTCGCCATTATCGAAACTGGTATTAAGTTTTGATATGCTTGCCGGAAGACTGGAACTGTTCCCGATGCTGATGTTATTTACGTTCAGTGCATGGAGACGTAAATTTTAGAATTGTTTCCATAAGAATGAATCTAATAACAGATCTGGAAAAAGAAAAGGAGAGGTTATGAAAACAAAAAGCAAAGCAGTGATCGCTCTGGCAGTAGTGCTGTTGGCGGGACTATACTATTATGTAACGATACCTGCGGTGAATATCCATTCTTCAGATACCTGGTTTGGTCTGGTGGTATTTGTAGTGATCATCATGATCTGGTATTTGGTTCGAAAAAGACTTGCCAGTGTAACAGAAGTAAAAGAAAATAAATTTTTAAAAAGCCTGTTTACGGTGATTATTATTTTAGGAGTTATTTATCTGATCGGTTCGATCTTATCCTCACCGATCATCAATGCAAAGAAATATCAGCAGTTGATGCCGGTAGAGCAGGGAACCTTTACGGAAGATGTTGAAGAATTATCTTTTGATAAGATTCCACTTTTGGATCGTGATACGGCAGTACTTCTGGGTGATCGTAAGATGGGAAGTATGGTAGATATGGTATCCCAGTTTGAGGTAGACGATATTTACAGTCAGATTAATTACAAAGATAATCCGGTGAGAGTGTCACCATTGAAATATGCAAATCTGATCAAATGGTTTACGAATATGAGGAATGGTATCCCGGCGTATATCCGTATCAATATGGCGACACAGAATACGGAGCTTGTGAAACTGGATCAGGGAATGAAATATACGACCAGTGATCATTTGAACCGAAACATTTACAGACACCTCAGATTTGCTCATCCGACATATATTTACGGCGAGCTGAGTTTTGAAATTGATGAGGACGGCGTACCATACTGGATTGCTCCGGTAAAGAAGTTTAGTATCGGATTATTCGGCGGTGAGACTGTAGGAAAGGTTGTGCTGTGTAATGCAATTACCGGAGAGACAAAGACTTATGATGTGGGTAAAGTGCCACAGTGGGTGGACAGAGTGTACTCGGCAGATCTTCTGGTACAGTTATTTGACTATTATGGAACATTAAAACATGGATTCTTTAACAGCGTATTGAGTCAGAAAGATTGTCTCAGCACGACAGATGGCTACAACTATCTGGCACTGGATGATGATGTGTGGATGTATACGGGTGTTACTTCTGTAAACGGCGACCAGTCCAATGTTGGTTTTGTTCTGTCAAATCAGAGAACCATGGAGACGAAATATTATGAGGTAGAAGGCGCGACAGAATCTTCTGCAATGTCTTCGGCGGAAGGTCAGGTGCAGAATCTGAAATATACAGCAACCTTCCCGTTATTATTGAATATCTCCGGAGAACCGACATATTTTGTGGCATTGAAAGATGATGCAGGACTGGTAAAGAAGTATGCGATGGTAAATGTGCAGAAATATCAGATTGTAGCAATCGGAGACAGCGTCAGCCAGTGTGAAGATAATTACCTGGAATTGCTGTTAAGTAATGGCGTAAAGAAAGAAGCGGAAGATACCAGAGAAGTACAGACGGTTACCGGCAAGATCACAAAGATCGCACAGGCAGTTATCGACGGAACTTCCCACTATTATCTGATGTTAGATAACTCTGAAGATATTTATGACATCTCGGTGGCAGATTTCCTGGATGTTATCCGTTTGGAAACCGGGGAAACGGTAGCGATGGAATATAAAGAAAATGGTGATTCGAATCTGGTACTGTCCCTGAAAGTAGGAGATGGCAAGAAAGAAGAAGTGACAGATGAGACAAAATCAAAAGATACGACAAACGAAAATATTGTGTCCGGGGATGATGTCTCAGATGATGTTGCAGCGGAAAATACAGCGGTAGAATAGAAATGGATCAGGCTTGTTGCCTGACAAAAAGTCCCTGGCAGATATCTGCCAGGGATTTTCCGCTCTTATTATTCTATTAGTTCAGATATGTAACATCGCTGATATCAGCAAGTTCTGATTTCTCTGCGCTGATACTAACGTAGAATTCAATCTTGCAATCTTCAGAAAGTTTCTTAAGTCTCTCAAGAAATTCCGGCATATTCTCAATAGAGATGTCTGCATGCTTTAAAATACCGTCGATAAATACGCACTCAATATCACTGTTAGAACTATACATACCATAAATGAATCCGAGATATCCGTCTGTGTTAGTAATTGCTGGATAATCATCCATGCAGATTGTACGAATATCAAAAGAAACGCTTGCGGTATCACGGTGTGTCTTCTTGATGAAAACAACGTTACCGTTGCGTTCCTTTACCTGTTCGTTCGCTAATTCGATCATTTTCTGTGTTTTGCCGCTGCCCTTAGGACCTGTTAATAAATTTACCATGGCAATCTCTCCTTTACGTGACATATTATACTGAAACGCCTCAGTACGATTAACTTATGTTTATTATACACTAAAGATGTGGCAGTAACAACAAAAAAAATGTAACTTTTATATAATATATAAAACTTGCATAATCATAGTTGGAAGGTGTATGATTTATCCGGTCGTTTGATAAAGACAGAAATATTTAATGTGTATTACAGATATGGGAGGAAACTTTAAAAGACAATGAGAGGAGAAAAAAATTATAAT
The DNA here is from genome assembly GCA_934351835.1 of uncultured Lachnospiraceae bacterium. Taxonomy (GTDB): domain Bacteria; phylum Bacillota; class Clostridia; order Lachnospirales; family Lachnospiraceae; genus CAKRJP01. The sequence continues at coordinate 232,149 of CAKRJP010000001.1, forward strand.
TTGGAATTGATCAGGATTATTTCATTCGTATTTGTAATTCTGATCCACGTAACAAATTATTATTGTCGTGCGTATGGTGAGATACATCAGAGCGAATATGTATTTGCATTGATATTAGATATGCTGGCGAGAGTCAGCGTCCCTTGCTTTTTCATGATTACCGGAGCACTTCTTTTGGGAAGAGAAGAACCGTTAGAAAAACATATACGTAGACTGTTACGCTTTTTTATTGTATTGATTGTGTGGAGTCTGATTTATACGTTATGGAACAATTTTTACATGAAAACACCGTACAATCTTAAAACAATATTTTATGAACCGGCAGAGGCTCATTTGTGGTATTTATATGCGATGATCCCCATTTATATGGTACTTCCCTTTTTTCAGATTATGTGTAAGCATATGAATCTGAGAATGGAGCAGGCTTTTTTGGTTGTGATCACAGTAGCGGTGATCTATACGTATTTGTTGTCATTTGAACATGAGGAAGCATACTATGATCTGCCGTTAGTTGGCGATAAAATCTATTCGTACTATGTATTTGTTGGATATTACATATATAAATATAGAAAACATGTGATTCGAAATCAGAAAATTCCTGTAGTATTGTTTGGGTGTTGTATGGGAATTAATATTATAATGACTTTTTTCCATACAGTGAAAAATGGTGTACATTGTGAAAAATATATGGAGTATCAAAATCCGCTTCTTGCGTTGGCGGCTTGTATGTTTTTTATATTTATCATCCGTTTGAAAAAAACAGAATTCTGTCCGGGAGAGAGTGTAAGAAGAATCATGGATCTCTTCTGTGGGTGCTCTTTTGGAATCTATCTGATCCATATTTTGTTTTTGGATAATTATAAGAAATATATGGAGGCTGCAGATGCACCAGCCTGGATAGTGATCCCGTGTTTGACATTACTGATCATTGTAGTGTCTTTTATGAGTGTCTGGATTCTTCGGAAGACATCTTTGGGGAGAAAAATAACCTGAAAATCTGTGAAGCTTGTACTTGACTTATTTTATCATTGTACCTATAATAGTGGAGTATATGAAATGGTTTATAAAACCTTATAAATAAAGTGACAGACTAAGATGAGGAGTATTAAGAGACGATCGTTATTCAGAGAGCTGCCGGATGGTGTGAGGCAGTAAGCGTGATCTCCCAACTCGCCTCGGAGTTCTATTGCTGAACATGGAATATCAGAGTAGGCAATAGCGGTTTTCCCCGTTATGGAAGTAATGAGTGCATGTGGACGGAAGTTTGCATGAAGAAGAGTGGTACCACGGAAGTTAAGCCTTTTCGTCTCTTGGAGATGAGAAGGCTTTTGTTTTGGGTAAATGGGTAAAGAGGGAACAACCATGCCACTAGGCTCGAGAGGACCTCGCCAAGTCGGCAGGTTGTACTTTACTTACTAGGTTCGAAAGGACCTCACCAAGTAATTAAAGTAAGTAGGAGGATGTTTTTATGTCTAAGATACCTTATAATCATAAGGCAATTGAGAAAAAATGGCGTGAGAACTGGGAGAAGAATCCGGTTAACGTCGAAGTAAATGAAGATGGAACTAAGAGAGAAAAATATTACTGTCTGGATATGTTCCCATATCCATCAGGTAATGGTCTCCATGTAGGACACTGGAGAGGATACGTTATCTCTGATGTATGGAGCAGATACAAACTGCAGCAGGGTTACTACATCATTCATCCAATGGGATGGGATGCATTTGGTCTTCCGGCTGAGAACTATGCGATCAAGATGGGGGTTCATCCGGCAGTATCTACAGCAGCTAACGTTAAGAATATCAAGCGTCAGATCAACGAGATCGCTGCATTATATGACTGGGACAGAGAAGTTAATACAACAGATCCTGAGTTCTACAAATGGACACAGTGGATTTTTGTAAAGATGTTCAAAGCTGGCCTGGCTTATGAGAAAGAGTTCCCGATCAACTGGTGTCCTTCATGTAAAACAGGTCTTGCAAACGAAGAAGTTGTAGGTGGAAAATGTGAGCGTTGCGGTTCTGAGGTTACAAAGAAGAATTTACGTCAGTGGATGTTACGTATCACAAAATATGCAGACAGACTGTTAGATGATCTGGACAAACTTGACTGGCCGGAGAAGGTTAAAAAGATGCAGACAGACTGGATCGGTAAATCTTATGGTGCAGAGGTAGACTTCCCGGTAGAAGGAAGAGACGAGAAAATTACTGTTTATACAACCAGACCAGATACTCTGTGGGGAGCTACATTTATGGTACTTGCACCGGAGCATGAACTGGCAGCATCACTGGCAACACCGGAGACAAAAGAAGCAGTTGAAAAATACATTTTCGATGCATCTATGAAGTCAAACGTAGACCGTATGCAGGACAAAGAGAAGACTGGTGTATTTACAGGAAGTTATGCCATCAACCCATTAAACGGAAAGAAGACACCGATCTGGCTTTCTGATTATGTATTGGCAGATTACGGTACAGGAGCAATTATGTGTGTACCGGCCCATGATGACCGTGACTTTGAGTTCGCAACAAAATTCAACATTCCGATCATCCAGGTAATTGCAAAAGATGGCAAAGAGATCGAGAATATGACAGAGGCTTATACAGAGGCATCCGGAATCATGATCAACTCTGGTGAGTGGAATGGTATGGAATCAGCAGTGCTGAAAAAAGAAGCTCCACATATCATCGAGGAAAAAGGAATCGGACGTGCAACTGTAAACTATAAACTGCGTGACTGGGTATTCTCACGCCAGCGTTACTGGGGAGAGCCAATCCCGATCGTACATTGCCCGGACTGTGGAAATGTACCGGTACCGGAGGATCAGTTACCGCTTCGTCTGCCAGAGGTAGAGTCTTATGAGCCGACAGGAACAGGAGAGTCACCACTTGCAGGAATTGAAGAGTGGGTAAACTGCACTTGTCCACAGTGTGGAAAACCAGCAAAACGTGAGACAAATACAATGCCTCAGTGGGCCGGATCATCATGGTATTTCTTACGTTATGTAGATAATCACAATGATAAAGAATTAGTATCAAGAGAAAAAGCAGATGCATTACTTCCGGTAGATATGTATATCGGTGGTGTAGAGCATGCGGTACTTCACCTGTTGTACTCACGTTTCTATACAAAATTCTTATGCGATATCGGAGTCATTGATTTTGATGAGCCATTCCACAAACTGTTCAACCAGGGAATGATCACTGGTAAGAACGGTATCAAGATGAGTAAATCAAAAGGAAATGTCGTATCACCAGATGATCTGGTAAGAGATTACGGATGTGATTCTCTGAGAATGTACGAATTATTCGTAGGACCACCGGAGTTAGATGCAGAGTGGGATGACAGAGGAATCGATGGAGTCAACCGTTTCTTAAAGAGAGTATGGAATCTGGTTATGGACAGCAAAGATGCTGACGTTCAGCCAACGAAAGAAATGATCAAAGAGCGTCACAGACTGGTATATGATATCACCACACGTCTGGAGAGTTTCAGCTTAAATACAGCAATCTCAGGATTCATGGAGCACAACAACAACCTGGTACAGATTGCGAAGAAAGAGGGCGGAATCGATAAAGAGACATTGTCAACAATGGCAGTATTATTATCACCATTTGCCCCACACATCGCAGAGGAAATCTGGGAGCAGTTAGGACATGAAGGCAGCGTATTTGCAGCCGGATGGCCGACATACGATAAAGAAGCCATGAAAGACGATGAGATCCAGGTGCCGGTACAGATCAACGGAAAGACAAGAGCTGTCATTTCCGTAGCAGCAGATATTTCTAAAGAAGATGCAATTGCAGCCGGAAAAGAGGCAGTCGCAGACAAACTGACAGGAAATATCATCAAAGAGATTTACGTACCGAAAAAAATCATAAATATTGTGCAAAAGTAAGCACTGCACATAGAAAAAAAGCAATCCAGCCTGCTTGCAGGAAATGGATTGCTTTTCCTATAGTGTAATGTTTTTGTGTTATAATGATTTAGGAGGAAGATTACAATGTCGCAGGAGAAAGCGGAAATATATTTGAAAGAAAAAGGAATGTTGGATCGAGTGATCCGGTTAGAAGACTCGACGGCAACAGTGACACAGGCAGCCGAGGCACTTGGAGTAGAACCGGGGATGATCGCAAAGACAATGTCATTTTTGCAGAATGACCAGCCGGTACTGATATTGACAGAGGGTACAGCAAAAATAGATAACCGCAAATATAAAGACACATTTCATTTAAAAGCGAAAATGATTCCTTTTGAGGAGGTAGAACACTGGATCGGGCATGCGCCCGGCGGTGTGTGTCCATTTGGGATTAATGAAGGGGTTGTTGTATATCTGGATGAGAGTCTGCGTCAGTTTGAGGTGGTATATCCGGCAGCAGGGGACGATCACAGTGCAGTGAAATTATCTGTGGACGAATTGGAGCAGATCTGCGGCGCAAAAGGCTGGATTGACGTTTGTAAGGAGAATTGAGAAACGTGACAAAAGACGAATGGTACAGACAACTTTTTGAGCATCTTGGACAATCAAAATTCCGCAGTCGTTTTCATTTGACACAGGCAGACATTGATTATATTAACAGTAAGGGGCTGGATAAAATTGAAGAACATGCGAGAGGTTTTATCGCCAAACGGGAAGCACCGGCAGTGATTCCGAATGACGGAAAGCAGACGCCCATGCGTGGCCATCCGGTATTTATAGCCCAGCATGCCACTGCGACCTGCTGTCGGGAATGTATCAGAAAATGGCATAAGATCCGGCCGGGAAAAGAGCTGAGCCAGGTGCAGCAGGATTATCTGGTGGATGTGATCATGACGTGGATTAAGAAAGAGATGGAATCATGAAATACAGAAAAATCGTAGAAGGAAAATTTATAAACCGGCCGAATCGTTTCGTTGCGCAGGTGGAAATTGATGGCACAGTAGAAACCGTACATGTAAAAAATACCGGCCGGTGCAGAGAATTATTGTTGCCGGAGGCTATGGTAAGGCTGGAAGTTTCGGATAATCCGAACCGTAAAACGAAGTACGATCTGGTAGCAGTGTATAAAGAGTTGTTAGGCTGGGTAAATATTGACAGCCAGGCATCGAATAAAGTTGTGAAAGAATGGTTGGAAACGAAAGATTATGATGTGATAAAACCAGAATATACATATGGAGCTTCCCGTATTGATTTTTATATGGAAAAGGGGAACCAGAAGTATTTGATGGAAGTAAAAGGGTGTACACTTGAAATCGATGGTGTGGGATATTTTCCGGATGCACCTACAGAGCGGGGTGTCAAACATTTGAAAGAACTTACAAAAGCGCAGAAAGAGGGATATGCTTGCTCGATTGCATTTGTGATCCAGATGGAAGGAATTACAGAAGTGAGACCGAATATAAATACTCATCCGGCGTTCGGAGAGGCTTTAACGGAAGCGAAACTGGCTGGTGTCGATATCCTTTTTCTGCCATGTAAAGTCGGAAAGGATACATTGGATATCGGGCTTTTTCAGGAGCCGGTGAACACAGAAGGATTAGACTATATCCGGAAATAAAGTTATTGACAAAATAATTTCGGGGGGGGGGTAAAATATACATATAAAAAAGATCAGAACAAGGAGGGTTTGCAATGGGAAAATCAATGAATTCAAAAGTTATTTTGGTAGATAGTATTTTAAATGTTGGTTTGTTGGCGGCGTGTATAAAAGTTAATTTGCATAATGCTCTGGCGGAGCCTGGAAAGATCATGGTACTAATGATTTATGGCTGTATTTTGGGACTCTTTGTTGTAGCGGATCTTATGTATTGGGTTTTCCGGTGGCAGAAGAAACAAGGGTCTATTGTGAATGAAATTGCAAGATACTCCGTTTATATCAAAGGAGCTGCGGTTGTCCTTATGGGGTTGATCGCTGTTGGGTTACATATGTAATGTAAGTATTAGACATAATTAAAAAATGAGATATATAATAAATGTGCAAGATATTTGAGAGAGTATCCTGCACATTATTTTTTTGCAAGTGGAGTGACAAAGAAAGGATGTTAAAGTGGATGCATCTTTTCTACCGCCTTTCTGTGTGGTATTATCAGAATATGCCCCTCGGGTAATCTGGCGGCAGGGGAAAATTGTGATATTGTAAAATTTATAAAACGTAAAAAGGAGATAGGGCGTATATGAGTACAAAGGTAGAACACGCATTAGAATTGCATAAAAAAGGATGTAACTGTGCACAGGCGGTTGCCTGTACATTTTGTGAGGAGTTTGGAATTGATGAGAAAGAAATGTTCCGTATCGCAGAAGGTTTCGGACTTGGCATGGGAATTATGGAGATGTGTGGTGCACTTTCCGGGATGTCGATGATCATTGGCCTTGATAACAGCAAGGGAAGCCCGGAAGAGGGTTCTGGAACAAAAGGTGATACTTATAAAAAAATCAGAGAATATGTGGCAAAGTTTAAAGAAAAGAACGGATCTTATATCTGCCGCGAGTTAAAAGGCGTTGAGACCGGCAAGGTATTATGTAGCTGCCAGCAGTGTATCGCGGATGCGGTGGAACTGACGGAAGAATATCTGAAGAACAGATAAGATTGGAGAACAAATAAGATTGGAGAACAGACGGAGATGGATTTGAAAAAAATAGTCATTGCAGGTGCGGGAACGATGGGGTCTTCCATGGCACAGATTTACGCAAAATATTTTGACGATGTGGTTTTATACAATCATCGGGAAGAGACTTTGAATAAAGCAAAAAAGAGTATTGAGGAAAATGTAGAGACACTTGCAAATACAGGGAATATGTCGAAAGAAAATGCAGAGCAGTTGTTAAATGCATTGTCTTATACAACGTCTATGGACTGTTTTGCAGATTGTGATTTTATTGCGGAGAATCTTTCTGAAAATGTTGAAATCAAGGAGAAATTCTATAGAGAGTTGTCGGAAATCGTCGATGACCGCACGATTATTACGACGAACACATCCGGAATGTCTATCAATCTTCTGTCTGGATTTGTGAAAAATCCGGACAGATTCATAGGAATGCACTGGTTCAATCCGCCACATTTAGTGCCATTGATTGAGATTATAAAAGGGGATCAGACGAGTTCTGCGGTTGCACAGGCAATCTATGATCTCAGTTTGAAAATCGAGAAAAAACCGGTGATCGTCAATCAGGATGTGCCGGGATTTGTGGCAAACCGTCTGCAATTTGCGGTGATCCGGGAGGCACTGGATCTGGTAGAAAGAGGTGTTGTCAGTGAAAAAGGAATCGACGATGTGATGAAATATGGACTTGGATTTCGGTATGCATGTCTGGGACCTTTAGAAGTATCTGATTTTGGCGGACTGGATACATTTTACCATATCAGCAGTTATCTGATGAAAGATCTGTGCGACTCTAAAGAAGTGCCGAAACTTTTAAAAGAGCATTTCGAGGCCGGAGAATATGGTGTAAAAAGCGAAAAAGGTTTCTACGAATATAAAGATGGACGGGCAAAAGAGGCAACAGAAGAGCGAGACGAAAAATTCCTGAAAGTTTATCATGCATTATATGAAGAAGAGAAGGACAGGAGATTCTAATCTGTTGAATTGGTAATAGAAAATGAAGAGGAGCATATAGTGAATGAAAATTGCAGTTTTTTTTCCGGGGATAGGTTATCATTGCGATAAACCACTTTTGTACTATGCACGAAAATTAGCACAGGAATGTGGATATGAAAAAATTATTCTGCTCGATTATAGCTATGAAGGTGGAAATATCCGGGGGAATGAAGAAAAAATGCAACAGGCATTTGAACGTCTGTATGAGCAGGCTGAGAGAAAGTTGAAGGAGATCGATTTTTCCGCATATAACGATATTTTATTTGTATCTAAAAGTGTAGGTACAATCATCGCATCTGCTTATGCCGAAAAATACCAAATTGATTGTAAGCAGGTGTTGTACACACCGTTGGAGCAGACATATAGATTCCCGCATAAGGATGCAATTGCATTTATCGGAACCAGAGATCCCTGGAGCGATGGAGAGAAAGTCTGTAGATTGTCAGAAGAACAGAAGGTGTCAATGCATGTCTATGAAGGAAGCAATCATTCTCTTGAGACGGAGGATACACGGCAGAATATAAAAATCCTTCAGGATGTTATGAGAATAACGATGAAATATATAAAATAAGGGGATGCTATAAAATGATATAGTACAACTTTATGAGATTTCAATTGAGCATCTGACAGGAAAACAGGTGCAGGAAAAATAACAGAGGTGAAAGAATTTCATGACATTACAGCAATTAACATATCTGGTGACAGTGGCAGAATGTGGGAATATCACGGAGGCCGCAGAACGCTTATTTATCTCGCAGCCGAGTCTGAGTGCGGCAATTCACAATCTGGAAAAAGAGATGGGTGTTACAGCATTTTCCAGATCTAATAAGGGAGTGACTGTGACCAGAGAGGGCGAAGAACTTTTATCTTTTGCAAGAATGCTTTTAGAGCAGGCAGATATCATGAAAGATCATTTTGGGACGGGAGAAAACAGGACTCCAAAGTTTTCAGTATCCTGTCAACACTATTCTTTTGCAGTAAATGCGTTTGTAGATCTGGTGGAACAATATAACGCAGACCGGTATAGTTTTGTCCTGCGGGAGACGCAGACCGGAGAGATTATAGATGATGTTTCAGAAGGAAAAAGTGAGTTGGGAATTATCTATCTGTCGGAGCATAATGAGGATGTTCTTGGGAAGATGTTGAAGAACAACCAGTTGGTTTTTGAAGAATTATTTATTGCAAAGCCACATGTATTTATCAGCAACAAACATCCGCTGGCAGGGCGGGAGTTGATTACGCTAGAAGATTTGAAACCATATCCGTACCTGACATTTGAGCAGGGCGAGCGAAATTCGTTCTATTTTTCAGAGGAATTTTTAAGTACATTAGATATGCCGAAAAATATCCAGGTCAGGGACAGAGCAACATTGTTTAATCTGGTGATCGGATTAAATGGATTTACGGTCAGTTCCGGAGTGATCGACCAGGAATTAAATGGTCCTGGAATTATTGCGAGACCTTTGGATATGGAGTGTACGATGAGGATTGGATGGATCCGAAAGAAAAATACAATACTCAGCAGGTACGCATCTTCTTATCTGGAAGGACTGAAAAACCATATGTCCATAGGATAAAACTATGGGGAAACAAAAGAATTAAGTATTTTTCAATAAGTCAAATTACTGCTAGACTATCCTCAGATAAGCGAAAATAACTTTGAAAATGGAGGACAGACAGTATATGAGTAATTTACAGACACCGTTTAGATATGATTTTGTGGGAAGTTTTTTAAGACCGGAAAGATTAAAAGAAGCAAGAAAGCAATATGAAGAGGGAACCATCAGCAGATTGGATCTGACAGCGGTTGAAGATGAATGCATCCGCGAACTGGTTGGAAAAATTAAAGAATTAGGATATCACGTAATTACAGACGGAGAATTCCGAAGATCTACCTGGCATCTTGATTTTATGTGGGGATTTGAAGGAATCGAGCACAAAAAGACAGTAGAAGGAAACACTACATTTGATGCAGAGGCAGCCATGATCGATGATACTTACATGGTAGGCAAGATTTCTGTAAAGAAACATCCGTTTGTAGAGCATTTTAAATTTGTAAAAGCTCTGGAGGATGAGAATACCGTTGCAAAGCAGACCATTCCTTCACCGGGACAGTTCTATGCATATTTCACCGGAGCAGATCTTTTACATACAACATTAGATATTTATGGATCAGAAGAAGCATTCGCAAAGGATGTTGTCAGGGCTTACAGCGAATTTGTTCAGGAAATTTATGCAGCAGGATGTAGAAATTTACAGTTTGATGATTGTGTATGGGGCGGTATGGTAGATGCCAGGATGGCAGTGGCACTGACCGGAAGACGTGGAGAAGAACTGGAAAATTATAAGAAACTCCTGTTGGAACTTAATAATCAGGTGGTTGCACAGGCACCGGAAGATTTGGCCATTCATACACATGTGTGCAGAGGAAACTATCATTCTACATTCTTCAGTTCAGGTGCATACGATTCTGTAGCAGATCTGTTGTTCGGCGAGGAACATGTAAATGCATATTATCTGGAATATGATGATGAAAGATCTGGTGGATTTGCACCACTTGCGAAAGTATCCGGAGATAAGAAGGTAGTTCTTGGACTGGTGACGACAAAGACACCGAAACTTGAGGACAAAGAGAAAGTAATCGCAAGAATCCATGAGGCGGCAAAATATGTTCCGTTAGATCGTCTGTATCTGAGTCCACAGTGCGGTTTTGCGTCTTGTGAGATTGGTAATAAACTGACAGAAGAAGAACAGTGGGCAAAATTAAAATTAGTAAAAGAAATCGCCGAAGAAGTTTGGGGATAATTTTCCCGAATAGAATTTCTTAATAAGTAAAAATGGCCAGTGTAAGTTCGAATTTTCAGGACTTGCACTGGCTTTCATAGTTTACAGAAAATAGGGCAGATGCTAGAATAATAAAAACAATGTGAGAAAGACAAGGAGCTATTACCTATGGAGATAAGAACAGCGAACATGGATGATCTGGATGTGATCGCAGGAGTGGAGGCAGAGTGTTTCCCGGCGGCGGAGGCAGCAACAAAAGAAGAATTTGCAGAAAGAATCCAGTATTACGGAGATCATTTCTGGTTACTATTTGATGAGGAGAAACTAGTAGCATTCGTGGATGGATTTGTGACAAATGAGGCAGATCTGACGGATGAGATGTACGCGAAAGCCAGTATGCATGAAGAAGACGGTGCATGGCAGATGATCTTCGGAGTGAATACGATTCCAGCTTACCGTAAGAGAGGCCTGGCGGGTAAACTGATCGAACAGGCGATTGAGGATGCAAGAAAGCAGGGACGAAAAGGTCTGGTGCTTACCTGCAAAGAGCATCTGGTGCATTACTATGCAAAATTTGGATTTGAAAATGAAGGTGTTTCAGAAAATTCTACACACGGAGATGCAGTTTGGAATCAGATGCGGTTGACATTTTAATAATATGTGATTTTGCCCCGAAAGCCAGGGGATGAAGTCGCAAATGATCGGTGAATTTTTAGTATACGGAGGTAGTACATGGAACTTACAATGCTTGGAACGGGAAATGCACTGGTGACGGAGTGTTTTAATACCTGCTTTGTCTTAAGAGAAGGTGAGGATTGTTTCTTGGTGGACGGCGGAGGCGGAAACGGCGTTTTGCATCAGCTTCAATATGCGGGGATTGACTGGAAAAAGATCCGCACAATATTCGTGACACATAAACATGTGGACCATATTATGGGGATTGTATGGATACTCCGTCTGATCTGCCAGCGAATCAGTCAGGGAGAATATGACGGGGAAGTCACTCTTTATGGTCACGATGAGGCACTTTCGTTGGTCCGTGAGATGGCGGAGAAACTTTTACCGGCAAAGGTGACGAAATATGTGGATGATAAATTCCATTTAGTACCTGTTGTGGACGGGGAGAGTAAAGAAATCCTTGGAAAGAAAGTAACGTTCTTTGATATTCATTCTACGAAAGCAAAGCAGTTTGGATTCTGCATGGAGATGGACGATGGAAAGAAACTGACCTGTTGTGGGGATGAACCGTACAATGAGTGTGAGAAAGAATATGTGGAAAACAGCACATGGCTGTTACATGAGGCGTTTTGCCTGCATTCACAGGCAGATGTTTTTTCACCGTATGAAAAACATCATTCCACAGTGAAAAATGCCTGTGAACTGGCAGAACAAATGCATGTGGAGAATCTGGTATTGTATCATACCGAGGATCAGAACATTGCACGGAGAAAAGAACTGTACAGTGCAGAAGGAAAAGAGTATTATACGGGAAATCTTTATATTCCGGATGACCTGGAGAAAATTCAGTTATAAATTGTCACGAAATATGGTGAGTGGAATAACCTGTAAAAATGGAATTGTTGTAGAAAGAGACGGTGAGTCATGAGACTTAGAAATGTGTTGATTGTTGTAAAAGATATCGAAAAGTCCATAAAATTTTATCATGATCTGTTTGGACTGGACGTGATTTTGGATAATGACGGAAATGTGATCCTGACGGAAGGTCTGGTGCTTCAGGATGAAAAAATCTGGAAACAATTCTTAGAAAGCGATGTAATCCGGGAGCATAATTCCTGTGAACTTTATTTTGAGGAGCCGCAGATTGAGGCATTTGTGGAAAAACTGGAGAAATCCTATCCAGACATTAAATATGTAAATCGGCTGATGACGCACAGTTGGGGGCAGAAAGTCGTTCGTTTCTACGACCCCGACGGAAATCTGATAGAAGTGGGAACACCGGTATGAGACTATGTTTCATGATGTGATAAAGACAAATTCTTAAATCTGTTCAAGTAAGATTGACGATAAAATCATTTTATAGTATACTTTCCGTGGTTCATCGGAGGGCAATTTGTTCAATGGAAACAATAGCTGGATAAGATGGCAGGTTGAAACACCTGCTTCTTGTCCAGCTTTTTTTGTTAGTCGACGAGTCAAAGTCAAGGATTGCTTAAGACTTTGGCGTGAAATTATAACGAATAAGGAGAGATGAAGGAAAGTATGAAACAGGAAACGACATTTACAGAAGGTAAAATTTTAAAACCTTTGATTTTATTTGCACTGCCGGTTTTATTTGCCTTATTTTTACAGGCGATGTATGGTGCCGTGGATCTTCTGATCGTCGGTAAATTTGCATCCTCGGCGGATGTATCAGCAGTATCTACGGGTTCTCAGATTATGATGACCCTGACAAATCTGATCAGCAGCTTTGCGATGGGAACGACAATCTTATTAGGGCAGCAGATCGGGAGCGGAAAACGAAAAGAAGGCGGACAGACGGTTGGAACTGCGATCATGATGTTCGCGGGAATCGCTGTCGTGCTGACGGTTCTTCTTGTTATCTTTGCACCGCAGATCAGCAGTATTATGAATGCGCCGGCAGAGGCATTTGATAAGACGGTATCGTATGTCAGAATCTGTGGCGGCGGAATGCTGGTCATCGTGGCTTACAACCTGATCGGTTGTATTTTCAGGGGACTTGGGGATTCCAATACACCGCTTCTTACGGTGGCGATCGCCTGTGTCTGTAACATTGCAGGAGATCTTCTGTTGTGTGCATATTTCCAGATGGGAACCAGCGGTGCAGCACTGGCAACGGTATTTGCCCAGGTGATCAGTGTGATCGTTTCCTGGTTATTTATCCGAAAGAAAGAACTCCCGTTTACTATGGATAAGAGCTGCCTGCACATTCATGGCAGAACGATGCGGAAGATGGCGGGACTGGGTGCCCCCATTGCATTACAGGATCTGTTGGTCAGTATCTCGTTCCTGATTATTCTGGCGATTGTAAATTCAATGGGAGTGACGGCGTCCGCAGGGGTAGGAGTGGCAGAAAAAGTGTGTGCATTTATCATGCTGATCTCATCCGCATTTATGCAGTCAATGGCGGCATTTGTAGCGCAAAACTACGGAGCCGGACGCATGGACAGGGCGAAGAAGGCCTTGCATTATGGGGCGATGGTGTCCTTTTCAATCGGCGTCATGATGTTTTTTCTGTCATTCTTCCATGGATCTGCACTGGCAGGTATTTTCTCATCCGATCAACAGGTGATCTTAGCAGCCGCCGACTATTTGAAGGCATATGCGATCGACTGTCTGTTTACGGCGATTTTCTTCTGTTATATAGGATTTTATAACGGGGTTGGCAGGACAACATTTGTCATGATTCAGGGAATCATAGGAGCGTTTGGTGTGAGAGTTCCAGTCTCTTATCTGATGAGTATTCAGCCGGATACTTCACTTTTTAAGATCGGGCTGGCAACACCGATGTCGTCTATCGTACAGTTGATCCTTTGTGTGGGATTCATGTGCGTGCTGAACCGGAAAGCGGAAAAGAAAAATAGGTAAGGAAAATATTGGCGGGAAAAATATTTCGTGCTATCATAGAAACGATCATTCCAAAGAAAAATTGAAAAATTTTTCTGGAATGGTCGTTTTTGAGCATAAATGTAAGAGAGAGGAGAATGAAATGGAAGCATTATATAGAGCAATTGAAAAGAAAATCAAGGATGCCGGATATCCAAGAGAGATTTCCGGGGAAGATGTCTATGATGATATCTGTGATCAGATTGATGGCAAAGAAAATGGAAGTTATTTACTATTATCAAAATTCGATGAGGATGTGATCTTTGAATATCAGATTACAATCCAAGATGATGAGTTTAATCTGGGAATCTTGACGATGCGTACACCGGAGGGAGTATTTGAGGCAGACTTTGATGAAGAGTAAGTGAAGAGAAAAGCGAAAAATAAGAGTGAGAGAAAGTGACATGAGGTGAGTTACGGTGGGGAAGGCGAGAAAGACAAACGAGATGGACATGCTAAGTGGTGGTCTTGCCGGAAAATTAATTCTTTTTGCGGTGCCGTTAGCGTTCAGCAGTATTTTACAGCAGTTATTCAATTCTGCAGATGTGGCGGTCGTTGGAAGGTTTGCAGGGGATAAAGCGTTGGCGGCGGTGGGAAGCTGTGTAGCTCTGGTTGGTATTTTTGTAAATCTGAATGTGGGTCTTTCGGTGGGACCGAATGCGGTACTGGCCAATCTGATCGGTCAGAAAAAACGAGATAAAATAAATAGCATGCTACATACTATTCTGACATTTGGAGGTATTCTTGGGATTTTTTTAATGTTTGTAGGAATGGTGATAGCGAAACCGGTACTGGAAGTATCTGGAACTCCGGAAGGCGTGATGAATGAAGCGTTGATTTATATTCGGATTTATTTTATCAGTATCCCATTTATGGTAATCTATAATTTTGGATCAGCAATTTTAAGAAGCTATGGAGATACAAAAAGACCATTGTATTATTTGATTATTTCGGGGACTGTTAATGTAATACTAAATTTATTTTTAGTTATATGTTTACATCTGGGAGTGGTTGGTGTTGCATTGGCAACGTTAATATCAAATATTCTTAGTGCAAGTCTGCTGATTATCCACTTGTGTCATAGAAACGATGAGTTTAAATTTGAATTCGAGAAGATGCATATGGATAAGAAAGAACTGAAGAGAGTGTTGATCATTGGTGTTCCGGCGGGAATACAGGGAGCAATATTTCCGATTTCGAATGCATTTATTCAAAGTGGTATCAACTCTTTTGGAGAAAATGCAATTGCAGGTTCTTCACTTGCATTGAATTTTGAATATTTTACATATGATATTGCGGCTGCATTTGCGCAGGCGGCGGTGACATTTACCAGTCAGAACTATGGAGTTGGAAATTTGAAAAGATGCAAGAAAATTTTCTGGGAGTGTATGATTTTCGGAATAGGATTTGCAGAAATATTGTGTATTATTTTTATGATCTGGGATGACTTTTTCGTAGGTATTTATACAACAAGTTCGGCGGTGGCAGCTTACGGACTGATACGATTGCATCATGTATGCTCTCTGGAGGGGTTGAATGCTACGTATGAGGTGAGCAGCGCAGCACTTCGTGGAATGGGAAAATCTGTGGAACCATCGGTTATTACCATTCTGGGAACAGTAGTATTTCGCGTGGTCTGGCTGTTTACGATATTTAAATTATTCCCAACATACGATATGCTGTTAAATGTATATCTGGCATCGTGGATTTTCACGGGAGGTATATTGATGATCGTATATTTCAGACATATGAAAAAATTAGAAAAGCAGCGAGCTTAGAAAAAATTGATAAAAGTGAGGAAACGCAGGATCGGATTGCGGAAGATGGGTGGTATACAGAAGACGGAGAGTATGTAGACTGGGCGTATACAGATCACGGGGCGGTACTCATTGGGTATAGCAAAGATACCGTCACGATTGCGGATCCAATATCCGGGAAAGTAGAGTACGACAGAGCACAGTTTGAGTCAGTGTTTAAGTCAAGAAATAATAAATGTGTGATTTTGTTACCAGGCAAGGAAAGAAAATGATGTGAGGTGCATTTTAAATGAATGGTGCAGAGAAAAATATGGAATCCGAGGTGTTGATTCGCATGGCCAGAGTAGAAGATGCAGAACGACTGTTGGAAATTTACGGGTACTATGTGGAACATACAGCAATCACTTATGAATATGATGTGCCAGAATTGGCAGATTTCGGACAGCGGATTGCCCATACTTTAGAGCGATATCCATATCTTGTGGCGGAAAGAGATGGCGAGGTTATCGGCTATGCATATGCCGGGGCGTATCATCCGAGGATTGCTTATAGCTGGGATGCAGAGCTGACGATTTATCTGGATCATACGGTACGTGGAAATGGTATCGGACAGAAAATGTATCAGTTATTGGAGGATATTCTTGCAAAACAGGGGATTGTTAAGGCAATTGCTTTGATCACGGCGCCGCCGACAGAAGAAGAGAGAAATATTTATCCAAGTATGTATTTCCATGAAAAAATGGGCTACCATATGATCGGCTGTATTGAAAAAAGCGGTTACAAATTTAACCGCTGGTATGATACCGTGCTGATGGATAAGATGATCGGCGAGCCGAAAGAAGATATGGAAGATGTTAAATCTTTTGATGAAGTAAGAGCGGAATTTGATTTATAATATGTGATGTGAATTGATGGGATACATACGATAATGCTTGTAAATTGACAGATAATTACTGGTACGGGTATAATATGATTATTATTCTATTTGATTGTCAGGCAGCAAAATGGCGTGGAACAGAAAGGTTAAATTATGAAGTGGACAGAAATTTCTAAAATAAATGAAAACCGAGTAATTACCAAAGATGAAACGATAACACTTTATCATGGATCAAAGTCAGGAATCCATGGAAAAATGGAGGCTGTAAAGGGCACGGCTATTTATAAAACATATTCAGAACTTGTCGATCAGTGTGATATGATGGTTGGATACATTGCAAATGACAGAATGTTTGTTGTATTGGACCGTTTCTTTAACGGGGAAATTACGGATGCAGCACTTATCAACAGTCTTTCGGCATTAAAATTAGGAAAGCAATATGTGGCACTAACTCCGAAAGCGTGTGGTCAAATAAAAATCATCAAAGAAACTCATATTATGGAAAACGATCGAAGAATCTTAAAGTACAAAAGTGGGATGAATCGCTTGAAAGGTGTAACATTAGCGGAAGAAATATGTAGGGAATATCGTAGAGAAGGACGTTTTTTTGATGAGATTTTAGAGGAGATGGAATAGCTATGGAAGATTTTACACTGGAAAAACGACAGCTTTGCGATATCCAGGGACGTTTATTTGAACGTGCATTAAAGATGGGATATGATTGTCCTTCGTTTATAGAGTCTTTTATGAACAGCAGAGCCGCGGCGGCATTAGACGATGTCTATGATCGACTTCAATGGGCCGGAGAGGAATATATTCTGGAAGAGTTAGACGATGAAGTCAATGGTCTGAAGAAGTCCGATGTAATGTATAGCAGAGAGGTCATGTACTGGACAGGGTATGTCTACCGTTACTGGCATTATTATACTGGGGAATACAGCAGGCAGATATATAAAATTGCGAATGCAGAACTGATGAATGAAAGTTGGCTTGGATTCCATACATTGGATGTTGAGATGGCAATCGATGACTTGAAAGAAATTTACAGACAGAGAAATAAAGTAAAGAGCTGAACAGGTTGCGAACTTGTTCAGCTTATTGTTAGGCGATGAACCAAAGTCCGAGCTTGCTCGGGACCTTGGCGACCGTATACAATCTCAGAATGTGCCGTTGGCACTTCTGATAATTTGTTAGGAAAAATTAGTCTTTCGGTTTGATTTTCGGGGGCAGATAATGATAAACTGACTCGTAAGATTCTAATTCTGCATCGGTAGTTGGGGCAGCAGGAATCAGTCCCGTACAGTCCAGAGAAGATGCGGCATTGGAGAGATAATCATAGGAATCAATCAGTTTTGGATTGTCAGAAATCGATGGTTTTTCTGTTGGTTTCTTTTCCATAAAGAACCTCCTTAAAATAAAATGATATCTGTAAGGTGTGCAGAAAATCGGAATTTATGTAAAGCAGGTGTTGGATAATGATAAAAAATAAAAGAAATGGAAGAACGTCAGAAAAAAGAGGTTAGAAACATCAAAGGCAAAAAAGGAAGAGGCTACGGAAGAACCGGTGCAGAACTGGTACTTCGGACAGCAAGAAGAGGAGCATCCGCAGTATTGGGAATTGCAACAGAAAAATGGGTAATGATCCGTGGAACACAGTGGTTGGGAATCCTATGGCTAGGAATAGTAATAGATGCGGTAGCATATTTATTTTGGGCACTGGCATTAAAAGGAACAGATAATACGGCATCTATTGCGAATCTGGCATATCTGACACCATTTTTATCAGTGATCGTATAGGCTGTATTTCTACATGAGACGATTCAGGTAAAAGCGATAGTTGCTCTGATATTTATAGTAGGTGGAATATTAATCCAAAATGTATTGGGTAGAGAAAAGAATGGAGGAGAAGCAAAATGATTAAACCAATTATGCGAGATATATTTTTCTTGAATCAAAAGTCTGAACCGGCGACAAAAGCGGACAGAGCAGTAGCGGTTGATTTGCTTGATACACTAAAGGCAAATGAGGCAGGCTGCGTAGGCATGGCTGCGAATATGATAGGCGTTAAGAAAAGGATTATTGCAGTAAATATGGGAATTGTGAATGTGGCGATGTTCAATCCGAAGATTGTGAAGAAGTCTGGAAAATATGAGACAGAAGAAGGTTGCCTGTCACTGGATGGAGTAAGGCCATGTACCAGATACCGAGAGATTGAAGTGGAATATCAGGATATGGATTTTAAATGGCAAAGACAAAAATATTCAGGATGGATCGCGCAGATCATTCAGCATGAATGTGACCATCTGGAAGGGGTCATTATTTAAAGTTGACGATGAATGTCTAAATAAAACGGATCGGTCATTATGCCAGAAGATGTATCAACAGCATATAGCAGATCGTCCCACCGGCGATGGAGAGCATCATCTGTCTTCTCCAGATATGAAGTCCGCCTGTGATGAAAATAGAGATGGCTTCCGGAATGCCGTGAGATCCCCGGAGTACATCTACATTTCGAAGACAGTAGATAACAAGCATGCCGAATACGGCAGAGGGAAGAAAACTTCCGAGATATTGAATAAATGCCGGAGTTTCTTTGTTCTCTCTGAAAATAATAAAAGGTAAGAAACGCATGGCCATTGTACCAAGGACACAAAGTCCGATCGTGATAATTTGCTGAGTCAGTGTCATATCGTTAATCCTCCGTTTTTTCCAGTTTCGTTCGCAGTAAAGTCAGTAACAGAATAATACAGATCATGGTAGGGACCATAAAAGAATCACTGCCGAAGATCAGCAGGCAGATAAGAGCGACGCCAAGTCCGATCAGGGAAGAGGTGTGGTTCTTTTCTTTTAGCCATTGTTCTAAGAAAATGACAACAAACATGGCTGTCATGACAAAACTGAGCCCATCGGTATCAAATGTCAACAGGGAACCTCCATAGATCAACATACTCATAAAGAGTGGATAGACAAATGAAAACCCGGAAGTATTGGCATAAATTCCATAAGCAAATCCCAGAAACAAAAACCCTGTCATAATAGGGATTGTCTGTGGAAATGCGGCTTTTAGTGCTTTACGTTTCATAAATCCTCCTGCGTAAGATGGTTACATTAGATATGTATTGAACATACATATTTTATCATATCAAATTTTCCTTACAATTCCAAGCGGAGAAATAGGAAAGATATAATATTTGCGGATTATGGAGGAAACGCAATTGAAGTCGTAATGGAGATATAGTAAAATATGAAACAGAGATTAAATGATGCGGAAAGGAAATGATAATATGGACAAAGAGATGTTATTGCGTTCGGTAGATCATACGTTATTAAAACCGGAAGCAAGCTGGGAGGAGATCAAAGAAATATTGGATGATGCGATGAGATATCGTGCAGCATCGGCGTGCATTCCGCCATCGTATGTAAGTGCAGCTTCCAACTATACAGAGGGAAGACTCCCGATCTGTACTGTTATTGGCTTCCCGAACGGCTACAGTACTGCTTCAGTAAAGGTATTTGAGGCGATGGATGCGATCATGAACGGAGCTTCCGAGATTGATATGGTCATTGATCTTGGAATGGTAAAATCAGGAAGATATGAAGAGGTTGAACAGGAGATCTACAGAGTCCGTCAGGCTTGCCAGGGAAAAGTATTAAAAGTGATTATTGAGACCTGTCTTCTGACAGAAGAAGAGAAGATCAAAATGTGCGAGATCGTTACCAATGCCGGAGCGGATTATATTAAGACATCGACCGGATTTTCAACTGGTGGAGCAACATTGGAAGATATCCGTCTGATGAAAGAACATGTAGGATCTGAGGTGAAGATCAAAGCAGCCGGGGGTATTTCGTCATTTGAAGATGCAGAGGCTTTCTTAGAAGCAGGAGCGAGCAGACTGGGGACCAGTCGATTAATAAAACTTTTTAAAGAGATAAAATAGTATAATAAAAGAATGGCAAAGCCATGGATTACAGAATTGCTTCTGTATATGCCATGGCTTTTTCTAACCGCACATAAAATTGTGAATAAAAGTCTTCTGCCAGCTGATATGGTGTCAGATAGAACAATTGTAAAAGAAACATGCTGATCTGTTTGATCTTTTCCGAATCATCAGAAGTCATTGCAAATTCCTGAAGTGGTTTCAGATAATAATGCCAGTCATTGATAAAACGTTCATATTCTTTTAAATGTTCAATACCCAGCCATTTTTTAATCTTTGTCTTGCTTTTATTCGGATAAGGACATTCTCTGGTTTGCAGAAAATAGCGGAAAGAATGTTCTTCATAATAACGTCCCAATGGGAAGAGACGGCAGATTCCCGGGCGGAATGTATGAATATTGCAGCGTCCTTCATCATTTAAAAAGCTGCAGGACTTTGTTTCTTCTTTCATCTTGAGATTTGGAAGAATAATGCCATCAGCAACACTTAATTCTAAAGGCCCCGTCAGAAGTTCCTCGAATGTGCTGTTAAGTTCCTTGCAGAGGTTAAAAACGTCATATGGATCCAGGGTGATGGACGTTCCCATTCCGTGACAGCAGTCAGAACAGCCATTGCAGCCGTTGCAATCCGTCTTTACCATATCATTATTACTATATAATTTTCCGTCCGATACTTCGGACAGGTCAATATCTCTTAACATAATCAGTATCCTCACTTATCTATCGACGTTAAGAAGATTATAGTGTAATATGAAATCAGATGCAAACAGAAAGGGTTTATTTTATGAAGTTTTTTCATTTATCTGACTTACATATCGGTAAGCAGCTCCATCATTACAATTTGAAAGAAGATCAGCGGTACATTTTGCAGGAAATCGTTCATTATGCGGAAGAACTGCATCCGGACGCAGTTGTGATCGCGGGAGATATTTACGATAAATCGGTGCCGTCTGCAGAGGCGGTCTCTGTTTTTGATGAATTTCTTACCGCAATTTCAGAGATTTTACCTAGGATTCCAATTTTGATCATCAGTGGAAATCATGATTCTTCCGAGCGACTGGAATATGCGGCAGAGATCCTAAAGAGGCAGGAAATATATCTGGCAGGGGAAGCCCCAAGGACGCCGGAAGAGCATCTGAGAAAAATTACATTAAAAGACGCATATGGAGATGTGGATTTTTATTTACTTCCGTTTATGAAACCATCTTATGTAAAAAAGGCGTTAGAAGTGGAAGAAACCTTATCTTATTCGGAAGCAGTCGGTAGAATTTTAGATAGAGAAAAGATTAATTTTAAGAATAAAAGAAATGTATTAATCTCTCATCAATTTTATGTAGGCAGTCATTCGCCGAAAACTTGTGATTCAGAAACGATATCAGTCGGCGGTCTGGATCAGGTGAACGCGGAAGTTTTAAAAGGTTTTGAATATGTCGCCCTGGGACATTTGCATGGGGCACAGGATGTGAAGATAAAGGATGAAAAACAGGGGGCGGGTGAATCGCACGAAAAGAGTGGAGTGAATGAATCACGGATTCGATATTGCGGAAGTCCGTTGAAATATTCTGTCAGTGAGTCAGGACAGAGGAAATCTCTGACGGTTGTGGAGATTTTGGAGAAAGAGTCGGGGGTAAATGTTGAGACGGTTTTCCTGCATCCGCTCCGGGAAGTTAAAAAGAAACGTGGAAAATTGCAGGAAATCTTGCAAAACTCTACAGAGGAAGAACGAGAAGATTATATCAGTGTAACACTTACGGATGAAGTAGAACCTTATAAACCAAAAGAACAGTTACAGCAGGTATACGAACATATTCTGGAAGTGAATGTGGATAATACAAGGACCAGGAAACAACTGGCTGCTTTGGACAGCCCGTTGATATTAAAAGATCCATTTACTAATTTTGAAGAATTTTATCAGGAAATACAGGGGAAAAAACTCTCGGAAGATGAACAGAAAATTATGAAACATATAATAGCAGAAGCAGGGGAAGAAATATGAGACCATTAAAATTAGAAATGTCGGCATTTGGTTCCTATGCCGGAAAGACGGTGATCGATTTTGGTGAATTAAGCGGAGGACTATTTTTGATCACCGGCGATACCGGTGCAGGGAAAACTACAATTTTTGATGCGATCACCTATGCACTTTATGACCAGACCAGCGGAGGCAGACGCGACGGCAATATGATGCGCAGCCAGTATGCATCCGAAGATATTGCGACTTATGTGATTTATACATTTTCGTACAGAGGTGATATTTATACGGTCCGGAGAAACCCAGAGTATATGCGTCTGGGAAAACGCCGGTATGCAGATGGGACCCCTCGCTATGTAAAGGAAACTGCAGGAGTGGAATTAACACTTCCGGATGGACAGAGTTTCCGTGGAAAAAAGCGGGAAACGGACCAGAAAATAGCGGAGATCATAGGTCTGGATGTCCATCAGTTTACACAGATCGCAATGATTGCCCAGGGGGATTTTCTGCGATTGTTACTTGCAGAATCGAAGGAACGGAAAAAGATATTTTCGAAAATATTCCAGACTTCCGGCTATAGCAGAATACAGGAACTGTTAAGAAAGCAGGCAGCAGACCTGGCTGGACAGGTAGAGGACAATCTCCGTGAGATCAAGAGGAATATGGAACTGGTAACGTGTGGGACGGAAAATGAGTGCGGAGAACTGTGGCAGGAGCTTTTGAAAAGGCAGATGACTTCGGAAGAGGAAACTATCAGATGTCTGGAAGAACTGATCAGAGAAGGGAAAGTTAAGGAACGGCAGACAAATCAGCAGATAGAAATGACGCAGGAACTTCGGAACATTCTGGAGGCATATCTTAATGCACAAAAGCGGTGTGAGAATCTGACGGAAGAATATAAGCAGATAAAGCAGGCGAAAGAGGCGGCTGCTTTGGAAGAAAAAGAAAAACGGATACTCTTAGAAAATAAGAAAAAGGAATACGAAGAAGACCGGGAGAAGTATCAGCCGGAAATCATCCGTCTGAAAGATATGCTGCCTGTTTATCAGCAGGTGAGTCTGTGGAAGCAGCAATATCAGGCATTACTTACAAATGAAGAAAAACAGAAAGATAACCTGCAAAAGCAAACACTCCACAGGGAACGGATGGAAAAGGAACAGAAGATCCTGGAAGAACAGAAAGAAGCATATGCGGGAAGTCCTGAAAAGGTGGAAAATGTTCATTTACAGATCGAACATGTGGAAATGAAACTGAAAGAGTGGGCTGCTCTGGGGAAAATGAAGGAAGATCTGGAGCAGGTAGAAGCTTCTTATAAAAAGCAGGAGAAGAAATGGAAGAGGGACCAGCAGTCTTATATAGAGTGTCTGACCGTATATGAAACTTTATATCAGACGTTTTTGAATGAACAGGCAGGAATCCTTGCAGAGAGTTTAAAAGAGGGAGTACCGTGCCCGGTGTGTGGCTCTACAGAGCATCCAAGTGTCTGTGTGAAAGCGGCAGAGGCACCGACGCAGGCGGAAGTAGAGCAGGCGAAAGAAAAACGTGATCAGGCTGAGGCAGCAAGAACACGGGCGGCAGAATTGCTCAGTGAGATTGCCGGAAAATATCAGTCGGAAAAAGAACAGTATGATAAGCGGAAGGCGGAGCTGCAGGAATCTTTAGAGACACCAGATCTCTTAAGAGAGAAGCACGTGCAGTTAAAAAATCAGGAAATTCAGTTCAGGAGTGAGACAGAAAAGTATCAAAAAGCCAAAAAAGCGAGTTTGGAAAAAGCAAAGATTTTACAGCAGACACAAGAAGAAATCAAATCTCTGGAAGAGGAGATTGTGCAGACCGGTTATCGGCTGAAAGAATTAAAGACGCAGATATCAGAAAATGAAAAAATATTAAAAATGGATTCAGAAGAAGAAATACGGAACAAGATCAGTGAATTAGAAAAAATAGTAGCGGATGAACAACATGCGTATGAGACTGCCACTGTCAAGTTGCAGGAGATTATACAGAGAAAGAGCGGATTAGAGGGTCAGGAAAAGCAACTTTTGCAGAGAAAAAATATAGAGGAAAAAAATCTGGAACAGAGTGGATATGCATGGAAAGAAGCGCAGAGATCTATGAAAGACCTGTTGAAAGAGCCTGTTGGAAATTTGAAAGAAGACTTGTTGGAAAGCTCTATAAGTGGTTTGCTGGATGGAGAATTACAGAAATTGAAAGATCAACAAATGGAATTGTTTAGCCGGAACAAGAATAATCGAGATATTCTGGAACGGTTAAAAGAATTGTTCAGCTCGGGGAAAATGACGAGAGAGAAGTTTGAGTGTCTGAGTAACCTGAGTAAAACGGCAAACGGAACACTTACCGGGGCGGTAAAACTGGACTTTGAGACCTATGTGCAGCGGCAGTATTTCAGGCAGATCATACAGGCAGCGAACCGCAGACTGATCCAGATGAATGCTGGCGAATTTATCTTACAGTGCCGAGATGTAAAAAATCTGGGTGGACAGAGTCAGGCGGGACTGGATCTTGACATTTTGCATCTTGCAAGCAATATGGTACGAGATGTAAAAACTCTGTCGGGTGGTGAATCCTTTATGGCGTCATTGTCTATGGCATTGGGGCTCTCTGATATGGTTCAGAATACCGCGGGAGCGATACAGTTGGATACGATGTTCGTGGATGAAGGTTTTGGATCTTTGGATGATGCATCCAGAGAAATGGCAATCCGGGTATTGAATGAACTGGCAGACGAAAAACATCTTGTGGGGATTATCTCACATGTAAATGAATTGAAAGAGCAGATTGATTGCAAATTGATTGTAAATAAAACGGAGCGGGGAAGTGAAGTTCGCTGGGTGAATTCTTAACTACACGCAAGAGGTTTTTGTCAACACTGGTTGACTGCAGATGAAAAGCCCGCCACATTTAGGAGGTTACTCTTAAAATGTGGCGGGCTTCTTATTGTCTGGTTTGAAAATATTTTAATAAATTTTATTTATGTTCGTCGCGGTAACGAAGTGATGCTTCAATAAATCCCTTGAATAATGGATGTGGTCTGTTTGGCCTTGATTTAAGTTCCGGATGAGCCTGAGTTGCAATGAACCAAGGGTGTTCCGGAATTTCAATCATTTCAACGATACGTCCATCCGGAGAAAGACCGGATAACAACATGCCGTGAGAAGTAAGGTCTTCACGATAATCGTTATTGACCTCATAACGATGACGGTGACGCTCGTCAATATGCTCTGTGCCGTAAAGTTTATAAGCTTTGGATTCTTTGTTCAGAACACAAGGATAAGAACCAAGGCGGAGAGTACCTCCGATATCTTCGATTCCAATCTGATCCGGCATGATATGGATAACCGGATGTGTTGTATGTGAATCCAGTTCAGAACTGTTAGCGTCATGATAACCGATTACGTCACGGGCAAATTCAATGATAGAAAGCTGCATGCCAAGGCAGAGTCCAAGGAATGGAACATTATGCGTACGTGCATATTTAATTGCTTCGATCTTACCATCGATTCCACGGTTACCGAATCCGCCGGGAACCAGGATGCCGCTGACGTCTCCTAAGAGTATGTCTACATTATCCGGTGTAACTGTTTCGGAATCAATCCATTTGATATTTACGGTTGCACGGCTGAAGATACCACCGTGTTTCAAGGCTTCTACAACGCTGATATAAGCATCGTGAAGCTGGATATATTTACCGACAAGTGCTACAGTGACTTCGGTGTTTGGATGTTTCAGATAATCAACCATCTCTCTCCAGTCTTTCAGATCAGGTTCCGGACAGTCGAGTTTCAGACATTCACATACAACACCGGCGAGATTTTCCTCTTCCATAGCAAGTGGTGCCTCGTAAAGATATTCCACATCCAGATTCTGCAGTACGTGGTTGGATGGTACATTACAGAATAAGGCAATTTTATCTTTGATTCCCTGGGTGAGAGGATACTCAGAACGGCATACAAGGATGTCAGGCTGTATTCCCATTCCCTGGAGATCTTTTACACTGGCTTGTGTCGGTTTCGTCTTCATTTCCTGAGAAGCACGCAGATAAGGAATCAGTGTTACATGGATCAGGACAACATTGTCACGTCCCTTTTCATGTTGAAACTGACGGATGGCTTCTAAGAATGGCTGGCTTTCGATATCGCCGACAGTTCCACCAACTTCGATGATGGCAATCTCTGTATCTTCTGCGGCAGGATTGCGGTGGAAACGGTCTTTGATCTCATTGGTAATATGAGGGATGACCTGAACAGTACCTCCCCCGAAATCGCCACGGCGTTCTTTCTGAAGAACAGACCAGTAAATTTTTCCTGTTGTTACATTTGAGTTTTTACTCAGACTTTCGTCAATAAATCTTTCATAATGTCCCAGATCCAGATCCGTCTCAGCACCGTCATCGGTGACGAAAACCTCACCATGCTGTACAGGATTCATAGTTCCCGGGTCGATGTTGATATAAGGGTCAAATTTTTGCATGGTGACTTTGTATCCACGGGCCTTTAACAGACGTCCGAGCGACGCTGCCGTAATTCCTTTACCAAGACCTGATACAACTCCACCTGTCACGAATACGTATTTTACTGCCATAATGTCCTCCTTGGGTCAATTTAAAAATACTGCTCAGAGATGTCCCTTTTCCATCGGAAATAAGAAATTATTTTTCATATTTTGCTTCAAAAGTTGCCTGAATCGACAATTGTTTAAATTTGTTCATATCAACAGAGCTTGCCATGACAGAAGTATGAGCCTGGCAGCCTTTTAATTCCGGAAGTTTGTCCAGTGCAAGCTGTGCTGTCGGATTAGATGCAGCACTCACAGACAGTGCAATCAGGACTTCGTCGGTATGAAGTCTTGGATTCTTACTTCCAAGATATTGCGTTTTTAACTTTTGAATCGGTTCGATTGCTTCTGGAGAAATGACATGAACCTTATGGTCGATTCCGGCAAGTTCTTTCAGTGCATTCAGTAACAGAGAAGCACATGCACCTAAAAGTGGGGAAGTTTTTCCGGTGACAATACGTCCATCGGCAAGCTCCAATGCTGCGGCTGGACCACCGGTTTCTTCTGCACGCTTTAAGGCTGCGTCAACCACCGGACGGTCATGGACTGTAATTCCCTCATGGTTCATCAGCATCTCAATTTTATAAACTTCTTCTTCTGAGCATGCTCCAATCAGCAGGCGTTTCAAAGATTCATAATATCTGCGGATAATTTCCTGACGGGAAGCCTCTTTGCAGGCTTCGTCATCGCAGATACAGTTTCCTGCCATGTTGACACCCATGTCAGTAGGTGATTTGTAAGGACTCTCTCCGTAAATGCGTTCAAACATTGCATTTAAAACCGGGAAGATTTCAATATCACGGTTATAATTTACTGTTGTTTCTCCATAAGCTTCCAAATGGAATGGGTCAATCATGTTGATATCATTCAGATCCGCAGTAGCTGCCTCATATGCAAGGTTCACCGGGTGTTTTAGCGGAATATTCCAGATCGGGAAAGTCTCGAATTTGGCATATCCGGCACGGATTCCACGCTGATGCTCATGGTAAAGCTGAGATAAGCATACAGCCATCTTACCGCTTCCAGGTCCCGGAGCAGTAACAACAACAAGTGGTCTGGTAGTTTCAATATAATCATTCTTACCATAACCGTCTGCGCTTACGATCAGTGGAACATTTGCCGGGTAGCCCGGAATCACATAGTGGCGATATACTTTAATGCCCATTTTTTCCAGTCGTTTTTTAAACAGGCTGGCACTTTCCTGACCACTGAATTTGGTGATTACAACACTTCCGACGTAGAGTCCCAGCCCTTTGTATACATCAATCAGACGAAGGACATCTGAGTCATAAGTAATTCCCAGGTCTCCACGGATTTTATTCTTTTCAATGTCTTCCGCACTGATAACAATGACAAGTTCTGCCTGATCGGAAAGCTGGCTTAACATTCGAAGCTTGCTGTCTGGCTGAAATCCCGGAAGAACTCTGGATGCATGGTAATCATCAAATAACTTTCCGCCAAATTCCAGATAAAGTTTGTTGCCAAATTTTGCGATGCGCTCTTTAATATGAGAAGACTGCATCTGAAGATATTTTTCGTTGTCAAATCCAATTTTCATATGTACACGTTCCTTATATAATGTAGTATTTTTTAGTAACTTATTTTAAGTATAAGCATTCCCACACATCAGTATACTACATAGGACGGTAAGTTTACAATCTTTTCATAATCTTTTTATTGATTTAGAGAGAACCTGTTCGTATAATTAAGTAGTGAAATAGGAGGAAAAACATGGATAATCAGAATCAGAATAATCGAAACAACAAGAATAATCGAAATAATAAGCAGGGATTCTCTTTTATCGTTATAGTAACGCTGATCACCACTATATTAGTGCTGGCATTATATCAGTTTCAGGGTAATGGATCTGATCAGGAGATCAGTTACGATAAATTTTTGAAAATGGTAGATGACGGAAAGGTTGAAAAAGTCGTAATTCAGAGTGATAAGATTGTCATTACAGAAAAGAAAGAAAAAGGACAGATGATCGCGAATGAATATTATACGGGTGTTGTAAAAGATGATACCTTATCTGACAAATTGTATAAAGCAGGTGTCAAATATGAACAGGAGATACCGGATACGACATCAGCCATTATATTAGAAACGATTATGACATTCCTGCCAATTGCATTTTTAGTCGGAATGATCGTCTGGATGACCAGAAGGATGTCTCACGGAGGAGGCATGATGGGAATCGGCAAGAGCAATGCAAAGATGTATGTGGAGAAATCCACAGGTGTCACCTTTAAAGATGTAGCAGGACAGGATGAGGCGAAAGAGTCACTTCAGGAAGTGGTGGATTTTCTTCATAATCCGGGGAAATATACCAGTGTGGGTGCTAAACTTCCCAAGGGAGCTCTGTTAGTAGGACCTCCGGGAACTGGTAAGACATTACTTGCGAAGGCAGTTGCCGGCGAGGCAAAGGTACCATTCTTTTCACTGAGTGGTTCTGCATTTGTAGAGATGTATGTCGGTGTAGGCGCATCCAGAGTCCGTGATTTGTTTAAGCAGGCACAGCAGATGGCTCCGTGTATTATTTTTATCGATGAGATTGATGCTATTGGTAAGAGCAGAGATAATCAGATGGGCAGCAACGATGAGCGTGAGCAGACATTGAACCAGTTGCTGGCAGAGATGGATGGATTCGAGAGCAATAAAGGACTGGTCCTTCTGGCGGCTACCAATCGTCCGGAAATTCTGGATCCGGCACTTTTAAGACCAGGACGTTTCGACAGACGTATTGTTGTTGAAAAACCAGATTTAAAAGGAAGAATTGATGTCTTAAAAGTACATGCAAAAGATGTCCGTATGGATGAGACCGTGGACCTGGAAGCAATTGCACTTGCAACGTCGGGGGCTGTTGGTTCAGATCTCGCAAATATGATTAACGAAGCTGCAATCAATGCAGTTAAGAATGGAAGAAATGCAGTATCCCAGAGTGATTTGTTCGAGGCTGTGGAAGTGGTATTAGTCGGTAAAGAGAAGAAGGACCGTATCATGAGTCAGGAAGAACGCCGGATTGTTTCTTACCACGAGGTTGGACATGCGATGGTAAGTGCCCTTCAGAAAGATTCCGAACCGGTACAGAAGATCACGATTGTACCGAGAACAATGGGAGCTCTTGGATATGTCATGCAGACACCGGAAGAAGAGAAATTCTTAAATACAAAGAAAGAATTGCAGGCAATGTTAGTGGGACTCCTGGGAGGACGTGCGGCAGAGGAAGTTGTGTTCGATACTGTAACGACAGGGGCGTCCAATGATATTGAGCGTGCTACAAGCATTGCAAGAGCGATGATCACGCAGTATGGTATGAGCGAGAAATTCGGTCTGATCGGACTGGAATCTGTACAACATAAATATCTGGACGGAAGAGCAGTCAGCAACTGTGGTCAGGAGACAGCATCAGAGATTGATCAGGAAATCATGAAGATGCTGAAAGAATCATATGAGGAAGCAAAGAATATGTTGCGTGCACACCGTGCAACAATGGATAAGATTGCAGCATTCCTGATTGAGAAAGAAACCATCACAGGTAAAGAATTTATGGATATTTTCCATGAGATGGAAGGGATTGACCCGGATGCACCAAAGAAAGAAGAGACCAGGATTGGAATGAATCCGGTAGAAGAATAAATGAAATTATATCAGATGTTATTTTTGAAGGGATCGATTGAAAAATCGGTCCCTTTGACACCTTTAGCAGTTGAAATGTGGTAAGATAAATTATATGACAAAAAGGAGAAGAACCATGTTTGATATTCAGGAAGAATTAAAAAAATTGCCGGGAAAACCGGGAGTTTATATCATGCATGATGAGAATGATGCAATCATATATGTAGGAAAAGCAATCAGCCTGAAAAACCGTGTCCGACAGTATTTTCAGTCCAGCAGGAACAAAGGACCGAAAATTGAGCAGATGGTCACCCATATCCGGAGATTTGAATATATCGTGACGGACTCGGAGTTAGAGGCACTGGTGTTGGAATGCAATCTGATCAAAGAGCATAGGCCAAAGTACAATACGATGTTGATGGATGATAAGACATATCCATTTATCAAAGTAACGGTGGATGAGCCATATCCGCGGGTGATGATGGCGAGACGTATGGTAAAGGACAAGGCAAAATATTTTGGCCCGTATACAAGTGCCGGGGCGGTAAAAGATACGATTGATCTGATTCGAAAATTATACTGTATTCGTGACTGTAACCGGAAACTGCCGCAGGATATCGGAAAAGATCGTCCGTGTTTGAATTATCATATCCACCAGTGCAAGGCACCATGTCAGGGTTATGTTTCTTCGGAGGAATATAAAGAATCGATTCAGGAAGTTCTTCGATTTTTAAATGGCAATTACGATATTATTTTAAAAGAGTTAGAAGAGAAGATGTATCGGGCTTCGGAAGCGTTGGAGTTTGAAAAGGCAATTGAGTATCGTGAACTTCTGACCAGCGTGCAGAAAATCGCACAAAAACAGAAAATCACGGATACCGATGGCAGTGACAGGGATATTCTGGCGATTGCAACGGAGGCAGATGACGCTGTGGTCCAGGTATTTTTTATCCGGGGCGGACGACTCATTGGAAGAGATCATTTTTATCTTACGGGAGTACACGGAGAAACTAAAGCATCGATACTTTCCAGTTTTGTGAAGCAATTTTATGCAGGTACGCCGTACATTCCGGCGCAACTGATGTTGCCGGAGGCTATTGATGATCTGGAACTGATCGAGGAATGGCTTTCTGGAAAACGAGGGCGTAAAGTTCATGTTCTGGTGCCGAAAAAAGGCACGAAAGAGAAACTGGTAGAACTTGCAGAGAAGAATGCGTGGATGGTCCTCAGAACGGACAGAGAACGTTTGAAACGCGAAGAAGGAAGAACTATCGGAGCAGTCAAAGAGTTGGAAAAAATATTAGATCTGAAGGGAATTATACGGATGGAGGCTTATGATATCTCGAATATCAGTGGATTTGATTCAGTGGGTTCTATGGTTGTATATGAAAAAGGAAAACCTAAACGAAATGATTACAGGAAATTTAAAATCAAAGGCGTTCAGGGAGCCGATGATTATGCCAGTATGAAAGAAGTTCTGACCAGACGATTTGAACACGGTCTTCAGGGAAAAGAAGAAGGAAAAGATTTGGATGGATTTACTGCATTTCCAGATCTTATTATGATGGACGGTGGAAAAGGTCAGGTGAATATAGCGCAGGAAGTTGTGGATAATCTCCGGTTGAATATTCCAATCTGTGGAATGGTCAAGGATGATAATCACAGGACCAGAGGGCTGTACTATCATGGTGTAGAGATACCAATCGACCGCAACTCAGAATGCTTTAAGTTGATTACAAGAATACAGGATGAAGCACATCGTTTTGCGATTACTTTCCACAGGCAGTTAAGAAGTAAGGGACAGGTACATTCTATTCTGGATGATATTCCGGGGGTAGGACCGGCCAGAAGAAAGGATTTAATGCGTCATTTCGAGAACATAGATGCGATCAAGAATGCAAGTGTGGAAGAACTAAAAGAGCTGCCGTCAATGAATGAAAAATCAGCACAGGATGTCTATAATTTTTTTCATTAGTGTGATATGATATCGATAGATGTTAACGTAAAAGGAGCGTATTAATGAATATTAAAAAAGTCGAACTTAAAAAAGTGGTTGAGAAAATGAATCTTAGAAATCTTACCCCGGATGTGGATGTATCGAAGAAGGTCGTAGAAGTTCCGGATATCAACCGTCCGGCATTGCAGCTTACGGGGTTTTTTGAACATTTTGATTCAGAACGAATCCAGATTATTGGGTATGTAGAGTATACATTTTTGGAGCAGATGGATCCGGAAGAGAAGGCTCGGATTTATGATCAGCTGGTTTCCTATGCAATCCCATGTATTATTTATTGCAGGAGTATGCAGCCGGATGAGATACTTCTTGAGAAGGCCACGAAAGCAAATGTGCCGGTATATATTACGGACAAGCAGACTTCTGCATTTTCTGCGGAATTGATTCGTTGGTTGAATGTGGCGCTGGCACCGTGTATTTCTATTCATGGGGTGTTGGTAGATGTATATGGTGTAGGTGTTTTGATCATGGGTGAGAGTGGTATCGGTAAGAGTGAGGCTGCCTTGGAATTGATTAAGAGAGGTCATCGTCTGGTCAGTGATGATGTGGTAGAGATTCGTAAGGTCAGCGATGAAACTTTGGTAGGTACAGCACCGGATATTACGAAACATTTTATCGAATTGCGCGGTATTGGTATTGTAGATGTTAAAGTGCTTTATGGTGTACAGAGCGTACGTGAGACGCAGAATATTGATCTGGTCATTACATTGGAAGACTGGAACAAAGACAAAGAATATGACCGTCTGGGACTTGAAGAAGAATATACAGAGTTCTTGGGGAATAAGGTGGTATGTCACCAGATTCCGATACGTCCGGGACGTAATCTGGCAATTATCGTAGAAACGGCTGCTATTAACCACAGACAGAAACAGATGGGATATAATGCAGCAAGAGAATTGTATAAGCGTGTACAGGCCAATATGGCAAGAAAGTAAGGAGGATAAGGATATGAAGTATTGTTTTGGTGTGGATATAGGTGGTACGACGGTTAAAATCGGTCTGTTTCAGACGGCTGGAGTGATGGAAGAAAAATGGGAGATTCCAACACATGTAGAAAATCAGGGTGCTTCGATTCTTTCGGATATAACTGATAGCATTAAGATTAAGATATCCGAGACGAAGATCTCAAAAGAAGATATTGTTGGTATCGGAGTAGGAGTTCCTGCCCCGGTGGATGCAGATGGAGTGGTGCAGAACACGGTGAATCTTGGCTGGGGATATAAAGAAGTCCGACGGGAATTGGAGGAACTGACGGGATTAAACGTCAAGGTCGGAAATGATGCGAATGTAGCAGCACTTGGAGAGATGTGGCTTGGGGCTGCATCCGGAGAAAAAAATATGTTGATGGTAACACTGGGAACGGGTGTTGGTGGAGGCATCGTTGTAGATGGACAACCACTGATCGGTGCTCATGGGGCCGGTGGAGAGATTGGGCATATGCATGTGAATCCTCATGAGACAGAACATTGCGGATGCGGAAATACAGGATGTCTGGAACAGTACGCATCAGCTACAGGGCTTGTAAAGCTGGCAAAAGAGCATCTTACTGCGAGCAATAAAGATTCTGTGCTTCGAACAGGAACACTGGATGCAAAGGGCGTTTTTGATGCGTTGAAAGCGGGGGATGCACTGGCAGAAGAGATTGTAGAAGAATATAGTAATTATCTTGGAACAGCGCTGGCGAATCTGGCAGCAGTTACGGACCCGGCGGTCATCGTAATAGGAGGCGGCGTATCAAAAGCCGGACAGATATTGATCGATCATGTTCAGACTTATTTCAGTAAACATGCATTCTTTGCAAATAAAGAAACAAAGTTAGTACTTGCATCTCTGGGAAATGACGCAGGAATATGTGGAGCGGCGAAATTGCTATTATAATTGGCGCATAGAATATATAGTTTGAAGGATATTAATTTATTGCGTAATAAAAAGAACTCTGGAATTGTTGTTCCAGAGTTCTTTTATAATTTTATGATGCAAATTGATTTATTGTCCGTTGCCGGTATCACCGCTACCGGTACCGCCGCCACCACCGGTATTACCACCGGTATCACCGCCGCCGGTATTACCACCGGTATCACCGCCGGTATTGCCACCGGTATCACCGCCGCCGGTATTGCCACCGGTATTATCGCCATCGATATTATCCCCGGTGTTGTCTCCGGTAGTATTGTTATCATTTGTATCAGCATCTTCATCTTCATCTTCTGTTGAATTTGAAGAATTCGTAGAACTCTTCTGTGAATAAGCATGCTGTGTACAATGATCTTTCGGTGCTGTCTTTGTAGCAAAGTATTCTGTGATAGTCGGGCATCCGCTGGATGCAAGTTTTCCGGTTACCGAACATACTGTTAACTGTTCGACGGAGGAAGGCATTGTAAACTGTTTAGTCTGCAGGTTTGCATGAATTCTGGTCATAATATTAGACCAGATAATATCTTTAAAAGTATGACTGAAATCCATAGATTTGTTATCATCATATCCACACCAGATTGCTGCTGTATAGTATGGAGTGTAACCACAGAACCATAAGTCTTTGTTATCAGAAGTAGTACCGGTTTTTCCGGCTACCGGTTGATTAGCTATTCTACAGTAAGTACCGGTTCCCTGATTAACTACATCCTGCATAGCACTTGTCAGAAGAGCAGCAGTACTGTCTTTGATGACTTCTCGGGTTTCTCCGCTTCCTTCCAGTAATACATTGCCATCGTGATCTAAAATCTTAGTATACAGTGTTGGTGTATTATAAACACCGCCATTGGCGATTGCTGCATAAGCTGCACACATTTCGTAGTTATAAACACCATGAGTCAGACCGCCCAACGCCATTGTCTGAGTCAAATCTGAGAAAATCTGACCATTAATCTCTTCATTATCTACCAGAGTAGAAATACCAAATTTCTCACAATATTCTTTTCCAAGTTTTTGAGTGATCTCATCGCTGAGTTTTACTGCTACAACATTGTTAGAAACAGTAATTGCTTTGCGGATCGTAATGCTTCCAAGATGTCCGCCGTCCGCATTGACCAGATCCTGTCCACCTTTTAACTTCATAGGCTCGTCAACAATGGTAGTAGCCAGCGTCTTACCGCAGGCATCAAGTGCAGGTGCATATGTGGAAGGAATCTTGAAACAAGATCCAGGCTGTCTTGTTGTTCCGGTGTATGCCCGGTTCAGTCCAAGACTTGATGATTTGGTTCCACGTCCGCCGACCATAGCCTTGATCTCGCCATTACTCTGATCCATCAAAGTGAAAGATGCCTGTGGCTGCGGAGAGAGGTTGATGACTTCATCATAGGTATCTCCTTCTTTTGCAATCGTAGCTTTCCACTCTGCGATACGTGCATTGGCTTCATCTTCGCTGGAGAAGAGCAGTCCCTGTTCATCTCCGTAAGCTTCGGCTCCATAGTTTTTGATATTGTTAGAACCGTAATTCTCTACAGTACCATCTGCTCTTGTAACAGTCAGTGCATAGTCTAATCCAAGTTCTGTACCGTTTGGATAGTTTGCTGCATTGTTGATCTCTTCATCACAGATCTGCTGCATCTCCATATTCTGCGTAGAATAGATACTCAGACCACCACTGTACAGTGCGTTATATGCCTGTGTCTCTGTATATCCTAACTGCTCCTGCAAGTCATTGATGACCTGTTCTGTCAGAGCATCAATGAAATAAGTATAAGGTTTTTCATCACTTTCAGAGTTATTTACAGTCTGGATTCTTGAGTATACATCGTCTGCCATAGCTTCGTCATATTCTGACTGGTTGATGTATCCCTGGTCAAGCATATTCTTTAATACTTTGTCCCGGCGTTTTTTATTATCATCCGGATGATCTACAGGGTTGTAACCGGAAGGATTCTGAGTGATACCTGCGATTACTGCTGATTCAGAAAGAGTTAACTCGCTGACATCTTTGTTGAAGTATCGTTTGGCTGCTGACTGAACACCCAGACAGTTCTGACCGAGGTTGATTGTATTCAGATAATTCTCAAGGATTGTATCTTTGTCCATCTGTTTTTCAATCGCAACAGCGAGATATTGTTCTTGAATCTTACGCTGTAATTTTTCGTAAAATGTATCTTCATTTACGAAGTTAGGAAAGACATTATTCTTAATCAACTGCTGTGTGATCGTACTGGCACCTTCGGAGAAGTCTCCGGAAGTAAGTCCGACAACAGCTGCACGGGCAATACCTTGAAGGTCAATTCCGTTGTGCTTGTAGAAACGCTCATCTTCAATCGCAACAAATGCATACTGTAGATTTTTAGGTATGCTGTCGATTTTCTTATATATACGATTGGATCCTGAAGATACAAAACGTTCTGTCTCTGTTGTACCGTCATCTGCATATACGAAAGTTGTAAATCCGGTTGGTTTGATATCAGAAGCAGTGACTTCCGGTGTATCATCAATAATTTTCTTGACGAACAGACCACCGCCGATCACTCCAACGATTGCAACTACCAGAATGCACAGGATCAGGGCTTTGAATAATCTAAAGCCAATCCGTTTTTTTTGCATCTTGGATTTTGAAGTAATTTCTTTTTGCTTTCGAGAAGCTTTTTTCTTACCATAATTCATGAGTATAGGCCTCCTTCATTCTAGTCATTATAGCAAATAAACATCTTTTAATAAAGAAAAAAATGAAAACTTCATATTTCTGTACAAAATCCTTAAGAAATCGTGTAAACTATACAAGAGACTATCTGAGAAAGGATTTTACATATGTTGTTAAAATATAAAGCGGTATACCAGGGCGGGGAAGATGAGATTACAGAGAAAAAATCAAGGTTTATAGCTACGGTCATTCCTGCGGAAGATGAGGAGACCGCGTTAGAATTTATTGAATCAATGAGAAAGAAATACTGGAATGCCACTCATAATTGTTATGCTTATGTAATCGGGGAACGGAATGAACTGCAACGTTGCAGCGACGATGGAGAACCGGGAGGAACTGCAGGCAGACCTATGCTGGATGTGCTTCTTGGAGAGGAAATCCATAATGTGGCGGTAGTAGTGACCAGGTATTTTGGCGGTACACTTCTCGGGACCGGAGGTCTTGTGCGGGCATATTCATCCGCGGCAAAAGCAGGATTAGAATCATCTGTAATTATAACCAAGATTTACGGAGTTAAACTGAAAATAGAGACAGATTATACTGGTCTTGGAAAAATTCAGTATATATTGGGGCAAAGAGGGCTTAAGATTCTGGATTCAGAATATAGTGATAAAGTAGTGTTAAATGTATTGATTCCTCAGACAGAGTTGGATGCAGTGAAAGCGGAATTGGTAGAAGGAACCAGTGGACAGGCAGTGATGGAAGTGGAAGCAGAGTGTTATTATGCGGAAATTGATGGGGAGCCGACAGTGGTGGAGTAAATTTTCATAAAGCAACGAGCCGTAACCTCGAAATCGCAGAGCGATTCCTCGGTCATGGCAGTCGCCATAAAAGCAAAAAAACACACCCTGGAGAGTAAACTCTCCGAGGTGTGTTTTTTTGCTTTTATGGCTCGTTGCTTTATGAAAATTCTGGTTCTATCAGACCGAAAGTTCCATTTTTTCGTTTGTAGACTACGTTTACTTCGTCTGTTTCTGCGTTTGAGAATACAAAGAAGTTATGTCCGAGTAATTCCATCTGTAAGCATGCATCTTCTGGATACATCGGTTTGATTCCGAATTTTTTTGTTTTTACGATTTTGATTTCTTCTTCGGATATATGTTCTTCTTCCTCGATGAATTCTTGTTTCAGGTTTCCGCCATCTTGTTGTCTTGCTACCAGTTTGTTTTTATATTTGCGAAGCTGACGTTCGATGATTTCTTCTACGAGATCGATGGATACATACATATCATCGCTTTCTTCTTCTGAACGG
Source organism: uncultured Lachnospiraceae bacterium (assembly GCA_934351835.1). Classification (GTDB taxonomy): domain Bacteria; phylum Bacillota; class Clostridia; order Lachnospirales; family Lachnospiraceae; genus CAKRJP01. The sequence goes on from CAKRJP010000001.1 coordinate 270,713, forward strand.
ATAAGCCCGCCTTTTACAGGAATTGTTACTTCAATTTTCTGACGTTCTTTTTGTACGCTGAGTGTTACATGGATCTCTGTGTCAGCAGTGAAGTATCTTTCCAGTTTTCCTAATTTGCTTTCGACTGCTTCTTTTAAGCCTGGTGTCACATCAATATTTTTTCCGATAATGATAAATTTCATGATGATCAACTCCTTTTCAAGAATATTTCAGATAATATAGTCTGATAACTCTGAAAGAATCTTCTAATATTTCTGATAGATTTAGTATACCATGTTTTTTGAATTGTGTATAGTTTTTACCAGAATTTTATACAAATTTGATATTTGAAAATTTTGTGAACAAATATGGGTAAATATTCAGAACCCAAATCACTAATATAAAATATTCCAGAAATTTTGCAATGGAAGAAGTCCCCAATATAACAGGAATCAGTTCTTTCAATGCAAGAGTGAGGAGTAACCCAATCACAGCTTTTAATACCTGGCTCCAGCGATGCCTGGTAGTGGTGTCAAAATGAAGGATTGACTGTTCCAGATACCATCCACAGGCAAATCCCAGTCCGGCTCCGGCAGCTTTGCAACAGTCTTTTGCGTATGGAGAGGTGATGACTCCGCCGGAACTTAATAACAGTGCATAAGCGGCGACTGTGCATGAAACAAGGATCAGTGCCAGAGCGATGTATTTCCGGTGCTTACTGTCATCCAGAAAATATTTCTGGAAATGTCCGATCAGCCAGACAAAGAAGAGTGACACAAGAATTGCTGTCAGTACATCTTTTGGGGTATGGCATCCAAGATACATTCTGGAAAACGCAATTAGCAAAAACGCCAGAACACAGAGCACTTTATGCCATTTTTTGTTGGATTTTATGGCCAACGGGATAAAAAGACAAGTGGCATTTTGTGTATGCCCGCTTGGAAATGAATATCCTGTTGCACCGGCTACTGCACTGGACACAGGTTTGAAAGATGGATCCAGTATCCATGGGCGTGGTATCCGAAAAGTAATCTTTAAGGTCTGTACGCTTAATCCGGCAGTAAAATAAGTAAATCCTAAAAGATAGGCAAAGCGTTTGTCAATGCACCAGTATAAAATACAGATAACGGCCAGTGTAAAGATCTCCTGGCCGAAATAAGTAATGATCTGCATGATCTGATTAAAAAGAGGGGTACGAAGCCCCTCTAATATCCATAAAAATGTCATTATTTAAGATTGCTCCTTCTTCGCATCTTTGAATCCAGAATCTTCTTACGGATTCTAAGAGAATTCGGTGTTACTTCCAGAAGTTCATCTGTATCGATAAAGTCTAATGCTTCCTCAAGGCTGAGTACCTTAGGTGGTGTCAATCTTAATGCTTCATCGGCACTGGATGAACGAGTATTGGTAAGATGTTTGGTTTTGCAGACATTGATTTCGATATCATCTGTCTTTGCATTTTGACCAACGACCATACCGGAGTATACCTTTTCACCAGGTCCGATAAAGAGGACTCCACGCTCCTGAGCAATGAACAGACCATAAGTAACAGATTCTCCGGTCTCGAATGAAATCAGAGAGCCCTGTTTACGATACTGAATATCTCCTTTATAAGGAGCATACCCATCAAACGCTGTATTTATGATACCATTTCCCTTTGTATCTGTTAAAAATTCACCACGGTATCCAATCAGCCCACGAGAAGGAATCTTAAATTCAAGACGAGTGTATCCACCATTGGCAGCACCCATGTTCTGAAGCTCACCTTTTCTCTGACTTAATTTTTCGATAACGCTTCCGGTAAATTCTTCCGGTACATCAATGTAAGCAATCTCCATTGGCTCCAACAATTTACCGTTCTCATCATGACGATATAAAACTTCTGCTTTGCTGACTGCAAATTCATATCCTTCACGGCGCATGTTCTCGATCAGGACAGATAAATGTAATTCTCCACGTCCGGATACTTTGAAACTGTCGTTATTTTCAGTCTCTTCGACACGGAGACTGACATCAGTGTTGAGCTCACGGAACAGACGGTCTCTGATATGGCGGGAAGTTACGAATTTACCTTCCTGTCCTGCAAATGGACTGTCGTTTACGATGAACTGCATAGAAATCGTAGGTTCGGAAATCTTCTGGAATGGAATCGCTTTCGGATTCTCTGGTGAGCAGATGGTATCTCCGATGGAGAGGTCTGCAATGCCTGAAATCGCTACGATAGATCCGATGGAGGCTTCCTGTACATCTACTTTATTTAAACCATCAAATTCATATAACTTACTGATACGTACTTTTTCATGACGGTCAGGATTGTGCTCGTTGACAACCATAGCATCCATACCGACACGGATCGTGCCATTGTCTACCTTACCGATACCAATACGACCGACATACTCATTATAATCAATGGTACTGATCAGTACCTGAGTATCTGCCTTTGGATCTCCTTCCGGAGCCGGGATGTAATTTAAAATAGTCTCGAACAGTGGCTTCATATCTTTTTCTTCGTCTGTCAGATCCAGAACGGCAACACCGGCTTTTGCAGATGCATAGACAAATGGGCAGTCGAGCTGTTCATCGGAAGCATCCAGATCCATGAATAATTCTAAGACTTCATCAATGACTTCGTCAGGTCTGGCCTCCGGACGGTCAATCTTATTGATGCAGACGATAACCGGAAGATTCAGATCCAGTGCTTTTCTAAGAACAAATTTTGTCTGAGGCATAGCACCCTCAAACGCATCAACCACCAGAATAACACCGTTAACCATTTTCAGTACACGCTCAACTTCTCCACCGAAATCAGCATGCCCCGGAGTATCAATAATGTTAATTTTTGTATTCTTATAATATACCGCAGTATTTTTGGAAAGAATCGTGATTCCACGTTCTCTCTCAATATCGTTGGAATCCATTACTCGTTCAGCAACTTCCTGATTATCACGGAATACACCGCTCTGCTTTAGAAGTTCGTCTACTAAAGTTGTTTTGCCATGATCAACATGGGCAATAATTGCGATATTACGAATGTCCTCTCTTTTTGTTTTCATATTTATTGTCCCTCTTCTTACCTAATTAAATGCGACTTTGCAACTTTATTAGTTTATCACATTTTTTGAAATTTACAAGTATTTAGTTCTAAATCTGTCCTCTCATACATAAATATAAATAGTGTCCCTGGAAAAAATGAAATTTCAGAGAGAACCCTGACAACAAAAAATACGAGACAGAGGAAGGAGAATGTAGTTTATGTCAGATAAGATTATTGAGAACAATCAAGTAACAATTATGGGTGAGATTATTTCGGATTTTGTGTTCAGCCATGAAGTATTCGGAGAAGGATTCTATATGGTGAATGTCAGTGTCCGGCGATTGAGCAACTCGGAGGATATTATTCCCCTGATGATTTCGGAAAGACTGATAGATGTCTCTCAGAATTATAGCGGTGAATTTGTGATGGTGGCGGGGCAGTTCCGATCTTACAACCGACATGACGAACTTAAGAATCGTCTGGTATTGTCCGTGTTTGTAAGAGAAATTACATTTATAGACGAAGAGATGGATGGGGCCAAGACGAATACTATCCTTCTGGACGGTTATATCTGTAAAGCACCGGTATATCGCAAGACTCCGTTGGGAAGAGAAATCGCAGATTTATTACTGGCAGTGAACAGACCTTATGGAAAATCTGACTACATACCATGTATCTGTTGGGGAAGAAATGCAAGGTATGCATCTACATTTGAAGTCGGAGAGCACGTGCAGATTATAGGAAGGATTCAGAGTCGTGAATATGTAAAGAAAATTACAGAGACAGAGACACAGAAAAGAACTGCTTATGAGGTGTCTGTAAGTAAACTGGAGTGTCTTGTTTAAGTAGCCTCAGGATTGCCTTTTTGCGTTGACAGAGTTTCTGAATGATGATACTATCAACTATAGTATCGAAACAGTTTTTGAAAGGCAGGAGGTTAATTATGGCCATTTTTACTGGAGCAGGCGTGGCTATCGTCACACCATTTAATGAAGACGAGAGTATTAATTATGATAAACTGGACGAATTGATTGATTTTCAGATTTCGAATGGCACAGATGCAATCATCATCTGTGGAACAACCGGAGAGTCAGCGACGATGACAGAGGAAGAGCATGCAGAGTGTGTTCGTTTTGCGATTGAGCGTGCAAAACACAGAGTACCGGTTATTGCAGGTACAGGATCAAACTGCACAAAGACAGCAATTGAACTGTCCAAAGATGCGGCGGAACATGGAGCGGACGGACTGTTATTAGTAACTCCATATTATAATAAGGCAACCCAGGGTGGACTGATCAAGCATTTTACAGCAGTAGCAGAGGAAGTGAACGGGACACCGATTGTTTTATATAGTGTAGCAAGCCGTACAGGATGCAACATTGAGCCTGAGACCGTTGCAACATTAGCAAGAGATGTTGATAATATTGTAGCGATCAAAGAAGCATCCGGTAATATTTCACAGGTTGCCAAGATTATGGCTGCAACAGACGGTAATATTGATCTTTATTCAGGAAATGATGACCAGATCGTACCACTTCTGTCATTGGGAGCAAAAGGAGTTATTTCTGTATTATCCAATGTAGCTCCGAGAGAGACACACGAGATCTGTGAGAAGTTCTTCAGTGGAGATGTTGCAGGAAGTGCGGCACTTCAGTTAAAGGCAATCCCGTTGATCGGGCAGTTATTCTGTGAGGTTAATCCGATTCCTGTTAAGAAGGCTATGCAGCTTATGGGTAAGGACTGCGGACCGCTTCGTATGCCTATGACAGAACTTTCACCTGCACATGTGGAGACACTTGCAAAGGCAATGAAAGATTTTGGAATCAAGCTTGCTTAGATAAGAACAAACAGGTATCTTGCAGGCGGAGTATATGAACATATTGGAAAGGATACCATCATATAAGAATGTGACATGGTATCCTTTCTTTGATTAAAAATACATGGAGGATATAAAAATGGTAAGAGCAATTATGCATGGATGCAATGGAAGAATGGGACAGGTAGTGTCCGGGCTGGTAAAGGATGATGACGGAATCGAATTTGTAGCAGGCGTAGATTCTTATACAGGAGGCACTAATGATTATCCGGTATTTGAAAGTATTGACAAATGTGATGTAGAGGCAGATGTCATTATTGATTTTTCAAATGCATCAGCAGTTGATGGATTATTAAATTACTGTGTGGAGAAACAGGTTCCGGTTGTCTTATGCTCCACAGGTCTTTCAGAGGAACAGCTTCAGAGAGTAGAAGAGGCATCTGAAAAAGTAGCAGTTTTAAAATCAGCAAATATGTCACTGGGAATCAATCTGTTATTAAAATTATTACAGAGTGCAACAAAAGTACTGGCTCCGGCAGGTTTTGATATTGAACTGGTTGAAAAGCACCATAACCAGAAATTAGATGCGCCGAGTGGTACTGCGATCGCACTGGCAGATTCGATTAATGAGTCTATGGACAATGCATATGAGTATGTATACGACAGAAGCCAGGTGCGTAAAAAGAGAGATGCAAAAGAAATCGGAATCTCAGCAGTTCGTGGTGGAACTATTGTAGGGGAACATGAGGTGATCTATGCAGGGACTGACGAGGTGATCGAGTTCAAACATACGGCATATTCAAGAACTGTATTTGGAAAAGGTGCTGTAGAGGCAGCAAAATTCCTGGCAGGAAAAGAAGCCGGAAGATATGATATGTCAGATGTGATCCGGTTATAAGTTAGAGATTCGCAATAGTGGAGGATAAAGCCTATGAAAAATCTGGAAGACCGTTATCTGGAACGACTGTCGCAGTTGTATCCAACGATCGCAAAAGCGTCTACGGAGATTATTAATCTCCAGGCGATTTTGAATCTTCCAAAAGGAACGGAGCATTTTCTGACAGACATTCACGGAGAATATGAGGCGTTTGCCCATGTGCTGAAAAATGGTTCGGGTTCTGTAAAGAGAAAAGTAGATGAAGTATTTGGAAACACATTAAGCAGCAGAGATAAGCGTGCATTGGCTACTCTGATTTATTATCCGAGAGAAAAGATGGATCAGATCAAAAAGGTCGAGCCAAACATGAAAGACTGGTACAAGATTACATTGTATCGCCTGATTGAAGTCTGCAAGAGTACTGCCAGCAAGTATACCAGATCGAAAGTGAGGAAAGCTTTGCCGGATGATTTCGCTTATGTGATCGAAGAATTAATCACGGTACGGTCAGAATTAAATGATAAAGAATCTTATTATAATGCAATTGTAAATACCATTATTGATATCGGGAGAGCAGAAAAATTTATCATTGCTCTGAGCGAGCTGATTCAGCGTCTGATCATTGATCATCTGCATATTGTCGGAGATATTTTCGACAGAGGGCCGGGACCACACATTATCATGGACAAGCTGATGGAATATCATGCAGTGGACATTCAGTGGGGAAATCATGATGTGCTCTGGATGGGAGCGGCAGCAGGACAGAGAGGCTGCATTTCCAATGTTATCAGGATTTGCGCAAGATATGGAAATCTGGATATTCTGGAAGATGGATATGGAATCAATCTGCTTCCATTAGCTACATTTGCTATGAATACATATGAGAATGATCCCTGCAAATGTTTTCAGCTCAAGGCGAATCTGAACCGAAGTGTGAAAGAACTTGAGATGGATGTCAAAATGCATAAGGCAATAGCGATTATCCAATTTAAAGTAGAAGGTCAGATTGTAAAAAATAATCCGGATTATCATTTGGAAGACCGAAATCTTTTGCATCATATTGATTATGAAAAGGGGACTATAGAGATTAACGGAAAGACGTATGAATTGTTAGATACGAATTTTCCGACTATCGATCCAAAGAATCCATATGTTCTTACGAAAGAGGAAGAAGATGTGATGGAACGCTTGGAACAGGCTTTCTTAAACTGTGAGAAACTGCAGCGTCACATGGCATTTTTGTTGAATAAGGGTGGACTTTATAAAGTTTACAATAATAATCTTTTGTATCACGGATGTGTACCGTTGGATGAAGATGGATCTTTAAAGAGCGTAACATTATATGGAAAAACCTACAAAGGAAAGAGCTGGTATGAAGTATTAGAAAGCTATGTGCGTAAAGGATTTTATGCAGTAGATGAAACCGAAAAAGAGCGGGGCAAAGATATCATGTGGTATATCTGGCTGAATGAAAATTCACCTCTATTCGGTAAGAATAAGATGGCAACATTTGAACGACTGTTTATTTCAGATAAAGAGACGCACGAAGAGGTGAAGAACCCATATTACCGTTATCTGGAAAATGAAGAAGTTGTGGATTCCATTTTAAAAGAATTTGGTCTGGAGGGGGATGAAATCCATATTATCAACGGACATGTCCCGGTAAAAGCCAAAAAAGGTGAGAGCCCGATTAAATGTAATGGAAAAGTTCTGGTCATTGATGGCGGATTTTCCAAGGCTTATCAGTCGCAGACAGGAATCGCAGGGTACACGTTGATTTACAATTCTTACGGACTTCTTCTGGTGGCACATGAACCATTTGAATCCGCAGAGGCGGCAGTTCAGAAAGAAAGCGATATCCATTCCGAGCGTACAGTTGTTGAACGTGCGGTAAAACGTAAACTTGTGGCAGATACGGATAATGGAAAACATATTAAGGAACAGATCGAGGATCTGAAAGTTTTACTGGAAGCTTATCGCAGTGGAAAAATTTCACAGAGATTATAAATGTTGAAAATTATATAGCAGAAATTTCCAACTCCCTTTCTGGTATAGAATTCTATAATTTGCAGATATTACTGGTAACAAGTAATACTTGATTATTGATGATATACGGAAAGGGAGATTCTATTATGAAACAATGGAAAAAAATCTTACTGATCATGATGTGTACAGGAATGATGAGTAGTCTGGTAACAGGCTGCGGAAGCAGTGATACATCAACAGACAACGGAAGCGTACAAGATTATCGGAACAATAACAATACGACCAGCCCACAGCCGGAAAACCAGGATACAGCCGGGCAGGATAACACCGGTAATATGAATGGCGCAACAGACGGAACCGATAAAGGAGATGGTCTGGTGGACGATATCGGAGATGACATCAAGGATGGCGTTGATGATTTGACGGACAACAACGGTACGCGGAATAATACAGATAATAACAATACAACAAATAATAACAGATAACCAGGATCGCCGGAATGTGTCTTTGGATGCTTCCGGCGGTTTTGTGTATGAGAAATAATGTTTTGTAGACCTTGTTTTGTACTTATGGTAAAATGTTGAAATAATAGTGAGATGGGAGGAATTACCATGAGGTTCAGACCATGTATAGATATACATAACGGAAAAGTAAAACAGATTGTAGGTGGCAGCCTTAAAGATGAAGGCAATCAGGCAGCCATAAATTTTGAGGCAGAACAGGGAGCAGAGTATTTTGCAAAATTATATAAAAAAGACGGTTTGAAAGGTGGTCATGTGATCCTTTTGAATCCAGTGTTTTCGGAATATTATGAGGCGACAAAAGCCCAGGCATTAAGGGCACTTGGTGCGTATCCGGGCGGACTGCAGATTGGTGGTGGAATTACGGCAGACAATGCAAAAGAATATATTGAAGCCGGTGCAAGCCATGTGATAGTAACTTCCTATGTGTTTAAGGATGGTGAGATCCACTGGGACAGGCTGGAAAAATTAAAAGAAGCTGTTGGGAGAAACCATTTGGTTATTGACCTGAGCTGTAGAAAAAAAGGTGATGATTATTATATCGTGACAGATCGCTGGCAGACATTTACGAATGTAAAACTGGAGGAAGTTGTACTGGAAAGAATTGCATCTTACTGTGATGAGTTTTTAGTACATGGGGTAGATGTGGAAGGAAAGGCGTCCGGAGTAGAGAGTGGTCTGGTGAAGATCCTGGCGGAAAAATGTCCGATTCCGATGACTTATGCCGGAGGAATCGGAAGTATGGAAGATTTGGAGAATTTTAGAAAAATTTCCGGTGGGAAATTAGATTTTACAATCGGAAGCGCATTGGATCTCTTTGGAGGACAGATACCATACGAAATGGTTGCACAAATTTGTTGAATTGGTCTATAGATAGTGCTAGAATGAGGAATAGAGTGGTCGTACCAGACCATGAGAGATGAATAGTAGAATAACAGTAAGTTAAGGAGTAATTGATCAGCATGGGTTTATTTCAAAAAATATTCGGAACACATAGTGAACACGAACTGAAGAGGATTTATCCAATTGTAGATGCAATTGAGGCATTAGATCCAGAGATGCAGAAACTTTCGGATGAAGAACTTAAAGATAAGACAAAAGAATTTAAAGAGAGACTGGCAGCAGGAGAGACATTAGATGACATCCTGCCGGAGGCTTTCGCAACAGTCAGAGAGGCTGCCAGCAGAGTACTTGGTATGAAACATTACCGTGTACAGTTGATTGGTGGTATTATTTTGCATCAGGGACGTATCTCTGAGATGAAGACTGGTGAAGGAAAGACACTGGTATCTACACTTCCGGCATACCTGAATGCGCTGACCGGTGAGGGCGTGCATATCGTCACAGTCAATGACTATCTGGCAAAGCGTGATGCTGAGTGGATGGGACAGGTACATGAATTCTTAGGACTGACTGTCGGAGTTGTATTAAATGAGATGGACAACGATGAACGTCGTGTGGCTTATAACTGTGATATCACATATGTGACGAACAATGAACTTGGTTTTGATTATCTGCGTGATAACATGGTTATTTACAAAGAACAGTTAGTACAGAGAGGCTTAAAATATGCCATCATTGATGAGGTCGATTCTGTATTGATCGATGAGGCCAGAACTCCGCTGATCATTTCCGGGCAGAGTGGAAAATCTACGAAGTTATACGAAGCATGTGATATTCTGGCACGTCAGTTAGAGCGTGGGGAAGCCAGCGGCGAGTTCTCTAAGATGAACGCCATCATGGGTGAGGATATCGAAGAGACTGGTGATTTCATTGTAAATGAAAAAGAAAAGAATATTAACCTGACAGAAGACGGTGTGAAGAAAGTAGAGCAGTTCTTCCATATCGAGAACCTGGCAGATGCAGAGAACTTAGAGATCCAGCATAATATCATTCTTGCTCTCCGGGCTCATAATCTGATGTTCAGAGACCAGGATTATGTAGTAAAAGATGACCAGGTACTGATTGTTGATGAATTTACAGGACGTATTATGCCGGGACGTCGTTACTCAGACGGTCTTCATCAGGCAATCGAGGCGAAAGAACATGTAAAAGTTAAGAGAGAGAGTAAGACTCTTGCAACGATCACATTCCAGAATTTATTTAATAAATTTGAGAAGAAAGCCGGTATGACCGGTACAGCTCTGACCGAGGAAAATGAGTTCCGCGAGATTTATGGAATGGACGTTATCGAGATTCCGACCAACCGACCGGTACAGAGACAGGATTTAGAAGATGCTGTATATAAGACAAAAGAAGAAAAATTTATGGCGGTATGTGACGAAATTGAGCGTGCGCATGCGAAACATCAGCCGGTACTGGTAGGTACGATCACTATTGAGACTTCTGAACTTTTGAGTAAAATGTTAAAGAAACGTGGAATTCAGCACAATGTATTGAATGCCAAATTCCATGAGAAAGAAGCCGAGATCGTAGCGGAGGCCGGAGTGCATGATGCGGTTACGATCGCGACAAATATGGCTGGTCGTGGTACTGATATCAAACTGGATGAGGAGTCAAGGGCAGCCGGTGGCCTTAAAATTATCGGTACAGAAAGACACGAGTCCAGACGTATTGACAATCAGCTCCGTGGACGTGCCGGACGACAGGGCGATCCGGGTGAGTCCAGATTCTATATTTCACTGGAAGATGATCTGATGCGTCTGTTTGGATCCGAAAGACTGATGGATGTATTTACGGCACTTGGTGTAGAGAAGGGAGAGCAGATTGAACATAAGATGCTGTCCAACGCTATCGAGAAAGCACAGGAGAAAATTGAGAGCAACAACTTTGCAATCCGTAAGAACCTGTTAGAATATGATCAGGTTATGAATGAACAGAGAGAGATCATTTATGAAGAGAGAAGAAGAGTCCTGGATGGAGAAAACATGCGTGATTCAATCTTCCACATGATGAATGACTATATCGAAAACCTGGTAGATATGGTGGTCAGCCCGGATCAGGAATATGAGGAGTGGAATCTGACAGAACTGAATTTGACGCTTCGCAACACGATTCCGATGGAACCGGTAGTGGAAGAAGATATAAGGAATATCAGTGCAAAAGAATTAAAGCATATGTTAAAAGAACGTGCAGCTAAGGCGTATGAACTGAAAGAATCTGAGTTTACAGAGCCGGAGCAGATTCGTGAGATAGAACGAGTTGTGCTTTTGAAAGTCATTGATGCAAAATGGATGGATCATATTGATGATATGGATCAGCTCCGTCAGGGTATCGGACTTCAGGCATATGGTCAGAGAGATCCGAAGGTAGAGTACAAGATGATCGGTTATGATATGTTCGATCAGATGACAAAGAATATTACGGAAGATACTGTGAGAACATTGTTCCATGTTCGTCTGGAAGAAAAAGTGGAAAGAGAACAGGTGGCTGAAGTTACCGGAACAAATAAAGATGAGAGCGCAGCACGTGCACCGAAGAGACGTCTGGAGAAGAAAGTATATCCAAACGATCCTTGCCCGTGCGGAAGCGGTAAGAAATACAAACAATGCTGTGGCCGTAAATAACAGTCGCAGGCTGAAAAGTCTATAGAATGAAATGAGGTGAATGCAAGTGGTTGAATTGGATCAATTCAAGAGCATTATGAATGCATATGAAGAACCTCTCGCAGAAATGAGGGATTCACTTTGACGTCGCAGGAAAAGAACAGCGGGTCGAAGAATTAGAACGAAAAATGGAAGAACCTGGATTCTGGGATAACCCGGAAGAATCACAGGAACTGATGAAAGAGTTAAAGAGTCTTCAGGAAACGTTAAAAACGATCAAGGGACTTGAGACTTCTTACCAGGATATCATGATGTTGATCGAGATGGGATATGAAGACGAAGATCCTGACATGGTAGATGAGATCGATGGAGAAATCAAAGAGTTCGAAGAGACATTTGAGAACATCCGAATACAGACATTGTTATCCGGTGAGTACGACCAGTGTAATGCAATTGTAACTCTGCATGCAGGTGCCGGTGGTACAGAATCCTGCGACTGGGCGAGCATGTTATACCGAATGTATAACCGCTGGGCACAGCAAAAAGGATTCGGTTGGGAACTTTTGGATTATCTGGAAGGTGACGTTGCCGGAATCAAGGCAGTGACTTTTGAGGTCGTGGGAGAGAATGCTTACGGATATCTAAAATCTGAAAAAGGAGTACACCGTCTGGTAAGAATTTCCCCGTACAATGCAGCGGGAAAGAGGCAGACATCTTTTGTATCTTGTGATGTCATGCCAGATATTGACAAAGATATTGACATTGAGATTTCAGATGATGATCTGAGAATCGATACTTACCGTTCCAGCGGAGCCGGTGGTCAGCATATCAACAAGACCTCATCCGCAGTGCGTATTACGCACATTCCTACGGGAATCGTGGTACAGTGTCAGAATGAAAGATCGCAACATCATAATAAAGAAAAAGCAATGCAGATGTTAAAATCAAAACTCCAGCTTTTAAAAGAACAGGAACAGGCAGAGAAGGTATCAGATATCCGAGGAGAGATTAAAGATATCGGTTTTGGTAATCAGATCCGTTCTTATGTCATGCAGCCATACACGATGGTGAAAGATCACAGGACCAATGTGGAGAATAGCAATGTGACTGCTGTCATGGACGGTGATATTGATATGTTTATCAATGCTTACCTGAAGCAGATTGCGAACAGTTAGAGGAGGAATATATGGTAAATATAGCAGTTTTAGGTTATGGAACAGTTGGCTCAGGCGTAGTTGAAGTTATCAATACAAATGGAGCACAGATTAACCAGAGAATCGGTGACGAATTAAATGTAAAATATGTTCTGGATCTCAGGGATTTCCCGGGAGATCCGATCCAGGAAAAAATCGTACATGATTTTGATGTGATCTTAAATGATGATGATATCCAGATTGTTGTAGAGGTTATGGGAGGAATTGAGCCTGCTTATACATTTGTAAAGAGTAGTCTGGAAGCCGGAAAAAGTGTGGCAACATCGAATAAAGCACTGGTTGCAAAGCATGGAGCAGAACTTCTTTCAATCGCAAAAGAGAAGGATATCAATTTCTTGTTTGAAGCAAGTGTAGGCGGTGGAATTCCAATCATCCGTCCACTCAACAGTTCTCTGACGGCAGATGAGATTGAAGTCATTACAGGAATCCTGAATGGAACGACAAACTACATGTTGACCAAGATGTTCTATGAAGGTGCAGACTATGATGCTGTATTAAAAGAAGCACAGGATAACGGATATGCGGAGCGTAATCCGGAAGCCGATGTAGAGGGTTATGATGCCTGCAGAAAGATTGCTATTTTATCTTCTCTGATTTCCGGACAGCAGGTGGATTTTGAAGATATTTACTGTGAAGGAATCACCAAGATCACAGTGGAAGATATGAAGTATGCCAAGAAAATGGGAACAACGATCAAGTTGTTGGCGTCCAGCAGACGATATGCAGGAAACCGTCTGCATGCGATTGTAGCACCGTGTATGTTATATCCGGATCATCCACTTTATAATGTCAATGGTGTGTTTAACGCAATCTTTGTACATGGAAATGTTCTTGGAGATGCAATGTTTTACGGAAGCGGGGCAGGAAAACTTCCGACAGCAAGTGCAGTCGTAGCAGATGTTGTGGATGCAGCAAAACATTTACATACAAATATTATGACAATGTGGGATAGCAAGAAGTTGCAGCTGGAAGACAAAGCCGATGCCAAGAGAAGATTCTTTGTCCGTATGAAAGGTGATGCAGGAACATTACTTCCGGAACTGAAAGAATCATTCGGAGAGATTGAAGTTGTTCAGGTAGAGGGAATGGACGATGAATTTGGTTTTGTGACACCGGTGATCATGGAAGGCGATTACGAGACAAGAGCAAAGATTTATGAGGATGAGATCTTGCATATGATCCGTATAGAAGAGTAAAAAGAGCAATATTATTTTCGGGTATGTTGGGGTTTGAGAGACGAGAAGGAGTGTATGACAAAAAATGAAATATGTAGTAGTACTTAGCGATGGTATGGCTGGAAGACCGCTGGAAGAACTTGGTGGAAAGACAACACTTGAAGCAGCGGATACACCGGTATGGGATGAACTGGCTCCGGTATCGGAGATAGGAACGGCGTCTATGGTTCCGGAAGGAATGGCGCCGGGAAGTGATACTGCGAATCTTGCAGTTATGGGATACGATCCAAAAGAGTATTATACCGGACGTTCACCGCTTGAGGCGCTTAGTATCGGTGTGGACATGGAAGATACAGATGTATCGTTCCGTTGTAATATTGTAACATTATCCGAAGAAAACTGTGCTTACGAGGATCGGAAAATCATTGATCACAGTTCTGACGAAATCAGTACGGAAGATGCAGCAGTTCTGGTAGAAGCATTAAAAGAAGGACTGAAAAGAGAAGGCTATGAATTTTATGTTGGAACCAGTTACAGACATCTGCTGATCTGGAAAAACGGAGAAGTGGTGGAATTGACAGCTCCGCATGATATCCTGACAAAGCGTATCGGTGAGTATCTCCCAAAGGATAAAGTGCTCCGTGAAATGATGGAAAAGAGTTATGAAATCCTTGAGAATCACCCGATTAATGTGGCTCGCAGGGAAAAAGGACTGAATCCTGCCAACTCTGCATGGTTTTGGGGAGCCGGAAAACGGCCGGCACTGACAAATTTTGAAAAACGTACCGGTAAGAAAGGCGTGATGATTTCAGCGGTAGATCTGTTGAAGGGGATTGCAGTTGGAGCAGGTATGGACCGGATTATCGTAGAAGGCGCAAACGGCGGACTTCATACAAATTATGTCGGAAAGGCTGAAGCTGCTGTGAAAGCATTGACAGAAGATGGATATGATTTCGCATATGTGCATGTAGAAGCGCCGGATGAAATGGGACATCAGGGAAATGTGGATAACAAATTGCAGGCAATCAGCAATGTGGATAAACTGGTGCTCGGAACGGTGATCAAAGGCTTAAGAGAAGTGAAAGAGGATTTCAGAGTGATGGTACTTCCGGATCATCCGACACCGATAGAAGTCAGGACACATACCGGAGAGCCGATTCCGTATCTGTTATACGACAGTACAAAAGAAGTAAAAGGAGCAGACTGTTATAACGAAAAAACAGCCAGAGCCGCTTCGCGGTACTGGCCGGATGGTTATAAATTAATTTCATATCTTTTACAAAATGATACAGAAGCTTAATCGACAGAGTAAGTTTTAATAAAACCGGTGATAATTTTTCTGTTCTCTTCGGATAGGGCACGGTAATTGATGAGAAGTTCCGTTTCCTCGCCGGAAAGGTAGATTTTATTGCCGGTATTTTTATCAACACCGGTGTGATAAGAGGTTACCGTTTCAGAGATGCTACCTGCATTGTAGAGTTCATTCCGCACATCGCCGAGTACAAGAGCGTCTAAGGAAACTTTGTAATAATCACAGAGCTTAAGCAGGGTGTCAAGATCAGGCGTACGGGTACAGTTTTCATAGTTCGAGTAAGCCTGCCTGGAGATGCTGAGTATATGTCCAACATCTTCCTGTCTCAGTCCTTTCTGCTTCCTGAGATATCTTAAGTTGTTTGCTAGCTGTAAATTTGGCATGTGTAAAGATCTCTCTTTCCGGTAAATTCAATTGTAGTATAACAATTTCATCCCTAAAAGGACATCGACGCGCCAAAATGTAGCTAATGAATAAAAAGCAACAAAATGTTGCTTTTTCTAAAGTTGACTTAAATAACTATTGTGATATTCGCCGGAGAAAGTAACATCTTCGCCAAACCACTTCGGCGGAACAAATGACATCGCCATAGCTTCTGTAGGGAATTCAACTTCTGCCAGTACTAATGGTGCCAGATACCCTTCAAAAACATCCAGTTCTATGGTAAGCTCAGTGTTAAGTGGTATCAGATATCTTTTCTTGGAGATCAGATGTCCATCTACTTTGGATTTCAGATGTTCATAGGATGTTGCATCCAACGGAAGATTATACTCCTGGCGTGCAAGAAGACCAGAAGATTTGTAAGTGAGTTCGTATTTGTGGTCATCCTTTCGGATGCGTACTACCGGGCTGGTATTTAAATATCCTTGCTCGAGGTGGCGGCAGGGATATTGTTCTATATTTTCCGGGAGTGTGTGGATCAGGTATTTGCGTTCTATTTCCATAACAGATAGAACCTCCTATCTTTTAGATTTCTGATTAATATAATAGTCGTGTTTGAAAAAAATGTAAATAATATAAATAAATGCAATACGAGGAGGAACAAACGATGAAAAAAGTAAGTGTGTTATTAGCAGACGGGTTTGAAGAGATCGAAGCTCTGACAGTTGTTGATTTGCTCAGAAGAGCAAGAGTGTATGTGGATACTGTTTCTATCAGTGATGATTATGTAGTCCATGGAGCACATGGGATTAATGTGCAGACGGAAGATCTTTTTAATGAAGTGGATTTTGTGGAATCGGATATGATCGTATTACCGGGAGGAATTCCGGGAACACCGAATTTAGATGCCCACGAAGGAGTAAGAAGAGTAGTAAAAGATTTTTATGATGATGGAAAATATGTGGCAGCAATCTGTGCGGCACCATCAATTTTAAGTCATATTGGCATTTTAAAGGGCAAGCATGCGACCTGTCATCCGTCTGTAGAGGCAGAGTTAAAAGATGCGATCGTGACAGGAGCTCCGGTGTCTGTTGACCATAATGTGATCACCAGCCAGGGAGTAGGGACTGCTATCGAATTTGCACTCAAATTAGTCGAATTACTGGCAGGAGAGGAAAAAGCAGAGGAAATAGCTGTAGGAATCGTATATAATAAGTAAAATCTAGTCTGGATATTTGCGGAAGTTTGTGTTATACTTCTGTGGTGAATGTAATCTAGTATAGTACGCCTATCTTCTTGCTACCGAAGGCCGGGCGTAGAAAATAGGAGGAAACAGTAATGAGCTTACAGGTAGAAAAATTAGAAAAAAACATGGCAAAACTTACAATTGAAGTGTCAGCCGATGATTTAGAGAAAGCGCTTCAGAGTGCATATATGAAGCAGAAAAAACAGATCTCTATGCCGGGATTCCGTAAAGGAAAAGTACCTCGTCAGATGGTAGAGAAGATGTACGGACCAGCAATTTTTTATGATGATGCTATCAATGCACTGATCCCTAAGGCATATGCAGATGCATATGATGAGTGTGAACTTGAGATTGCTTCAAGACCGGCAATCGAAGTTGTACAGATTGAGAAAGGTAAACCATTTATCTTCACAGCAGAAGTAGCTGTTAAACCAGAAGTAAAACTTGGACAGTACAAAGGTCTGGAAGTAGAGAAAGTATCTACACGTGTAACACAGAAAGAAGTAGATGCTAAGATCGCTGAAGAAGCAGAGAAGAATGCAAGAACTGTATCTGTAGAGCGTCCGGTAGAGGATGGGGATGAAGTAATCCTTGATTTTGACGGATCTGTCGATGGAGTACCATTCGAAGGTGGTAAGGGAGAGAACTATCCACTGAAGATAGGTTCAAGAACATTTATTCCTGGATTTGAGGAAGCATTAGTTGGTGCTGAACTTGAGAAAGAAGTAGACGTTAACGTGACTTTCCCAGAGGACTATCAGGTAGATGAACTGAAAGGCAAACCGGCAGTATTCAAGTGTGTAGTACACGAGATTAAGACAAAAGAAGTACCGGAGATTGATGATGAATTTGCAGCAGAGGTATCTGTATTTGATACATTAGATGAGTACAAAGCTGATGTAAAAGCTAAGATCAAAGAGCAGAAAGCAAAAGAAGGAAAGGCTAAACAGGAAGACGAAGTTGTAAAACAGGCAGTAGAGAACGCTGAGTTTGAAGTACCTGAGGCAATGGTAGCTGATCAGGCTTCACAGAACTACGACAACTTTGTACAGCAGATCCAGCAGAACGGATTAAGCCTTGAGCAGTACTTCCAGTTCACAGGAACAACAGAGGAGACTCTGATGATCCAGATGAGACCGGAAGCAGAGAAGAATATCAAGAACCGTTTGGTTCTGGAAGCAATCGTTAAAGCTGAGGACATCGAAGTAAGCGATGAGAAGTTAGACGAAGAGCTTCAGAGAATGGCAGAGCTTTACAGCATGGAAGTAGAGAAGATCAAAGAGCTTCTCGGAGACGCAGAGAAAGAGCAGATGAAGAAAGATATGGCTCTTCAGGCAGCTGTTGATTTCATGGTAGAGAACGCTGTAGAAAAATAAAAAGAATGAATAAGGAGGAGATTAGGCATGAGTTTAGTACCTTACGTTATTGAACAGACAAGCCGAGGAGAACGCTCCTACGACATATTTTCAAGATTATTAAAAGACAGGATTATTTTCCTTGGAGAAGAAGTCACAGATGCAGCCGCAAGTGTGATCACTGCACAGCTTCTTTTCCTGGAAGCTGAAGACCCGGATAAAGATATTCATTTATATATCAACAGTCCGGGAGGTTCTGTAACAGCAGGTATGGCAATCTATGATACCATGCAGTACATCAAATGTGATATTGAGACTATCTGTATCGGTATGGCAGCAAGTATGGGAGCATTCCTTCTTGCCGGTGGTACAAAAGGTAAGAGACTGGCACTTCCAAACGCTGAGATCATGATCCATCAGCCATCCGGAGGTGCGCAGGGACAGGCAACTGAGATTCAGATTGTTGCTGAGCAGATACTGAAGACGAAAGAAAAATTAAATCGTATGTTAGCAGAGAATACAGGACAGCCATTAGAAGTCATCAGTGCTGATACAGAGAGAGACAACTGGATGACAGCGGATGAGGCGAAAGCCTATGGGCTGATTGACGAAGTTATCAAGAATCGTTAATAAGATCCTGTTGATCATTAAGAGGTGTAAGAATTATGATAGGAAAGAACGATGACCAGATCAGGTGCTCGTTCTGCAACAAGACGCAGAATCAGGTCAGAAAGCTGATCGCCGGACCGAACAACACATATATCTGCGATGAATGTGTAGATGTGTGTGCAGAGATCATTGAGGAAGAATTTGCATATGATAATAATTATGAAGTAAATCCTTTTGCAGATATTAATCTTCTGAAACCGGAAGAAATCAAAGCTTTTCTGGATGATTATGTGATTGGTCAGGATGAAGCTAAGAAGGTTTTGTCTGTTGCAGTATACAATCATTATAAAAGAATCATGGCTGGCCGGGATATGGATGTAGAGCTTGGGAAGAGTAATATCCTGATGCTCGGACCGACCGGATGTGGTAAGACATTACTTGCACAATCACTTGCTAAAGTATTAAATGTTCCGTTTGCAATTGCAGATGCAACTGCACTGACAGAGGCTGGATATGTAGGGGAAGATGTTGAAAATATCTTACTGAAGATTATCCAGGCTGCTGACGGAGATATTGAGAGAGCTGAATATGGTATCATCTATATCGATGAGATTGATAAGATTACCAGAAAATCAGAGAACCCATCAATCACCAGAGATGTTTCCGGTGAAGGGGTTCAACAGGCTCTTCTTAAGATTGTTGAGGGAACTGTTGCGAATGTTCCGCCGCAGGGCGGAAGAAAGCATCCGCATCAGGAACTGATTCAGATTGATACAACTAATATTTTGTTTATTTGCGGTGGTGCATTCGAGGGAATCGATAAAATTATCGAAAAGAGAATTGACCAGAAGTCTATTGGTTTTAATGCAGAGATTGCAACTGGTCATGAGGATGATGTGGATCTTTTGTTACAGCAGGTGCTTCCACAGGATCTCGTAAAGTTTGGATTAATTCCGGAGTTGGTCGGACGAGTTCCGGTTACAGTATCATTGGAATTGTTGGATGAAGATGCTTTGATCCAGATTTTAACGGAGCCAAAGAATGCCCTTGTAAAGCAGTATCAGAAGTTGTTAGAGTTGGACGGTGTAGATCTTAAATTTGACAAAGATGCTCTGAAGGCAATTGCCGAAACTTCTCTTAAGAGAAAGACAGGAGCCAGGGGGCTTCGCGCCATTATGGAGAATATCATGATGGATGTTATGTATAAGGCACCTTCTGATGAGACGTTAAGAACATGCCGCATTACTGCTGATGTGGTAAACGGAAGCGGAGAACCGGTATGTGAGCATGAGACTGTAGAGTCTGAAAGTGCATAATAAA
Organism: uncultured Lachnospiraceae bacterium; assembly: GCA_934351835.1. GTDB lineage: Bacteria > Bacillota > Clostridia > Lachnospirales > Lachnospiraceae > CAKRJP01. The sequence continues at coordinate 291,044 of CAKRJP010000001.1, forward strand.
GATAAAAACAAAGTGGGTGCGATTGGTAATACAACAGCACCCATTTTCTTATAATTTAACAGACGCGCGATAGGAGTAGAAGACACATGAATGAAGAGAGAATGAATTTGCCGATGGTCGCATTACGAGGACTTGCGGTGCTTCCCGAGATGGTAAGACATTTTGATGTGAGCCGTGACAAATCAATCAAAGCAATCGCGGCATCAATGGAAGAGGACCAGAAAATATTTTTGACCGCGCAGAAAGATATTGAGACAATGGATCCGGGATTGGAAGATGTATACCAGATAGGATGTATTGCTACAATCAAACAGATTGTAAAATTACCGAAGAAGATCAGTCGGGTGCTGATTCTTGGTGAGGCCAGAGCAAAGATTGAATCCTTAGATACAGAGGGAGAATACTTAAGAGCAGAGGTCGTAGTCGTTCCGGATAAAGACGATATTGAAGCTGCGCAGAATGAGGAGACGGAGGCAGGAGTGGAATCTGCAGATCCGATTTCAGATCAGATCAGTCAGGAAGCAATGGCACGCAGCCTGAAGCAGATTTTCCAGGATTATCTTGCAAAGAATCCAAAACTCAGCAGAGAACTGGGTACACAGATTGAGCAGATGACGGGATTAAAGACTCTGGTGGATGTCATTGGAGCCAACTGCCCGTTTGAATATACAGATGCACAGGAACTTTTAGAAGAAACAGATCTGGTCAAACGTTATGAGATGCTGGTAGACAAGATCGTAAATGAGATCCAGGTATTGAATATCAAAGAAGAGATCCAGCGAAAGGTAAAAGAACGTGTTGATAAAAGTCAGCGGGAATATATCCTTCGTGAAGAACTAAAACAGATACGTGAGGAACTGGGAGATGATAATACACTGTCGGATGCTGACGAATATCAGCAGAAGACGGAAGCTTTAGAGGCACCGGAATATGTAAAGGAAAAGCTGGAAAAAGAGATCAAACGTTTCCGTAATTCGATTGCAAGTCCGGCAGAAAATGGAGTGACCAGAACTTACATTGAAACGATGCTGGAGATGCCTTGGGATAAGATGGGTGAAGATAATACAGACATTGCGTATGCAAAGCGGGTATTGGATGAAGATCATTATGGCATGGAAAAGGTCAAAGACCGTGTGCTGGAATTTCTGGCAGTTCGTACATTGACGAAGAAAGGGGATGCACCGATCCTTTGTCTGGTAGGACCTCCGGGAACCGGAAAAACTTCCATTGCAAAATCTCTGGCGAGAGCTTTAAAGAAAGAGTATGTGAGAATTTCTCTGGGAGGTGTCAGAGATGAGGCTGAGATCAGAGGACACAGAAAGACTTATGTAGGAGCAATGCCGGGACGAATTGCAGGGGCTCTCAGACAGGCCGGGGTGAAGAACCCTCTGATGCTTTTAGATGAGATCGATAAAGTCAGCAATGATTATAAAGGAGATACCTTCTCTGCACTTTTGGAAGTTCTGGACAGTGAACAAAATCAGAAGTTCAGAGATCATTATCTGGAAGTTCCGGTGGATCTTTCAGAGGTATTGTTTGTCACAACTGCCAATACATTACAGACAATTCCAAGACCGTTGTTAGACCGTATGGAAGTAATTGAAGTCAGCAGTTATACAGAGAATGAAAAGTTACATATTGCCCAGGAACATCTGATCCCGAAGCAAATCAAGAAAAATGGTCTTACAGAAGAGCAGCTTGTGATCAGTAAGAAAGCAATCTGGAAGATGGCACATAATTATACGAGAGAAGCCGGAGTGCGACAGTTGGAGCGTAAAATCGGAGATATCTGCAGAAAAGCAGCCAGAGAAATTCTGGAGAGCGGAAAAACTTCGGTTAAAGTAACAGAGAGAAATATCGCACATTATCTTGGGAAAGAAATCTATTCGTTCCAGATGGCGAATGAAGAACCGGAAGTAGGAATTGTCAGAGGCCTGGCATGGACCAGTGTGGGCGGTGATACCTTACAGATTGAGGTAAATGTTATGCCTGGAAAAGGAGAATTACAGCTTACCGGGCAGCTTGGCGATGTGATGAAAGAATCTGCGAGAGCAGGAATTAGTTATATCCGTTCCATTGGACATGAAAAAATTGCAGATAATTATTTTAAAGAGCATGATATCCATATACATATTCCGGAAGGTGCAGTTCCAAAAGACGGACCATCTGCCGGAATCACAATGGCGACAGCTATGTACTCTGCATTTACTAACATAAAAGTAAGAGCCGATGTGGCGATGACCGGAGAAATAACACTTCGTGGAAGAGTCCTTCCAATCGGGGGATTAAAAGAGAAACTCCTTGCTGCTAAGAATGCGGGAATGAAGACTATATTGGTGCCGAAAGAAAATACCCGGGATGTGGAAGAATTATCAACAGAGATTACGAAAGGCCTGGAGATCATTCCTGTGGCTCACATGGATGAGGTACTGAAGATCGCACTGGTTGACGATGCACATTAAACTGTGTATGATAGACCGTAATGGAGGAAATATCATATGGTAATTAGAAATATTAATCTGGAAACGGTATGCGGCATTACAAGTACATTGCCGGATAATACATTGCCGGAGATTGCATTTGCGGGAAAATCAAATGTGGGAAAATCTTCGCTGATCAACGCATTGATGAATCGTAAGTCCTATGCAAGAATTTCGGCTACACCGGGAAAGACCCAGACAATCAATTTTTACAATATCAATGAAGAATTATATCTGGTTGATCTTCCGGGATATGGTTATGCCAAGGTTTCGGAGAAAGAAAAAGAGCGTTGGGGTAAGATGATTGAGCGTTATCTTCATCAGTCAAAGCAGTTAAAAGCTGTTTTCCTGCTGATCGATATTCGTCACGATCCATCTGGAAATGATAAGATGATGTATCAATGGATCGTAGATCAGGGCTATCAGCCGATCATTATTGCAACAAAACTGGATAAAATAAAAAGAAGTCAGATCCAGAAACAGTTAAAGGCAATCCGTATAGGACTGAATGTCCTTCCGGGAACCGTGATGATTCCATTTTCTTCTGAGACAAAACAAGGAAGAGACGAACTCTGGGATTATGTGGATAAAAATGTTCTGATGATAGGCGAGGAGGAAGCCTAGATGGAGATGAATTTTAAGGAGCGGATGCACGATGAGAGACCTTACTGGAAAGTTGCGGTCAGTCTGGCGGTCAGCCTTGTGACAACGGTATTGTGCATTTATTTGGGAATCCGGATGTTAGGATTCTTTATGCCATTTGTCATCGGATGGTTTATTTCGTATGTAGTCAGCCCACTGGTCAACTGGTTGGAGAAACGTATTAAGATTCGGAGAAAGTTAGGTTCCGGACTGATCATTGTTGCAGTACTTGCAGTGGTTTGCTTACTGATCTATCTGGCGGGAGAGGCGTTGGTTAATGAGATTTCCAGTTTGATCCAAAATGTACCGTCCATGTATCACGATCTGGAAAATGGTATGGCGAAGATAGGTAACAGCTTCGAAGGAATTCTTAAGATGGTACCGCCTTCCGTGCAGGAGAGCTGGACAGCGATGACGATGGATTTTGACCGTACGATGGGACAGATCATGGGGAAAATCAGTGATCCGACAGTAACGGCTGTTGGAAACTTTGCAATGAAAATTCCGACCGTACTGGTATCGACCATTGTAGCAATCGTATCTGCATACTTTTTTATATCAGACCGTGAGGAAGTAATCACATGGTCGAAAAAAGTAGCACCGGAACCATTAGTCAGAAGAATGACACTGGTTATGGATAATTTAAAATATGCTGTCGGTGGATATTTCAAGGCACAGTTTAAGATTATGGTAGTAGTATTTGGAATCTTATTAGTCGGATTTTTTGTCTTACAGGTGCATTTCCACTTTTTGCTGGCGTTGTTAATCGCATTCCTTGATTTTCTGCCGTTCTTCGGGACAGGAACAGCGTTGATTCCGTGGATGGTTTACAAAGTACTGGTGGGAAATTATAAGATGGCGATCGGATTGCTGGTGTTGTATGTAGTTACTCAGTTAATCCGCCAGGTGATTCAGCCAAAACTGGTAGGAGACAGCATCGGAATGAAACCGTTGGTAACATTGGTGCTTTTATTTGTCGGGTATAAGATCGGAGGAATCATTGCGATGATTTTTGCCGTTCCGATTGGAATGATCATTATTAATCTGTATAAAGCAGGAGCATTTGATTACATCTTAGATGATGTGAGGATTCTGGTGGAAGGATTACTGAGTCTGAGAGAGTAGACAGGAATTATAAAATCAGCATATCATCATAGAATCATAAAAAAGCAGACTTTGGTCTGCTTTTTGCTTGTCAAAGACTTGACAAGAGGGATCCTCTTTGTTATTATACTTATAGACTAAAGTACAAACATTAGTCTAAAGATGAAGTAGAGATAACGGAGAGGAGAACTGTCATGGATTTGATTACGAATATCCAGAAGTATTCCATTCATGATGGAGATGGCATTCGAACAACTGTATTCTTCAAGGGCTGCCCATTAAAATGTGTATGGTGCCACAACCCGGAGACGCAGCGGTTCGAGAGGGAACTTCAATATGATAAAGAGAAATGTGTAGGATGCGGATCCTGCGCGAAAGTCTGTCCGAATCATGCGATTACAATGACAGATGGAAAACCGATGCTTGATAAGTCACTCTGTACATTATGTGGTAAGTGCGAAGTGTACTGCCCGGAAGGTATCAGAGAAATAATCGGAGAGGAATATCCGGTGAAGAATCTGGTGAAAGAACTGATGAAAGATCTGATGTTCTATGAGCAGTCCGGTGGAGGAGTGACACTTTCCGGCGGAGAAGTCATGGCCATGTCTACAGACTATGTGCTGGCCATCGCGAAGGCTCTGAAGAAAGAGGAAGTATCCTTGACGATTGATACTTGTGGATATGTTCCATATAAGAAATTTGAAGCAATATTACCATATGTGGATACATTCTTATACGATGTAAAAGTCATGGATCCGGAATTACATAAGCAATATATCGGTGTAGATAATCAGATTATTTTAGATAATCTGGTGAAACTTTCAGATGCGGGAGCAAGGATTTATATCCGAATTCCTACGATCAAAGAAGTCAATGGCAATGAGAAAAACATGACGGACACGATCAATTTCCTGAAAGAACATAACATTCAGCCGGCGCAGGTGAATCTGCTTCCATATCATAATACGGGAAGCAGTAAATATCCGAAGCTGGATATGGAATACAAAGGTAATGATTTACATGCACCGTCCAAAGAAGAGATGGAAGGTTTTGTGAAACTATTTAAAGATGCTGGTTTTTTGAATACCAAAATAGGAGGTTAAAGCGATGGCAAAAAGAGGCATGAATGAAAGAATTCAGAAGCTGAGAGAACTCAGTGTAACGACACCAGTAAGTATCGACCTTGAGAGAGCTAAGATCGAAACAGATTTCTACAGAGAGAACGATGGAAAATATTCTATCCCTGTAATGAGAGCGATGGTCTTAAAAGAGTATTTCTCTAAGAAGACATTATATCTCGGTGACGGTGAATTGATCGTCGGAGAAAAAGGTAAAGCACCTCAGTCTTCACCAACATTCCCGGAACTTTGCTGTCACAGCGTAGAAGATATGACAGTCATGAGCGAGCGTGATCTGGTATCTTTCCACACAACAGAAGAAGACCGTAAACTCCAGGCTGAGGAGATCATCCCATTCTGGAAGGGACGTAACATGAGAGAGAAACTTCTGGCAGCTATGACTCCGGAGTGGAATGACTGCTATTCCGCAGGTATGTTTACAGAGTTCATGGAGCAGAGAGGACCTGGACATACATGTGGTGGCGAGCAGGTGTTTACAACCGGATACATGGATTACAAGGCTAAGATCAAAGAAACGATGGACGCTCTTGATTTTATGAATGATCCGGAAGCATATGACAAGATGGAAGAGTTAAAAGCCATGGATATTTCCTGCGATGCAGTTATCATCCTTGGTGAGAGATATCATAAATTAGCACTTGAAATGGCTGAGAAAGAAGCTGATCCTGTTCGTAAAGAAGAGTTAAAGCAGATTGCAGCTAACTTAGAAGTTGTTCCGGCACATAAGCCACAGACATACTGGCAGGCAATCCAGTTATACTGGTTCACACATCTGGCAGTTACAACAGAACTCAATCCTTGGGATGCATTCAGCCCGGGACGTCTTGATCAGCATCTGATCAAATACTATGAGGCAGATACAGAAGCAGGAATTTTGGATGACGATAAAGCAAAAGAACTGTTAGAGTGCTTATGGGTTAAATTCTACAACCAGCCTGCACCGGTTAAAGTAGGTATCACATTAAAAGAGAGTGCTACTTATGTAGACTTTGCAAATATCAATACCGGAGGTGTTACACCAGACGGAAGAGACGGAGTTAACGCTGTCAGCTACCTGATCCTTGACTGTATGGATGAGATGAAACTGGTTCAGCCAAACTCTAATGTAACAATCAGCAAGAAGACACCGGCACGTTTCTTAAAGAGAGCCTGCGAAATCTCAAGAAAAGGTTGGGGACAGCCGGCATTCTACAATACAGAAGCTCAGACAATGGAGCTTATTAATGCCGGTAAATCACTGGAAGATGCACGCCGCGGCGGATCTTCAGGATGTGTTGAGACAGGAGCATGGGGAAGTGAAGCTTATATCTTAACAGGATATCTGAATATCCCGAAGGTATTCCAGTTGACACTTTACAATGGATTTGACAAAGAATCCGGTAAACAACTCGGACTTAAGACAGGTGAAGCAAAAGACTTCAAGTCTTATGATGAATTATGGGATGCATTCCAGAAACAGCTGAAACATTTTATTGATATTAAGGTTCGCGGAAACAATGTAATCGAGAAATTATATGCAGAGAATATGCCGGCACCTTGCCTTTCAGTTGTAACAAACGACTGTATCAGCAATGCAAAAGATTACAATGCCGGTGGAGCAAGATACAATACAAATTATATCCAGGGTGTAGGTATCGGAACCGTTACAGACTGCATCACATCTGTTAAATATAATGTATTTGACAAGAAGAACTTCTCAATGGAAGAGTTACTTGAGGCTATGGATCATAACTTCGAAGGTTATGATGCAATCTACCGTATGGTACACGACAGAACACCAAAATATGGTAACGATGATGATTATGCAGATTCTATCATGCAGGATGTATTTAACCTGTATCATGATCTGATCACAGGACGTCCGACAATGAGAGGCGGAAAGTACGGAGTAGATATGCTTCCTACAACATGTCATGTATACTTCGGAGAAGTAATTGGAGCAACAGCTAACGGAAGAAAGGCAAACATCCCGGTTTCAGAAGGTATCTCACCAGAGAAATCTGCAGATACAAATGGACCGACAGCTGTTATCAAATCTTGTGCGAAGATGGATCACCTTGCAACAGCAGGAACGCTTCTGAATCAGAAATTTACCCCTGATGTAGTGGCAGGCGAGAAGGGACTTGATAACATGGCAAGTCTGATCCGTAGTTACTTTGCGATGGACGGACATCACGTACAGTTTAACGTTATTGACAGACAGACACTGATCGAAGCTCAAAAACATCCGGATGACTACAGAGATCTGATCGTTCGAGTTGCCGGATACAGTGACTTCTTCCGTAACTTAAGCAAACCATTACAGGATGAGATTATCAACCGTACAGAGCAGTCATTTGAATAAGATTATATAGAATGATATAGAGGCGGAGCCTGGGAACAGGCTCTGCTTTTTGATATTCATTTTCAGGTATTACATTCCTGAGCAAAACATCTCTTGACAATTCAAGCTTTCGTGATAAAATGAAAACGATTTTTTTGTGTCTGTTTTTTAAAAATTAGGAAGATAGAAAATGAAAGTTTTAACTAAAAAGATGATTACTTATATAAAGAATAGTAAAAAAGGAAAAATATATGTTGTATTCTTAGTAATATATCTCGCTGTAATGGGATTTGTTATGAATGATGCATGGTTATATCAGACGCCGATTGCAAAATTGACAAATGTTGAGACAAAAGTGACCGGTGAAGGGAAAAGTACCCGTGGAACCAAAGAAATAAAATATAAGCAGAGCATTCAGGGAACTGTTATTAATGGAAAAAGTAAAGGGAAAAGAGTTGGTTTCTTTAATGAATATACTTACACTGGAATGTTAAAACAGCAATATCACAAGGGTGATAAAGTCTTTTTAAGTGGCTCTGAAGAAAATGTCGGATCAGGAATAAGGGGTATAAAAAGAGATACGGAAATTGTCATGTTATTGGGACTTCTCATATGTATACTTATAACGGTTGCAGGGAAAAAAGGTATACTGACAATTATAACTGTTCTACTCAATATTTTTATATTTGCAGTAGGGTTCCTGCGGGCAGATGATAACGCAGATATATTTTCAATATGTAATAAATTAGTGCTTCTTTTTGCACTGGTCACACTAATCGGATTAAATGGAGTACATAAAAAAACATGGGCGGCACTATTATCAACATTATGTGTGCTGGCGATAATCATGGGGATATTTGATGTGGTGATACATCATGTAGAAGAACTGGATTATTCCACGATGGAATATTTAGGCAGCATAGACAATCCTGATGAAATATTCCATGCAGAAATTTTGCTCTCCGGGTTGGGCGCGATTATGGATGTTTCGGTGGCAATATCAGTTGCACTGGGAGAAATTGTGAAACAGAAGCCGGATGTAACTTTTTTACAACTTTTTAAATCAGGGAGAGAAATTGGATACGACATCATGGGGACTATGATTAATGTATTAATGTTTGTATTCGGCTGTGGATTGATTCCGATGTGTCTGATACGAATGAATAACAGTGTCCGGTTTGTGACAATCATAAAATTGCATATTCCCTGTGAAATTTGTCGTTTCCTGATAGAAAGTATAGGAATTGTATTGTCAATTCCAGTTTCGATTCTTATTACTTCCGCAGTTATGAAAATATCTGCGAAAAAGGGGGCAAAAGCATGCTGATTATACTAGGAGGAATTTTAGTTTTTTCTATCGTTCTTGTCGGAGGTGACAGAGGGGTTGTATCACTAGTTACATTAAGTGGAAATTTGTTGCTGTTAAGTCTGGCAATTTGGATGATGGCAGCAGGGGTGCCATCTTTACTTGTTACAATAGGAGCAGGGATTATTATTTCATGCATTACATTATTTTATCAGAATGGATCAAACATAAAAACCTGGAGTGCCTTTGCTGCAGTACTGGTAACAATGTGTATTTTGTTTGTATTCATTTATCTTGTTGTATGGAGAAGTGGAGCTGGTGGGCTAAATGAAATTCAGTCAGTGGAAGATGATGTGCTATATTACAATATGAATTTAGGTATCAGTATGAAGAATGTGGCAACGTCTGTGATCATACTCAGTACGCTGGGAGCTGTGATTGATATGGCCTTGACAGTGACTTCCTCTATGTATGAAGTGAAAATGCATAAACCGGAAATGAACATGCAGGAATTGATTGGAAGTGGAATGCAGATAGGAAGAGAAGTGATCGGAACAACTGTAAATACTTTGCTATTTGCGTATCTGGGAGAGTCTTTATTATTATTTTCATATTTAAAAATGCAGGATTATTCTATGGAAATTCTATTAAATTCTAAGATTTTGTTTCAAAATTTTGCATCAATGATTTTTGGTGCGATTGCCTGTGTGGCAGTAATGCCAATTTCGGCGGTGATGATGGTGAAATTCAGATAAGAGTTAGCCCAAATGATTATATTATGGGATAAAAGAATGTTGCCTTTTGATGGCACGTGAGAAAGAATGATGGTGAGAGTATAGGTGAAAAGCAGGGAGATGAAGAGGTTTTGTGACTTTTTATCGCCTGCTTTTTTGGATAATCGATGTTCTTCATACACAGGGAAAGGAATATTTGGTAGAAGATATTACTGATTATGTGAGAGAAAAAGGAGTTAATATATGATTGTATATCATGGATCAACAGAAATTATAAAAAATCCAGATGTAGTACATTTGAAAAAGTATCTGGATTTTGGTCGAGGATTTTATATTACAACTTTCGAAAATCAGGCAAAGAAATGGGCAGTTCGAAAGGGCATGAGACAGGAAAAGAATGCAATTCCCGAAATAAAAGAGATTGATTTGCGAAAAGCATTTGATATTTATTATTCCAGTAAATTGGCTGAACAAATTTCAAATTACAGCTATGGAATAGAGAATATGGATGCAAAATATCTGGCAGAAGATTTGATTGAGAATGAGCCGGAGCTTTTTGAATAAATAAGAATTAAAAGTACAGAACAAACATTCGATTTTGTTCTGTACTTTTTTTATATTGAATGATATACTAGACAAGTAACAATACT
>CAKRJP010000002.1 GCA_934351835.1 uncultured Lachnospiraceae bacterium
CCTTTACCTTTGTACGAGCGTTCATCCAACCACGTATTTGCATAAGTGGTTTTTAACGATTTATCCACAGTAGATTCTGGAACGGGATAAAATACAGCCTCTTTCTCCACATTTTCAAGGATGGTTTTACACCTCAACGATAAATGTTCCTTCTTCAACCTCATGTTCGGAGAGTAAAAATTTTTCCGGTATTCTTCATTCAAGGGTCCATTGCTTTTCAGAGTATTTAAATGACTTTCTTCTTTCAAATATTCTAATAATTGCACGCAGATAAGGCTTATGATCAAAATTCCGATGAAATACGTTTTCTTCATGTTCTCACTGTCCGTTATTATTTCAGAATATTATATGTATATAAGAAAATGAGAATGTATCAAAAATAAAAAGAATCACTTCAGAATAATAGTTCATTCCAAAGTGATTCCTTTATTTGACACAATTCTTTATTTTTGCCGGTTATTTACATCTCTTTAATATCTCTAATAAGTACTCCCAGCACCGTTTTGTAGATTCAATATCCAGTTTTTCATTGACAGAATGAACATCCCAGATGTTTGGTCCGAAAGATACGCAGTCCATCTCAGGGCATGCAACACAGAATACTGCACACTCCAGACCTCCGTGAACGGTTGTTACTTCCATATCTTTTCCGTACATGTCTTTGTATATATCTTTCATCACCTGCTGAAATGCCGAATCTGCTTTTAACGGCCATGCTTTGTAGGAACTCTTGTAAATCGCCTCACCGCCGACAACATTTGCACACTGCTCAAATTTTTCCCAGAGCTCATCAGCACGACTGTCCACAGAACTTCTTAACATATGTACAGTTCTGATATAATCAGCAGCAGTCTCTACGATTCCCATATTCAGAGAAGTCTCTGTAAGTCCTGCCAGTTTACGGCTGTACTCAACAGCACCATTCGGACAAATCACAAGGAAAGAGATTACACGTCTGGTAGATGCCTTGTCACAGACATCGATCGTAGAATCATGTGACACCAGGGTATCCACGCTAAGTCCCGGTTCCTCACCCATAAATTCAGCTTTCCAGATCTGCTCCATCTCAGAAATCATAGCCAGTGCTTTGTCAACATGCTCTACAGGAACCATGATCTCCGCTACAGATGTCTGAGGGATAACATTATCATGAGAACCTCCGTTGATCTCTACAAGGTCTAACGGAATTTCTTTTGACATATGATTCAAAAGACGTCCGATCATCTTGTGAGCATTTCCTCTCTGCTTATGGATTTCAGCACCTGAATGTCCGCCAAGCAGTCCACTTACACGGATTCTGATCAGGCTTCCGGTCTTTTTCTCTCTGTGGATCGGAAGCTTCGCTTCTGCCATGATCGCTCCTGCACATCCTATTGTCAGAATGCCCTCTTCTTCTGAATCAATATTAATGAGTTTCTTTCCGGAAAGAATGGAACAATCCAGTGCATTTGCTCCATCTAATCCAACTTCCTCATCCACTGTAAGCAACACTTCCAATGGTGGATGTGGGATATCATCACTGTCTAAGATTGCCAATGCCATAGCTATCGCAATACCGTCATCTCCCCCCAGAGAAGTTCCGTGAGCCTGCACATATCCATCTTCAACAAAAATATCTAATCCGTCTTTCTTAAAATCATGTGTTGACTCTTCTGTCTTAGCGCAGACCATATCCAGATGTCCTTGCAAAATCACAACTTCGCTGTCCTCGTATCCTGCGGTTCCTGGTTTCTTGATCAGCACGTTGTTCACATGATCCTGTAATACTTCTAATCCGCGTGATCTTGCAAAGTCTACGCAATAATCGCTGATCTGCTTTGTATTATATGAACCATGAGGGATCGCACACATCTCTTCAAAATAATGGAACACCTTCTGTGGTTCCAGATTCTCTAATACAGCCATTTTTCTTTTCCTCTTTTCTTTGACATATTTTTCTTCTGTATTGTTATAGCACTTTACTACAATACATTTATCATTAGCCCTATTATGAAGTACATTTCATAAAAATGCAAGCAAATCCATAGAATAAAACAAAAGAAAAATTTGGGATTTTTGCATATGAAATATCGTTTTCCTGCAATTGTCATTTTAACAGTATTCGGTCTGTTCCTTTCTTTTCCAAAACAGGTATTTACCGGCGCCGAAAATGGTCTGATGTTATGGTTTCAAATTATGGTACCGACACTCTTTCCGTTTATGATACTTTTGAATCTGATGGTAAATACCTCTATCGTCCATACACTGTCCCGACTGTTTGCCCCTGTCTTCGGACGTATATTTCAAGTTTCTCCATATGGTACGCTTGCCGTTTTTACGGGCTTTTTATGCGGATATCCTATGGGCAGCAAAGTAACCGCTGATTTATTAAAAAATGGCTACATTACGATATCAGAAAGCCAGTATCTGCTGAGTTTCTGCAATAATACCAGCCTTTCTTTCATCGTAAGTTTTTTGATATCTCAGACACTTCACTGTCCGAATCAGATGATCCCTTCACTGATTATTTTATTTCTGTCACCCTTTACCGTCAGTATTTTTACCCGGAAAATCCATCGTCCTTCTTCTATGTATGGAGCAAATTATGCATCAGAGAGCCTTCCTTCTTTCAATTTAAGTCCCCCTGTTACTCTCTCCGAAACACTCGACCGATGTATGATGAACAGTTTTGAATCCATGTTAAAAATTGGTTGTTATATGATGATTTTTTCAATTCTGATTGTATTTTGCAGACTTTGGTTTCCAAAGAATTTTCTCGGAACAACTATTTTACTTTCTTCTTTGGAACTCACCAACGGTCTTGTACTTCTTTCAAAAAATTCTCTGACAACTGATCAATTCTATATCCTCTCACTGGCGCTCACTTCCTTCGGCGGTTGGTGCGCAGTAGCCCAGACGTACACCATGATCTGGGGAACAAAGTTAAAATTATTACCCTATATAATAGAAAAACTGGCTACCATGCTGGTAACCAGTCTCTATGCTTTCTGTTATCTATTATTAAGATAGATTATTCAACCTCATCCTGAGCTTCACTCAGATCATACATTGGTGCAGGTTCTTCTTCGTTGCCATACTCAGCCTCCAGCGCTCGTGAAGACTGCTCCGGTACATCCAATTCGGCACGGTTATTGCGAACCATATCATAGCACTCCTGCAACGAATTTACAAGACTGTCATACTTGGTAGTATAACTGTCTAATGTATGACCGATAATACCTTCCGCATTCGCCAGAAGATCATCTGTATACTGCATTGCGCCGATACGGATATCGTTCGCATCTCTCGTTGCATTATCTAAAATCTCCTGTGCCTGGTCTGTAGCTGCAGTAACAATCGCATTCGCCTGTGCATATGCCTGCTGCATAATCTCATGCTCGCTGACCAGTTCGTTCGTCTGAATCTGAGCATCTTCGATCAAACTGTCCGCTTTCGCCTGTGCGTCAGCAAGAATCGCATCTTTGTTTGCAATGATCTTCTGATAACGCTTGATCTCATCCGGTGTCTTCATACGAAGTTCTCGCAATAACTCGTCAATCTGATCTTTATTTACAATGATCTTCGTAGTAGATAATGGCTGAAACTTACAACTGTCAATATACTCTTCAATCTCTTCAATAATCTGTTCAATACGACTACTCATAATTATACGCTCCTTTTATTATTCATCTTCTCTTCCATTCTGTTCTGAACAAGTTCCGGAACAAACTGAGAAATATCCCCTCCAAAAGCTGCCACTTCTTTTACAATGGAAGAACTCAGATATGAATAAGCCAGATTCGTCGTAAGGAACACCGTCTCAATACCAGGCTCTAACTTATGATTCGTCTGCGACATCTGAAGTTCATATTCAAAATCTGTTACAGCTCTCAATCCACGGATAATAATATTCGCATCCATCTTGCGAGCAAAATCGACCAGTAACCCTTCAAATGGTACGATTGTAACATTCGGCATATCTTTTGTTATCTCTTCTAACATTCTAACACGTTCTTCTAAGGAAAACAACGGGCTTTTTGCGTTATTGCACAGCACGCCCACTGTCAATTCATCCACTAATTCTGCAGATCTTTTGATAATATCTATATGTCCATATGTTACCGGGTCAAAACTTCCCGGATAAATTCCTTTTCTCATTTTGTATTTCCTCTTTCATATCTCTTTTCGGTTTCTCTCTTTGTACTTTTTTGTACAGCGTCTTTATTTTAACGCCTTCTTATTATTTTTCAATAAAAATATGTTTATTTGTCTTGTAATCTTTTATTTTGATCAGTTTAAACCCAAGACCTTCTATATAGTCCGTCTCTGTCTCTTTGGATGCCTCGATGATGATCACCCCGTCATCCGCTAACAAGGAAGATCCGGACAGATATTCCAGCACCAGTTTTTCCCACTGGTGGTTATACGGCGGATCCATAAAAATATACTCGAAAGTTGCTTTTCCTTCCAGCCGTTTCAGTGCCGATAACACATCCATCTGCATCGTTTGCGCCCGGTCTTCGAAGTGAGTCTTCTTTAGATTCTCCCGGATACAGTCCATTGCTTTTTTGTTTTGTTCTACGAAAACTGCATATTCTGCCCCACGGCTGAGTGCTTCTATTCCGATACCACCGCTTCCTGCAAACAAATCCAAAAAATTCGAATCGTATAACGATGATGCCAACATATTAAACAGAGTCTCCTTGATCCTGTCTGTAGTCGGCCTTGTATCCATGCCTTCTATAGTCTTTAAAACGGTTCGTTTTGCACTTCCTGCAATTACTCTCATAAAGAGACCTCCTATACAATTAAACAAACTGTAACCATATTTTAATACAATTCTACTTTCGAATCAACATTTTTCTGTAGCGGTTCAGGCATGCGTAGATTTCCTGCTTTCTGGTCATCGCCAGATTTCCCGGTACGCTGTTTTCTGCTACAACTTCGAATCCTTTCTGTTCCAGATCTCCGGAAAGTTTTTCGATGATCTCCTGCATGGTCTTTTCTCCGTCAAAGACTTGTTCTTCCAGATAACGCACGATATATGCTAACATCGTAAGTTGTTCCGGATCTCTTAGCTGCTCTACATATCGCAGGTCGATGGTCTCATGCCCTACCATGATACCATCTGTTCCGAGAGTCTTCGTCTTGATCCGTCCCTTTACTTTCAGGTTTCTATTTGGCAATATCTTCCGGTCATAATTCGGTTTCTTTTCGTACTTTTCAGGATATTCAATCTTCGGATATTCAACAGCAATATTCTTCACCTCTCTGGTAATATCTACCGGCCGGTAATTATCCATCTGGATGATTCTGTCTGCCACCTGAAAATATGCTCCCGAGCTTCCCGCAACTAATATAGTAGATATGCCAAAGGAATCATATAATTCTTCCACCCGTTCGATGAAAGGTGTGATCGGCTCCATATTTCTGTGGATCACGCGCTGCATCAGTTCATCTCTCACCATAAAATTCGTTGCGCTGGTATCTTCGTCAATCAGGAACAAACTTGTACCAGCCTCGATACTTTCAACAATATTCGCTGCCTGCGAAGTACTTCCGCTGGCATCCTCTGTGTTAAAAGAGGTTGTATCTTTTCCATTTGGCAGATCATTAATGAACATAGAAATGTCTCCTTTATGGATGCATCGCCCATCCTCCGCCCGGATCTTCACAGCATCTGGTGCTGTTACCACATATTCTCTTCCGTCACCCGGAATGTGCGGGTATACGCCAACTTCAAGTGCTTTTAGTAATGTAGATTTTCCATGATAACCTCCGCCCACGATCAACGTCACGCCTTTTTTTATTCCCATTCCTGAGATTATGCCGGCATGCGGAAGTTCAAAAAACACACGCATAGATTCCGGCGATTCGAATTGGATTGCGTCCTTCATCGGATGGTCCGATACCCCAGATTCTCTCGGCAATACGGAATGATCCGCCACAAATGCAGTCAAGTCTTTTTCTTCTAAATGTTCTCTGATATACTGATAATCCTCTGCAAGATCGACCATTTTTTCAATTGCTTTTGTATTGCATTTTTTATAATATAAAGTCTGTTCCACACACGCCGGCAGAAATTCAAATAAAATCTTTATAAGTTCCCTTGCATTAATCGTTCGTCCGTTTGCAGGGAATCCCACTTCAAACCGCAGGATAATGCTTCCGCTTTCCTGAGAAACTTTGCATGCGGAACGTTCTAAAATTTCCTGTCCGCATCTGGTCACGGAAATCAGTCCACTCTTGCCGGAACCTTTGGCTTTAAAAGAGTATTTCTCACACTGTTTATAAAACTGGCGTATCAAATAGTCCTGTAATGCGATCTGCCTGCATTTCTTCTGATACAATCCCTGTGGGAAACCGGCAGTCTTTCCCGGAACATTTACACTGAGAGAAGACGGTGCTGCAAATGGATCTCCCTGCACATGGTCAATATTCAAAATATATTTTCCAAAATTCCAGGAACCTCGTGTTTCTTTGTATGCCGGATATCCTTTGTGGTCGATCTTATTTAATAACTGTCTTAACTCTTCTGATTGTCTCATATATTATTCACTCCATTTTTTGCTTTATTAATAGGCGATTGCCTCGTCTCTGTTCATCCAGAAATGAATCCCGGTTGTAGAATCCATCCAACGGTCTTCGTTAAAATCTTTCACTTCCACCCACTCACCCTTCCGGTAGACAAAATTGTCATCCACGGTGGACCAGGCTTCCTCGTAGGAAATCGTCTCATCAAAATTCTTAATTGCCAGAACTTTTGCTCTGCTGCATCTGCAGGTCTTTCCGGTGGCAGATGTCCGTTTGGCATCGGCCGGAACCAACAACTGCACAATGCGGTCATTCAGGCATTTTTTGTAGGCAACAAAAGGACCGCCCTCCGGACAATGCAACCGGAACCACTGCGTGTTTTCATCGGAAATGACACCGTCTAATCTGGCATGTTCCAACACTGCACAGAACAGATTCGCACCACAGATATTGCATCCGGTCATATCGCATTCCCGCATAGAGGCCGTTTTTAAATTCGTGTTTCGATAATCCGCATATCTCATTGAACAGCCATCTAACAATGTATTCTCTAATGAGGCATTCGAAAAATCCACCCGGTCTAAAATAACATTTCGAAAAGAAGACAATGTAAAATCAATATTAGATAAATCATATCCTGTCAGATCCATATCCTCGAACAGACACTCCCTAAACGATACTTCTGCTCCTGCGACCTTTTCCTTTCGTTTTTCATCCAGAATTTTCTTTGTTATTTTATTCATACTGACACCACCTTTGTATTCGTTTTCGATTATAGCACATTTTTTCCAGAAAAACTGTCTGTATTGCATTCTGCACAATGTTTGTTTATACTATAAAACAGTATGCGAAAGAAAGTTGAGGATAATATCATGATTAAATATATTTTAGCGTCTGCCTCTCCCAGACGAAAAGAACTGCTGGCGCAGGCTGGCCTGGAATTTGAGATTTTAACTTCTGATGCAGAAGAAATAATTACAAAAGAATTACCTTCTGAAGTAGTGGTAGAGCTCGCCACGGTGAAAGCCCAAAATGTATACGAGAAGATAAAGGAAACTTCCAACGATACGGACACGCTGGTTGTTATTGGTGCTGATACAGTGGTTGTATATAAAGACGAAATCCTTGGAAAACCTGAGGATGAAGAAGATGCATACAATATGTTATCGATGCTTGCAGGACGCACTCATCAGGTATATACCGGTGTCTGTCTGATGATAAAAGAACATGGAGAAGTTCGAAAGAAAGCTTTTTATGAGTCTACGGATGTAACATTTTACCCTGTATCCCGTCAGGATCTAAAACGCTATGTATCATCAGGTGATCCGCTTGACAAAGCCGGAGCTTATGGGATACAGGGACCGTTTGCAATTCATGTAAAAGGCATTTCCGGAGATTATAATAATGTCGTTGGGCTTCCGATTGCCCGGTTATATCACGAATTATCGGAAGAAAATCTACTTCCCTTTTCAGATAATGTACACTATCATTTTGAATAAATAAAGTGAAAGAATCGTTGCCTGGAGATTTCTATGAATCTCTGATGCAACGATTCTTTTTTATTATTATATAAAAGAATGAAATGATTATTTTTCGTATTTAGCAGCAGCTTCCTCGATAGCCTCTTTCATGATAACCATCAACTGATCAATCTGCTCTTTTTCTACGATCAACGGCGGAATCATACGGTTTACTTTATTACCGATTGCCGTGATCAGTGCCTTTCTGTCAAGGCATCCGTGTTTTACGTCTACTGCGATTGGAAGATCATATTCACATCCGACCAAAAGTCCAAGTCCTCTTGCTTCTACCACATGTGGGAGTTTTGCAAGTTCCTGTTTCATGTACTCGCCCATCTCTTTTGCTCTTCCGGAAAGATCATTGTCCAGGATTTCTGAAATAGATGCATATGCAGCTGCGCAGGCAAGTGCGTGTCCGCCATATGTTGATCCGTGAGTACCAGCAGTAAATGCTTTTGCTACTTTTTCAGTTGCACAGCATGCACCGATCGGCATTCCGCCACCCAATGCTTTTGCCATGGTAACTGCATCCGGTTTTACACCATATCTCATGTAAGCCATAGGAGCTCCTGTGCGTCCCCATCCAGTCTGTACTTCGTCCAGAAGAAGTAACATATCATGCTCATCACATAATTTGCGAAGTCCTTCGATAAACTCCTGTGTTGCTGGATGTACACCACCTTCGCCCTGTACAGGCTCAATCATAATTGCAATCGTATTCGGTGTAATCTTCGATGCAAAATCTTCTAAGTTGTTATATTCTGCATATGTAAATCCAGGAAGCATTGGTTTGAATCCCATCTGAATTGCATTGTCCGGCTGACCTGTTGCTGACATTGCTCCGTAAGTTCTTCCGTGAAATCCGTGCTTTGCCGTGATGATTTCGTATCTGTTTGGTCCGTAGTTATCTACACCATATTTTCTTGCCATCTTAATCATACATTCATTGGCTTCTGTTCCAGAATTCTGATAAAAGATTTTATCCATTCCGATAGTCTCGCATACTTTCTTAGCAAGAAGTGCCTGTGGAATCGTGTATGGATAATTGAAGGTGTGCATGATATCATCTACCTGATTTTTAATTGCTGCTACTACTTTTGCATTCCTGTTTCCTGCACTGTTTACAGCAACTCCTCCATAAAAATCAAGATACGCATTTCCTTCTTCATCGTACAGATACATGCCTTCGGCTCTTTCTGCGATAAAATCATAACGCTCATACGTCTCAATCATATATTTATTTACAATGTCTTTTAATTCCTGTGCTGTAAGTCCTGTGTCTTTTAATCTCATTGAAATAACCTCGCTTTCATCCTTCATCCTTCTGAAACTTTTGCGCTAAAGTTTAATTACATCGAAAAGCAAAAAAGGCGTCGCATCATCTCTGATACGGCGCCTTTGCCTTTAACGATTTTCAGTATATGCTTATGTTTTTTTTCTGTCAATAACTTTTTTTGTTTTTTTGCAAAACATACTGCGGTCTGCTCATCGTATACATATAAAATGAGGTGCTTATACAAGCACCTCATCATTGCACATATTAGTTATATTTACGTTTTCTAGCAGCTTCAGATTTCTTTTTACGTCTTACACTTGGTTTCTCGTAATGTTCTCTTTTACGAATCTCCTGCTGAATACCAGCTTTTGCACAGTTTCTTTTGAATCTGCGTAAAGCGCTATCTAACGTCTCGTTTTCTTTAACGATTACATTTGACATAGTCTCACACCTAACCTCCCCTCCAGTCCTATATTGTGCATCATACGACTGATCGGGTATTTTTATTGCACTACATAAGATTATAACATATTTTTCTAATACGTCAACAACTTTTTAGTTCAATTTTTGCATTTTTCGAGATGCAATTCATTTTTTAGCATTAATTATGAAAGCTGTTCTTTTAATACATCTGCAACTTTGGTGATTGCATCGTCAATACCTTCAGGTTTTTTTCCTCCGGCCTGCGCCATATTCGGACGGCCACCACCGCCACCGCCTACAAGACCTGCAATTGCTTTGATCAGATTTCCGGCATGTGCACCGCTCTTAACGGCCGTCTCTGTTGCCATAGCGACTAAGCTTACTTTACCGTCTACTGCTGATGCCAGGACAACAACACCTTCTCCAAGTTTTTCTTTTAACTGATCTCCAAGATCACGCAATCCATTCATATCTACACCGTCTACTCGGGCAGCAATCAATTTCACGCCGGATACTTCTACAACCTGATCTGTAACATCTCCCATAGCGTCTTTGGCCATCTTGCTCTTTAAGCTCTCGATTTCACTGTTCAGTGCTTTGTTCTCGTCTAATAAGTGGTGAATTTTCTCCGGTAACTGTTCCGGATTTGATTTTACCAGCTTAGAAGCCTCGTTTAACTTATCCTCCAAATGGTTGTAGTGTGCAAATAAACCTCTGGATGTCAACGCCTCAATACGTCTCACACCGGCAGCTACACCTGACTCAGAAACAATCTTAAGAGCAGCGATCACGCCTGTATTCTTTACGTGAGTACCTCCACAGAACTCTACTGAGAAGTCGTTTACAGTTACAACTCGTACTACATCGCCGTATTTCTCGCCGAACAATGCCATAGCCCCCATCTTCTTAGCTTCCTCAATTGGGATGTTCTTGCATGTGACAGGAATACACTCTTCAATCTTTGCATTAACGAGATCTTCTACCTGTTTAATCTCCTCTTTTGTAAGTGCTGAGAAATGTGTAAAGTCAAAACGAAGTCTCTCTGCATTTACAAATGATCCGGCCTGTTCTACATGAGTTCCAAGGACCTGACGAAGTGCAGCCTGTAATAAATGAGTGGCTGTATGATTCTTTGCAGATAAATTACGGTTATCAACATCTACTTCTACGGATACTGTATCGCCGACTTTGATCATACCACGGGATACATGCCCAATGTGTCCTACTTTTGTTCCTGCAAGGTGGATACAGTCTTCTACCACAAATTCACCGTCTGCTGTCTTGATCACACCTGTATCGTGTTCCTGACCACCCATAGTTGCATAGAATGTCGTCTGGTCTACGATAATAGTTCCCTTCTCACCGTCAGACAATGCATCCACAATCTCATTTTCTGAAGTCAGAGCCGTAACTTTTGCTTCACATGTCAGATCATCATATCCTACAAATGCTGTCTGAAGTTCTGCATCTAACTCGTCATATACACTCGCATCTGTACCAGAATAAGAATGAGTACCAAATGTACCTTCTGATTTTGCACGTTGTTCTTTCTGAGCCTTCTCAAAGCCTTCCTCATCGTAAGTCAGACCTTTTTCTTCCAGAATTTCCTTTGTAAGATCAATTGGGAATCCATAAGTATCATATAACTTAAACGCATTCTCTCCTGACAATACTTTGCTGTTGTTTTCAGACATCTCTGCTTCCATATCAGCCAGGATAGAAAGTCCCTGGTCGATGGTCTTGTTAAACTGAGCCTCTTCTTTTGCGATGACATTAAAAATAAAGTCTTTCTTCTCTTCTAATTCAGGATATCCATCCTTAGAATCTTCAATGACTGTTCCGGCAAGTTCTACTAAAAATGCTCCGTCAATACCCAGTAATCTTCCGTGACGACACGCACGTCTTAACAATCTACGAAGAACATAGCCACGGCCACTGTTGGACGGCATGATACCATCAGAGATCATAAATGTTACAGAACGGATATGATCTGTTACTACTCGAAGAGATACATCTGTCTCGTGATCTATGCCGTATTCTTTGCCAGCCAGACGGCAGACATGATCTCTTAATGATTTCATAGTATCGATATCAAACATGGAATCCACATCCTGGACAATACATGCCAAACGCTCCAGTCCCATACCTGTATCAATATTCTTCTGTACCAGCTCTGTATAATTTCCATGTCCGTCATTATCAAACTGTGTAAATACGTTATTCCAGATTTCCATATAACGGTCGCACTCACAGCCTACCGTACAGCCAGGTTGTCCACAGCCATATTTTTCTCCACGGTCATAATATACTTCTGAGCAAGGACCACAAGGACCTGAACCATGCTCCCAGAAGTTATCTTCCTTTCCAAAACGGAAGATTCGTTCCTCTGCGATACCAATCTCATCATGCCAAATATGCCACGCTTCATCATCATCCTCGTAAACAGATGGATACAATCTGTCTGGATCTAATCCTACAACATCTGTTAAAAACTCCCATGTCCAATGAATTGCTTCGTTCTTAAAATAATCTCCGAATGAAAAGTTGCCCAACATCTCAAAGAATGTACCATGTCTTGCGGTCTTACCTACATTTTCAATATCTCCTGTCCGGATACATTTCTGACATGTAGTCACTCTTCTTCTAGGTGGAATCTCCTGTCCGGTAAAATATGGCTTTAAAGGTGCCATACCAGAATTGATCAAAAGCAAACTCTTGTCATTGTGTGGCACTAATGAAAAACTCTTCATTGCCAAATGTCCTTTACTCTCAAAAAATTCAAGGAACATTTTTCTTAATTCATTTACTCCGTATTTTTGCATAACGTCCTCCTTCTATATTCCCATGCAAATATAGTATATGCATGATAAAGTCCATAACGTTATTATTATAAAAAGAAGCAGGCGTTTTGTCAATGTCAACGCCTGCTCTTTGCCTGTTCATTCTGTGTATTTGTTTATTTTAATTCAATCTCAGCCAATTCTCTCGGTGGAAGCTGCTTAGAAGACGCCTTTACGAAAGCATCCAGTTCTTTCTCAGCTTTCTTAATCGGCAGGTTCGTTCCGGCTCCGGCAATACATCCACCAGGACATGCCATACCCTCGATCAAGAAACCATCCAGACGTCCGGCTTTTGCCAGTGCCAACATCTTTTTGCACTCTGCCAGTCCTTCTGCATGCTCAATCTTCACTTCCACATCCGGATAATATTCATTCAGACATTTCTCGATTGCTTTTGATACTCCTCCTGCAACTGCATAGCCTCTTCCGGCACCTGTCGCATTGTGGAAAGATGATTCGGCCTCAAATTTTGTCAAATCAATTCCCTTTCCATCAAACATCGCCTGAAGTTCCTCAAAAGTAATAACAAAATCAACATCACTACGGACTTTAGTCCGTAAAAATTCATATTTTTTAGATGCACAAGGACCGATAAATACAATCTTTGCATCCGGATGTTCTTTCTTGATAGATCTTGCTGTCGCAACCATCGGTGTCAGTGCCTGCGATACCTGTCCCATCTGCTCTTCCGGGAAGTATCTTCTTGCTAACATCGCCCAAGATGGGCAACAGGATGTCAGGAGGAAAGGAAGTTCTCCTGTCACGACCTTATCCACATAATGATGCGCCTCTGTTACTGCTCCGATATCTGCTCCCAGTGCTACTTCATAAACTTCTGAAAAACCAAGTTCACGGAGAGCTGCTTTTAAGTTTCTCGGACCAATATTATCTCCAAACTGTCCTACAAATGCCGGCGCGATCTCAGCGATGATCTTATCACCAGCTGCTAACGCTCCTGAAAGCTGAAAAATCTGTGATTTATCGGAAATGGCTCCAAATGGGCAGTTTACCATACACATACCACAAGATACACATTTGCTCTGGTTAATATGCGCTCTGCCATATTTGTCTGATTCTATCGCACCTACACCGCAGGCTTCCGCACACGGACGAACCTTTTTACTGATAGCCTCGTATGGACATGCATTTCTGCACTTTCCACACTTGATACATTTATCCTGATCAATATGAGATCTCCATTTGCGGATAGAGATCGCCTCTTTTGGGCATACTTCCATACACGGATGCGCGAAACAGCCCTTACACATGTTGTTAACCTTGTATCCTTTTGGCTCACAGGATACACATGCTGATGGAATGACCTGGACTAACGGCCATTCATATTTTCTCTCATAAATATTATCTTTGTTAAGTCCGGCTGTCAAATGTACCGGGCGGTCTTCCGGTCTGAGTGGAAGTCCCATCGCAAGCCTGATTCTCTCTCTTACAATAGATCTCGAACGGCTGACATCTTCTCTGAATTCAACAGTGTCTTCGTTCACCAGTTCGTAAGGAAGTGCTTCCAGATCATCACTGATTGTCTCAGCATTACCTTCAAATCCCAGTCTGGCAACTTCGGCATATATCTTTCTTCTGTCTTTTCTAAATTCTGTTTCCAAACCCCGCATCATAAGCAATCGTCCTCCTATGCACAATACTCAATCTTCTTCGACTTATTGCGTTCAATAAGTACCCCCATATAATAATATAATATTGCGTTAAGAGAATGTCAATATATTTGCGTTATTTATTTGTCAGTATTGTTAAAGCTATACAAACACATTTAACAATGTGCCAAATTACAGCAGAATAATGTTATGTTTTTCACAAGTCTCTCTCATCTCTTCCGGCCAGATACTTGCCTGAACTTCTCCGACATGTGCACGGTCAAGAAGCAACATGCAGAGACGTGACTGTCCGATTCCGCCACCGATCGTATATGGAAGTTTTCCGTTTAACAGCATCTTATGATATGGAAGATTCTTTCTTTCTTCGCATCCGGCTTTTTTAAGCTGCTCTTCCAGAGATTTTTCATCGACACGGATACCCATACTTGAGATTTCCAGCGCACAGTTTAATGTCTCATACCAGAATAAAATATCTCCATTTAACTGCCAGTCATCATAGTCCGGTGCACGACCGTCATGCGGTTTGCCATTGGCGAGCTTGTCACCAATCTTCATCAGGAATACACATCCATATTCTTTCGTGATCAGATTTTCTCTTTCCTTTGGAGTCTTATCCGGGTATCTCGCCTCCAGTTCCTCCGTTGTTACAAAAGTAATATCATCCGGAAGTCGTTTCACTGCCTGTGGGTATTTGTACCATACTTCATGTTCCATATGTTTGATGATCTTGAAGATATGACGGACAACTGCTTCCAATGTCTCAACATTACGATCTTCCTTTGTGATGACTTTCTCCCAGTCCCACTGGTCCACGTAGCAGGAATGAAGGTTATCCAATTCTTCATCGCGACGGATCGCATTCATATTGGTATATAATCCTTCCCCTGGTTTGAATCCATAACGGTGTAATGCCATACGTTTCCATTTTGCCAGAGAATGTACAACTTCGATAGTCTCTCCCGGAATTCCGGCAATGTCAAACTGCACCGGACGCTCCACCCCATTTAAGTTATCATTCAGACCACTGCTCTGTTCTACAAACAGCGGTGCAGAGATACGTTCCAGATTCATTTCTTTTCCGAATTCTTTCTGGAAAGTGTCTCGAATATATTTGATTGCTTCCTGAGTTTCTCGCACACTCAGGCGTGGATCATAATTTTCAGGTAATACTAATGCCATTGTCTTTTTTCCTCCCTTTAAATAAATACATAATACAAAATATAAACCTTTTATGCATCTTTTTCAAATAGTTTTTGCGCATAATATACCGATTGCATTGCATCCTTGCCATAAAAGTCTGCTCCAATCATGTCTGCATAGTCCTGATTTAATACAGCACCACCTACCATAACTTTGCAATCTGGCTTCTGTTCTCTTAATAATTTGATGGTATCCTCCATACTGACAACCGTAGTCGTCATAAGTGCGCTAAGTCCCACCAGACGCACATCTTCTTTGATTGCTGTTTCTACGATCAGTTCTGGTGGAACATCTTTTCCAAGATCAATGACATCAAAACTATAATTTTCTAATAATACTTTTACGATATTTTTACCGATATCGTGAATATCTCCTTTAACTGTCGCAAGGATGACCTTATCTTTTGACTGACTGTCACTCTCTTCCTGGGACAGATTTTCTTTTAATACTGCAAATGCGATCTTCGCTGCATCCGCACTCATCAAAAGCTGCGGAAGAAATACGGTTCCTTTCTCAAACCCTTTTCCTACCATGTCAAGAGCCGGAATCAAATGTTCATTGATGATTTCCAATGGCTGATACTCTTTTAAAAGTTCTCTTGCCGCATGATGAGCTTCTTCTTTCAGACCTTTTTCGATGGCTTTCTTAAGCGTCATCTCCTCGTTACCCTTTACTGCTGGTGCAGAAGTACTGGTCATATTTCCGTATTTTTCAATATAAGCTTCACAATTTTTATCGTAGTTCATCAGTGCACAGTAAGAATACCAGGATTTCATCATATCCTCAGATGACGGGTTTATGATACCGGCACTCAAACCGTTCTGCATCGCCATTGTATAGAAATTCGAGTTGACTGCCGGACGGTATGGAAGTCCAAAGGAAATGTTGGATACTCCAAGTACCGTGCATACGCCGTAAGTTTCTCGGACTTTCTTAAGAGCCTCCAGAGTAATCTTTGCACCTTCCGGCTCGGAACTGATGGTCATGGCAAGGACATCGATGACGATGTCTTTCTTATCAATGCCGTATTTTTTTGCCTCTTCGATGATTTTTCCGGCAATCTTCACTCGGCCATCAGCTGTCTGTGGAATTCCATCCTCATCAATGGTAAGCCCGATCACAACACCACCATATTTTTTAATCAGCGGAAATACTTCGTCCATACATTCCTGCTTTCCATTGACAGAGTTTACCATCGGTTTACCATTATAAATACGCATGGCTGCTTCCATGGCTTCATCATCAACAGTATCAATCTGCAACGGAAGGCTTGTGACGCTCTGCAGTTCTGTTACGACCTGGCGCATTATAGCTACCTCATCAATATCCGGAAGCCCTACATTGACATCAAGGATATGTGCACCTTTTTCCTGTTGAGTGATTCCCTCTTTCAGGATATAGTCCATATCATTATCCTTTAACGCCTGTTTGAAACGTTTCTTACCGGTCGGGTTGATACGCTCTCCGATAATCATTGGTTGCCCACCCAAGATTACATATTTTCCGTAAGAAGATACAATCGTAATCTCTTTTTTCTCCGGCTTTATAATCTCCATTCCTCTGGTTCTCTTTATCATTGCTTCGATATGTTCCGGTGTCGTACCACAACAACCACCGATGATACATCCACCTTTTTTTACAATCTTTTCCATCCATTCAGCGAACTCTTCCGGATCCACGTCATAGTAAACCTCCCCATCCCTCTGCTTTGGAAGACCTGCGTTCGGTTTTACTACCACCGGAATGGAAGTATATTCCATAATCTGTTCCAAGATCGGCATCATCTGCTCCGGGCCCATACCACAGTTGATTCCCAATGCATCGACGCGCAATCCTTCTAACATTGCTACAACCGATGGAACATCTCCTCCTGTCAGAAGTTTTCCTTTATCATCAAAGATCATAGTCGCAAATACCGGAAGATCTGTATTTTCCTTTGCTGCCAGTATCGCGGCTTTCACTTCGTAGGTATCGCTCATGGTCTCAATGTGAATCAGATCTGCCCCGGCCGCTTCACCGTAGCGCATTACTTCTGCAAATGCATCGTAAGCTTCTTCAAATGCCAGATCTCCCATCGGTTTTAACAATTTACCGGTCGGGCCCACATCCAGTGCAACATAGGTTTCTCTTCCATCGGTCACACCCGCTTTTGCACCCTCTCTTACATTGCGAATCGCCGCATCTACAATCTCTTTCAAGGAATATTTGGAATCATGAAATTTCAACGCATTCGCCCCGAAGGTATTCGCCAGCACGATCTCACTTCCTGCTTCAAAATATTGTCTGTGAATGTCTTTTACTTCTTCTGCATGTTCGATATTCCAGACTTCCGGGAGTTCCCCAGGCTGTAATCCTTTTAACTGCAAAAGGGTTCCCATGCCGCCGTCAAAAAATATCAGTTCTTTTCCTATTCTGTCTTTTAACATCTATATGTTCCTTTCATCTTCTCTAAGTTGTTCTTCTATATTCACAGTCTGTTTTTGCACAGGCTTCGCAGCCTTTAACGGTACAGATCCGTTTCGTCTCACTGATGCCGATCACCGCCGTTACAGATTTGCTCGGCGACAGCATCAGGCTGTCGGTCACAGTAAGGCCAATCTTCTTCGATGCTTCTATCATACGGCCAATCATCGTTTGATGCTCGATGGAAAAATCTCCGTATCCCGGGCTGAATCTTGGTCTCAGATATAAATTTTCTTTCATAAACTGATCTGCCATCTGCTCTTGCCATCGGTCCAGTTCTTCTTCTAACATAGCAGCACCACACGCCTGCAATACTACCACTCTGGCCATATCTGTCAGTGAATATTTGCGTATCAGCATATCTACTCCGGTTCCCAGTGTCGCACCAAGAACAATCGCCCGGTCACAGCCTTTTAAGTTTCTGCTTAAATTTTTACTTTCAATCTTAAGTTTTCCAATCGTCAAGTGTCCATCTTTCTCCATAGATACGTCAAAAATGCGATAGACGATTTTCATACGCCCGACCTGATCTAATTCCCGAAAAGAATCTTCGACCAGGTCCAGTGTATGACTGTCTACCGCATGATTTCCATAACCAAGATAACGAACTGCTTCTTTTGTCCTTGTATCCATAATTATTCCTTTGAAAATCACATCAGTTCTAATCTCTTGTAGTCTTTACAACAAGCTGTTATATAATGCCTCATACTGTTTTGCAGAGTTTTTCCATGAAAAGTCCTTATTCATGGCCCGCTCTACAATTTTATTCCAGTCACGCTTTTTGTCATAATAAATTTGTTCTGCATAACGTACGGTTGCCATCATCTCATGTGCATTATAGTTGGTAAAGCTAAATCCGGTTCCGGTCTTCTCATATTCGTTGTATGGTTCTACCGTATCACGGAGCCCTCCGGTCTCTCTTACAATCGGGACTGTACCATAACGGAGACTCATCAGCTGACTGAGTCCACACGGTTCAAATAACGATGGCATCAGGAATGCATCACAGGATGCGTATACTTTATG
Source organism: uncultured Lachnospiraceae bacterium (assembly GCA_934351835.1). Lineage (GTDB taxonomy): Bacteria > Bacillota > Clostridia > Lachnospirales > Lachnospiraceae > CAKRJP01. The sequence continues at coordinate 18,890 of CAKRJP010000002.1, forward strand.
GGACATCTGCTCTGAATAATAGATATTGGCAGATACTTTGCCCGGATATTTCCATGCAAAATGGCGGAACATATTCTCATACTGTTCTTCACCGGTTCCCAGTGCCACGATCTGGATATTGTCCTGGCATAACTCATCCATCACATAAGCAACCAGATCGAATCCCTTCTGGTCTGTCAGGCGGGATACAATACCGATCATCATAATACGGTGATCTTCTTCTAATCCCAGTTCTTTCTGCAGTGCGATCTTATTTTTCACTTTCATCTTGCGGAAGTTATCGACTGTATAATTCTTCTCAATGTTCGGGTCTGTGGCAGGATCAAATTCCGTATAATCGATTCCATTTACAATACCCGACAGACAATTAGATCTTGCATTCATCAGTCCGTCTAAACGCTCCCCGTAGAACGGAGTCTTGATTTCCTCTGCGTAAGAATTGCTGACAGTCGTCACCAGATCTGCATAAACGATTCCACCCTTTAAGTAATTGGCATCCTCATATGCCTCCAACTTATCCGGTGCGAAATAATACTGTGGAAGGCCGGTAATATCGCGGACTCTCTTCGGATCCCAGGTTCCCTGGAACTTAAGATTATGTATCGTCATGATTGTCTTGATTCCACGATAATATTCGTTACCATATCTGAAATTGTCCAGATAAACCGGAATCAGTCCTGTCTGCCAGTCATGGCAATGAATGATGTCTGGTCTGAAATCAATAAGTGGCAGTGCACTTAAAACGGCCTTTGAAAAGAATGCAAATTTTTCAATGTCTGCATACATATCGCCGTAAGGTGCAAATCCATTAAAATAATACTCATTGTCTATAAAATAAAATGTAATGCCCTGATACTCATATTCTAAAACACCTACATACTGTTTTCTCCAGTTTAAATCCATATAAAAATGAGTCTTATACGCCAGCTTTTCTTTCCATTCTTCTTTCATACACATATATTTCGGCAACATTACACGCACATCAAACTCTTCTTTGTCGAAATATTTCGGAAGTGAACCGGCTACATCGGCCAGTCCTCCGGTTTTGATAAAAGGTACCGCTTCTGAAGATGCAAATAATATCTTTTTCATTGCATTTCCTCCTTAAAATTATATATATTCATTATAACTTATTTTTTTTCAGAAAGAAAGCCTTATCTATTTTTATATTCCAAACGGATTGTATCTGCAATCAGTGCGATAAATTCAGAATTCGTAGGTTTCCCTTTCCGGTTGCTTACCGTATATCCAAACAGCTCATCAAGCGTATCCAGCTTGCCTCTGCTCCATGCCACTTCGATTGCATGCCGGATGGCTCTTTCCACACGGCTTGGCGTAGTCTGGAACTTCTTTGCAATCTCCGGATATAATACTTTTGTAATTGCATTTAAGACTTCCATATCGTTAATCGCCATTATGATTGCTTCTCTGAGATAGTGATACCCTTTGATATGTGCCGGAATTCCAATCTCATGAATCATATCTGTTACTTTGGTTTCCAGATTCAGTTCCGGTTTTAAATTTTTATTCTCAAATTCTCCTCCGCTTATTTTTAATTCGTTTCGAATGACTGCATTCGTATGCTTGATCCGATTAAGGATCATGTCATTGTGAAATGGTTTCAAAATATAATAACTTGCTCCTTTTTTGAAGGCATCTTCTGTGATCCGCTCCTGTCCCACTGCAGAAACGACAATGAAATCGGGATGTTTTTTCATTTCCTTATCCCGGTTCACCATCTCCATCACACTCAGACCATCCATTTTCGGCATAATCAGATCTAACAGTACGACATCTGGTTGTTTTTCACGAATCATCTGGTATGCAGCTTCCCCGTTATTCGCTTTGCCTACCAGATTTAATTCTTTATCGCTGTCTATAATTTCGCCAAGTAAATCTAAAATTCTTTCGTTGTCGTCGGCTATTGCTACATTAATCTCACTCATTTTACCTAATGCCTCCTTTACTAACATGAAAACCGTTGTGACAAATTATATAATCATAATTGTTGTAATTCAAGAAATTATTGTCGTAAAAATCTGACACTATACGACAGTTTTTGAATTATTCGTCATTTTCCAGCATATTTTCTATAAATATACCATAACCCTTCGACGCATTTTGAACGAATACATGTGTGACAGCACCCGCCATTTTCCCATTCTGAATGATAGGACTTCCGCTCATTCCCTGTATGATTCCCCCGGTAAGACGCAGAAGTTTCGGATCCGTCACTTCAATCTCCAGACCCTTATTTACTTCTTTCGTGTGTGTGTCAATTTTTGTAATACGAATTTCATAATCTTTTACTTCCCCGTTAATAGAACACCGTATCTTGGCAGGTCCTTCTTTTATCTCTTCTTTTTTCATAATTTTCATCGGTGTCTGCTCTTTAAAAAGACTGTCAACACGGTCGATTGTTCCATAAATACCATTTTCTGTATTTTTAGTAATCGTTCCCAGAATATTATAGCGGTTGTAGACAATGATCCCCTCCATTCCACCCGGAGTTCCGCTCGTTCCCTTTTCTACGCTCCTGATGCTGGTGTCATAGACTTTTCCCTCGGAGATTTCTAAGAGTTTACTGGTATCCATATCATGGATTCCATGTCCCAGCGCACCAAATTTACAATCCGAACACAGATATGTGATAGTGCCAAGTCCCTGCGTATTATCCCTCACCCAGATTCCTAATTTACTTTTATTCTCTACGTCCAACACAGGCTTGATCCGTACATTAATATAATTGTTTTTTCTCCGGATTCTTAATACGACTTCCTCTCCATTATTCTTTTTCATCTCACCTAACAACTCGCTTTTCTCTGAGATTTCTTTTCTGTTAAACGCTATGATATAGTCCCCGGATTTGACCAGATGCGCTGCCGGTTCATAAGTCATTCCATCATTTCCGGTCACTTCATCTGTTCCCAGTACCATAATTCCATCTGTTTCAAGATAAATTCCAATCGGCATGCCTCCCGGGATCACCATATCTTCCGAACTTGTATTTGCATTTACCGCCTTCCGTATCTGTGCCTGTTTTTTTTCTATAAGATAATATCCACTCCCAAAAACAAGGACAGTCAGACAGATCACTGATATAATATTGTAATATCTTCTCCATTTTTTCCCTCTCATTTCTACGCCCCCTAATATCAAAATCACCGAAAGTGTCACCGGCACACAAAAAAAGATAGACATCTCTTATCTGAGATATCTATCTTATTATGTGGATTTTCAATTTGTTTAATCTGGGTTATTTTGTCTGTTTTGCAAGACTTTTCATCTCGGCAGCATTCTGAAGAACCGCATCTGTAATCTTCGCGCCACCAAGAATCCTTGCCAGTTCTGCGATACTCTCTTTCTGATTTAATAAATGAATACCTGTTCTGGTAATTCCGTCAATGGTTTCTTTTTTAATCATATAATGGGCATCCGCCATCGCAGCGATCTGTGCCAAATGTGTGATACAGATGACCTGATGTTTCTTTCCGATAATTGCCATCTGCTCCGATACTTTCTGTGCAGTCCTTCCACTGATACCAACATCAATCTCGTCAAAAATCAATGTCTCGATGGCATCGCGATCTGCCATGACCGTCTTGATTGCCAGCATGACACGGGAAAGCTCACCACCGGAGGCAACATTTATCAGTGGTCTGAGTGGCTGACCTGGATTTAATGTAATCATAAATTCCACGTCATCAATTCCATCAGAAGTATAATTCGCTGTTCTCTGGAAACTGATCTTAAACTTCACTTCCTCGAAATTCAAATCTTTCAGGCGTTCTTCCACTGCCTCTTCCAGAATTTCTGACTGATTTTGCCTAATTTTTGAAAGGCTTACAGATACTTTTTCCAATTCTTTTTCTGCCTGTTTAAATTCTGCCCGAAGATTCTCAAGATATGTATCGTAATCTTCCAGAACCGTGATCCGCTCTTCTTTTTCTTTTTGGTAATCTAATATTTCTTCAATTGTATTTCCATATTTTGTCTTTAAATGATTAATTTCATTCAGACGATTTTCTACATTGTAAAAATCCTCTTCCGAGTATTCCAGAGAACTGCTGTACTCCGCTAATTCTCTGTTAAAATCATTTAACAGTCCATCAATCTCTGCAAGCTGTCCGTAAAGTTCTTTTGCCTTCTCATCGTAATCTGTCACTTCCGCAAACGCTCGAAGTGCTCTGCTGATCTCCTCGCTGGCATTTGTATTGCCCTCACTGGTGTAAGAATATGCTTCTCCCACAGCCTCCGTGATTTTTTTTCCATTGACCATAAAACGATAGTTTTCTTCCAGTGCTTCATCTTCGCCCGTTTGAAGATTCGCACTTTCAATCTCTTCTACCTCAAAACGTAAGAAAGAAAGTTCTTTTGCCCGTTCTCCCTCATCGGAAGTTTCTTCTTTTAATTTTTTTTCTAATGCACGATACTTCCGATAAACCTCTTGCACCTGTTCTTTTTCATTTTTTATCTCATCATGAGCATAAGCATCTACGATCCCCAGATGGTTCTTTTTATATAAGAGAGACTGATGTTCGTGCTGACCATGAATATCAATCAATATAGATGCTACACTCTTAAGAACAGCCATCGTTACAGTCTCACCGTTGATCCGGCTGATACTACGTCCCGACATCAGACGTCTGGAAAGTGTAATCATTCCTTCCTCAGGATAAATATCCATTGTCTCTAACAACTTCTGCTCTTTTTCACCCACCCGAAAAGAAAGCTCTACCAGTCCGTACTGTGCTCCCTCTCTGATGATATCCTTTGTAAATCTTCCACCAAGTGCAAGGTTCACAGATCCCAAAATAATAGATTTACCTGCACCGGTTTCTCCTGTCAGTATATTGAGTCCATCTTTAAACTCTACCTCGATCTCATCGATCAATGCCAGATTCTTTACATGTAAATTCTGTAACATACTGCCTCCTACAAGACGATCTTACGGATCTTATCCATCACGGTCACTGTATCTTCTGCACTTCTGATTGCACACATGACAGTATCATCCCCCGCAATACATCCTACAACTTCATTCCATTTCAACGCATCAATTGCTGCCGCAACAGCCATTGCCATTCCGGAAACCGTCTTTACTACTAAGATATTTTGTGCCATATCCATAGAGATAAAACCTTCTCTTAATACTCGAATATAACGTTCGCTCATTAAATTTTCATTTTCCTGTCTTGCCACATAACGCTGTCTTCCATTCTCTGCCGGTACCTTTGTTAGTTTCAAGTTGCGAATATCTCTCGATACCGTTGCCTGCGTGACTTTAAAACCTTCTTTATTCAGATATTCTGCCAGTTCTTCCTGTGTCCCGATCTGATAGGTATTGATTAATTCTATAATCTTAGCATGTCTGTTTATTTTCATTGACTAGTTTCCTTTCATTTTCCTTCGAAGCATTTCCAAAAAACTAATACTGTTTAACTTGATTAATTTAGTAACTGTCGAGGCTTTCTTAACAGTTACCCTGTCTCCGGTCTTTAGGGTTACGGTATCGGCACCATCAAAGGATAACAGAACTTCCTGCTCATTTCCAATCCTCGCCTCCCCGATTTCTATCACGATTTCATCATCCGCAGATAAGATAATACTACTGGTATTTAAAGCGTGAGAACATATTGGTGTGATTACCACAAGTTCTGCCGTCGGTTCCACAATCGGTCCTCCTGCTGAAAGATTATATGCAGTAGAACCAGTCGGTGTTGCAATGATTACGCCGTCTGCTTCATAAGAGTTTAACAATTCTCCATTTACATATAATTTAAATCTGGTAACCCGAAGTCCGGTCTTTCTGGTCACTACAATATCATTTAATGCGACATCTTTCATTCCGTTTTCAAACGATCCTTCTAACATCATGCGATCTTCCAGCAGAATTTTCCCCGATGCCAGCTGGCGTACTGCATCATCCAGATGATTAATCTCTACTTCTGTAAGATACCCTAATGTTCCCATATTAATTCCAAGAATCGGGATATCCTGGCTCCATAAGAATCGTGCAACTTCAATCAGGCTTCCATCTCCGCCAATGACAATTGCACAGTCCACCTTTTTCGGAACGGATTCCGGAATAATTTTTTTATTTTCATCTTTCTGGCAGATTACACAATTTTTTCCTGCCTCTTCCAAAAGTTCTTTTACTCGGTATGTGACACTATAATCTTTATCTTTTCCATCATTTGTTACAATTAAAAAGCTATCCATAATTATTCAATCCTTTAGTTTTTCGTAAGTGTATTGAACGCCTTATCGACTGTCTCTTCGATTTTAACATTCTCTGCGATTCTGTCATTTGCATCGCATTTTTCTAAATGTACCAGATATTCGATATTTCCCTCTGGTCCCTTGATTGGTGAAAATTCCAGATTCAATACTGCAAATCCTATGGACATTGCATAATCGATAACCTTTGTAATCACTTCAATGTGTGTACTCTTCTCACGTACTACACCTTTTTTACCAACCTTCTCACGTCCTGCTTCAAATTGTGGCTTAATCAATGCCACGATCTGTCCGTTCTCAGTTAGATAATTACGAATTGGCAATAATACTTTTGTCAGTGAAATAAAGGAAACATCAATTGAGGAAAAATCTACCGGTTCTCCGATATCTTCCGGAGTTACATAACGGATATTTGTCTTCTCCATACATACGACACGATTATCCTGTCTGAGTTTCCAGTCAAGCTGTCCTCTTCCTACATCGATTGCAAACACCTTGCGTGCACCATTCTGAAGCATACAGTCTGTAAATCCGCCGGTGGATGATCCTACATCTGTGCAGACTTTTCCATCTACCGTCACGTCAAAATTATGGATGGCTTTTTCTAATTTCAATCCTCCGCGGCTCACATACGGAAGCGTGTGTCCTTTTACTTCAATCTGTACTTCTTCCGGAAAAGTTGTTCCAGCTTTATCTTCTCTTTGTCCCTCGACAAAAACATTGCCGGACATAATGATCGCTTTTGCTTTTTCTCTGGAAGGTGCCAGATTTCTTTTTACTAATAATACATCTAAACGTTCTTTCATTTTCTTTCGCCTTACCCTAATCTACTATTCATTCAATTCGCTGTATACTTCTTTGATACGTTCTGTTATGGAAATGGCATCCAGCCCTTCTTTTTTACGCAAAACAGAAACATCCCCATGTTCTACAAACTCATCTGGTATCGCAAAATTTAAAAGTCTTGTGCTGATGGCTGTTTTTGCATAGTAAGAATCCACATGTTCTCCGTATCCGCCGGACAGTACATTTTCTTCGATCGTAGCCACTAACCTGTGTGCACCTGCAATCTGTTTTAGCAATTCCTCATCCAATGGTTTTACGAAGCGTACATTAATCAAGCTGCAGGATAATCCCTGCTCTTTTAACAGTTCCCGAACTTTTACTGCGGTCTCATACATATGTCCTACAGCAAGAATTGCAATGTCCTGTTCTGTATAAATCATTTCACTTTTTCCATAAACAATTGGAGCCTCGAACTCTTCATGTATCGTTGAAGCGGCTCCTCTCGGATAGCGGATTGCAATCGGACCGTCTTTATATTCTGCCGCAAAATATATCATGTCTTTTAATTCAAAACTGTTCTTCGGTGACATCACTGTCATATTCGGTATTGTACTCAAAAATGACAGATCCAAAATCCCTTGATGTGTCTCTCCGTCATTTCCAACTAATCCTGCTCTGTCTATCGCAAATACAACCGGAAGATTTTGCAGTGCCACATCATGAACAATCTGATCATATCCTCTTTGCAGAAAGGAAGAATATACTGCAAAGAACGGTTTCAGTCCACCTGCTGCAAGTCCTGCCGCAAATGTTACAGCATGTTCCTCTGCAATTCCCACATCAAAGAAACGGTCCGGATAACGGTATCCGAATCTGGTAAGACCGGTTCCGTCTGACATAGCAGCTGTAATCGCCACAATATCTTTATGCTCTTCTGCAACTTCCATCATCGCTTTGCTAAAAGCATCTGTATAAGTATCTTTTGTCTTAGCTTTCAATGGTTCTCCTGTAGATACTTTAAAAGCACCAACTCCGTGAAATTTGGCCGGCTGTCTCTCAGCCGGAAGATATCCTTTTCCCTTCGTTGTCATTACATGTAAAATGACCGGACCTTCCACACGTTTTGCATCGCGGACTGCCTCACAAAGTCTGTTTAAATCATGCCCCGGGACCGGCCCCAAATAAGTGATTCCCATATCTTCAAAAAACATACCCGGAACCATCAACTGCTTAATACTGTCCTTTGCTTTGCGAATATGTGTTACCATCTTCTCTCCCACACCCGGAATATGCATCAGCGTATTTGTCACTTCTTTTTTCAAACCGGTATAGAATTCTGCGGTACGCATCTTTGACAGATAGCTGGACATACCACCGACATTTTCAGAGATAGACATTTGATTATCATTTAAGATTATAATAAAGTTAGTCTTTAATGTAGCTGCATTATTCAACGCTTCATAAGCCATTCCACCAGTCAGTGAACCATCACCGATCACCGAAACTACTGTATAATGTTCCCCTATGATGTCCCTTGCCTTTACATAACCGACACCTGCGGAAATAGAAGTGGAACTATGTCCTGTATCAAACGCATCACAAGGGCTCTCATTTCTCTTCGGGAATCCACTCATTCCTCCATAAGAACGCAATGTATCAAATCCTGCTTTTCTTCCTGTCAGTATCTTATGGGTATAAGACTGATGCCCCACATCCCAGATGATTTTATCTTCCGGGAAATTCAGTTCTCGATGTAATGCCATCGTAAGCTCAACAGTTCCCAGATTCGATGCCAGATGTCCTCCGGTCTTGCTGACCTTTTTGATCAGAAATTTTCGGATTTCTTTTGCCAGAACCGGTAATTCTTCCGGTTTTAATTTTTTAATATCATTTTCCTTTTGTATTCGTTCTAACATCATAAGATGTCCCCCGCTACTTATCTCTGTGGATCAACTGTATCAGAAGTTTCTCCAGATACTCATTTTCTCCAGATAATTTATGTAATAATCTGATGGATTCCGCAGACAATTTCTCTACGATCTTAACAGATTCTTCTAATCCTTTTAATGTTACATAGGTTGTCTTTTCATTCTTCTCATCACTGTGGATCGGTTTGCCCAGAACCTCCGCTGTACTGGTTACATCCAATATATCATCCTGGATCTGGAATGCAATTCCTATATAACTTGCAATCTTCTCAACCACCGGGAGTTCTTCTTCCGGTGCACCTCCCAAAATTGCTCCGATCAGCATCGCACATTCAATCAATGCCCCTGTTTTCAACTCATAAATCTGATCCAGTACTTCTTTTGACACTGCATGTCCGGTTTCTTTCACATCGATAACCTGACCACCGATCATCCCATAGATTCCGGCTTTCTTTCCCAGAATCTTTAATGCCTGACCAATCTTCCAACTGTTCTCAGGATCTTTATCAAATGCCAGACAAGCCGTTTCAAATGCATAGTTCAACAAGGCGTCTCCTGTAAGGATTGCAATATCTTCTCCGAAGACTACATGTGTCGTTTTTCTGCCTCTGCGATAATCATCATTGTCCATCGCCGGAAGATCATCATGGATCAGCGAATAGGTATGGATCATCTCCAATGCCGCCATAAATGGTTCAATTGCCGGAGATATTCCCTGATACAGATCATATGTCTCCTTCATCAACATTGGCCGTAATCGCTTGCCGCCTGCCATCAGATTATATTCCATCGTCTCCATAATCAGATGCTGATACCCCTCTTCTTTCGGAAGATATTCTTTTAATATAATTTCGATTTTCTTTACTTTTGTCTGCAGTTCTTCTTTAAAATTCATGGACATTTCCCTCTTCATCTAGTATCTGCATCTGCTTCTCTACCCGATCAATCTTATCATTACACTTTTTCAGAAGATCCATTCCTCTATGATAAAAAGAAAAAGCTTCTTCCAGTGACACATCATCTTTTTCCAGATTCTCGATCACCTCATCCAGTCCGGAAAATAATTCTCCAAGATTTTTTTCGTCCAGCGTCTCTTTATTCTGCTCAGCCATGCTGTTCCTCCTTTTTATCACATACTTCTGTATAAACCGTCCCGTCTGTCACATGTATCTTCAATACCTCTCCGTTTTGTACCTGTGAAACACTTTTCAGTGCTTTTCCGTTCATATCTTCTACATAGGAGTATCCACTGTTTAACTTCAAAATTGGTGACAGCCCCTTCATCCGCTCAATATAAAGCTCCAGTCGATGTCTGGTACTTTTGATTTTGTTCTCCATCAATTCCCGCATCTTATCTTCCAATTCCATCAAACGCTGCTCTTGTTCCTGCAATTTATATCTTGGATGAAGATAGTTCAACTTCGTCTGGTATTCTTTCAGTCTCATCTGATATATTAGCAATTTCTGTTCCATTTGACGGTTCAGCCTGCGCTGATAATCTTCAATACGTTCAAACAGCTGACGGTAATCATAAACTGCCAGTTCTGCCGCTGCAGACGGGGTAGGTGCCCGAAGATCTGCCACATAGTCTGCAATTGTCGTATCTGTCTCATGACCAACTGCCGATATGACAGGTGTTCTACAGCTAAATATGGCTCTGGCTACACTCTCTTCATTAAATGCCCAAAGATCTTCAATAGAGCCACCACCTCTGCCTACAATGATCACATCCACATTCTTAGCATCAAGCATACGGATGCCTTTTACAATACTTGCAGCGGCACTTTCGCCCTGCACCTGTGCAGGATATAAGATTAACTGGACATAGGGGTTGCGCCTCGAAGCTATATTCATAATATCCCGCACTGCCGCACCTGTCGGCGCAGTTACAACGCCAACCCTTTTCACAAACTTCGGGATAGGCTGCTTATATTCCGGTGCAAACATTCCCATCTCTTCCAGTTCTTTTTTTAATAACTGGAATCTTTCATACAATGTCCCCTCACCGTCTAAACGGATTTCTCTGGCATAAAGCTGGTATGCCCCACTTCGCTCATAGACATTTACCGAACCTAAGACAATCACCTGCTGACCTTCACTCATGCGAAAAGAGAGCCCGTTTCGCTGCCCGGCAAACATAACGCAGGCAATCGTCCCTGACTCATCTTTAAGTGAAAAATATATATGTCCTGATGTGTGATACTTACAGTTAGAAATCTCTCCTTTTACATAAATGCGACTAAGCATATAGTCCTGAGTAAACATGTTCTTAATGTAAGCGTTCACTTGTTTTACTGTATATACATTTCGTGTCATTGTTTTCCTCTGAACTATGCCGCAATCTTTGCTAAAACCGCATTGATAAACGCCGGTCCCTCATCACTGCTATATTTCTTTGCAAGCTCTACAGCCTCATTAATTGCAACACCGGTCGGGACATCTTCATCCCATTTAATCTCATATACCGCCAGTCTCAGAATTGTAAGGTCAACTTTATTCATACGTCTGGTTTTCCATCCGGTGGAATGCTCGTTGATCAGTGCATCAATCTCTGGAACCTTCGCTGTAATATTAGCTGCTTTCGTGCGGATATATTCGATATCCTTCTCTCTGGCATCCTCAATGTCATCCAGATAAAGATCTGACTGTTCTGTCAGTTCTCCATCTTCATTAAATTCTATTCCAAATATTACTTTAAATATATGCTCTCTCTGTTCTGATCTCTTCACTTATGCTTCCTCCGGTACAACTACACCAGCCACGCGGATATTAACATCTGCCACTTCCAGTGCTGTCATATTCTCAATTGCAGATTTCACCTTTTCCTGTACTTTGGCTGTCACTTCACGGATACTGTAACCATAAGTCATATTCAGTGCCAGTGAAACGGTCACAATGCCATCTAACACATCAATCTTCACACCTTTTGCAACAGCCTTCTTTCCTAATTTGGAAATGATTTCTTTTGTGGCATTTCCTGCCATAGAAGATACTCCGTCTACTTCCATAGCCGCAAGTCCCGCAATTACAGATACTACTTCATCTGCAATCTTCACTTCTCCTACCTGTTCATCGCCCTTAATTGTATATGCATTTCTATCTTCTTTACTCATACTCGCAACCTCCTAGTCTGGTCTAACCTTTTGATTATTTTATTATAACAAATTCATATTATTTTGCAAAGTCCACAAAAATATTATGCTTTATCTGGCAAATTCTGTCAATACCAGACCCTTATTTCGGTCTTCCGTCATACGGATACTCCATTCATTTACGAATAACAATAACGGTCTGCCCTTCAAATCTTTGACTTTCTTCATATCTGAAGTGCCAGTCAGCTTGTCCAGTTCAATTTCGGTATTTTCAATCCAACGGATATATTCATATGGCAAATTCTCAAGACGGATATCTACGTTATACTCATTCTCCAGACGATATTTCAAAACATCGAACTGTAGCACACCGACAACACCCACAATGATTTCTTCCATACCAGTGTTGAACTCCTGAAAAATCTGGATTGCACCTTCCTGCGCAATCTGGTTGATCCCTTTAATGAACTGCTTACGCTTCATGGTATCTACCTGCCGCACTCTTGCAAAATGTTCCGGCGCAAATGTAGGGATTCCTTCATATGCATATTTCTTCGGAGAAGATGTTAATGTATCTCCAATAGAGAAGATGCCAGGATCAAAGACTCCGATGATATCACCGCCATAAGCTTCCTCAATCATCTTACGTTCACTTGCCATCAACTGCTGTGGCTGTGACAGACGCACCTTCTTGCCTCCCTGGATATGAAATACTTCCATACCTGCTTCAAATTTTCCTGAACAGATTCTCATAAATGCGATACGGTCACGGTGTGCCTTGTTCATATTTGCCTGTATTTTAAATACAAATGCTGAGAACTCGTCTTCCTCCATCGGATCAATCACACCCTGATCGGATGTTCTGGGGAGCGGAGATGTTGTCATTTTCAAGAAATGCTGTAAAAATGTCTCTACACCAAAGTTTGTAAGGGCTGATCCGAAGAATACCGGAGATAATTCTCCTTTGCTCACCAATTCCTGATCAAAAACCGCGCCGGCTCCATCCTGCAACTCAATCTCTTCTTCCAACTGCGCCATCTGATCCTCTGTGATCAAATCTTTCAGCTGAGGATCATCAATCGGTACTTTCTTCACTTCTCCCTGTGTGGTTCCCTTGTGAGTATCTGAGAACAATTCTACGGACTTTGTTGCACGGTCATATACACCTTTAAATTCTTTTCCGGAACCAATCGGCCAGTTGATCGGACATGTGGCAATGCCAAGTTCATTTTCAATATCATCTAATAATTCAAAAGTATCCATCGCCTCACGGTCCATTTTGTTAATGAATGTAAAAATAGGAATATGACGCATGGTACATACTTTAAATAATTTTCTCGTCTGGGCCTCAACACCCTTGGATGCATCAATGACCATCACTGCTGAGTCTGCAGCCATCAAAGTACGGTAAGTATCTTCCGAGAAATCCTGATGTCCCGGTGTATCCAGGATATTGATACAATATCCGCCGTAATTAAACTGTAATACGGAAGAAGTTACGGAGATACCTCTTTCTTTTTCAATCTCCATCCAGTCGGAAACTGCATGTCTTGCAGTGGCTTTACCCTTAACACTTCCTGCCAGATTGATGGCGCCTCCGTAGAGAAGGAACTTCTCTGTCAGAGTCGTCTTACCGGCATCCGGATGGGAAATAATCGCAAATGTACGTCTTTTTTCTATCTGTTTCTTTACTTCTTTGCTAATCTGTGACATATATATTTTACGCTCCTGCTATTTTTTGATATATTTTTAGACACTATCAGTTAGTATAACACAAGCTTCCAAAATTCACAATCTGCAACCTAAAAAGATTGCGCACAAAGCGCAACCTCTATTTTTCTTCCGCGACTTTTGCACTTACCGGAGTGATCACTACATTCTGTGCTGCAACTCCTGTCTTTCTCACGATGATATCCTCAATCTGTGCCCGATTTGCATCAGTCAGCTCCACAGCATTTACTACCACATCTGCGCTGTCGGAAGTCAGACTTACTACTGAATCTGTAAATCCTTTTGATGCCAGAAGAGTCTCTGCCGCCGCTTCTTTTTCTGCCAGATTGGTCATTTCTACCAACTGATTAACTGCCTCCTGTTTCTGGTCATCTGTCAGATTTTCGCTGTTGATAATCTCATTTAAAGATTCCTTATTCTGTGCCCGCACCTGTTCTCTGGTGACTTTAGCCTCTGAAACTACTGCACTTGCTTCCCCGCCGGTCAGCACTGCTTCTCCCGGAGATCCATCATCCGTTGTTCCGGATTCGGCATCATCATCCTGACTCTTAATATCATCAGATGTACTTGCCACATCTTCGTCAGAAATATCCAGAAGTTCCTGATTTGTAAGATCAGCGTTTGCCTGTGTGGATTTTCCCAGATTCCCGAAAATCTTTCCTGAATAGTTCAGATATCCGGCTGCTGCGATCATCACTGCCAGTGCTGCAATAATAATTTGATTTTTCTTCGTGATTTTTTTCACCCTTGCTCCTCCTGCCTTTTCCTATCATTTTGAATCACTTCGTTTCATTATTCTAATCTTATGCGTGTCTATATCAAATAATGCTCGAACTGCTTCAGTAATATTCTCTTTTACCAGCGCATTATCGCCACCGGAGGCAATGACTACGACACCTTCTACCTGCGGTGCAATTGTTTTACTGACATAAGGCGATTTTGTGTTATCACTGCGATCTTCATAGATTGTACTTTCTTCATGGGACAGATTGCTGGTCGTTCTCGTTCCCCCCTGGCTGTCCGATTCCGTCACCGTCTCTGTCTGCTGGTTATTATCTTTCTCTATGACCTTTTCGGTGGAGGATTTTAAGGTGATCATCACGCTCACTTCCCCCGCTCCGTTGATCTGTGACAGGTTTTCGGCCAGATGATTTTCCAAATAATCAATATAGTCTAAATCTACGTCGGAACTACCCACCTGCGACTGCCCGGCTGTGGCAGATGACGCAGATTCTCCTGATTTTATCGTCTGGTCGTTCCCTTTTGGCACAGGAACCGTAATGACCAGAAGTAAAATTCCCACCAGGAGCAGGATCAAAAGCTGGTCCTTTCTTAAATTTTTTAAAGAAAAATCTTTCGGCAGTTTTATTCGGTCTTTCCAACTGCCAGTTACCCTATCTTCCAATTTTTATTTCCCCCACATGAATCCCGGATATTGTACTCGATATTTCGTCTGTTGTCTTGTCTGATATGCTTTCCGATGAGTCGTTCGTTGTTTCACCGGATATGTCTTCTGACAAGTCATTTGTACCTGACTTTTGTTCGATATATTTCGTAATCCTTTCAATCTCTTCTGTATACTTTTCCTGATCACAGATTCCACTCAGATCAATGTTTCCATCAAATAGACGAAGCAGAGGTCCCACCATTAAAAGGACTAAGATCAGTCCGGTAAAAAAACGAACAAACCTCCGGTATTCTTCCTCTGGGATCATGTGCAGGATTGCCGTCACAACCACTAGATAATACGCAATCCGTTGCATCCAGTCACAGATATACTGAAACACGTTCCTTTGCCTCCTTTATTTTTCAAAAACTCTTCCTTATGATCTTTTCATGATTATTGATTGGTGAACACAGCAACTATTGCAATCGTGATCAAAAACATCATTCCCATCGTCATTATTGCTTTCATCAATAACCTGCTGCCCTCGCCCACAGCCTCTATACAGCCGATCATTCGTTTATCAGATATCGGCTCTAACACAGCCGCCGTCAACTTATAAAAAAACGTCACCACTGCTATCTGCAAAAAAGGAATCATACATAACATGACGCACAGAATTGCTCCGGCCATCCCAATCCCATTTTTTATCAGAACGCAAACTGCTATTGCAACTTCTGTCATACCGCCCAGAATATCACCTACCCCTGGGATTGCCTCTGCGCCTTTGGCAACTGCACTTCGTTTCATCGTATCAATTGCCGGATGTATCAGACCCTGAATCAAATTTAGTCCTGATATAAACGCAAGCATTGCCTTTAGCATCCATTCTGTTAACATTCCGATCAGCTCCGAAAAACGACTGAGATATTGTTCCTCGGACAGGAAGTTTAATATCCGTATCATCATATAGATTTGGATTAATGGAAGCAGGATTTTAGCCAGCAATACCTCCGTCAGATAAATGACAAATAGCACGAGGTTATAAAATGCCCCCGCTGTCACACTGCCTTTTGCCAGTGATATAGCCAGAAAATAAACCGGACAGAAAACGCTCATACAGGAAACTACTTTTGAGATTCCATCCTGTACCCAGGTAAACATCAAGCTGAAGGAATGTAACGTCAGTGCGATCATCAGAAGATAAGAAACATAGAAACTTACCTCCGATACTTGTCTGCTCTGAAAAATCTTTGATATATTCGAAAACACCGCCGCGACTAATGCCACAATGATCATACCGAACAGACTTTTTCGGCTGTTTTTCACTGCATAAGCAAACAGACTCGTAACAATCTCCTGAAGAGTATTTATATCCAGAACATCCTCACCGCTTATTATCCTTCCAAGCAGCTCCCGGAATTTGGGAGGATTTTCGGGGAAGAGATCTTTTAAAGTGTTATCCAGTTCGTCAAAGTCAAATTGTTCCAATATAAGGTCTTGCATAGCATCCGTGTTATTCTCATCCAAAGAACCATCAGATTGCTGCAATGTTCCCTGCGAAAATTCCTGTGACTCGTCCGATATTTCATGGGCGTATACATTTTCCGGTATTATAACTGACAGAACAGGCAGGACCAACTGCATCATCTTTTCCTGCATTTTAAAACAATTTTGCCAAATCCCCATATTCAGGATCAATAAGCTTAATCCGACGGTTAAAAAGCATTTACATTTCTTCATGACAAGAATTCCCGAATTGTATTTAGCAGTGCATAAAGCACCGGCATACTTAATACCATAACCGTTAATTTCCCAAAGATTTCAATCTGTGATGCGATTGCCTGGTACCCTGCATCTTTGCAGATTGCCGAGGAAAAATCTGCGATATATGTAATACCGAGCATTTTTAAAAGTGTCGTAATATAAGAATGATCAATCTCAATATAATTTTCAATTTCCCGGATCATCTCTATCAGATATTTCAACTGTTCAAATACGCCATTAAAGATCACCAGACTCAGAGCAACACTAATGTAAATCCCGTATTCTGTTTTCCCGCTTTTAAACTGGATTGCCAAAAGAACACCTGCAACTCCCAGAATCCCTACCTTTAACATGCTCATCTCTGTATTCCTCTTTCCTATCTTCTTATAATTCAAATAGTTGTTTCATCGACTCAAACAAATCATAGATATAAGGAACAATCCAGAATAATACCAGTAATAATCCAGCCAGACTGGTCAGAAACGCCTGTTCCTCTCTACCGCTGTGTTTTAACACCTGACTGAGCACCGACACCAGGATTCCCACCGCTGCTATTTTAAATATCAGATTTACACTCATATCTGCCTCCTCACAGTAACAGTACGCTGATGAAGACGCCTCCTGTCACTCCAAGCCAATGATAAACTCTGACTTTTTCCTGAATCTCCGGCCGCATCTCGTTCATACTCTGTTCTAATTCACTGATATATAATTCCAGATTTTTCATTTGCAGTTCTATATCCGCACTCCCCATACAATCTCCCACCTGTGCCATCCGCTGTATCTCGATTTCCGGGAGCCCTGAGGAACTTAATTTTTCCTTCGTCTGCTCCCGCCAAACCTGTGCGATCAGTCTGCCATCATTTCTTTCCAACTCCAGCGAAATATCCATAAGCCAGCTTTTGTACGGTTCCCTTAATTCTCTAGCGACTTGCAAAAATACCTCTCCAAGATCTGCTCTGGTATAACCGATTCTACTTTTGATCTGCCACAGGATTTTCTGTATGTACTGTATCTGTCGGTACTCGTCTTTGAAACCATTTGCCATTCGAACTCCCCAAAGTGAAGTTGCACTGATAATCAGCAGAGAACCTATAATTTTCGTCATCAAATACCCTCTCTGTAGAGAATTCTGCCTCTGGAATCGTAAATGCCCTCGATCTGCCCTATATGTTTCTGATTTGAAAGCACTATATAACGTTCAAACTGTTCGCACTCTATCATCCGTTCTAACAGCGGCCGTTTCCGTAGTTCCTGCATACTGCCGGCATGGGCAGTCGCCAGTATTTTACAGCCACAGTGCATCGCATATTCTACGGCATGTACATCTTCTTTCAGTCCAATCTCATCTACAGCAACCACCATTGGATTCATGGAGCGGATCAACATCATCATTCCGTCCACCTTCGAACAACCATCTAAAATATCTGTTCGGATTCCAAGATTATTTTGTGGTACCCCTTTATAACAACCTCCGATTTCTGATCGTTCATCCACCACACCTACACTGACACCTTTCCTATGTTCACTCCCATCCGATATCTGACGAATCACATCCCTTAAAAGTGTGGTCTTTCCGCATCCCGGCGGGGACACGATCAGCGTATGGTAAATATTTCTTTGCTTTGTAATGTACGGGATTACCGTATCTGCACATCCGATGATTTCATGGGATAACCGCAGATTAATTGATGAGACATTTCGAAGATTCTTTACCTGTCCATTTTCTACAATGACCTCACCGGCAAGCCCCGCCCGATGCCCACCTGAAATGGTTATGAATCCCTTTTTCATATCCTGCTCATGTGCGTATAGTGAGTAATGGCTGATGTACTCTAACATTTCCTGGATGTCTTCTCTGGTAACCAGATATGGCCTGTCTTTTTTTGTCCCGGGAATAATCTCGACATCATGATACAAAAGAATCAGCGGTTTCTTTTCCCGCAGCCGTATTTCCTGTAAATAGTCAAATTCAAGTTTTAGATTCTGTATGATGTGTCTGATATCCCGGGGCAAAAACTTTAAAACGGTATCTTCTTTCATTTCCATCAACTCCTTTACACCCATGTATATGTGCGAATTATAAGAATATTCTTTTTTAGGACAAAAAATGAGCGCAACCATTATCAAAACGGCTACGCTCAATATTTTTATATGATATTTTATTCTGCAACGTCTTTCATGCTGAATGAGAATCTTCCCATCTTGTCTTTTCCAAGGCATACAACCTTGACTACATCGCCAAGTGTCAGCACGTCTTCTACGCGGTTTACTCTCTCTTTAGAAAGTTTTGAAATGTGTACCATTCCTTCTTTTCCTGGAGCAAACTCAAGGAATGCACCAAATTCTTTGATGCTGATGACTTTACCTTCCAGAACCTGTCCGGCTTCGTAATCTGTTACAATGATGTGGATCAGTTTCTGAGCCTCTTCCATCTTCTTAGCATCTGTTCCGCATACAGATACAGCACCATCGTCTGTGATGTCAATCTTAACACCTGTCTGCTCGATGATCGCATTGATAGTCTTTCCACGCTGACCAACAACATCCCCGATCTTCTGTGGGTCAATCTGCATCTGAACGATCTTCGGTGCAAACTCACCTACTTCTGTTCTTGGTTCTGCGATTGCTTTTGCCATAACTTCATCCATAATGTAAGTTCTTGCTTTCTTAGTAGCAGCAATTGCTTCTTCGATAATCGGTCTTGTCAGTCCATGGATCTTGATATCCATCTGGATTGCTGTGATACCTTTGTGTGTACCAGCCACCTTAAAGTCCATATCTCCGAAGAAGTCCTCTAATCCCTGAATATCTGTCAGTACCAGATAATCATCATCTGTATCACCTGTTACCAGTCCGCAAGAAATACCTGCAACTGCAGATTTGATCGGTACTCCGGCAGCCATCAGTGACATTGTAGATGCACAGATACTTGCCTGTGATGTAGAGCCGTTAGACTCAAATGTCTCGGAAACTGTACGGATCGCATATGGGAACTCTGTCTCGCTTGGAAGTACCGGAACCAGTGCTCTCTCAGCAAGTGCTCCATGTCCGATTTCACGACGTCCCGGTCCTCTGGAAGGTTTTGTCTCACCTACAGAGTATGAAGGGAAGTTATAGTGGTGCATATATCTCTTAGAAGTCTCTGCTTCATTCAGTCCGTCTAATTTCTGTGCTTCTGAAAGTGGAGCCAGTGTTGTAAGTGTACAAATCTGTGTCTGTCCACGAGTAAACATTGCAGAACCATGAACTCTAGGAATCAGGTCAACCTCTGCTGCTAATGGACGTATCTCATCGATTGCTCTTCCATCCGGGCGTTTGTGGTCTTTTAAGATCATCTTACGAACAGTTTTCTTCTGATACTGGTAAACAGCCTCACCTAAAACTGCAAGCCACTCTTCATTTTCAGCAAATGCTTCTTCTAATTTAGCAGTTACCTGACGAATGTTCTCTTCTCTTGTCTGCTTATCATCTGTAAATACAGCCTCTTCCATCTCTGCCGGTGGAACGATCTCTTTGATCGCCTCAAATAACTCTTCCGGTACTGCACAAGACTCATACTCATGTTTTGGCTTTCCGCACTCAGCTACAATTGTATCGATAAATGCGATGACTTTCTGGTTTACTTCGTGAGCTGCGAAAATAGCATCGATCATCTGCTGCTCTGGAACTTCATTAGCTCCTGCCTCGATCATGATAACTTTCTCTCTTGTTGATGCAACTGTCAGTGCAAGATCGGATACTTCTCTCTGTGCTGCTGTCGGGTTGAATACAAATTCTCCATCAACAAGTCCTACCTGTGTCGTAGAGATCGGACCATCAAACGGGATATCTGAAATTGTTGTTGCGATGGCTGCACCAAGCATAGCTGTAAGCTCCGGAGCACAGTCCTGATCTACAGATAATACCAGGTTCTCAAGCGTAACATCGTTACGGTAATCCTTCGGGAATAATGGACGCATCGGACGATCAATGACACGGCAGGTAAGGATTGCATTCTCAGATGCCTTTCCCTCTCTCTTGTTAAATCCTCCCGGAATCTTTCCTACAGAGTACATTCTCTCATTGTACTCTACACTTAATGGGAAGAAATCGATTCCGTCTCTTGGTTTCTCTGATGCTGTTGCTGTACAAAGTACAGTTGTGTCACCATAGTGCATAAGAACTGCACCATTTGCCTGTTTAGCCACTCTGCCTACATCTACTCTTAAAGTTCTGCCGGCAAGTTCCATCTCAAACTTTTTATACATAGCTTTCTCCTTACTTTTTATATTCATAATTTGTGGTAAGGGAGCACCGAAACTACTGAAAAATACACTTTATCTTCAAATATACTTTTCAGTGGTCCCGGTATTACCTTCCCTAAAACCACAGCCTTTCACATTATAGCATAATAAAAATAGCATTGCCACTTTTATTTCATGAAAATCTACTAAAATTCATACCAAAAATATAAAAAGAAGAGTCACACTGTCGCCAATGTAACTCCTCTGTAAAAAGTCCTGATTATTTTCTTAATCCAAGTCTCTCGATCAGGGAACGATATCTCTCGATGTCATTCTTCTTCAGGTATGCAAGAAGTCCTCTTCTCTGTCCTACCATCTTAAGAAGTCCTCTTCTTGAGTGGTGATCCTTTGGATTAGCTTTGAAGTGATCTGTCAGGTCGTTGATTCTAGCTGTAAGAATAGCTACCTGTACTTCCGGAGAACCTGTATCTCCAGGTGTTCTACCATATTCTGCAATAATCTGTTCTTTCATTTCTTTTGTTACCATGTGTCATTTCCTCCTTAAAATCTCTTAAAATAACGCCTGATATTAAGTAATGGTTGGAGATTCCATTTACCGAATACCGGCTGCATACTTTTCGATTATAGCATATGTACTTCAGAATGTAAAGAAATAATTTCCCCTTTATTTATTCCCGGATTCCAAAGTATTCTTTTGCATATGCAATATCTTTATCCACATGTTCCTTCATAACTTCAACACTGTCAAATTTCTGCTCATGACGTCTGAACTCAAGAAGTTCGATCCTGACTTCTTTATCGTAGGCATCTCCATCATAGTTAAACAGGAAACTTTCAATTGATACTTTATTCTCATCTGTTACCGTTGGCTTCACTCCGATGTTTGCTACTGAATGATATTTCTTACCATCTAAATAAACATCCACCATATAGACACCCATCGGCGGTACGACTTTTGCTTTCGGCCACATTACATTCAATGTTGGGAATCCCAGTTTGCGTCCCAGCTGTCTGCCATGCTGCACTGTTCCCGAAATTTCGAATGGATATCCCAGCATCGTATTGACAGTGCTGACTTTTCCCTCTCGCAAGGCCTCTCGAATATAACTGCTGCTGATAACGCGGTCTTCATAACGTTTCTTCTCGATCACAATTAGTTTATAATCATAAACGCCAGAATATTTTTCCAGCATTGCAGTGTCTCCGCCTTTATCTTTACCGAAACTGAAGTCCGGTCCTACTACTACATATTTTGCACGAAACAATCCACAGATAATGTTTTTAATGAAATCTTCCGGTTCCATCCGGCTGAACTCCCAGGTAAACGGACAGGTCACAAGATTGTCTACGACATCCTCCAGATGAAGATGCCTCTCGTATCTGGTCATAAGTACCTGTGGTTTTACCCCTCGATCCCGCCAAACATCATGCATATCAAATGCACACACGATACTGTTCAGATTTTCTTTTTTACCAAGTTCCCGTACTTTCTGGATTAAAAGCTGATGTCCTTCATGAAGTCCGTCAAACTTTCCAAAAGTAACGGCAGATCTGCGTTCTCCATGGTAATCTGTAAGTTTTTTAATACACTGCATATTCCCAAACCCTCTTAAACGTTTTTATTTCGTATAAAACATCTTAACGATGTGATAATCCTTTTCTCTTTTCCTGTAGATTGCGATAAATTCGCCTTCTTCGTCATATAATCTAACATAGTCAGATTCTTCCGGTGAAAGCTGCACCTTTTCTATTGTATCACTATTTTCCATGACTGCAACAGCCTTTTTCGGAAGAGGATTGCCATTTTTTGCCAGACTGTCCCAATTAGATCTGACAACAACCGCCGGATACTTATAAAACATGGCATCGATGGTTGTCATCACTTCCTCTAACCGTCCTTCTTCTTTTAATTTCTGAAGTTCTTCTAATTTCAGACTGTCTTTGATCTCAAAACGTCCGACTTTTGTTCGCTCCAGGGTCTCCATACATCCACCGCAGCCTAATTTTTCACCAATATCATGGCACAATGTGCGGATATAAGTCCCTTTCGAACAAGTCACTTCCATTTTCACCCTCGGGAGATTCATCTCTTTTATGATGATCTCATGGATCACCACCGGTCTCGCTTTCCGCTCAATAACTTTCCCTTCTCTGGCAAGCTCGTACAGTTTCTTTCCGTTTACTTTCAGTGCGGAATACATCGGCGGAATCTGCTCATAAGCTCCCACAAAGGATTTGATCGCACACTCAACTTCTTCTACGGTAAGATTTTCTGTATCTTTTTCCGAAAGAATTTCCCCGGAAATATCCTGCGTGTCGGTTGTCTTTCCAAGAAACAGTGTTGCTTCATAGGTCTTATCTTTATCCGTCAGAAGCTCACAGACCTTAGTTGCTTTTCCAAGACATACCGGAAGAACGCCTGTCGCATCCGGATCAAGCGTTCCTGTATGTCCTATTTTTTTCTGTCCTGCAATTCCTCTGAGTTTTGCCACCACATCATGGGATGTATATCCTTTTTCTTTATATACATTAATGATTCCGTGTATCATAACTTTTTCCCTATCTATCCTAAATCTTATACCTGTAGATTTAATTCTTTTACAATTTTTTCAAGAATCTCTTCTGCAGTACCTTTCATTGTCACACCGGCAGCTTTCACATGTCCTCCGCCACCAAATGTCACTGCGACTTTGCTTACATCCCAGTCGTTTTTTGAACGCAGACTTATTTTAAATTCATTTTCACTCGTCTGATAGAGGAAAATTGCAACCTCTACCCCTTTTGTCACTTTTAACTGACTGACAATTGCATCCAGATCCTTCGACGTAGCACCATAAGCACCCATAGTTTCTTTGGTAATCACAGACACGATATACTTGCCATCTTCCAACAGTCTGCTGGTATCTAAAGCTTTGCCCATAATCTTATTCTGAACAAAGGTCTTCTCATAATAAGTATCTGTAATCAACTTCGGAGCATCTACTCCCTTTTCCAATAATTTCGCCGCTACCCGGAAAGTTGATGGTCCTGCACAAGAATACTGGAAGACGCCCGTATCATGAGCAATTCCCAGATACAATGCTTCCGCCACCGGAAGTGTGATCTTGTCATATTCCAGGATATTGTAGACCAGCTCTGCTGTGGAACTTGCATCCGGCATCACGTAGCTTTCCAGGGCAAAATCTGTATTGCTCACATGATGATCCACACAATAGGTTCTCTTTGCCTTGTGAAATAATTCTGCCGAAAATCCCAGACGATTCTCGTCTCCACAGTCCAGGCAGATAAAGAGATCATATACTTTATTAAAATCTGCTGTATCTTCATGAATGATCTGAGCTGTTCCTCTGATACAGCCATACTCTGCCGGAATGCTCTCCAGATAAACATCTACGGATCTGTCCTTATAATTATCTCTGATATATCCTGCAATTGCCATACAGGAGCCCACACAGTCACCATCCGGACGTACATGTCCGCTGACTGCGATTGTTTTCGCTCCATCAAGAATCCTATTCAGCATCTACTTCACCCTCTGATTCTTCATCTTTTAGGTCTTTGGTAACTTCTTCAATCTTCTTTGACATATTTACACCATATTCAATTGACTGATCCAGCACAAATGTAAGTTCCGGTGTATTTCGCATATTCAGAGTTCTTGCCAGCTCTCTGCGGATATATCCGGATGCACTCTTTAAACCTGCCAGCGTATCTTCCTGGGCTTTTTCATCACCCAGTACGCTGATATAAACTTTACATGTCTTTAAATCCGGGGCCACTTCTGCTGCAACCACAGAAGTCCATGGGGCGATCCTTGGATCTTTGATCCCCCCACGGATAATGTTAGACAGTTCATGCTGTACTTCTGTATTGACTCTAGTATTTTTAATACTTCTTTTTCTCATATTTATACCGCTTTCTTTTACTACTATCTTGGAATTTCAACCATCTTGAATGCTTCTACGATATCTCCTTCTTTTACATCATTGAAGTTTTCAAATACGAAACCACATTCATAGCCGGCTTTTACTTCCTTAACATCATCTTTAAATCTCTTCAGAGATGCCAGTGCTCCCTCGAATACGATAATTCCATCACGAGTGATACGGACAGAGCAGTCTCTCTCGAACAGGCCATCTAACACATAAGAACCTGCAATTGTTCCTACACCTGAAGCCTTGAAGAGCTGACGTACTTCTGCATGGCCAAGTACTTTTTCCTCAAATACAGGATCAAGCATTCCCTTCATAGCTGCCTCTACATCTTCGATGGCATTGTAGATGACACGGTACAGACGGATGTCAACACCCTCTCTGTCTGCTGTCTCTTTTGCGACCGCATCCGGTCTTACGTTAAATCCGATGATGATCGCATTAGATGCAGATGCCAGCGAAACGTCGGACTCATTGACAGCACCGACACCTCCGTGGATCACTTTTACTACAACTTCATCATTTGACAATTTTACAAGGCTCTGTTTTACTGCTTCTACAGATCCCTGAACATCGGCTTTTACAACCAGGTTCAGTTCTTTTAAGTTACCTTCCTGAATCTGAGTGAACAGATCATCCAGAGAAAGTTTACTCTTAGTATCTTCCAGTAATTTCACTTTATTCTGTGCAATAAATGTCTCGGCAAAACTTCTTGCCTCTTTTTCATTTGCACATCCAACGAATACTTCACCAGCGTTCGGTACTCCGTCTAATCCAAGGATCTCTACCGGTGTAGATGGACCTGCCTCTTTCACACGGCGTCCCTTATCATCCATCATAGCTCTTACTTTACCATGTGCTGAACCTGCCGCAATAGAATCTCCGATGCGAAGGGTTCCTTTCTGTACTAATACAGTTGCAACCGGACCTCTTCCTTTATCAAGCTGAGCCTCTAATACAAGACCTCTTGCACGGCGGTTCGGATTTGCTTTTAATTCCATAACTTCCGCAGTTAATAATACCATCTCCAGAAGGTCTTCTAATCCTTCTCCGGTCTTTGCTGATACCGGTACAAAGATTGTGCTTCCACCCCAGTCTTCCGGAATCAGTTCGTACTCTGTCATCTCCTGTTTTACACGTTCGATGTTTGCACTTGGCTTATCAATCTTATTAACAGCAACAATGATTTCTACTCCTGCTGCTTTTGCATGGTTAATAGCCTCTACCGTCTGTGGCATAACTCCGTCATCGGCAGCTACTACTAAGATTGCGATATCTGTTGAACTTGCTCCACGCATACGCATTGCTGTAAACGCCTCATGTCCCGGTGTATCCAGGAAGGTGATTGTCTCTCCGTTTACATTCACTACAGAAGCTCCGATATGCTGTGTGATACCACCGGCTTCGCCTCCGATAACATCTGTGTGACGGATCGCATCCAGAAGGGATGTCTTACCGTGGTCAACGTGACCCATAACGCAGACAACCGGTGGACGTTTCTTCATTTTCTTTTCGTCCTCTTCGTCCTCTTTCAGAAGTTCTTCGATTACATCGACAACTTCTTCTTTTTCACAGAGAACATCAAATTCCATTGCGATTTCTTCGGCTGTATCGTAATCGATCTCCTGATTTACTGTTGCAATCTTACCCTGCATGAAGAGTTTCTTGATGATAACAGAAGGAACGATTTTCATCTTATCTGCAAGTTCTTTAATCGTAAGTACTTCCGGAATTACAATTGATTTAATTTCTTCTTCCACCTTTTGTTCTTTCTGCTGTGGTTTCTGAAGCTGTGGTTTATCGTTCTTCTTCTTTCCTTTTAACATCTTTTCATCGTCTTCATCACGGCGATAATCTTTCTTCTTATGCGCATCGTTTCCTTTACGCTTGTTGCTCTGTGGTTTCTGTCCCTCTACTGCCGGTGCAGGAATGCTGCCGTTTCTGCGGTCATTTCTGTCATTTCTGCGGTCTCCACGGTCATTTCTACGATCACTTCTGTCTCCACGGTCATTTCTACGATCATTTCTGTCATTTCCGCGGTCGTTTCTGTCGTTATTTCTGTCATTTCTGCGGTCGTTTCTGAATCCGCCCTGACGCTCTCCGTCATTTCTGTCCTGACGTGGTCCACGTGAACCGAATCCTCTGTCATTCCGGTCGTTATTTCTGCGATCATTTCTATCTCCGCGGTCATTTCTACGATCATTTCTGTCGTTATTTCTGTCATTTCCGCGGTCATTTCTGTCATTTCTGCGGTCGTTTCTGAATCCGCCCTGACGCTCTCCGTCATTTCTATCCTGACGTCCTGTATTCTGTGGACGTTCCTCTGATTTTCTCTCTACTTTTTCTGCCACTGGTTTCTCTACCTGCTTCTTTTCTACTGGTTTTTCTACTACTGGTTTCTCCACTGTCTTCTTCTCTGGCACGCTTGGTGCAGCTGACTCTTTAACATCTTTTACGACTGGTTTCTTAACAGTCTCTTCTGCCTCAGGCTGTACCGGACGTGCTGCATTTCTTGACGGGCGTCCGTTGTTTACCTGCATCGGTTTCCCCTGGCGAACTGCCGGACGTCCGTTTCCAGACTGTCCCTGACGTGCACCGCCTGCTCTTCTGCCTGCTTTACCGTTCTGTGTGTTCTGTGGACGGAACACATGCACGATGTTCTTTTTCTTTGGTGCTTCTGCCGCAGCCTCTGTCGAAGCTTCCTCTACCGGTTTTGCACTCTTTGGCATAGAACTTCTGACCATACCTGCAGTTGTATCTTCCAATGTACTCATATGTTTCACTTCTATATTTTTATCACCTAAGAACTTGATAATATCTTTACTCTCAACCCCAAGTTCTTTGGCGAGCTCATAAACTTTGATTTTTGACATCAATCACTACCTCCTCTATGCAATCTCGTCGTCTATTCATTCTCTATATGCTTCTTGATTCCTTTCGCAAATCCTTCGTCTGTAATTGCAAGAGATGCCCGGAATTCTTTTCCCATTGCATGCCCCAAGGTATCTTTATCACTGTAAAAATAGATTGGCACTTCGTAAAATTCACACATATTTCTGAATTTCTTCTTTGTATTATCAGATGCATCACCGGCAACGATTACCAGATAAGCTCCTCCGGTCTTTACTTCTTTCTCCGTGCAAAACTCTCCGCTTGCTGTCTTTCCGGCCTTGGTTGCCATACTGATAAGTGATAACGTTTTATTCTGACTCAAGCAGTTCCATCTCCTTTTTTAATGCTTCGTATACTGACTCCGGAATTGTCTGACCAAAAGACCGCTCCAGTCCGTGACTCTTAATCGCCGACTGTAAACATTCTTTCGTCGGACAGATGTAAGCACCTCTTCCGTTCTTCTTACCGGTAGCATCCAGTGCAAAGTTTCCTTCAGCATCACGGATTACACGAATCATTTCTTTTTTGCTTTTCATTTCCTGACATCCTACACATTTGCGCATAGGAATTTTTTTTGCCGCGCTCAAATCATCACCAATCCTTATGATTCAATCTCTTCAAATGTAACTTCATCGTCTACATGTGTGTATTCTTCTGTCTCGAACTCTTCTGTCGGCTCTTCATATTCTTCTTCGAAGACGCCTTCACTGTAATCCATATAGTTTTCCGGGAGTTCTCCGGAAGCGATTGCCTGAGACTCACTCTTGATATCAATCTTATATCCTGTCAGTCTTGCTGCCAGTCTTGCATTCTGTCCTTCTTTACCGATGGCAAGGGATAACTGGTAATCCGGTACGATAACGCTTGCTTTCTTTTCGTCCGGATCAGCCATTACAGAAATAACTTTTGCAGGACTTAAAGCATTTTCAATCAGGATTGCCGGGTTATCACTCCAGTTAATAATGTCGATTTTCTCGCCACGGAGTTCGTTTACGATTGCATTCACTCTGGCTCCGTTCATACCAACGCATGCTCCAACAGGATCTACATCCGGATCGTTAGACCATACGGCAATCTTACTTCTGCTTCCTGCTTCTCTGGCAATGCTCTTGATTTCAACGATACCTTCTTTTACTTCTGTAACCTCTGCCTCAAACAGACGCTTTACCAGTTCCGGATGGGTACGGGATACTAAGATCTTTGGTCCCTTTGTTGTATTCTTTACTTCTACCACATACAGTTTGATACGGTCTGTAGGTTTGAACA
The DNA here is from genome assembly GCA_934351835.1 of uncultured Lachnospiraceae bacterium. Lineage (GTDB taxonomy): Bacteria > Bacillota > Clostridia > Lachnospirales > Lachnospiraceae > CAKRJP01. The sequence goes on from CAKRJP010000002.1 coordinate 48,155, forward strand.
CTTCGCCTTTTACCTGCTCATTCTCTGTCAGCATCGCATCAGCTTTACCAAGATTTACACTTACATTTTTTCCAACATAACGCTGTACCACACCTGTTACAATATCTTTTTCTTTCTCAAAATACTGATCATATACAACCTTACGCTCTTCCTCGCGGATTTTCTGTAAAATCAGATTCTTGGCATTCTGCGTTGCGATACGTCCAAATGATTTAGATTCAATTGGAATCTGCACGATATCTCCAAGATCATATTTGCTGTCAATCTTCTTAGCTTCTTCTAAACTGATCTCCTCTACTTTATCTTCTACTTCTTCTACAACAGTTTTCTCTGCAAACAACTGATAATCGCAGTTTTCACGATCCATGATCAGTTTAATGTTATCAGCTTTACCGAAATGATTCTTACATGCATTTAAAAGAGAATTTTCAATTGCATCTAATAAAGTCTCTTTGCTGATATCTTTTTCTTTCTCCAGTATATTTAACGCTTCTAATAATTCTGTGTTCATGATTCTTCCCTCCTGATTAGAAATCAAATGCAAGGCGGATAAGCGCGATCTCGCTCTTGTCAAATGTTTTTATAGTTCCATCTTCCTCTTCGATTGTAACCGTCTTCTCGTCATACTCTTTCAAAACACCGGTAAACTCTTTTTTCTTCTCGATCATGCGGTAAGTTCTGATCTCGATCAGTTTGCCAAGACTTCTCTTATAATCTTTCTCCTTTTTCAAAGGTCTTCCAAGCCCCGGTGAGCTCACTTCCAGAATATAAGCATCATCAATATAGTCCTCTTCATCCAGAATATCAGACAATCTCCGGCTTACCACCTCGCAGTCATTCACTGTAATTCCTCCCGGCTTATCAATGTAAGCACGCAGATACCAATTACTTCCTTCTTTTACATATTCTACATCCACTAATTCAAATCCATTTTCTTCCACAATCGGAAACAAGAGTTCTTCTGTCTTCTGTTCATAGATTTCTCTTTTTGACAATGTATCCTTCCTCCTTACCCATGACATAAAGAAGAGTGAACTTTCGTCCACTCTTCCGCAAATTTCTATGTAACTGTTATATAGTATAGCACCTTAATTTTCTGAAATCAAGGGGTTTCCAACAAAAAGTTCCTATATTTACTTATTAAATGGTGATTTTCCTCGTTTAAAGTTCATAATCATTTCGTTCGTCAGACTGCAATCTTCTTCTTCCACCGGAATCTCTTCTCTCTCGAACCACTCTGCAAGTGCAAGTTCATCTTTATCCAGAGTTACATCTTCCTCACCATCCAGTTCACAGTAAAATCCTGCAAGCAAAGTATCCGTAAATGACCAAGGCTGGCATTTGTAGTAGGTAATATTTTTCACCCTTAATCCAACTTCCTCCATAACTTCTCGCTGTACTGTTTCTTCCAGAGTCTCCCCGATTTCTGTAAATCCTGCCAGAAGTGCATATTTTTTAAATGCCCGTCCTGCATATTTTGATAATAAGATTCTGTTGCCATGAGTAACCGCAATGATTACCGCCGGACAAATCTTTGGGAATTCCATCAATCCACACTCCGGACATTTCATCATACGTTCTTTTTCATCCGGCACCATCAAATGTCCGCATCTTCCGCAGAAACGTCTGTTGTCATACCACTGATACAACTGCCATCCTGTCACTCCGGCGAAACTTAAGTATTTGGGTTCCCTGTTCCGAAGCTTTGAAATATCTGCCCATTCATACCCGCCGGAAAGTTTATCTGTCCCTTCGTCCAATTTTTCTTTTTGCGTGTACAGATAAAAATGTACGCCATCGATTTCAAACAGATAGACATAGTGTTGATATAAGGTATCTGCGTCTATCCCGTCCAGAGTCTCCATCTCTTTGAATGTCGGATAACTCACTTCTTCATCCTGCAGTCTGAGTAAAATTTTTCTTCCATCATAACACAGCATAATGTCGTTCTTTTGGGGTGCCACCGGACGATATTCATTATGAAACTGATGTGGTGTAATATCTTGTATCACTTAAGAAACGCCTCCATTCTCTTATTGCTTTTATCCTCTGTTCTTGGTTCCGGTTCCATCACGTTTTGCCAGTTTCAGTCGGTTTAGGAACACATCTTTATCTCCGTACCGGATCGTTGCTTCTTTTCCTTCTTCGAATAAATATACCTGTTCAACGGCATCATTTCTTCGCAATTTGATTCCCCTGACTCCAATCGCAGCCTTTTTCTTATCCGGTACTTCCGCCGCTGCAAACCGCAGAAAATATCCATCTTTCGTCTGCAAAACAATATTCTGATTATCTGTAACCACCTGTACGCTGATTACTTCGTCTTCTTCTGAAAGTTTCGTAGAGGCAACAGTCTTCTTGGATACAATAAATTCTGTACCATCTACCTTTTTTATCATTCCACTCTGAGTAACAAACAATAATTTTGCACACCGCATCTGTTCCGCATCACAAATATAGACGATTGTCTCTGCCGTACTGTCATAGTTGCTGACATTGTCAACAGGCATCCCTTTATCACGAAATTTTCCGTACGGAAGATCCTGCACTTTAATCTGATGCATCTTTCCGGTATTGGTAAACAGACAGATCCGTCCGGTATTCATGCAACTGACAATAAATTTATTTTCTTTATCTGCGGCTTCTTTATTTCTCTCATAAACAGAAACATCAACTGTCTTGGCATAGCCGAAACGATCCATTAAAAAGATAACTTCCTGTTCCTCGATCTTCTTTTCTTCAAAAACTGCTTCTTCCGCATTCTCAATGACCGTTCTTCTCTTTCTTCCGTATTCTTCTTTTAACCTGTCTAAGTCTTCGATGATTACATTTGCCATAGACTCATAATTATTTAAAATATCTTCGTAACGCTCAATATTTTTCAATGTCTGCTCATGTTCCTTCATCAGAGCCTCTATTTCCAGTCCAATCAGACGATACAGACGCATCTCCAGAATTGCCGTTGCCTGACGCTCGGTGAAACGTAACATTGCCGCCATCTTTTTCGAACGTGAAGACTTAAATTTTATATTCTCTGTATTGCCTGAAATCAGGCATGATTTAGCATCCTGAATGGATGTACTGCCTCTTAAAATCTCGATGATGAGGTCAATGACATCACAAGCTTTTATCAGACCTTCCTGGATTTCTTTTTTATCCTGCTCTTTTTTCAATAATGTCTGATATTTTCTGGTTGCCAGCTCAAACTGGAAATCCACATGATGCTCGATAATCTTCTTAAGCCCCATAGTCTCCGGTCTGCCTTCCGCAACCGCGAGCATATTCACTCCAAACGTATCTTCCAGTCTGGTCTTTTTGTAGAGCATATTCTTCAAATTCTCTATATCTGCGCCTTTCTTAAGTTCCAGCACAATACGGATACCTTCCTTGGAAGACATATTGGAAATATCAACGATATCTGTCGTCTTCTTTGCTTCTACCAGATTATAAACATCATTTAAGAACTTACCAATTCCCGCACCTATCATCGTATACGGTATCTCTGTGATGACCAGACGTTTCTTCCCGCCCTTCATCTCTTCCACTTCTACTTTTCCGCGGATCTTAATCTTGCCGGTTCCGGATTCGTAAATTGCCGGAAGATCATCCTTATTTACAACAATACCGCCCGTCGGGAAATCCGGTCCTTTAATACATTTCATCAGTTGTCTGGTGCTGATTTCATTGTTCTTCATATAGGCTTTGACTGCATCCACGACCTCTGCCAGATTATGTGTCGGAATACTGGTGGCCATACCAACTGCGATTCCTTCTGCCCCGTTGACTAGCAGGTTCGGAATCCTTACCGGAAGCACCACCGGCTCCTTCTCTGTCTCATCAAAGTTCGGCATGAAATCTACGATATTTTTGTCCAGATCTGAAAGATAGGCTTCCTGGGTAATCTTTGCAAGACGTGCCTCTGTATAACGCATGGCAGCAGCTCCATCACCCTCAATGGAACCAAAATTACCATGACCATCTACTAATATCATTCCTTTCTTAAATTCCTGCGCCATGACAACCAGCGCTTCATAAATCGAACTGTCGCCATGTGGATGATATTTACCCATCGTATCTCCTACGATACGGGCACATTTTCTATATGGTTTATCGTAACGGATTCCAAGTTCATACATATCATATAGTGTCCGTCTCTGTACCGGTTTAAGTCCGTCCCTTACATCCGGAAGGGCTCTGGATACAATAACACTCATCGCATAATCAATGTATGATTTCTTCATAACATCTGAATATTCCGTCCTTATTATCTGTGTTTCCTGCATCTGTATTCTCCTATATATCTAACTCTGCCTCAGTCGCATTTTCGTAAATAAATGCCTTCCTCGGCGGGACTTCCGTTCCCATTAGCATCTCTGTCACACTGGAAGCCATTCTTGCATCCTCAATCTCCACCAGTTTCAAAAGTCTGCGTTCCGGATCAAGGGTCGTCTCCCAGAGCTGCTCTGCATCCATCTCCCCTAAGCCTTTGTATCTTTGAAGTGTAAAAGAACCAGTGTGGGTTTTTCGGTATTTTTCCAGTGCCTTGTCATCATAAAGATATTCTTCCTCACCTTTTTTCGGCATAACTTTGTAAAGAGGAGGCATCGCAATATAAACATGTCCTTCATAGATCAGTTCCGGCATAAAACGATAGAACAGTGTCAGAAGCAATGTTGAAATGTGTGCACCATCCACATCCGCATCTGCCATGATGATAATCTTATCGTAGCGAAGTTTCGTAATGTCAAAATCATTTCCATATCCTTCTGAGAAACCACAGCCGAATGCATTAATCATTGTCTTGATCTCAGCATTTGCCAGCACTTTGTCAATGCTTGCTTTTTCTACGTTCAAGATCTTACCACGGATTGGAAGTATCGCCTGATACATACGATCTCTCGCCGTCTTTGCAGAGCCTCCGGCGGAATCTCCCTCGACGATAAAAATCTCACACTTACTTGCATCTCTGCTCTCGCAGTTTGCCAGCTTTCCGTTACTGTCAAATGAATACTTTTGTTTGGTCAGCAGATTCGTCTTTGCACGTTCTTCGGTCTTACGGATTTTTGCAGCTTTCTCCGCACAACCGATGACTTTTTTCAAAGTATCCAGATTCCGGTCAAAATAACGAACGATTTCTTCACTTGTCACTTTACTGCAAGCTTTCGTCGCATCCGGGTTATCCAGTTTTGTCTTGGTCTGTCCCTCAAAACGTGGATCTGGATGTTTGATCGACACGATCGCCGTCATTCCATTTCGAATGTCCGCCCCGGTAAAGTTCGCATCTTTTTCCTTTAAAATTCCCAGTTCTCTTGCATACTGATTGATCACTGTCGTAAATGTTGTCTTAAATCCGGTTAGATGTGTTCCACCTTCTGCATTGTAGATATTATTACAAAAGCCTAAGACATTTTCATGAAACTCATTCACATACTGAAATGCCACTTCCACTTCGATTCCTTCTGCATTTCCTTTATAATATACAGGCTCATGGATCACTTCTTTTTTGGCATTTAACTCTTTGATAAAGCCAAGGATCCCTTCCGGCTCATGAAACTCAATATGCTCTGTCTGCTCCCCGCGTTTATCTTCAAAAACAATCTTCAGATTTGGATTCAGGTAAGAAGTCTCATGTAACCTGCTCTTTACTTCATCCGCACGGAATTTCGTCTTCTCAAAAATCGTATCATCCGGTAAAAAGTTTACTTTTGTTCCAGTCTTTCTCGTCTTTCCAATCTTCGGCAGCAGTCCGCCTTCTAATTCAATAACAGGTTTACCTCTCTCATAGGCATCATGGTGAATGTAACCATCACGGCTGATCTCTACGTCCATATGCGTCGAGAGCGCATTAACGACAGAAGAACCAACGCCGTGGAGTCCTCCGCTGGTCTTATACGCAGAGTCATCAAATTTACCGCCCGCATGCAATGTCGTATATACCACTCGTGCTGCTGATACGCCTGTTGCATGCATATCTACCGGAACACCTCGTCCGTTATCTGACACTGTCGCCGACCCGTCTTTTTCCAGAGTCACATGAATCTCTGTACAATACCCTGCCAGGTGCTCGTCTACTGCATTGTCCACAATCTCATAGATCAAATGATTCAACCCTTTCGTGGATACACTTCCGATATACATACCCGGACGTTTTCTTACCGCCTCAAGCCCTTCGAGTATAGCTATACTCCCAGCATCATATGTATTCCCTTTTGCCATGTTTTTTCAATACCTTTCCTTCATCATTTACTCGTTTCTAAATTTTCCCATACAGAACTTATATTAGCATGTAATTTTATTTTTATCAAATTTATTTTTTATCCACTCACTTGCATTTTAGCCTGTCAGAACTTCATTTAGAATATCTGCCAGAACTTCCATCGCATTTTTCATTTCTTCTACAGTATTCGTCTGTGCTCCTGCTTCTATTAACAATGTCCGCGGCGCCAGATGCATATTGTAGCGGTATCCTCTCAAATAAATGTGTCTGGTAAATCCTGGATATTTTCTGGCCGCTTCGATCTGTAATTGCAGTGAAAATGCCAGATTATCCTGGATATATGGATTAGGCAGATAATCAATATCCCCGTTGGCTCTGGTTCTGCTAAGACCATTAAAAAACATAATCTGCGCTGTCTGTTTTCCATTGACTTCTGTCACCAGATGTGTATCATCAGCCACACCATCCCGGTGCAGGTCAATCACTACTTCGATTGTTGGATGATCTGCGAGAATTTGTGCAATTTCCGGTTCTGCCAGATCATATGCCATGCTCCTGTCCAGCACGCCATTTACCAGGTCATAGACCCCCTCATGGTGCAGTGTTGCAATGCCATACTTTTCTTCCAGAAGTTCTGTCAGGTATCGCCCCACTCCAACAATAGAAGTATTCACATCCCCTTCTACGGAATCTGCAAACATTTCCTGCGAATGGGTATGATAAATCAGTATTTTTTCTCCTCCTGTTGTATTATCAATCTTCAGATCCTCATTCATCAGAGTCTCTGCATTCAAGAGTTGCTCATCTATCATTGTGCTGCTGTCCACAGTATAAAAATTTCCGACCAGGTACTCATAATTTTGCAATTTTTCCATAGAAGTATCAACTGTTGGAATTGCTGATGTAGTTTCCTCCACCTGCTCCGCTTTCCCAATCAATTCTCCATTTTCGTCCACCGCATTTTCATCCTCTGCCTGACTCTTTAAGATCATCTGATACGTTTCTGCGTCTTCTGCATCGACAGTTGTACGCTCACTATCTTTTACATACTGTTCCAGTGGGCTTTCTGCAGTTACTTTTTGTATCACCCAGGTGCATACGTCGTTTTCTGTGTCTGTCTCTTCATAAAGCAGACTAGCAAACATCAATCTCTGTGCTTCCTTTATCACATTTCCTCTGAGAATCTGTCCTAATGCATACGGTATCTGAGGCATCAGGTTCCAGAGGCCGTATGCGATTAAAATACTTAAAATGCATCCGATTAAAACCAGACTAGCTTCTTTTTTTCGTTGCATTTTCTCATCTCCCCATGCCTTACATTACAACACTATATGATATTGCTCTTCTATTTATGTGCCTGTCCGTGGGAGAACAGCGCATTTAATGCTTCGGAAATGGTATAGCTGATTTGTTTTACCGTCTCATCAATATCTTTTGGGGTCACAAACATTCCATTTAAATGCGGAGATATCAGTTCTTTCACCAATTCATATTTTTCTGTAGCGCTGTAACCTTGAAGCACCACACCAACACCTTTTAACGTTTCAGAACTTTCCATGGCTGCAATAAGATTTTCCATGGTATCATTCACGATCGTCGCCGCATCTACCACTGTTGGTACACCAATGGCAATTACCGGTATTCCGACAGTGTCTCTTGTAATTCCATTTCTGTGATTTCCAACACCGGAACCCGGATGGATTCCCGTATCTGCAATTTGTATCGTTCTGTTTAACCTCCTGGAACTCCGTGCTGCCAGTGCGTCAACTGCGATTACAACGTCCGGATCTGTCTCATCTATAATCCCCCGAATAATCTCCGTCGTTTCCATCCCTGTCTGTGCCATTACACCAGGCACGATGGCACTGGTATAATAAGTTTTCTGATCACCCATAGCGTATTTTCCATACTCTCTTAGAATATGTCTGGAAATATTTAGATTATCCACCACATAAGGACCTAATGCATCCGGTGTCACTTTTCGATTACCAAGTCCTACGATCAATACTGAAACATCTTCTTTTTTCTTTTTGACTTCTTTTTTTATAAACTCTTCCAAATGTTCCGATAATACTTTCGAGACTTCTCTGTGATAATCTTCATCAGGGACTGCCATATCCGGAGCCTCGATCGTAATGTATGTTCCTACCGGCTTCCGCATAGTTTTTGCACCATTTTCTGTCTCAATCTTTACAGTCGTCTGTCGGATTTCATTTTTTTCATCATACTGTTCTTCTAAAATCACTCCCTGAATCTCTACATTGTCAGATTCAAACCGTTCTTTGTCTTCCAGTGCCAGGTCTGTTCGTATCCCATATTTCTCAATCATAGTTCTCAACCTCTTTTATTTTTCATTTATCTGCTAGTTTTTACAATAATTTCAGAAATATGTATTGACAGAAAACACCTTATGTCCTAAAATATACGAGTATGTTTCGTTAGGACGTCCGTGTCCGGGTCTAACGAACTGGAACAATCGATTTATATCGAAATATTATATATCGGAGGTGGACAAATTGGCTAACATTAAATCTGCAAAGAAAAGAATCTTAGTAAATGAAACAAAAGCTGCTAGAAATAAAGCAATCAAGTCTAAAGTTAAGACTTATGTAAAGAAAGTTGAGACAGCTGTTGAGAAAAAAGACAAAGAGGCTGCTACTGCTGCATTAAGAGATGCAATCGTTGAGATCAACAAAGCAGGAAGCAAGGGTGTATACCACAAGAACACTTGCTCAAGAAAGATTTCTCGTTTAACAAAAGCTGTTAACGCTATTGCTTAATTATTGGCTTATTAATAGAGAAATAAAAAAGACAACCATTCCGTCAGTGGTTGTCTTTTCTTATGCCCTTTTTTAATCTTCTAATTTCGAATATCCGTATCCATTTACAAGAGCTTCTATCTTCTGCCCCTCTTTGCACATCGGGCATTCCATTCTGCTGTATGCATGATAATTCGGAAGATCCTTACTTGTAAAGATGGTTTTCACTTCCATTCCTGCAATCTTATTCACCGCACTGAAGATTGCTGCAATTCCACAAATCGTTCCACCATAATAAAGTACTGAATCTATTGCCTGTATAATCGTCTTTCCTGTTGTCACGGAATCCGTAAGGATCAATACCTGCTGGTTCTGAATCATACGTTGCTTGTTATCACGGAACATGATCTGTCCAAGCGCATCAAACTCCGGTGTTACAACCGAGATATTATTGCCTCTGCTTAAAGAAAGATGATTACCGTCCGCTAACATCTCTGCAATAAATGTTCCGATCACTTCTGTACCATCCAGACAAACAATTGTATCAATATAAGTGTTAGTAATATATTCATGAGCAATTACTTTGGCAGTCTCTCTGGCATTGTTATGTCTTGTCTTAACCGTAGACATATCAATATAAGTGTTCAGGTGCGAGTTACGAGTTGCAAAATGTCCATGCATTACCTTGATTCTGGCATGTGGATTCTTATGAGATCTTAAGTTCTCAAGTCTGGCATCCATGTAGTAAAACCCCCTTTTCGGTCTTTGTTTATTGCACTCATAGTAGCACAATTTTAAACAAAAAACTATAGTGATTTTAAATATTTTTAAACATTTTACACAATTTCAATCGTTTTCATATCATTGTAACCCTAAAAGTCCAAAGAACATAAAAAGCTCAGAGCAATTGCTCCGAGCCTTCTATATTCTTTATCTTATTTTCATTAAAAGATTAGTTGTTGATTAACTGATCTTCGTCACTCCAGCTGTAAAGTTTTCTTACTTCTGCACCTACAATCTCTGATGGATGCTCTGCTGCAAGTTTTCTCATAGCTTTGAAGTGTACCTGACGTCCTGCTGGTGACATATCAAGTAAGAACTCTTTTGCAAATGTTCCATCCTGGATATCAGAAAGAATCTTCTTCATAGCTTTCTTAGTATCCTCTGTTACAATCTTAGGTCCTGTTACATAATCACCATACTCAGCTGTGTTAGAGATAGAATATCTCATTCCGGCAAAACCGCTCTGGTAGATCAGGTCTACGATCAGTTTCATCTCGTGGATACACTCGAAGTAAGCATTTCTTGGATCATATCCAGCTTCACAAAGTGTTTCGAAACCAGCCTGCATAAGTGCACAAACACCACCGCAAAGTACAGCCTGCTCTCCGAAAAGGTCTGTCTCTGTCTCTGTTCTGTATGTAGTCTCAAGAAGTCCTGCTCTTGCTCCACCGATTGCAAGACCATAAGCTCTTGCTCTGTCCCAGGCTTTTCCTGTGTAATCCTGCTCTACAGCAATCAGACAAGGTGTTCCTTTTCCTGCAAGGTACTCGCTTCTTACTGTATGTCCCGGAGCCTTTGGAGCGATCATTGTTACATCTACGTTTGCCGGAGGTGTAATACATCCAAAGTGAATGTTAAATCCGTGTGCGAACATTAACATGTTACCCTCCTCAAGGTTTGGCTCGATATCTTTCTTGTACATATCTGCCTGTAACTCATCGTTGATCAGGATCATGATAACATCTGCCTGTTTAGCTGCTTCTGCTGCTGTATAAACTTTAAGTCCCTGAGCTTCAGCTTTTGCCCATGATTTACTTCCTTCATACAGACCTACGATAACATCGCATCCTGACTCTTTTAAGTTTAATGCATGTGCATGTCCCTGACTACCATAACCGATAATTGCAATTTTCTGTCCCTCTAAGAATGATAAGTCACAATCTTCCTGATAAAAAATTTTTGCTGCCATTTTAGCTACCTCCTAATGATATAAATAAATTATTTGTTTTTTATATTGCCAAATAAGTGCAGTAGGTATCTGCTCTTATTTAAGGTCTTATTTGATTATTGTGACATTTTTCACGCCACGAGATAATCCGGTAATACCGGTTCTTGCAAGCTCCAGTATCTCATAACCATCTAACAGATTTAAAAATGCTTCCAGCTTTGACTGGTTACCTGTAAGTTCGACCATCAATGATTCACTCGCTGCATCAACAATCTTCGCACGGAAGATATCAGCAATAGAAATAATCTCTGCTCGCTGTACTGCATTCGCTCTGATCTTCACCATAATAAGTTCACGATATACAGAATCATCTGGGTCTAATACCTTGATCTCAATTACATCTTCCAGCTTTCTGACCTGCTTCTCTATCTGAGAAAGAATCAGTTCATCGCCGCTTGCCACGATTGTAATACGTGTAAATCTTGGATCCGCAGTAACCCCGGCTGTGATACTGTCAATGCTGTATCCTCTTCTGCTGAAAAGTCCTGATATGCGACTTAATACACCTGGGTTATTGTCTACTAATAACGAATAAACTCTATGCATATAGCACCTCTTTTCTTTCTATTTTCAAAAACAGAGTGCGTTCTGTTTTTTTATAATAGCAATATACCTGACTTTTGTCAAGTATATCTCTTCAACTTTTTACTTTTCATTATTTTCTATGATGCCTATAAGTTCTTCTGGTTTCTCTACCATATATCTTGCGCCTGCTGTTTTTAACTCTTCCCTGCTTCCAAAGCCATAGAGAACGCCTGCACAATCAATACCAAGACTCTCCGCTCCCAACACATCATGCTCTCTGTCTCCAATCATAAGAACCTCTTTTATATTCTCAATTCGGCATGCCTTTAGCGCATATTCAATTACCTGAGCCTTCGTTCCGCGTCCCCCATCAAGTTCCATACCTGCAACATAATCAAAATACCCCGTCAGACCGAAATGTTCTATGATTTGTTTTGCATACACCTCCGGTTTTGAGGTAGATACGATCAATTTTCTTCCGTAGTCTTTTAACTTTTTAAGAGTCTTTTCCAGGCCTTCGTATACCGCGCACTCAAAGATTCCTTTTTTTTCATAATATTCTCTGTAATATTCTACACCTTTCCAACTCTCTTCCTCGGAAAATCCGTAGAATTTCTGAAAGGACTCGGTTAACGGAGGACCAATAAATGCTAACAGTTTCTCTCGGTCCGTTTCTTCTATTCCTAATTTATTTAGTGCATATATTACAGAATTTACAATTCCCGGAGCAGAATCCGTAATGGTTCCATCCAGATCAAATAGACAGACTTTATAGATTTTTTTCATTTTCTTCCCCTACTAAATCATTATATAAAAACTGCCGAAGCTTTACGACTCCGGCAATTTTTACAAGATATTAATTTCTATTTTTCAAGCAATGATGTGCCTGTCATCTCTTCTGGCTTTTCGAGTCCCATTAACTCAATCAATGTCGGTGCAATATCTGCAAGCACGCCATCTTCTCTGAGTTTATATGCCGGATCAGCATTCACCAGTATAAACGGTACCGGATTAGTTGTATGTGCAGTAAATGGATTGCCTGTCTGGTAATCAACCAACTGCTCAGCATTTCCGTGGTCTGCACAGATAAACATCTGTCCGTCTACTTCTTTAATTGCTGCAACGGCTTTTCCAACACACTCATCAACTGCCTCTACCGCTTTAATTGCAGCATTCTCAACACCTGTATGACCTACCATATCCGGGTTTGCAAAGTTGATGATAATCACATCATATTTATCAGACTTAATTGCCTCGCACAATTTATCACATACAGTGTATGCGCTCATCTCCGGCTGCAGGTCATAAGTTGCAACCTTCGGTGATTTTACAAGGATTCGATCTTCCCCTTCATTTGGCTCTTCTACACCGCCATTAAAGAAAAATGTAACATGTGCATATTTCTCTGTCTCGGCAATTCTTGCCTGTTTGAGATGGTTGGCTGCCAGAAATTCTCCAAATGTATTATGAATCTCTGTCTTTGGAAATGCGATCGACTTATTCGGAATTGTAACATCGTACTCTGTAAAGCATACATAAGTTGTCTTTACCCTCTCTCCTCTGTCGAATCCGTCAAAATCCTCTACACAGAATGTTCTTGTAATTTCTCTGGCTCTGTCCGGACGGAAGTTAAAGAAAATAATGGAATCATTGTCTTTAATTGTTGCTACCGGTGCACCATTCTCCATAACAACTGCCGGAAGTACAAACTCGTCCGTCTTGTCATTGTTGTAAGAGTCCTGGATTGCTCCTGTTGCACTGTCTGCCACAACACCTTCGCCTTTTACCATTGCCTTATACGCAAGTTCTACACGATCCCAGCGGTTATCACGGTCCATTGCATAGTAACGTCCCATAACGGTTGCTACTTTACCTACACCGATTTCTGCCATCTTAGCTTCCAGCGCTTCTACATAGCCTTTTCCAGAAGCCGGAGGTGTATCACGTCCGTCCAGGAAACAATGTACATAAACGTTTTCGATTCCCTGTTTCTTTGCCATCTCCAAAAGTCCATATAGATGTGTAATGTGACTGTGCACACCACCATCTGATAATAAACCATATAAATGAAGTGCAGAGCCGTTTGCTTTTACATTTTCGCACGCCTTTAAAAGCTCTGGATTTTCAAAGAAATCTCCATCCTCGATCATCTTTGTGATCTTGGTAAGATCCTGATATACAATTCTTCCTGCACCCATATTCAGATGACCAACCTCAGAGTTACCCATCTGTCCATCCGGAAGTCCTACACTGAGTCCGCTGGCATAGCCTTTTACAAACGGATATTCTTTCATCAGTCCGTCCATTACCGGTGTCTTGGCCTCAGCGACAGCATTTCCTTCTGTCTTATCATTTAATCCATAGCCATCAAGAATCATTAATACTGTTGGCTTTTTACTCATCTTGCATTCTCCTTCGCTATCTATTTCAGATCTTATTTATTATAGTTTACGATCTGACCGAAATCTGCTTTAAGAGAAGCGCCGCCTACGAGACCTCCGTCGATGTCTGCCTGAGCAAATAATTCTGCTGCATTAGCACCTTTTACAGATCCGCCGTACTGGATACGGATTGCTTCTGCTGTAGCTTCATCATAGATCTCAGCGATGCAAGCACGGATACCTGCACAAACTTCTTCAGCTTGCTCTGTAGTAGCTGTCTTACCTGTTCCGATTGCCCAGATTGGCTCGTAAGCGATAACCGCTGTCTTAGCCTGATCAGCTGTAACGTTTAAGAATCCAACTTTTACCTGCTGACGGATAAAGTCCATAGTTACACCCTGCTCTCTCTGCTCCAAAGTCTCTCCGCAGCACATAATAGGTGTAAGACCATGCTCAAATGCTTTTAATACTTTTTTATTTACAGTCTCGTTTGTCTCAGCAAAGTACTCTCTTCTCTCAGAATGTCCAAGAACTACATACTTAACGCCTGCATCTGTAAGCATAGCCGGTGAAATCTCACCTGTGTATGCACCGCTCTCTTCAAAATACATATTCTCAGCACCAACCTGGATGTTAGTTCCTTTTACAGCCTCAACAACCGGGATAATATCGATTGCCGGTACGCAGAATACAACATCTACGTCATCATTAGCTACTAATGGTTTTAACTCTTCAACTAAAGCAACTGCCTCGCTAGGAGTTTTGTTCATTTTCCAGTTACCTGCTACAATTTTTCTTCTTGCCATTTTTATAATCTCCTTTATAAATAATACGGGTATATTCGACAAACGGTGAATATACCATTTTCAGATATATAACGGGTATGTTCACCTTACTAAGCTCGTCCGTCGCATATGCTTGGACTCACCAAGTGCGGTGAACTAAGTAATCACTAGGACTCAATCTTCGCTGACGCTCGTTTTCGTCAAGTGATTACTTATCGTTAGCTGCTGCAACACCAGGTAACTCTTTACCTTCTAAGAACTCCAGTGATGCTCCACCACCTGTTGAGATATGCGTCATCTTATCGCCATATCCTAACTGATTGACTGCTGCTGCAGAATCTCCACCACCGATAATCGTTACAGCATCAATGTCTGCTAATACTTTTGCAATTGCCTCTGTTCCTGTTGCAAAATTTGGCATCTCGAAGCATCCCATCGGTCCGTTCCATACAACTGTCTTAGCTTCTTTTACTGCATCACTGAAAATCTTGATTGTCTCTGGTCCGATATCGAGTCCTTCCCATCCTTCTGGGATTTCACCTGCTTTTACGACCTTTGTGTTTGCATCGTTAGAGAAATCATCCGCAATCACTGTATCTACAGGAAGTAATAATTTTACTCCTTTTTCTTTTGCTTTCTCGACCATGTCAAGTGCATACTGGCAGTAGTCTTCCTCAAGAAGTGAATTTCCTACGTTACCGCCCTGCGCTTTACTAAATGTATAAGACATTCCACCACCGATGATCAGTGTATCTACTTTGTCAAGTAAGTTCTCGATTACAGAAATCTTGCTTGATACTTTTGCTCCACCTAAGATTGCTGCAAATGGTCTCTCCGGATTGTTTACAGCGTTTCCAAGGAAGTCGATCTCTTTCTGCATTAAGTATCCGACAACCGCTGTGTCTACGAATTTTGTAACACCAACGTTTGAGCAGTGTGCACGGTGAGCTGTTCCGAATGCATCATTTACAAATACATCACACAGAGAAGCAAGCTCTTTGCTGAATTCTTCGCCGTTCTTTGTCTCTTCTGCTCTGTAACGAGTGTTCTCAAGAAGGATAATTTCTCCATCTTTCATAGCTTCCACTGCAGCTTTTGCGTTTGGTCCGACTACTTCCGGATCTGCTGCAAATTTTACTTCCTGTCCGAGCAGCTCAGATAAACGTACTGCTACTGGTGCAAGAGATAATTCCGGTTTCGGAACCCCCTTCGGTTTTCCAAGGTGTGAGCAAAGGATGATTTTTCCTCCGTCTGCTACTAATTTCTTGATTGTAGGAAGTGCTGCAACCAGACGGTTCTCGTCTGTAATCTTGCCATCGATAAGTGGTACGTTAAAGTCGCATCTTACGAGCACTTTTTTGCCCTTTACGTTGATATCGTCAACTGATTTCTTGTTAAGCATATGTCTTTGCCTCCATGATTCTTATTCTTACATTTTCATACGAAAAAGGGTCCGGTCCATAAGACCGGACCCTTTGTGAGTCTTACCTAAAAACTATATCAATACTCGAATTAAGCTAATTCTGAGAAGTATTTGATTGTTCTTACCATCTGGCTTGTGTAAGAGTTCTCATTATCATACCAAGATACTACCTGTACCTCTGTTGTGCCATTCTCTAATGGAAGTACCATTGTCTGAGTAGCATCAAATAATGAACCATATCTCATACCTACGATATCGCTGGAAACGATCTCGTCTGTGTTGTAACCAAATGACTCGTTAGAAGCTGCTTTCATAGCCTCGTTGATCTGATCTACTGTTACAGTTCCTTCAACTACTGCTGTTAAGATAGTTGTTGATCCTGTAGGTGTTGGTACACGCTGAGCAGATCCGATTAATTTTCCGTTCAGTTCTGGGATAACCAGACCGATTGCTTTTGCAGCACCTGTGCTGTTTGGTACGATATTAACTGCTGCTGCACGAGATCTTCTTAAATCACCTTTTCTCTGTGGTCCGTCAAGTGTCATCTGATCACCTGTATAAGCGTGAATTGTACACATGATACCAGATTTGATTGGTGCTAAGTTGTTTAATGCCTGAGCCATAGGTGCCAGACAGTTTGTTGTACAAGAAGCTGCAGAAATTACTGTATCTTCTGGTTTTAATGTCTCGTGGTTTACGTTATATACGATTGTTGGCAGGTCGTTTCCAGCCGGAGCTGAAATAACAACTTTTCTAGCACCTGCATTGATGTGAGCAGTTGCTTTCTCTTTTGATGTATAGAATCCTGAACACTCTAATACAACGTCTACATTCAGTTCTCCCCATGGGCAATCGTTTGCATCTGGGAATTTGTAAATCTTAATCTCTTTACCATCAACTGTGATAGAATCCTCACCAGCTGTTACAGTATCAGCTAATGCGTATCTTCCCTGTGAAGAATCATACTTTAACAAGTGAGCAAGCATCTTAGGAGAAGTTAAGTCGTTGATTGCAACTACCTCATATCCCTCTGCTCCGAACATCTGTCTGAATGCAAGACGTCCAATACGTCCGAATCCATTAATCGCTACTTTTACTGCCATTATAAATTCCTCCTAATGTTTTATTAACTGTCTACGCAGTCTTAATTTTTCTCTTCAACGAAATCGTTAAAGATTCATCAACCGTGTTTCATTTTACTAGATAAAATCTTAAATTTCAAGGGGTTTTACCAATTTTATGTAACTTGTTTAAAAACCGGCTTTCTTTTTAAAAATTCTGTGTAATATTTAAACCCACAATCTTCCAAAATGCTCTTGACTTTTCCGAAATCATAGGCTACATGCTCTGGTTTATGGGCATCTGCGCCAATCGTGACGATCTCACCGCCAAGTTCCTTGTACCGTTTTAAAATCTCCGGACAGGGATGTGCAAACGGCAGACCATATTTTAATCCTGAGGTATTTAATTCAATCCCCTTTCCATGCTCGATCAGGTATTTTAAAACCGCATCAATCTCGTCTGAAAATTTTGCATATGCATACTCTTCTTCCCGATGTTTTCCATACCGTACCACATAGTCCATATGTCCTAAAACATCAAAATCCTCTGTCACTTTGATATCTTCCAGCGTCTCTATAAATGTCTGACGGTATGCTTCCCCGTCCGACTGATGTTCAAATAATTCCTGATCATAGGGATCCTTTCCATCGATCAGATGCACCGAGCCGATCACAAAGTCGAACGGCCATTGATTTACATATGTATGATAATATTCTCCGAGATCGGGCTGTAGCCCAATTTCCACGCCAATCCGTACATCAATCTGGTCTTTATATTTTTCCTGAAGCATCTTTAACGTCTGAAAATAGTTTTTTACATTAAAGGTAAACTCTTCTCCTTCATATATGTATCCATGGTCCTCATGATCTGTAATACAGATTCGTTTCAATCCCTTTTTAATTGCACCCCGGATCATACTTTCCGGATCAGCCTCCGAATCCAGAGAAAATGCGGTATGCATGTGATAATCTGCCTGCATATTTTATCCATCCTTTATTTATCAGTAATCATCCGTTTTTAAAAGCTGTTTTTATTCTATCTGCAATCACTTATCTGACTGGATAGTTCCACCGCCCAGGACATATTCTCCATCGTATAAAACAACTGCCTGTCCCGGCGTAATCGCACGCTGCGGCTCTTCAAATGTACAAAGGATTTCGTCCTCTCCCGTCTTTTCTGCCGTACACCAGGCGCCTCTATGATTGTATCGAATCTTCGCCCAAACTCTCTTCGGTTCTGTCAAATCCTCCACGGACATGAAATTCACCTGATTTGCTCTTACATAGACAGACATGGATTCTTCCTTGGTGCCAACTACAACTTCGTTAGTCTCCGGGCGGATTTCTAACACAAATGCCGGATGTCCTAAAGACAGTCCCAGTCCCTTTCTCTGACCTACGGTATAATGAATAATCCCCTTATGGGTTCCAACGACCGTACCGTCAGACAGCACAAAATTGCCCGGGACGCTTTCTTTTCCGATACTTTCTTCAATATATGTGGCATAATCTCCATCCGGCACGAAACAGATGTCCTGACTGTCTGGCTTATGGGCCACCTGTAGTCCGATTTTCTCCGCCATCTCTCGAATGTCATCTTTTTCGTATTCGCCTACCGGCATCAATGTTTTGGACAACTGATCCTGTGTCAGATTATAAAGGGCATAAGTCTGATCTTTTCTTGCAGTCGCAGAAGTTCGGATCGCATATCTGCCGTTTGGCAGTTTGTCCACCCTCGCATAATGCCCTGTGGCAATGTAATCCGCACCGATATCAAGGCTACGTTTCAAAAGGGACTCCCATTTTACATATCTGTTACAGGCGATACACGGATTTGGTGTGCGCCCATGCAGATATTCATCCACAAAATAATCAATAACGTAATCTTTAAAGTCCTGTTTAAAATTCATGACGTAATAAGGAATCTCCAATGCCGCTGCTACCCTTCTCGCATCATCTACTGCGCTGAGCCCACAGCATCCTCCATGTTCTTCCAGCGTCGTCTCATCTTCATCCTGCCAGATCTGCATGGTAACTCCTATTACGTCATACCCTTTTTGCTTTAACAGCCAGGCTGCCACGGAGGAATCAACTCCTCCGGACATCCCGACTACTACTTTCTTTTTTTTCATTTAATATTCCTCAGCCTCGTCTTCTTCGCCTTCATGAATATCTGATTTTGGTTTCTTAAGTCCCTCAATCTCAATGCCGTTCTTCTGTGCATAGTCCCACAATGCAGCATGAATTGCTTCCTCTGCAAGGAGTGAACAGTGTACTTTTACCGGCGGAAGTCCATCTAATGCTTCCATAACTGCTT
Organism: uncultured Lachnospiraceae bacterium; assembly: GCA_934351835.1. GTDB lineage: Bacteria > Bacillota > Clostridia > Lachnospirales > Lachnospiraceae > CAKRJP01. The sequence goes on from CAKRJP010000002.1 coordinate 67,634, forward strand.
TATTTGTTACTTCCATCGCTTCCTGAACCGTCTTTCCTTTTACCATCTCTGTAGCCATACTACTTGTTGCAACAGCTGCTCCACATCCAAACGTTTTAAATTTCACATCACGGATAATCTGATTCTCATCAATATCCAGGAAAATTCTCATGATGTCTCCGCATTTAGCATTTCCTACAGTTCCCACACCACTTGCATTCTCAATTTCTCCTACATTTCTTGGATGCTGAAAATGATCCATTACTTTTTCTGTATACATACTATTATTCTCCTTTACCTTGTATCTATATTCGTCAAATCCTGATAGTTTTTTCTTATTTGTTCTGTTTTTTAATAAAGTCTTCATATAGCGGAGACATAGAACGAAGTTTTGCGACAATCTCTTTCAGAGAATCTACTACATAATCAATGTCTTCTTCAGTGATTTCTTCATTTAAAGTCAGTCGCAAAGAACCATGCGCAATCTCATGAGGAAGACCGATTGCCAGCAGTACATGTGATGGATCTAATGATCCTGAAGTACAGGCAGATCCACTGGAACCGCAGATTCCTTTCATATCAAGCATGATCAACATGGACTCGCCTTCTATAAACTGGAAACTAAAGTTTGCATTGTTCGGAAGACGATCTGTTCTGTGACCATTCAGACGAGTATATGGAATCTCTGCAAGCACTCTGTTGATCAGGTGATCTCTTAATTTGATCTCATAAGAAGTTCTCTCTTCCATAGTTCTCATTGCGCGGTCCACTGCTGTTCCGAGTCCGATGATTCCCGGAACATTTTCTGTACCTGCACGACGTTTTCTCTCCTGTGCTCCACCATGTACAAAAGAGCGGATTTTCACTCCTTTACGGATGTATAAGAAGCCAATTCCCTTTGGTCCGTTTAATTTGTGACCACTGGCACTTAACATATCAATGTGACACTCATCAACATTAATCGGGACTTGTCCAAATGCCTGAACTGCATCTGTATGGAACAGGATACCATGCTCATGTGCGATTTCACCGATTTCTTTGATTGGTTGGATGGTTCCGATCTCATTATTAGCATACATTACGGAAATTAAGATTGTGTCCGGTCTGATTGCTGCTTTTAATTCATCTAATTTTACCTTACCGTCTGCATCTACATCAAGATAAGTTACTTCAAACCCTCTCTTTTCCAGATACTCTCCGGTATGAAGAATCGCATGATGCTCAATCTTTGTAGTAATGATATGTTTGCCTTTTCCTTCATAAGCTTCTGCTGTTGCTTTTAAAGCCCAGTTATCCGACTCTGAACCACCGGCTGTAAAATAGATCTCATTTGTATTGGCACCTAATGCCTTTGCGATTTTTTCTCTCTGTAAAGTAATGTCCTCTTTGTTTGCTGCCGCAAAACTGTACACACTGGACGGATTACCAAATTTTTCTGTAAAATATGGAAGCATTGCGTCTACAACTTCCGGTGCAGTCTTAGTAGTTGCTGCATTATCTAAATATATTAATTTACTCATCTTTTCTTCCTCCATATACTTTTATTCGCACTTCACACCATCTTCTGATGTGCCGTCTGGATTGATTGCCTTGCTCTCATTGACCAGTTCTTCCAACGACATCTCATCAACCGTCCGGTTAATACTGTCATTAATTTTCTGCCAGACATATTTCGTCACGCATCCACCTGCTGCTGTGCATCCTTCTCCTTCATAAAATGCGGAGCATTTTACCGGTTCCAGACTTCCTTCCAGCGCCCGCAGGATGTCTCCCACAGAAATCTCTTTTGCCGCTCTTGTAAGAACATATCCTCCGGATGCTCCCCGGATACTCTTGACCAACCCTGCCTTTCTAAGAAGTGCCACCAATTGTTCCAGATATCCTTCGGATAATCCCTGTCTCGCAGCAATGCAACTGATTGACACAGGCATCTCTTCGCTGTAGCGGGCAAGGTCTATCATTGCTCGAAGCCCATATCTTCCCTTTGTTGAAAGCTTCATCCATCCACCCTCTTTTCAATTCCTAGTATAGTACTTGGATTTCTCTTCTCAAGTAGAATATCACCGCTTTTTAGTTCTGTCAAGCATTAAAACAGAATATCTTTTAATAACACTTGTAACTTTTTTCGGAGTCTTTATGTCACAGAAATATATGCTTCTGAAAGGAACTTTTATTTTGACAGCTACCGGTCTTCTTACCCGCATTATGGGATTTTTTTATCGCATTTTTCTAAGTCATACGTTTGGTGAGGAAGGTGTTGGCTTGTATCAGCTCATCTTTCCTCTCTATGCACTGATCTTCTCTCTCACCTCGGCTGGTATGCAAGTCGCTCTTTCCAGAGCAGTTGCCGGATGTATCGCCATCGGTCAGAAACGAAAAGCACGCATATTTTTACTTGCATCACTGTTATTAACACTTCCTGTATCCTTTATTTCTACGTTGTCACTTCAAAAGTATGCTTATACTATCTCGATTTCATTCCTTCATGATAAACGCTGCTACGAACTTCTGATTCTTCTGTCCTATGTATTTCCGTTTTCGGCAATCCATAGCTGCATCTGCGGATATGCATTGGGGCAAAAACAAGTTCGTATTCCTTCTTTTACACAATTGATTGAACAGATCATCCGTATCAGCAGCGTGTTTCTAATTTGTTTTTATTGTCAAAACAAACAGATAGCACTTTCAATCAATGTCGCTGTTGCAGGACTACTCCTGGGCGAAGCAGCTTCTGCGCTTTATAGCTTGAATTACATTTTAGATAATCCTTTAAAACCTCATATTCCTAAGATTTCACAACTGCAGCTTTTTACCTGTATGAAAGATCTGCTTTTCACCTCGCTCCCTCTCACCGGGAGCCGGGTACTTTTAAATTTACTGCAAAGCATCGAAGCGGTCTCAATTCCATCTAAACTCCAACTTTCAGGAATGTCCGTCAGCGAATCTTTAAGCACCTATGGGGTACTGACCGGAATGGCACTTCCGCTAATATTATTTCCATCTGCTATCACTAATTCTATCTCCACCGTGCTGCTTCCAACCGTAGCAGAGATTCAGGCCTTAAATCAGCAGAAGAAATTAACCTCGCTTATCCAGAAAGTCGCCTGTTCCTGCATCCTGCTCGGAAGTTTCTGCGGAATCTTTTTATTTATATTTGGGAAATGGGTGGGACTATTTTTATTTCACAGTGCACTCGCCGGAAACTTTATCGTGACCCTGGCATGGATCTGTCCTTTTTTATATACAAACAACGCACTGATCAGCATTATTAACGGAATCGGTAAAACCACTCTGTCACTTGGAATCAACTCCGTCAGTCTTGCCATCCGTATTTTCAGCATCTATCTTTTTATTCCAAAAATCGGAATCTATGGCTACCTGTGGGGACTTTTAATCAGCCAGATCTGCACGTTTGCCTTTGCACTTTTGTATCTGATCTTCAGACGCACATAAGCAGGACAGCTTACACCTATTCGATTCATATACGCAAAAAACTCCGGGACTTCTTCGTCCCGGAGCTTTCAACTCTCATTTTTGTCACATCTGATGTTTTACAATAGCATACTCGTTATCATAGGTATAATACGGACAATCCTTATACGAGTTTGTAATAAATCTGTATAACTCATCCTCGTCTAAATCCATCTGACAGATATAACATTCGTAATCTTCATCATATTCATAATTTGAACAAGAATCACAACTACTCATCTTACAATTTCTCCGCAATCGCTTTAATAAATTCTTCGCTATTTAATACGTTAGGTTTCTCCAAAGTCGTGATCAGTGCCAGATCCTTCGTCATACGGCCCTCTTCGATGGTATCGATGGTTGCCTTTTCCAGCCTGTCTGCAAATTCCATCAATTCTTTGTTGCCATCCAGTTCTCCACGTTTTCTAAGAGCTCCGGACCATGCAAAGATTGTTGCCACTGAGTTTGTTGAAGTCTCCTCACCTTTTAAATGCTTATAGTAATGGCGCTGTACCGTTCCATGTGCAGCTTCATACTCATAATAACCATCCGGGGATACCAACACTGAAGTCATCATTGCCAATGAACCAAATGCTGATGATAACATGTCACTCATAACATCTCCGTCATAGTTCTTACAAGCCCAGATAAATCCACCTTCAGATTTCATTACACGAGCTACCGCATCATCGATCAATGTATAGAAATATTCCAAACCTGCTGCTTCAAACTGTTCTTTATATTCGGTATCATAGATTTCCTGGAAAATATCTTTGAATGTATGGTCGTATTTCTTTGATACTGTATCTTTTGTTGCAAACCACAGATCCTGTTTAATATCCAGTGCATATTTAAAACAGCATCTTGCAAAATTCTCAATGGATGCTTTTGTATTGTGCATACCCTGTACAATACCTGCATCCGTAAAGTTATGGATCACTTCTCTGGTCTCAGTTCCATCTTCCGCAGTATACACAAGCTCTACTTTTCCGGCAGCCGGAATTTTCATCTCAGATGCACTGTAAACATCTCCATATGCATGCCTTGCAATCGTAATTGGCTTCTTCCAGTTCTTTACACATGGTTCGATTCCCTTTACAATGATCGGTGCACGGAACACGGTACCGTCTAAGATTGAACGAATCGTTCCATTCGGACTCTTCCACATCTTCTTCAGATTGTATTCTTCTACACGTGCAGCATTCGCTGTAATTGTTGCACATTTTACTGCAACTCCATATTTCTTGGTAGCCAGTGCAGAATCAATCGTAACCTGATCGTCTGTCTCATTTCTGTGCTCTAATCCAAGATCATAATATTCTGTGTTAAGATCAATGTATGGTTCCAGGAGATTGTCCTTGATCATCTGCCAGAGGATTCTGGTCATCTCATCTCCGTCCATCTCTACTAAAGGTGTTGTCATCTTAATCTTAGCCATCTCTATCCACTCCTTTGCCTGTTCAATTAATCCTCTAAATGAAGATTGTCCATTACTTTTAAGATATGTTCATGCGCAAGCTTTGCCGCCAAATCTTCGTCTTTTGCCTTGATTGCTTCCAAAATCTCCCGATGTTCTTCGATTGATTTTTCCGCTCTGCTTTTGGCACCGACAGAAAGAGTTCTGGATGCCTGTACATATTTATGAAAATCTGTCAGCGTATGCTCCATGATCCTGCTGTTACTGGCTGCATACAGAACTTTGTGAAACTTTCCGTCCAACTCTGACACCTGCATCGCCTGCACGCCAGCAGTTTTTTTCAAATGAAACTCTGATAATAAAATAATCTCTTCCAGTTCTTCAATCTGCTCATCTGTAATATTTCGCGTTGCCCAACGTGCACACATACCTTCAAGCTGTGAACGTATCATGTAAATATCATGTACATCTTTTGCAGTAATTCCTGTTACATAAGCTCCCTTATTCGGAATGATCGTCACAAGACCTTCCAATTCCAACTGACGAAGTGCTTCTCTTACAGGGGTCCTGCTGACTCCAAGTTCTTCTCCGATCGATACTTCTTTTAATTCTTCGTGATCTTTATAAACACCACTCAAGATATCTTCTCTTATTTTTTGAAATACCCGACCTCTTAAAGATCGGTCTTGATATGCTTCCATCTCCATATCCCCCAAATTACGTTAAAAATCTATCTTTCAACATGTATTATTGTATACATTTGTACATGCTTTGTCAAGAGTGTATACTACGGGATTGTAAACAACCCTCAAATTTCCTGACAAGTCTGGATTCTAACTCGGTGCCAGGCAAAGAAAAAGCCCACAGAATATCGTTTTCTGCAGACTCTTTCCATTTTTGTGATTAATATAATTTTGCCCCGATCTCTCTCGGTCTGAATCCGGCATCTTCCAGTGCTTTTAATATTTCAACCTTGTGATCTGTCCCAAATGCTTCCATTGTGATACGAAGTTCTACAGCCGCATTACGGTTGGTGCTTACAAACTGGTTGTGCTCCAATTTAATAACATTTCCCTTAGCATCTGCGATCGTAGATGCTACACGTACCAACTCACCCGGTTTATCCGGAAGAAGTACGGATACAGAGAAGATACGGTCTCTCTGGATCAGTCCGTGCTGAACGATGGAAGACATTGTGATAACGTCCATGTTACCACCACTTAAAATAGATACTGCCTTCTTTCCTTTCAGATCCAGCTGACGAAGAGCAGCGACTGTAAGAAGTCCTGAATTTTCCACGATCATCTTATGGTTTTCTACCATATCAAGGAATGCCCCTATCAGCTCATCGTCCTCTACTGTCAGGATCTGATCGATATTTTCTTTTGCATATGGGAAAATATTGTCACCCACACGTTTTACTGCTGTACCGTCGGCAATTGTATTTGCGCTGTCTAATGTCACAGGCTCTCCTGCTTCAAAAGCTGCTGTCATACTTGCTGCAGCCGCCGGCTCTACTCCGATCACTTTGATTTTTGGATTTAACATCTTCGCAAGTGTAGATACGCCTGTAATCAGTCCACCACCACCGATTGGGACAAGGATATAATCTACGGTCGGAAGTTCCTGTATGATCTCCATGGCGATGCTTCCTTGTCCGGCTGCGATATCCAGATCATCAAAAGCATGTACGAATGTCCGTCCCTCTTCTTCTGCTATTTTTTGTGCATATGCGCACGCATCATCATACACATCTCCATAAAGGATAACCTCAGCTCCGTAGTTTTTTGTACGGTTTACCTTAATAAGAGGAGTGATCGCCGGCATTACAATCGTTGCCTTGCATCCAAATTTCTTAGCTGCATAAGCCACACCCTGCGCATGATTTCCTGCGGATGCCGCAACCAGTCCACGTTCTCTTTCTTCCTCAGACATTGTGCTGATCTTATAATATGCTCCACGCACCTTATAAGCTCCTGTATACTGCATATTTTCCGGCTTTAAATAAATCTTTCCGCCTGTCTGCTCGCTCAGATACTCACTGTATACTAATTTTGTGGGATTCGTCACTCTTTTTACAATTTCACTTGCTTCCTCGAATTTTTCAATTGTCAATCCTGAATCTGCTCCCATTTCACACACCTTACCTTTCTCTATTCCGCCTGTTCGGATGTAAACAATGCATTCACAAATGTATCTGCATCAAATTTCTGTAAATCATCAATACTCTCACCGACACCGATATATTTTACCGGGATTCCAAGTTCTGCCTGAATTGCAACTGCGATTCCACCTTTGGCAGTTCCGTCCATCTTAGTCAGGACAATCCCCGTAATATCCGCAACTTCATTAAATTCTTTTGCCTGCTGGAGCGCATTCTGACCGGTAGTTGCATCTAAAACGACCAGTGTCTCACGGAAAGCATCCGGGAATTCGCGGTCAATAATCTTATTCATCTTGCGGAGTTCTTCCATCAGGTTCTTCTTATTGTGAAGTCTCCCCGCAGTATCACACAGAAGCACATCTGCATGTCTCGCTTTTGCAGCTGCTACCGCATCGAATACAACAGAGGCAGGGTCAGAACCTTCCTGCCCACCGATGATCTCTACCTGCGCGCGGTTTGCCCACTCTTTTAACTGTTCTCCGGCCGCGGCACGAAATGTATCTGCTGCGGCAAGAATAACTTTTTTATTCTCTGCTTTTAATTTTCCTGCCAACTTACCGATGGTTGTTGTCTTACCGACACCATTGACGCCGATAACCATTACAACGGATGTCTTTTCCTCAAATTCATATGCAGTCTCACCCACATCCATCTGTTCTTTAATGCTGTCTATCAGAATCTGACGGCAGTCCGCAGGCTCTTTGATATGCTTTTCTTTTACCTGTTCTTTTAAATGATCCAAAATATCATAGGTTGCCTGTACGCCTAAATCTCCCATGATCAGCACTTCTTCCAGTTCCTCATAAAAATCATCATCGATATGTGAGAATCCATGGAAAATACTGTCCATTCCGGATACAATATTGTCTCTGGTCTTAGTAAGTCCTGATACCAGACGTTTGAAAAAACCAGTTTTCTGTTCTTCTGCCATTTTACTTTTCCTTTCTTGTAACTACTGTGTCAGTTCATTTTCCAGAAGACTTACGGATACCAGTGTAGAAACACCTTTCTCCTGCATGGTAATACCGTACAGTCTGTCTGCGGCAGTCATCGTCCCTCTCCTGTGGGTGATCACGATAAACTGTGTACTCTTTGTCAATTTGTGAAGATATCCGGCAAACCGGTCAACATTGCTGTCATCTAACGCGGCCTCAATCTCATCCAACAGACAGAACGGTGACGGTTTCAGATTCTGGATTGCAAACAGCAGTGAAATCGCAGTCAGTGCTTTTTCTCCACCGGATAACTGCATCATATTCTGCAGTTTCTTTCCTGGCGGCTGTGCGATGATCTTAATCCCCGCTTCCAGAACGTCCTCGTCTTCCATCAGTTCAAGAGTTCCTTTTCCGCCTCCGAAAAGTTCTTTAAATACAATATCGAATTCTTTTGCAATGCGCTCAAACTGTTCTTTAAACTGCTTACGCATCGCATTGTCCAGTTCTTCAATGATCTGTTCCAGAGTAGCCTCCGCCTCTATAAGATCATCATGCTGTTCTTTCAAAAACTCATACCGCTCAGACACACTCTTATATTCTTCTATCGCATTAACATTGACATTTCCCAGTGCCTTAATACCGCTCTTTAACTCCTGAATTCTCTTTCGCATCTGGGCAAGATCTGTCAGATTTTCATTCCGAAGTTCTCTTGCACGGTTATACGTCAGCTCGTATTCTTCCCACATGTAATTCATCTGCTTATCAGAAGAAACTTCCAGATTCTCTTTCTGGCTCTCCAGACGATAAATTTCTTTATCCAAATCTGACATATGTTTAGAAAGGTCATCGCGGTTTTTCAGGAATTCTTTATTCTTCAGGTTCATTTCCTCCCGCTCCTTCTTGCGAGTCTCGATTTCTTCCCGAATCTCCTTAAACAGATCAGCGGAATCAGCAATGGTCTCACGCAGTTTTTCAATCTGCTCTTCTTTCTCTTCAATTTCTTTCGAAGTGCTTCCCTTGCCGATTTCCATCTCTTTTAATTCTGCCGCAAATTTCTCATTTTCTTCTGCAATACGGCTGACATTTTCAACGGTAAATGTATAATTCTGTTCTAAAGATGCCAGTTCCAGATGTAAGCTCTCTGTAAGGCTTGTCTTCTTCGCCTCTTCTTCATGATCTGCTTCCAGGCTCTTTTGAATCTCTTCAATCTCTTTTGTCAGTTCCTGTTCCAGATTCTCTGAGGTATCAAGTTCTACATTAATAGAATCCTGATTTTCTATGATATCTGTAATCTGAGCATCCAGTTTTTCCAGTTCTTTTCTGGACGCATCGGATGTCTCTTTTGATGTATTGATATAGGCAGTTGCCTGATCCATCTTCATCTTTGCAGTATTCTGAACGACATATGCTTTCTGGAGTGCCGTATTGATCTCATCCAGTTTTTCATAATATCCCGCACGTTCCTTTCGAAGATCATCAGACTCATGTTCTAACTGTTCCATCTTTGTTTTTAATCCGGAAACTTTTTTCTCCAGTTCCTCAATCTCGCGCCTTCTGCTCAACAGATTGCTTGAATTCTTGAATGCTCCACCGGTCATGGATCCACCCGGATTGATCAACTCTCCCTCTAACGTTACAATACGCAAAGACTGACGATACTTTCTGGCGATTGCGGTTCCTCTGTCAATATGATCTACTACCAGAGTTCTTCCTAATAAGAACTCCGCCAGTCCTCTGTATTCATTGTCAACCTTTACCAGTGTGTCTGCTGCACCGATGACTCCCGGCTCTTTTAATGCCTCCGGTCTGGGAATTCCTCCGCCGGCACGGATATTTGTCAGCGGCAGGAATGTTGCACGGCCAAACCGATTCTTTTTCAAAAACTGGATCATCCGCTTTGCCGTGTCTTCATCCGCTGTAACAATATTTTGTATACTTCCGCCAAGGGCTGTCTCTACTGCAATCTCATAGTCTTTATCTACTTTGATGATATCCGCAACCACACCCAAAAGTCCCGGTTCTCTTGATTTATTATCCATGACACGCCGGATACTGTTACCATATCCATCGTAGCGCTCGGTAATATTTCTTAAAGACTCCAATCTCGAAGCTTCTCTATGGTAAGTTGTCTGACTGACTCTGAATTTCTCTGTCTGTTCGGAAAGTTCTTTCTGGAGTTTCTGGATCAATGTATCTGTCTTCTCACTCTCATCTGACAGCTTAATAATCTCTTCCGAAATTGCTTTTAATTCTTTTTGATATTCCAGTGCTTTCTCACGTTCTTCTGAAGCCACACTTTCCTGTTCGATGATCTGTTGGCTGATCCTTGCTTTGGAAACCTGGATCTGATCAAGCATTGTATCGTAATGCTGAATCTTTGCTTTCGTTGACGCACGATTGTTCAGAATCTCCATAATCGTATTTTGCTTTTCATTCACTGATTCCGTCACTGCTACAATACGACTCTGGATCTCATCTAATTCTGTCTTAGCCTGATTCTCTAACCTACGCTTTTCATCCATCTCCTTCTGGATCTGGTTCTGTCTGGCTGTCAGTTCCTCTAACTGTTTCTTGCGAACTTCTATCTCTGCATCAATGGTTCTGGCACGCTGATCATAATGTTCATCGTTCATTTTCGCGCTGTGGATCTGCTCTTTTAACAGTTCAATCTGATTCTCCAACTGCTGCTTCAGCATTGTAGTCTTATTGAGCTGACTCTTGGAATCTTCGATTTGGGCGTCAATTTCTTCCACCTGTTCTTCCACAGCCTCATACTCCACTTTCATTGCTTCATATTTCTGGTCTGCCTCCTCAAGTTCCCCTTTTGCCAGTTCAAGTTTCCGGTCTAAGCCCTGGATCTGTTCTCTGATGCGCTCAGTCTCTAGCAAAAACATATTAATATCATAAGATTTTAATTCTTCTTTTTTCTTCAGGTATTCTCTTGCAACCTCGGACTGTCTCTCCAACGGACCCACCTGCTTTTCAAGTTCTGCAAGAATATCATTGACACGCACAAGATTCTGCTTCTCTTCTTCTAATTTCTTCACAGATAAATTCTTGCGCCGTTTAAACTTAACAATTCCCGCGGCTTCTTCAAACAGCTCTCTTCGCTCTTCCGGTTTACCACTTAAAATCTTATCGATCTGTCCCTGCCCAATGATGGAATAACCTTCTTTTCCAATACCAGTATCGTAAAACAGTTCATTGATATCTTTCAGACGGCAACTACTTCCATTGATCAAGTATTCACTCTCGCCGGAACGATATAATTTTCTTGTGACCGTCACTTCTTCATAATCAATTGCAAGCTGATGATCAGAATTGTCCAACGTAATCGCAACGGATGCATAACTTAACGGTTTGCGGTTCTCTGTTCCTGAGAAAATAACGTCCTGCATACTTCCGCTTCGAAGCTGTTTGACTTTCTGTTCTCCAAGCACCCAACGCACAGCATCAGCAACATTACTTTTACCACTTCCGTTCGGTCCTACAATACCCGTGATTCCGTTGTGGAAATCAAACTTTATTTTATTTGCAAATGATTTGAATCCCTGCACTTCTATGCTTTTTAAATACATTCTTCACCTACTTATTTTCTTCTTTTCCCAATCTCAGGATACTGCGGTATGCAGCTTCCTGCTCGGCAGCTTTCTTGGTTCTTCCTTTTCCGACACCATACTGCACATCGCCGATCGCTACCGCTACCTCAAAGGATTTATCATGGTCCGGTCCTGACTCTTCTAACAACTGGTAATGAATTGCTTCCCCGTGTTTCGCCTGCACAATCTCCTGCAGGATAGTCTTGCTATCATAAAAGAGCCGTTTATTCTCCATATCTTTTAAAATAAATTGTTCAATAAACTCTTTTGCATTAGCAAAACCACCATCTATATAAATCGCTCCGATCAACGCTTCCATCGCATCTGAAGTAATCGATGCGCGAAGTCTTCCTCCATTGGCATCTTCACCTTTCCCTAACAACAGATAATCGCCCAGTTCAATCTCTTTTGCGCAGTACGCAAGAGCCGGTTCACATACCATGCTGGCTCTTAACTTAGTAAGTTCTCCCTCCGGCTTTGTCTGATGCTCATAAAACAAAAACTCACTGGACACCAGTTCTAAAACAGCATCTCCCAAAAATTCCAGGCGCTCATTGCACTCATACTTTGGCAAATGTTTCTCATTGGCATAAGAGCTGTGGCTCATTGCTTTGGTAAGTAATTCTTTATCTTTAAATGTATAATTTATCTTTTTTTCTAATTCAGCTAATTTTCGACTCATCATTTATCCTCTATTTATTATCGCGGCAATCCCAAAGGTTCCGGGCAAACCCAGCCTCTGGCTCATTGCCTGACAAGAAACAAGAAAGCCCTGACGGGCTTTCTGTTGTATGTCTCCATCAATTAATTATTGGTTGCTTTCTTAATCTGTTCTACAGCATCTCCCACTGTCACGATCTGCTCAGCCTCATCGTTGTCGATCTCGATATCGAAAGTCTCTTCAATTCCCATGATGATCTGGAAAATGTCTAATGAATCTGCTCCCAGATCATCTACAAATTTCTTGTCCTCTGTAATTGAATTCTTGTCCAGATTTAATACATCGGCGATAATGTCTCTGATTTTTTCAAATTCCATGTTTATTCTCCTTTTTACCTTTATAGTTCATTCTCTTTATTATTCAGCGGATTTCTCTTGATCCGATTGAATGCATTCCTGAATCTTCTCGTTGATCTTCTGTTTCTTAAACATCACACACTGTGCCAGTGTATTGCTGACTTCTTTTGCCTTAGAACTTCCGTGGGTCTTTACTACCAGACCTTTTAATCCCAAAAGCGGTGCTCCACCGTACTCACTGGCATCAAACTGCTTCAACGTCGACTTAAGAGCCGGTTTGATTAGCAGTGCTCCGATCTTTGAACGAAGAGATGTCATCAGACCTTCCTTCACCTTACTGATCAGAACCGCTCCGACACCTTCATATAACTTCAGGATAATATTTCCGGCAAATGCCTCGCACACCACAACATCAGCCTGACCATGCGGAATCTCTCTTGCCTCCACACTTCCGATAAAGTTGATATCTTCCTGCTCCTTTAACAGTGGAAATGTCTCTTTTACCAGTGCGTTCCCTTTTTCTTCCTCTGCACCGATATTTACGATGCCGACTCTCGGATTCTTAATTCCAAGTACATGTTCCATATAAATAGAACCCATCTTCGCAAACTGTACCAGATGTGATGGTCTCGCATCTACATTCGCTCCACAGTCAATCAGAAGGGAAACACCTTTCTCCGTCGGGATTAACGGTGCAAGGGGTGGCCTCTCCACGCCTTTGATCCTGCCGACGATCACCTGACCACCTACCAGGATTGCTCCTGAACTTCCGGCTGAAACAAATGCATCTGCTTTACCTTCTTTGACCAACTTCATACCAACCACTATAGACGAATCTTTCTTCTTACGGATTGCATTGACCGGAGCTTCTGCAGTCTCAATCACTTCTGAAGCATGCACCACCTCGATCTGCGCTTTATTATATTGATACTTATTCAGTTCTTCTTCAACAATATCCTGCTTACCAACCAGGAACACTTTCATGTCCGGTTCTTTCTGGATTGCATCGATCGCACCTTTCACGATCTCCACAGGAGCATTATCTCCACCCATAGCATCCAGTGCTATATTGGTAATCTCTGCCATGATTATTCCTCCTCGCATTGCTATAGGTTATTTTACTAAACATCATATAAAAAAGCAATACTTCTGAAAGTAAATAAGTGCCATCGGAAAGTTTTGTTTTCCGATAGCACTCATTTTCAAACAAGTTCTATAATTCTGCCATTTTCGCTAAAATCTGCTGATAAAAAAGATCTCTTGATTCCTCTTTTCTTAATTCTTCTAAGATTTTTCCATCTTTTAATAAAATAATCCGGTCACAATAACTTGCCATCTGCGGATCATGTGTTACCATTACAATCGTTTTCTTAAGCTCCCTGTTAAGTGTTTCCATGGCCCGAATCACAATCATCCCCGATTTCGAATCCAAATTTCCGGTAGGTTCATCCGCAAGTATCAATTTAGGGTGATTAACTAATGCTCTGCAAATTGCTACCCGCTGTTTCTCGCCGCCTGATAATTCATATGGATTTTTCTTCAATAAGTGACTAATCTGAAAATGTTTTGCATACTGCATTGTTGTTTTTTGCATTGTTTTCAGTTTTACTTTATTTAAAATCATCGGAAGCATAATGTTTTCTTCTACTGATAAACTGTCCATCAGATAAAAATCCTGAAAAATGAAACCTATTTTCCGATTGCGAATTTCTGCAAGACTATCCCCATATAACTTACTGGTATCTTTTCCCATTAAAATTATTTTCCCTGCTGTCGGTTTGTCAATCATTCCAAGAGTCTTCAAGAGTGTTGTCTTTCCACAACCGGATTTCCCCATAATTCCTACAAACTCTCCTTCTTCTACAGAAAAGCTAATCCCTTTCAGAACTTTTATGTCCTCCTCACTATCTTTTAACACAGATTTTTTATAATTTCTAACCAGCTTTTTTACTTCTAATATATTCATACGCCTCTTCCCTCTTTCAAATGATGACCTACATAACATACAATTATCTTCTGTAAAATCATTTCCAGACACCAGTAACCTCCAACTATTACCAACCAATAGATCCATACTTTTTTATTTAACACTACGCCCTGGGCATCTTCATACAAAATATAAGCACACAAATATGTTGCTGACAACAACACTGCAGAAACAAATGCAATCAACGGGATACTTTGTATCTCCGCATTTAACACCTGCTTCTTCATCCGTTCAAAAATTCCCATACAATCTAAAAATTCGTAACGTTTTCGGAGACTTCGAAAATCTGCCATTGTTTTAATCACAATAACCATTTCTCCACTAAGCAAAAATGCCAGAATAATAAATAATTTGGTGGTAACTTTGAATATATCTTCTTTCTCCCGTTCCGCCAGAAAATCATCTGTAATATAATAGGTCTGCTGCATATTCCTTGTATAACCGAAATCTTTTAACCCATATTTTCTCCAATATTGCCGCAATTCTTTCAATGCATCTTCTTTTCCACGATCTGAAAGTTTAATTAGGCCGAGAGTATCCGGTTCATATTCTTTTTCTGATAATTTTTTCTGTTGCTCCTCAAAATATCGATCCGAAAAAACAACAATATTTTCATTTTCATAATCTGTCCGGTATTTCCCAAACCAATTACCCGTCTGCACATCTCTCATTTTATACAGATGTTCTTCATCATGTAATGGAATAGGGTGATTGGACTCCGGACTTACATAATCACTCCAATACTTTGTATAGCTTCCTATTGCCAGCCATGTATATCCATCTTTCCCGTAGTCAAAGCCTCCAATCCGTACATGTTTTCCCGGAGGACTTTGATATTCGCTGAGAATATATATAATTTCTTTTTCTTTCAGATCATATTTCTTGCCACTCAATTTATGATAAGTGCTCTCAGAAATTCCCATCAGCTCATTCTCATAAGCCGATACACGTATCATTGGAACTTCTTCGATTTTTCCGTTATGTTTTTCTACTATATCTTTTAATTTTTCCTGTTCCTCACTCTGTCCTTTCATCATGCAAATTGCATCATACGGATAATATTTTTCATGGCCCGTAATCGGAAGAAGTGCAGAAATATTTGCTGCACAATATCCTAATGCTATAAAATGTACCGAAAGTAGCATAAGTAATATTAAAAGACTGCTTTGATATTTACTGTAAAGTTGATTATATTTAAGCAAATTCTTATAATAAAATTTCTTTTTCTTCCGAATCCATTCCAACAGAATACCACCGCCAAAAGCCAGCATAAGAAAACTTCCACCAATCCACGCCAGATGTGCATAGGTATATGCTGCTTCAATACTGGATTTCAATGCAAAGAATCCCCATACTAATAACGCAATTCCTATCAGCACACATACTGACCACCAGATGCTTTGAGGTTTTTTCTCTTTTATCTGACTGCCTTTCATCATAGCGCTCACCCCGTGATTCTCTGCCCATATCATTACCACGAATACAACGCCTAGCATAATAATGAAACTGACGATACTGGCTTTCATATAAACCGAAACATCCACATTTGTCACTTTTATATACTCCGGAAACATCCTGTGACAGATTTTCTGCACTACAAAAAGCATCAACCTTCCAACTGCCAGTCCCAATCCCAATGAAACAATCCATCCGGCAAAATATTCCAGTACGATCATTCCATACATGAGTTTTTTCTTCATTCCCAGCATCTGAAACAATCCATAATCATTCAGCCGCAGTCTCATATAATTCAACATGGAATACACCATAAGCGTGACACTGAAAACAGAAACAGCCCCTACCGACAACATCAGTTCCCCCGCAATTTCATTCAAAGACATTGCTCCAACGGTCATCTCCTGTACAACTGCGTATAATCCCCAGAAAACAAAAAATTCCGATACTCCAATCATGTTCCCTGCGAAATAGATAACATAATTTTTCAAATTGCTTTTAAAATTTTTGAATATAATTCGATAAATCAAAACAGCCCCTCCGATCATATGGTCTTTGTCTAACCATAATCTGATCAGAGGAGCCGCACAAGTTCTAAGACATGAATGCTCCTTTTTACGACATGAAAAAAGATATTTTCACTTCAAATTCAGATGAGTCCACACCATACTCTATCATGCCTTCATACTTTTGTATGATACGTTCCACACTTAGAAGTCCATAGCCATGCAGATTTTTATCTCCTTTGCTTGTGACCCATTTATTTCCGTCTTTCAACGGTTGTTCTTCTATGCTATTTTCAACAGTCATAAATAACATTTTCTTATGTTGTTTCAATTCAAAACGAATCCATCGTTCTTTAGCCCTGATTTTACAACAGGCTTCAATCGCGTTATCCAAAAGATTGCAAATCAGAATACAGCTCTCATCATCGCTGAACGGTACCCGCGCAATCATATCACTGATGATTTCAAAATTTATATTTTCTGTTAATGCTTCACTTTTTTTTAGATTCAAGAGTAAATCTATTGTCTGATTTCCTGTCCATGTTTTTACACCCACATTCTGATAAGCAGGCGTAATTCTTTCCAGATATTCTTCTAATTTTTCCCATTCTCTATTCTTGTCATATTCGCTCAGAATCAATAAATGGTTTTTGATATCGTGATTTAATGTTCTATTTTCCTCCAGTGCATTTTTCAATTCCTGATAATTTTTCTCTATCATAGAATCACGCATTTCAATAATTTGATTTTCTCTCCGTAAACTTTCATAACGAAAAATTAATTTGCTAATTTGCCAGACCATGCTCATTAAAATAAAAATACAAAGTGTAAGAATCAAAAAATTATCAAAATATAATTCAATATATCCTCTATGTAATTCATAAATACTTCCGCGATACATCCATGTAACAAGATTAAACCCAATCCCAAAACTGCAGACCATTCCACGGTATTGTGTGATGATTCTTTTTATCTTTATGTTTTTTCTGAAAAACAAAATAATCAGCAAAAGCACCGTCTCTGCAACGATATAAATAATACTCTTCCACCACGCTCCTGGTCGATAAAGCACTTTTTCTCGAATCGAATCCGATGTGATTAGCATAAATATTGTTCCAATTAAAAGATCTGCAAACGTGACCGCAGCATAATATACTGCCGGAATTCCAATCAGCAATACATATTCCTTTTCTATAGCCATCCCCGTATATGCAAAACTAATTGCAATAATAGCAAGTACCGGCATGTAAATTCCGAAACTGTAGTATTTGCACAACGTCAGTATTATCCCACTGATCACTGCGCCTAAAAAGAGTATTAAGGTTTTCTTTTTACTCTTCTC
Organism: uncultured Lachnospiraceae bacterium; assembly: GCA_934351835.1. Classification (GTDB taxonomy): domain Bacteria; phylum Bacillota; class Clostridia; order Lachnospirales; family Lachnospiraceae; genus CAKRJP01. The sequence continues at coordinate 85,506 of CAKRJP010000002.1, forward strand.
TGAAGGGACAATTGTTGTGATCAGATAGATAAATAGAATTACTTCCGAAAATGCCACTGTAGCTATCACACCTATATTTCCAAAATTCATTCCATATATCCTTCCCAATATGCTCGAATCTGATGCTTTATTTCTGTCAGATGCCTTTTGCAAATGGTCAATGTCTGTCCATTATCCATAACCAGAAGATTTCCTGTAATCTGGTCAATATGTTCAATGTTGACAATACAGCTCCGATCCAATGTCAGAAATTCCGACGTATGAAGTTCCTCAAACAATTGTTGAAGATTTATCTGTTCTCTGTAAATAGCACCATCACACTTATAATATTCTAAATATTTCTTCCCCTTCATCTTCTGAATGCATACAATGTCCCGATAAAGTATTTTCTTTATGCCATTGCCAGATGTAATCACCCGATAGTTCTTTTTCTGATTTTCAAGTTTCTCCAAAATAGGATTTAGGATCTCTGGAATTCTCCTTTTCATGTCCTGTTTCAAAATATATTGATATGTATTTAGCAAATAGCTTTCTGCGGCAAATTCTGCATGGGAAGTAAGAAAAATCAAGTATATATCCTTTTTCTCATCAGTCAGCTTTCTGCCTAACTGAATTCCTGACATCCGTTCCATCTCTATATCTGAAAAAATTATCTGGTATTCTTCACCATAATCTATCGCTTTCAGAAAATCTTCTGCAGATATAAATTTCTCCAAAGATATACAATCTTGATTTTTCTTGTTCTGAATGACTTCATTTATATATTTTTCTATAATTTCTATAAACTCTGGCTCGTCATCAATAATTGCTATTTTAATCTTGTGGTTCATAATATTTCTTCTAATTCCAGTACATCCTTACATCCATATACAACAAAATCAATATCGCTGGTCGGTGTCGCTGTTCCTGTTGCAAAAGAGCCAAACAAATCCAGCCGGACAACTTTATTTTTTTTGCATATACCAGCAGCTTTATCAATCAATTCTGTAACAGGCATTGTATTCATAACTAGGCTCCTAATTCTTACAATTTAATTATTTCTGGCTCGTGTGTAAATGATGAAAATGTTGCAATTGCATCTTTAAAATAAAATACTTCTGTATTTCCATCATCTGCGGAATACATCTTCTGTAAAGATGGATATGCCTCAAGCATAGATACTCTTGCTTCTCTTCTGTCATCCTCTACAAGGCCTCCTGCTACCCGCAGCCACTCGCCATCTTTAAATGCACAGATCTCAGCCTTTGGATTTGCATGTAACTGTTTAGATACATCTTTTACTTTTCCCGTCTGGATATACAATTTTCCTTCAAAAACATGTGCTGTTCCAAACGGACGCACTCTTGGCTGATCACCGTCTACCGTTGCTAAATAATATGTTTCTGCATCTTTCAAGAATTTCAATACTCTTTCCATGCTCAAGCCCTCCTGTATGTATGTTCGATTTATATTTTGTATTATAACACAGAAATCCGGCATATTTCTATGCCGGATCTCTGTAAAAGCATTTCATGCTCTATGTTTTTATTTGTCGTGCTCGTTCATCCACTTGAACAGCTCAACACAATAATCATCGTGTCTGTCTACGAACGTTGTATGTCTTGCATTCTCCCACAGGATCCACTTAGAATCCGGAATTTCATCTGCCATTGTCTTTGCAACTAAAGGTGAACACAAATCAGAGATACCACTCATGATCAGTGATGGAACCTTGATCTCATGCAGTCTGTCTATGTACTCGAAATCTCTCAATGTTCCAGATGGTACGAACTCGTTCGGTCCCCATCCATACAGATAAGCTTCTCCGCCTGATTTCTTTGGTCTTGTACAGCAATCCGGAAGATCCTCTCTCCAGTAGTTACAGTATCTGTCCATATAATTATCTACAGCTTTCAGATAAGCCTCTCCGGTAAAGTCATTGCGTTCCAGAGCATCATTGATTGCTGCCTGATCTTCTTCAGTCATCATTTTAATTCTGCGCATTCCTTCTTTTGCCCACAAGCTACTGCTTGGATGTCCAGAAGAAATAATAAATGATTTAACGCCTTCTGCTCCACGCTCAATTGCGTATGCAATCTGCATCATACCACCCCAGGACTGACCGATGATATGGCATTCTTTCAATCCAAGGTGCTCTCTCAATGCATCTAATTCATCCAACCAGAGATCCTGTGTCCACATCTCCGGATGTCCTTCCAGATAAGAGTTACCACAACCAATCTGGTCATACATAACGACCATACGATCATCATCGTCTGCAACATTGTCTAATACTTCAAAATAATTGTGAGTAGATCCCGGTCCACCATGTAAACAAATCAATGGAGCTTTTCCATTGTCCTTCTGCTCTCCAACAATTCTGTAATATGTCTGGTATCCGTGGAAAGGCATATATCCTTCTGTAATCTTTGCCATTTTAAGTTCCTCCTCATTAAATCCAATTTAAATTATTTTCATTATCCCTATTTAAAATTTCCTATTTTTTAGATAGCTCTTGTATACTCTTTGAGCCATTCTCTTTCTTCGTCAGTCAGATATGGACCAACCTTCTCATAACATGCTTTATGGTAATCATTCAGCCATTCTTTCTCTGATCTTGTCAGTTCTTCCGGATCGATTCCATCCAGATCGATCGGTACAAAGTTCAGAGTCTCAAAATGCATAAACTGTCCATACTTATTCTTCTCACCATTGACAGTCAGCAGGTTGTTCTCGATACGGATACCGAAATCACCTTCTTCATAAATTCCCGGTTCATCTGTGATCACCATGCCAGGCTCAAACTGATGATGCTCATTCTTAGAAGGCACAATGTACCAACGGAATCCTGTCGGCGGCTCGTGGATACTTCCAAGATATCCAAATCCATGTCCTGTTCCACACTGGAAGTCCATATTCAGATCCCAGATTGGCTGTCTTGCCAGTACATCCAGCGACCATCCGTGGTTTCCATAAAGGAAGTTTGCCGCACTCAGATGCTGCATTGCTCTATATACAGCTGTATAATATTTCTTAAGTTCCGGTGTGATATGACCCAGTACAGTAGTTCTTGTGATATCTGTAGAACCTTCATAGTAACCACCGCCTGTATCACTAAGCAGCATACCGCCTTCTTTTAATACAACATCTGTCTCTTTAGATGGTGCATAATGCATCATTGCCGCATGCTCACCAAATGCCTGCAGAGGTTCGAATGAATCACGGATATATCCTTCCTGCTCTGCTCGAAGTTCTGTCAATTTATCTGATGCTGAAAGCTCAGTGATTTCCATCTTATCGTAATTTTTCTTAACCCAGTAAATGAATTTCGTCAATGCAATGCTGTCTTTCAGTTCTGCATTCTTGATGTTCTCGATCTCAACATCATTCTTAATTGCCTTCATCAGGATCGTCGGATTAGCACCCTCTACCACCTTACATGGAAGGCTCTTGTACAGAGCGTAATTCATCTTCATTGGATCGATCAGTGCAACTTCGTCAGCTCCGATATTCTTCGCATCCTCATAAATGTCATTGTATGGATGAATATTGACATTATTCTTTGCCATCTCTTCACGGATACGGTCATCCAGCTTACTGTCATCAATATACAGATCTACGCTGTCTTTACGAACGATCACATAATCCAGAACTAATGGGAAAAAGTCAATATCATCACCTCTGAAATTCAGAAGCCATGCATTATCATCCAGAGAAGCAATCAAATGTACGGTTGCACCGTATTCTGCCATCTTTTCACGAACTCTTTTAAGCTTAGATGCAACATTCTCACCGGTGTACTTATCTTCCAGGAAGAAACATGGTTTCTTAGAAAGAGACGGGCGATCCTCCCAAATCTGGTCGATCAGATCTACTTCATATTCGATTGTAATATTCTTTGCCCCAAGTACCTCTTCATATTCCTGTCCTTCGCCCATAGAAAGAACACGACCGTCAAATGCGACTTTACCGCCTTCCGGGATCTTCTCTGCCAGCCACTCTGTAGTAGATGGTGTATCGTCAACGAACATTTTCATCAAACGGACACCACTACCTTCCATCTCTGTCAGTGCCTGTGTAAAATATCTTCCGTCGGTCCACAGACCTGCATCATCTTTGGCGATTACGGCTGTTCCGTAAGAACCACTGAATCCGGTAATGAATTTTCTTGCCTTGAAATGCTCCCCTACATATTCGCTCTGATGGAAATCTGCAGTCGGCACAACATATGCGTCGATATTCTGCTCTGCCATCAGTTCGCGAAGCTTTTCAATACGCTTTGCTACTTCTGTCATTTTATTATCCTCCTTGGTTATGCAGCCCAGTTTTCTTCCTCCGGCAAACCAAAACCTCACGTGTCCCCAATCACCGGTCTTTTGTAAATAGACTACATTCTAATACCTAGTTAAAAGTATAACACTTTAAAAAAATATTGCAACCTATAAAGTGGTCATTTTATCTAAAATTAATAGTTTGTTTTCTGGGATAATCATCAGAAATGTCAACGACCACGTTCGGACACCATCTATGATTGTTAAGTTATTATACAATTGGTGGTTTTCGACAGCATCATAGAAATCGAGATTGAGATTATCTTTAACCTGCTACTAAGGCAGATTAGGTATTTTCACCCATTAGAAATGTGCGCCGCTAGGCGCACTCTAGAAAAGCTCCGGTCTCCCGAAGCCTCTTATCATTAAAACATTAAATATTCTTGTCTGTACTGAAGCATTTATTTATTATTTATCCTAAGCTCAAATGTTTTCACTAACTAGTTGATTATATTCAACATATCAAATACTCCGCTACATATTTAAGAACCTATTTTTGTAGGAAGTCTTTTCACTTGAATATATCCCAAATCTTGCAAAGTTATGAAATAAATCGGGATATAATTGGGCTATTTTCGCCAATCGCCAAGGCCCCGGGCAAGCCCGGACTTTGGCTCATTGCCATACAAATAAGGGGTCAAGCCATAAGGCTCAACCCCTTGATTTTTCATCATTTGTCAGAATTACTCAACTGTAATGATTTCTTTTTTGTTGTAAGAACCACAAGCCTTGCAAACTCTATGAGGCATCATTAACTCACCACATTTGCTGCATTTTACAAGGTTTGGAGCGCTCATTTTCCAATTAGCTCTTCTTTTATCTCTTCTTGCTTTTGAAGATTTATTCTTTGGACAAATTGACATAGGTTACACCTCCTTAAAATTCTTAAATACATCGCGGATAACTGACATTCTCGGGTCAAGTCCTGTATCTTCACAGTCACAGGTTCCCTTATTTAGGTTCTGACCACATACATGGCAAATTCCTTTACAGTCTTCGCTACACAGAATTTTCGCCGGCCACCCTACTATCACCTCGTTGCAGATTAGTTTATCCACATCAAGCGTATATCCTTGAATATAATTCGCTTCATCAAATTCATCTGACTCCGCATCTTCTTCTGATTCAGACAATTTCACTTTCTGGAGACATCTGATCTCGAAATCCGTTGTCACAGGCTCTAAGCATCTGTCACAGGGAATCTCAAGTGCCAAGTCACACTCTGCTCCGACTTCAAGCTGTCTGTCACCGATATATCTCACGGTCACATGTACATTACTCTTTGACGTCACAGGATATGCACCATACGGTCCACTAAATGCATCCAGCGTACAAGCAACTGTCTCATCAATCGACTTGTGCGGCTCAGATAAAACATTGGATAGGTCTATTAACATATAGTCACTCCTATTCACACCTTAACTATTATATCATGCAAATATTTTTTGTCAACACAAAAATCGACTTTTTTGACGACAGTTCTTCTACTTATACAAGTGCTACTGTATCACGAGCAATTGCAAGTTCCTCATTTGTAGGAATTACCATTACTTTTACTTTTGAATCAGGTGTTGAAATTGTAATTTCTTCTCCACGTGCAGCATTTGCTTTTTCATCTAATTCGATTCCAAGGTAACCAAGATAGCTCATGACAGAGGCTCTTACATTTGCATCATTCTCGCCGATACCTGCTGTAAATGCGATCACATCTACTCCGTTCATAGCTGCTACATAGCTTCCTACATATTTAGCTACTCTGTATGCAAATACTTCTAATGCGATCTTAGCCGGTACATTTCCCTCTTCTGCAGCTGTTCCGAGATCACGGAAATCACTGGATAAGTTGTTTGATAAGCCAAACACACCAGATTTCTTATTCACAACATTCATAAGACCTGCAATATCTAATCCTTCTTTTTTAGCGATGAACTCCAAGATTGCCGGATCGATATCTCCGGAACGTGTTCCCATTACGAGACCTTCCAGTGGTGTAAGTCCCATAGATGTATCTACAGACTCTCCGTTCAGTACAGCACATACGCTGGCACCATTTCCAAGGTGGCATACGATTGTCTTAAGATCATCGTATGGTTTTCCTGCTAACTCAGCTGCTCTCTTAGATACAAAGCTATGGCTTGTACCATGGAAACCGTAACGTCTTACTTTATATTTGTCATAATACTCATATGGAAGTCCGTACATATATGCTTTTTCAGGCATTGTCTGGTGGAAGGCAGTATCGAATACGGCTACCATAGGTGTTCCCGGCATCAGTGTTTCACATGCATTAATACCAATTAAGTTTGCAGGATTGTGAAGTGGTGCAAGATCATTACACTCTTCGATTGCTGCTTTTACTTCGTCTGTGATCACTACAGATTTTGTAAATTTCTCTCCACCATGTACGACACGGTGTCCAACTGCTCCGATTTCATCTAAGCTCTTAACTACACCAGTCTTGTCATTTGTCAATGCGTCGATAACAAACTGGATTGCCTCTGTGTGTGTAGGCATTGCTTTGTCAGAGATTTCTTTTTCTCCGCCTGCCGGCTGATAAGTAAGTCTTCCATCGATTCCGATTCTCTCGCAAAGTCCTTTTGCAAGAACTTTCTCTGATTCAGAATTGATGAGCTGAAACTTTAATGATGAGCTTCCGCAGTTAATTACTAATACATTCATATAATAATACCTCTCTCTTTTCTTTTTTAACCCCTTTAATTATTCTTCATAAGTAAATTAGTTATCCTGAGCCATAGCCTGTACTGCCGTAATAGCTACAACACCTTCGATATCTTTAGCACTACATCCACGAGATAAGTCATTGACCGGTGCTGCAATTCCCTGTGTTAACGGGCCATAAGCCTCTGCCTTTGCAAGTCTCTGAACTAATTTGTATCCGATATTTCCAGCATCAAGGTCTGGGAAGATCAGTACATTTGCCTTACCTGCCACCGGGCTGCCTGGTGCTTTTGACTGTCCTACGGAAGGAACGATTGCTGCATCTAACTGGAATTCCCCATCGATCAGAAGTCCTTCCGGTGCGTTCTCTTTTGCGATCTTTGTAGCCTCTACTACTTTGTCTACATCAGCGTGCTTAGCACTTCCCTTTGTAGAGTGTGAAAGTAATGCTACTACCGGCTCCTCGCCTGTCAGAAGTTTAAATGAATCTGCGGAAGAAAGTGCGATTGCTGCTAACTTCTCCGGATCCGGGTTCTGCTCAAGTCCTGAATCACCGAATAAGAATGTTCCGTTTGCTCCCATATCACAATCCGGAACAACCATGATAAAGAATGCTGAAACTAACTTTGTTCCAGGTTTTGTCTTCAGAATCTGAAGGCAAGGTCTTAATGTATCTGCTGTTGAATGGCAAGCTCCTGATACCATACCGTCAGCATCTTTCATCTTAACCATCATAACACCATAATAAAGATAATTTGTCAGAAGGAGTTCTCTTGCCTGTTCTTCTGTCATACCTTTCTTAGAACGAAGCTCTACCAATTTTGCGATATAACTGTCAGTCTTCTCATATGTAGCAGGATCAATAATCGTAGCGCCACTGATATCAAAGTTTCCTTTGTTCTTAGCAACTTCTTCTTCGCTTCCGATAAGGATCAGATTTGCAGTCCCTTCTCTTAAAATAGCCTCTGCTGCTTCATAAGTTCTTGCATCTTCTGTCTCCGGAAGTACAATTGTCTTTTTGCATGTCTTTGCTTTTTCTTTAATTTGATCTATAAATCCCATGATTAATAGACTCCTTTCTATACACTATTCTGTAGTTTTCAATATTTTTATTATAATACAAAGGTTCTTTACCGACAAGGCTTGTTCTTTCATTCTTATGTGTAAAATTGCGTACAATCGACAATCTTTTCACATAAAATTAAATACGCACAATCTGCTTTCTGTATTCACTATTGTATTCTGTACCAAATTTCTCCGTAATTACACTTTCGTATAAGTTCGATGCGAAAATCTCCTGCTGTAACATCCTTTTGCCATATTCATCCAGAGCATCTTCCGCTCTGGCGAGTTTTGTCAATATCGGGACTTTCGCTTCATGTTTCATGACACTTAAGATTTCTTTTGCATCTTTCCGGAATCCAAGTATTCTTGCATAAAAACAATCGCCCGCACCCTTATATTCTTCCATCTCCTGACTCGTGATTTTTAAGAGCACATGCAGGAGACTTCTGCTGATTCTTGTATAAGTCATTTCTCTTGTCTTTATTTTTTCGCAGAAACCGCTGATACTCCGATATTCTTCCTGCCGATTCAAAATCCGCCCTGCTAAATCTCCCGAAAGATCTGCATACCTTTCCAGACTTTCACGGTTCTCTGTCAGCAGACGATATTTCAACAGTAGCGAGAAATCATCCAGAATAACCGGATATTTTTTCTGATAGTATTCCTCATAAATTTCCATAGTACAATCCGGCACATGTCCACGGATTTTCTCATAATCTCCTGTATCGAAGATGCTCTTCCGGATTGCCGAAGCAGAGCTGATCTCTTCGTCAGATTCTGATATTTTCAAATCCATATCATGATATCCCGAAGTAATCCTCTGGATTGTATAGGCTTTCATGTTACTATTTCTTTTTCTTATTGCTTTGAGATATTCAATTCCCAGGATATTATTAGGATTTTTCAGGATTTCTTCATATTCTTTAAGATCAACTTTCTGTTCTGGATTCTTCGTTTCTTTGCTTTGCCAATATTCTAAAAGAGCCTGTTCTCTCGCTGCCGGAAAATTTTTTCCCTGTTTCAGATAATATTGCAATCTTTCACAGTAAATATCCGGTTCATCATTTAATGCTTCTGCAATTTCTTCCAAGCTTTCAATGTTACCACACTCACTGCCAAAGCAAACTGAATCCACACACCCCAAAGAATCTAACAGTGCGATTGCTCCTCTCGCAAAATATTCCGCACTTCCCGTTGCATAACAAACAGGCAGCTCTAAAACAACGGAAGCCCCCGCTTCTAAAGCTGCCTGTGCGCGCAGATACTTCGGCATCACTGCCGGTTCCCCACGCTGTACATAATCTCCGCTCATCACAACGACCACTGCATCTGCCCCTGTCAGCTCTTTTGCTTTCTTAAGGTGATAAAGATGTCCGTTGTGAAATGGATTATATTCAGTTATCAGACCTGTAATTTTCATATATGCCTAATACTCAACCTTCTTAATACATGTAACCGCCTTTGCACCCGGTCCGATATGGCATGCCACACTGAGAGAAAGTTTGTCCATATGAACCTCATATCCCGGGAACTTCTGCATAATTTCCTGCTTCCACTCCTCAGCCTCTTCTTCGGAGCATGTATATGCTCCATGGATATACACATCTTTCCCTGCGAAACGTTCCTCTTTATCTTTCGCAACGGCATTCAGCATAGTCTTCTTCGCAGCTTTCCAGCCTCTGACTTTTGCAAATGCATCCAGTTTTTCCCCCTGAATCTGAAGCACTGGCTTGATATTTAACATTGCTCCGAGCGCTGCTCCTGCTGATGTTACACGTCCACCTTTTTTCAAATATTTCAAGGTATCTACTGTAATGTAAATGCTTGCTTCTAACTTTTCTCTCATCAAAACATTATAAATCTCTGATGCGCTCATTCCTTTTTCAGCCATTTCTATCGCATCCATGACAGACCGACGCTGTGTAACAGAGATTCTCTGATTATCTACTACAAACACTTTGCCCTCGTAATCCTGTGCCAGCATCATGGCTGTCTGACAGGATCCACTCAATCCGCTCGACATTGGAATATAGATAATCTCATCGTATTCTTCTAAAAGTTCTTCCCAGAGATCTACAATATCACCCGGTGAAGGCTGTGATGTAGAAATATCTGCATCCTCCCCCAGACTATGATAGAATTCTTCCTGCGTCAATGTAATATCTTCAAAATATAATTCGCCATTAATATAAAATGGCATCGGTACTACACGGATACCAAGCTCTTTTGCCTGGGATTGTGTAATCCCACTGTTACTGTCGGTTACTACCGCTATCTTTCCCATTAATAAACCTCACTAATTCTTAAAGCTGTGAATTGGTGCCGGGATTCTTCCCTTTCTGTTTACAAATGCGCTGCAGTCAAACTCATTGACCGGAATAATCGGTGCGTATCCTAACAATCCACCAAATTCTGCTGTATCTCCAACGTCTTTACCGATTACCGGAATCAGACGAACTGCTGTTGTCTTCTGGTTTACCATACCGATGGCCATCTCATCTGCGATGATACCCGAAATTGTTGTTGCCTCTGTCTTACCTGGAATCGCAATCATGTCAAGACCTACAGAGCATACACAAGTCATTGCCTCCAGTTTTTCAATAGAAAGTGCTCCTATCTTCACTGCATCGATCATTCCCTGATCTTCACTGACCGGAATAAAAGCACCGCTCAAACCGCCTACATAAGAAGACGCCATAACTCCGCCTTTCTTTACCTGATCATTTAACATTGCCAGTGCCGCTGTTGTTCCCGGCGCACCAACACGTTCCAAACCGATCTCTTCTAAAATCTCAGCCACACTATCTCCAATGGCCGGTGTTGGAGCCAGAGACAAATCCACGATCCCAAATGGAATTCCCAGTCTCTTAGAAGCTTCTCCTGCAACAAGCTGTCCCACACGAGTAACTTTAAACGCCGTCTTCTTAATCGTCTCGCAAAGTTTTTCAAAACCTTCGCCGCGCACCTGTGCGATTGCGTGTTTTACCACTCCCGGTCCACTGACACCTACATTGATAACTGCATCACCTTCTGTAACTCCCAAGAACGCTCCTGCCATAAATGGATTATCATCCGGCGCATTACAGAATACCACTAATTTGGCACATCCCAGAGAATCATTATCTTTTGTCGCCTCAGCTGTTTTCTTTACAATCTCACCACAAAGTCTGACTGCATCCATATTGATACCTGTCTTTGTGGAGCCGACATTGATTGAACTGCAGATTCTCTCTGTACATGCCAGAGCTTCCGGAATTGAGCGGATCAGGTTCTCATCGCTAACTGTCATTGATTTTGATACCAGCGCAGAGTAGCCTCCGATAAAGTTTACGCCCACTTCTTTTGCAGCTCTGTCCAGAGTCTTTGCAATTGTCACATAATCTTCCGGTTTCTTACATGCTGCACCACCAATTAAAGCAATCGGCGTAATGGAAATTCGTTTATTAACAATCGGGATCCCAAATTCTCTCTCAATACTCTCACCTGTAGGTACAAGGTCTTTTGCAACTGTTGTAATCTTACGGTAAATGTTCTCATTCAATTTCTCCAGATCAGAGTCAATGCAGTCTAAAAGGCTGATTCCCAGAGTAATCGTTCTGACATCCAGATTTTCCTCTGCGATCATCTGATTGGTTTCGTTTATTTCATATTTATTAATCATAATATCCTACCTGGACCTTTCTTATAATCTGTGCATTTTTTCAAAGATTTCTTCTCTTTGAAAATGGATTGTAACACCAATTGAAAGCCCAAGTTCTTCCATCTCTTTTGCAATCTCTGCAATCTCTTTTGTAGCATTTGTAGCATCTGTGATCATCATCATATTGAAATATCCATCTACAATAGTCTGTGAGATATCCAGAATATTAATTGATGTCTCTGCCAGATATGTACATACCTTTGCAATAATACCTACAGCATCTTTTCCTACGACTGTGATTACACATTTTTTCATGATTGTCCTCCTAAAAATAAGTTTTTATTTATACCGTTATGATATCAGATACTTCATCCCTCTTTGCGACCATCATTGGAATCTCTTCCCCTTTATATGGATTATTTCCAAGCGTTACTTCCAGTTTGACCGTCTCATATGCAAGTTCAGGATAATTATTTTCTTTACTCAAATGTCCCAATACCACCTGTTTCAGATCATCGTGTAAAATATCACACAACAACCTTCCTGATAATTCGTTAGACAAATGCCCTTTGTCTCCCATCACTCTCCTTTTCAAAGGATACGGATAAGGGCCCACCTCCAACATGTGAATGTCATGATTAGCCTCTAATACTAATGCATTTACATTTTTTAAATTTTCCACTGTATATTCGTCATAAATTCCTATATCTGTGGCAACCGCTATAGATCTGTCTTCCTGCTCTATGCGGTATCCTGAAGGTTCATTGGCATCATGTGAAATGGAAAAAGGATGTATCGTAAGATCCCCCAGTTCCAGTGGTTGATCCACTTTTATCTCATGCAGGAGTCCCTCCGGCATCTTTCCGAGACTCTTGCAATTATTGATTCCCTCAATCGTCCCATGGGTTGCGTAAATTGGGATTTCATATTTTCTACTAAATACTCCTAATCCCTGAATATGATCAATATGTTCATGGGTAATCAGAATTCCATTCAATTCTTCCCCTTTTACGTCCAGAGTATTCAAGCCCTGTTCAATTCTCTTTTTACTGATTCCAGTGTCAACCAGCAGATGTGTTGTATCACTTCCTGCATAAATGCAGTTGCCGCTACTTCCACTGGCTATGCTGCATAACCTCATATGTATAATATTCTGCCTTTCCTATAAGTTTGCAATGATCTCATCCAGCTGATCTTTTGTTTCTTCGAAACTACTACTGTTATCGATTACACGGTCACTGTTCTGCAGATATTCTTTCTTTGACATCTGTGCAGCCATGATATCATCCACCTTCTGGGAACTATATCCTCTGGCATAAATAAGCCTCTGCTTACGGATTGGTTCTTCTACATAAATATACCATACTTCATCACAGAAAGACTGATAATCTACTTTATTCAAAATGGCAGATTCGATCAGAACCAGATTGGTGTTCTTACGTTCCTCACTCTTTAACTTGCGGTGGATTTCTTCCTTTACAGCCGGATGCACAATGTTGTTCAATACATCCAATTCTTTCTCATCAGAAAATACGATATCTGCAAGTTTTGGCCGATCCAACTCGCCCTTTTCATTCAAGATATCTTCTCCAAAATGCTCTATGATTGCATCAAAACAATCAGTTCCTTTTTTCTGGACCTTTCTGCCCATGTCGTCTGTTTTTAAGATCGTTGCGCCATACTTGTCCTGTAAATATTCTAGTACCTGAGACTTTCCGGCACCGACACCTCCTGTAATTCCAATTACTTTCATACTTTTTTCACACCTCTTACTTTGCTTCGTACCAGTTGTTTCCTGTGTGCATGTCCACTTCCAGTGGAACATCTAAAGATGCCGCCTGCTCCATCTCTTCTTTCAGAAGTTTCTTTACTTCTTCCAGTTCAGACTCATAAGCCTCTATGAGCAACTCATCATGCACCTGCAATACAAGTCTGGATTTCATCTTCTGACTTTTCAGTCTGTTATTAACTCCAACCATCGCAATTTTAATGATATCAGCGGCAGTTCCCTGGATCGGTGCATTCATAGCCACACGCTCTCCAAATGACCGCTGCATAAAATTGCTGGATGATAACTCTGGGACCGGACGTCTGCGTCCGAATAATGTTACTACATATCCCTGTTCTTTTGCATGTGCTACTGCATTGTCTAAGAATGCTTTGATTCCCGGATATGTCTTAAAGTAATCTTCTATATATTTTGCAGCTTCTTTTCTTGTAATACTTAAGTCCTGACTCAATCCAAAAGAACTGATTCCATAAACAATCCCAAAATTGACTGCCTTTGCATTACGTCTCTGTTGATCTGTCACTTCATCAAACGGAGTGTGGAACACTTGCGAGGCAGTGATCCTATGGATATCTCTTGCTTCTTTGTATGCCTCTATCAAATGTTGGTCTCCGGAACAATGGGCCAGGACTCGAAGTTCAATCTGCGAATAATCTGCATCCACAAAGACATAGCCATTCTCCGGGACAAATACCTTACGGATCATTCTCCCCAGTTCCATTCGAACCGGTATATTCTGTAGATTCGGTTCTGTACTGCTGATACGTCCTGTTGCAGTTACTGTCTGATTAAACTTTCCATGGATTCTCTGATCTTCGCCGATATAATGTGCCAGACCATCTGCATACGTGGATTTCAATTTTGTATACTGTCTGTACTCTAAAATCTTATCAATAATCGGATAATCCGGTGCAAGCTTCTCTAATACATCTGCCGCCGTTGAATATCCTGTCTTTGTCTTCTTTCCACCTGGGATTTTCATATTCTCAAACAATACAATTCCCAACTGTTTCGGGGAATTAATATTAAACTGTTCACCCGCCATCTCATAAATAGACGTCTCTAATTCTCGGATCTTACCACCCAGCTGATCTCCATATGCTTTCAGTGCATCTGCTTCCACGCGTACTCCGTTCTGTTCCATATCATACAACGTGAACACTAATGGCATCTCTATTTCAGCGAACAGCTGATACATCTCGCTCTCTTTTAATTTTTTCTCTAAAATCCCGGATGCCGCATATGCCGTATAAGCTTCGTAACAAACCTTTACATAATCCTCTGATTTTTCTTCTATTAAAAGATCAAGCTGTTCCCTCGCCACATCTTCATAGGTATAATTATTCTTCAGTGGATTCAACAGATATGCCGCTACTGTAACATCAAAACATGTATCCTCTTTTACCGGACAAATCTGTCCCAGCCAGTTCTTAATGTCAAACATCGCAAACTGTGCGGTTTTCTCTGTCAGTTTCTGAAGTTTTTCCAACAGCCTATCTGCATCTATACCTTCTCCTGCCTGTATACAGTAAATATCTTCTTCTCCAAAGCAGAGTCCGATTCCACCAATTTCTGCCTGGCTGGCAAATAATGGCAGTACATTCTCTGTTTCTTTGAAAATGCATGCGCCTACACGTTCTGCTGATGCCGCTTTCTTAAATATTCTTTCTGCTTCTTTCTGATCTGACACTTTACGGAAATGATCCTCCACACGATTTGCAGGTCCCGTCACATCAAACCTGGATAACAAATTCTTAAACTGCAATTTTTGAAAATAGGTATAGGCTTCTTCTGTATAAATATTGCCAAGTTTCGCTTCTTCTATTTCAAACGCAAAATCTGCCTCCACATTAATCGTCGCCAAAGTCTTGCTCATAACAGCCAGATTCCAGTGCTCTTTTAATGCTTTCGATGCTCTCGGCGGTTTCAATTCATCTACATGCTCATAAGCATCTTCGATAGAATGATATTCCACGATAATCTTCGTTGCAGTTTTCTCGCCAATACTTGGCACTCCCGGAATATTATCGGAAGCATCTCCCATCAACGCTTTTACATCTATAAATTCTTTCGGTGTCACCTGATAACGTGCCACCACATCTTCTGCATAATAATCTTCAACTTCAGTCTTGCCCTGTTTCGTCTTTGGAATACGGATTTTAACCTTCTTAGTCGCAAGCTGTAAAAGATCTCTATCTCCTGAGATTACTGCCACATCCATACCTGCTTCTTCACAGCGTTTAGACAATGTCCCGATCAGATCATCAGCTTCCAGTCCCGCATGCTCAATCGTCTTGATTCCCATAGATTTCAAAACCTCTTTGATCACAGGAACCTGCTGTCTAAGTTCCTCTGCCATCGGTTTTCTGGTGCCTTTATATTCTGCATACATCTCATGTCTGAAAGTCGGTGCATGCACATCAAAAGCCACAGTAAGATACTCTGGCTTCTCTTCTTCTAATATTTTAAACATGATCGTCAGGAATCCATAGATTGCATTCGTATGCAATCCATCTGCATTCGTCAAATCCGGTAATCCATAAAACGCCCGGTTCAATATGCTATGTCCATCGATCAATACCATCTTATCACTCATGCCAATTCCTCATTACAAAAATCCTATTATCTACTATACACCATATCGTCTTTTTTTTAAAGAAATATTTTCTTCAAAAAAACACCAAAAGCCGGTCCTCACAGAAAAGCAGCTATTCTTTAGCTATCCCATGGAGACCGACCTTTTATTCTCTTTTTTACAAGGATCACCGACTCATATTATCGATATCCAACACTGTTTGAAGCAGCACATTACAGCCCTTTACAGATTCTTCCGCCGTATCACATTCTTCTCCTGCTCCCGGCACAAAAATCATTCCAGTAGAAACTTCTTCCGCCAAAGTAAGGGCATCATAAGATGCTCCACTTGACATGATCTTATACTCATAATCTAATTTTTCTGCTGCTTTTTTGATTATAGTTTTCACCCATCCACACATTTTTCCCGGATAATTGGATGAAATATGTTCTATCTCATAGGACACTTGCCATTCCTCACAGATTTTCTGTAGCAGACCTTCTGCTTTCTCTTTCATCCGGTCAATCAATTCATTGGTCTGATCTCTGAATTCCAGACTGAACTTACAACGGCTAGGAATTATATTTACCAAATCCGGTTCCACCGAAATCTTTCCAACAGTTGCTAACGTCTCTGCCTCTCCTTCTTCTTTCACCAATGCCGGCAATCGGCTGATAAATGCCGCCGATGCTACCAGTGCGTCTTTTCGTTCTTCCATTGCAGTTGTTCCGGCATGTCCCGGAGTTCCATCTACTGTTACCTGATATCTGCAGATTCCCGCTCCTGATGAAACGATTCCCACCGGAATATTATTTCTATCTAAGATGCGTCCCTGATCCGCATGCAGTTCTATCAGACAGTGTACTGATTCCGGCTCCCGGATTGTATCTCTGCAGCTACCTTGATTGGTAAAAATAACAATCTCAATCGGATGTTCCGGTACATAATCGTCCTCCAAAAGTGTCTCACACACTTCCAACGCACCAATACATCCGAGTGCTCCGTCATATTTGCCCCCATCTAAGACCTGATCTAATCTGGAACTCATCACGATTGACGGTAAGTAAGGATCCCGTCCCTGTAATCTTATCACGATACTTCCCGATGCATCTTCTTTTACTTTTAAACCCAATTTTTTTGCCCAGCCTATGTACAATTCTTTTGAGCTGACAGCATCTTCTGTCTGTTCTGCTGATTCCGCCTCATACATTGCCTTCAATCTCTCTTTGACTCTCTCGATATCAATATTCATAACCCGTACCCCCATAACTTTCCGTCATGTATTACAGCATAAGAATTGCCCGTTCTTTACAGACATCCTGACAGCTTCCACATAACAAACAATACTCCGGAGTGATGCATTCTGCCACATGTTCTTCCTCATGGATAATCATGCACCCGATCGGACAGACCATCGCACACTCTCCACAGCCATTGCATTTTCTCTTTAAAACATTAATATTCATTGTAAGTTCTCCATATATCTGCATTTCTTAATTTTGTGCGTAATGCTTGTGAGAATTGCACAAGTATTTTAGATATACACATTTTTAATTATACATGTAAGACAACGAGTTAGCAAGATAGGATTCAGCATTTGGATTTGCCCCTTTTTCTACTTTTAAGCAAAGAAAAACACCGCAAACCCTTGAGTTTACGGTGTTCCCTATCTTTTATTCAAATGCGGATGGTGGGACTTGAACCCACACGAGGTTGCCCCCGCAAGATTTTGAGTCTTGTGCGTCTGCCATTCCGCCACATCCGCATGTGTCTTTCACAAGACCGATATTAAATATATCACATTTTCTTGTGAAAGGCAAGCATTTTTTCATATTTTCCCAAGAAAAATAGTAAAACAAAAATCACTGAAGATTCAATTTTAGAAACCATCTGCCGGGAACATTGCTGCATCAATTTGTGACAGGTCACTCTCTGAAATTGAATATACGCCGTCCCCATCCGGTGCTACCTGAATGGTAACCGTCTGGGCATCTCCATACGTAGGGGATTCTAATTTTTTATCCATAATCTCCTGCATTTTGCTATAATATGCTTCATTTATTTCCTGGTCGCTCTTTCCCGCCAAACTTTCTATATCCAGATTGTTTTTCGTTTCATCCAGAATTCCATTAAGACCGGTGAACGGATATACATTGACTTCCACCGTATATCCATCATTATCGTCCTCTTTTACATTTCCCATCTCGTATTTAGTTTCAGAGAGCAGAGTCTTGTACGATTTTTTATATTTTGCAAGCAGCTCATCAGAAAGTCCCAGGCTATTAAACCCTCCCAGGTCTATTGACGTTTCTATATTACTTTCATACCATTCTTTTGCCTCATCTTCTGTAGAGCCCGTCCATTTGATATAATCTTTGAATTCACCTTTGTAAGCCGCATCCAAAATGGACTGTGTGTAAGATTTTGCATCATCTGCGCTCATTTCACTGCTACATCCACACAGCAGGGTCACAATTACTGCAACTAATAACGCAATCAGACTTTTACTCCTTCTTTTTTGCATCTCTTTTCCTCCTAGATTCTATGTGATATTTTCATCATATCATCAGTCTTCTAGCATCTCAAGATGTAAGCATGAAATATACACAAAACGTATCAGTTTTATTTTTGTATTAATTTTTTCCCGATATCAAAACAGTCAAATGTTGCAAAATAATCTGCCGCTGTCTCTGCACGACGGATAAGTTGCGCTGTTCCGTCTTCTTTCAACAATACTTCTGCTGATTTCAACTTACCATTATAGTTATATCCCATAGAGAAACCATGTGCTCCTGTATCATGAATTACAACCAGATCTCCGATGTCAATCTTCGGAAGCATACGGTCGATGGCAAATTTATCATTATTTTCACACAAAGAACCTGTAACATCATACTTATGATCGCATGGTTCATTTTCCTTTCCCATAACTGTAATATGATGATATGCACCGTACATTGCAGGGCGCATTAAGTTTACAGCGCAGGCATCAAGTCCAATGTAATCTTTGTGTGTATGTTTCTCATGAATCGCAGTTGTCACCAGACATCCGTATGGTCCCATCATATATCTTCCGAGTTCTGTATAAATCTCTACATCACCCATTCCCGCCGGTACTAAAACTTCTTCATATACTTTTCTTACACCTTCTCCGATTGCATGAATATCATTTGGCTCCTGATCTGGTGTATAAGGGATTCCAATACCACCGGAAAGATTGATAAATTTGATATGCACACCAGTTTCTTTCTTCAACTTCACAGCAACTTCAAACAGCACCTTCGCGAGCATCGGATAGTAATCATTTGTCACAGTATTACTTGCCAGAAATGCATGGATACCAAACTCTTTTGCTCCTTTTGCTTTCAGGATCTTATATGCTTCAAAAAGCTGTTCTGTGGTCATCCCATATTTGGCATCTCCCGGATTATCCATGATATCATTGCTGATTTTAAAGAGTCCGCCCGGATTATAACGGCAACTGATTGTCTCCGGAATATGTCCGATTGCTTTCTCCAGGAAATCAATATGCGTAATATCATCCAGGTTGATGATTGCTCCTAAGTTATCTGCAAGTTTAAATTCTTCTGCCGGAGTATCATTAGAAGAAAACATGATATCACTGCCATTTGCACCGATTGCATCTGACAGCATCAATTCTGTATAAGAGGAGCAGTCACATCCACATCCGTATTCTCTTAAAATGTTGATCAGAAATGGATTTGGTGTTGCCTTCACAGCAAAATATTCTTTATAGCCTTTGTTCCATGCAAACGCTTCCTTCAACGCTTTCGCATTCTCACGAATCCCCTTCTCATCATACAAATGAAATGGGGTTGGAAATTTTTTCACAATTTCTTCTAATTGTTCTTTTGTTACAAAAGTCTCTTTTTTCATTGCTTCTCTTTTTCCTCCTGTATAGATAATAATTTAATCTCATTCGCCAGTGCATTCTTGTATAATTCTACAAAATTCTTTTTTCCGGAATATAAGCAGCTATTCATACTGCCTTCCCCATATTCTCCGGTCAGCACATATTTCGAATCCGCAATCACACCGATCTGCATTCCCTTATTTTCCCCCACATAAATCCGGGCACTCCCAAATGAAGCTGGCTGATCTGTAATGATCACTACTTTTTTACCTTGCTCAATCAATGCATCCAACTCAGGCACGATCAACAGTAAATAATTTCTCGTGCAACTGACATACACTCTATCTTCCACCTTGTCTAACAAGTTTCGGAACTTATTCATGATATTCTGTGCGCCTTCTATTGTCACATATCCTTCTGAATGACTCTTTTCCGATGGAACATGCGAAACCAGCCATCTTTTAGATTCTTCCAAACTTCTGATATGGTTTTTGCAAAACTCTTTTAATGGGACAGGTACATATTTTCTGGTTGTCCCCTCCTCCACCATATAAGCCGCACCTTTTTCTGTCATATTCGCCAGCGAATTATAAGCATTTGATCTGGATATTCCTGTCAACTTTGCAACTTCATACCCTGTAACTTTTCCTTCTGCGAGCATACACTGATATATATTTGCTTCCTGACGTGTCAGGTCAAATTCCATCAAGTGCTCGACAAATGTCACTTTTTCCATCTTAATCCATCACCTGTATCTTCATTTTCTTCATAAAACAAAAATTCCCGTAGAGTTTTAGTAGTACTCTACAGGAACACTTTAATGCATTTGATAACGAATGTCAACATTAACTCTATATCTGATTAGATTTTTTCAGCAATCTCACCTTGTTTTTTATAAATGCTTCCGGCCGGCACATAACCTCTGACACTTGAAAGTGGATATATATTAGTATTTTTCCCTACGACACTTCCTGGATTCAATACCGTTCCGCATCCTACTTCTACACAATCTCCGAGCATTGCACCGAATTTCTTAATTCCTGTCTCAATCTTTTCTTCTTGGGTCTTTACAATTACCAGTTTCTTATCAGACTTTACATTTGATGTGATAGAGCCGGCACCCATATGCGAACGATATCCCAAAATAGAATCCCCTACATAATTATAATGCGGAACCTGCACTTTATTAAACAGGACTACATTTTTAAGTTCTGTAGAATTTCCTACAACTGCACCTTCTCCTACGATTGCGTTTCCACGGATAAATGCACAATGTCTTACTTCTGCTTCTTTGCCAATGATGGCAGGTCCATGGATATATGCAGATTCAAATACTTTTGCATTCTTAGCAATCCAGACATCCTCCCCCACTTTATCATACTCATCTTCTGAAAGGGTCTTTCCCAGTTCTAAAATAAACGCGCCGATCTTCGGAAGTACTTCCCATGGATAAGTTGCTCCTTCAAAAAGATCTTTTGCAATCGTCTCATCCAATGTATATAGTTCATTGATTGTAAGTTCCTTTACCATCTTTTTTCTCCTTTTATTTTAGCTTATTGCTTTATTTCTTACTTTGCTGCTTTCTTCTTACCGGAAAATTTTCCAGATGTCGTTTTAACACTTGATTTCCCGGTACCTGTCGTTTTATAGTACGGTGCTATTTTATCATAACAAGCTCTTAATTGGTACTGATTTGAGAGTCTTTTTACACCTTCTGTTCGGCTGATGATAAAATGATCCAGTTTTTTCATATATTCATCCGATGTAATATCTCCATCTGCAACATAGTTGAGTCCCTTTTCCCAACTCGCCGTAAGTTCCGGATTGAGTAACGATCGTATCGAATGATCTACCACATCATAGATCATCTCTCCTAACATCGTTGGCGTAATGATCTGTGTCTTTTTATTCAACGCCAGATATTTATTATTGAATAATTTTTTCAGGATTTCACCACGGGTAGCACTGGTTCCGATTCCACTGCTCTTAATCTGTGCCCGCAGTTCTTCATCCTCAATCAACTGCCCCGCATTTTCCATTGCCAGGATCATAGAACCAGAATTGTAACGCTTCGGTGGAGATGTCTTCCCTTCTTTGATATCCAACGCCCGTACCGGAAGCGTCATCCCCTTTCGAAATGACTGGATTTTTTGGAAAAATGCTATATCCGAATCCTTTGCATCGTCAGTTCCATCACCTTCTGTTTCCTCATCCGTCTGCTTTTTCCTTCCCGGGATTCCAACTACTTTCAAATATCCTTCTTCTGCCAACACTTTAAAGCTTGAGAAGAACGATTCAGTATGTATCTTCGTCACGATGGACACTTTCTGATAAACTGCAGGCGGATAAAAGATGCTTAAGAATCTCCGTACAATCACATCATAGATATTCTGTGACAATGCCGAAAGAGACTTTAATGCTGATAATCCCTGTCCTGTCGGTACAATTGCATAATGATCTGTAATCTGCTTATCATTGACGTATCTCGTCTTTTCCAGATTCTTATGACTACCAAATCCGACAATTTCTTTCAGATACGGTACTGCAGGATCATACTTCATCAATCCATTTAGATTTTTGTGAATTTCCTTTGCAACTGCCGTCGATAAGACTCGGGCATCGGTTCTCGGATAGGTCACCAATTTACGTTCATATAGTTCCTGGATTACTCGTAATGTCTCGTCCGGACTGATCTTGAATCTTTTCGAACATTCATTCTGAAGTTCTGCCAGATTAAATAAAAGCGGCGGATTTTTCTTTTCTTTCTTTTTCTCAATAGATGTAATCTGGCAATTTAATATTCCATTCTCTGAACAGCCTTCTTTCAGATAACGGATCAGTTCTTCCGCCTTCTCACGTTCCTTGAAGCCATTTTCTTTATAAAGATCATAAGATTCAAACCACTTCGACCCTTTAACTGCTCTCCATTCTCCTTCGAAAGTCTGTCCTGGTTCTCCGGTGGTACTCACCACACGGTAAAACGGCGTCTCCACAAACTCACGGATTTCTCTCTCCCTGCGCACTACCATTCCCAGCACACAGGTCATGACGCGTCCCACAGACACGACAGAATATCTGGTATGCAGATAATTCGAAATACTGTTCCCGTATTTCAAAGTCAAGAGTCTGGAAAAATTAATTCCCATCAGATAATCTTCCTTTGCCCGAAGATACGCCGAATCTGAAAGATTATCATATTCTGATAAATCTTTCGCCTCACGGATTCCTCGCAAGATTTCTTCCTCTGTCTGGGAATCAATCCAGACTCTTCTCCTCTCTTTTCCGTGCACTCCCGCTTGTTTTTCAACCAGACGGTAGATATATTCTCCCTCACGCCCCGAATCGGTACAGACATAGATCAGTTCTACGTCCTCTCGGTTCAAAAGGCCAGATACAATCTTAAATTGCTTTGATACAGCAGGTATAACCTCATACTTAAACTCCTGTGGAATAAACGGCAACGTCTCAAGGCTCCATTTCTTAAGACTTGGATCATACTCTTCCGGATAACTCATCGTAACCAGATGTCCCACACACCAGGTAACAATCGCCTCATCCGACTCCAGATAACCGTCTTTTCTTCTGGTCTTCATATTCAGTGCATTGGCAAATTCCTGTGCCACACTGGGTTTCTCCGCTATATACAGTGATTTCCCCATATAAAAATATATACTCCTTTATTTCTTAAATAAGTTTTTCAAACGATCGATAAAACTTTGTTTCTTCTTTGGTTCCGGTCGTTTTGCATGTAATGCCTCTTCCATAAATACAGCCTGAGAATCCGTCGTCTGATTATGATCAATTACTTTCCTGTAACTTCCATCACACTGCATGATTCTTCCTTTTACATTATCGCTGAGTATTACTCTCAAATAGTGGTTGATCTGTTTCTTTATCTCATCATCCAGAATTGGACATGCTACTTCCACTCGTTTTTCTGTATTTCTGGTCATCATATCCGCAGACCCAATATAAATCTTTTGGTCTGATCCTGTTCCAAAACTGAAAACACGTGGATGTTCAAGATATCTTCCTACGACACTCAGGACACGCACATTCTCTGTATATCCCGGTACTCCCGGAAGAAGGCAACAGATTCCACGTACAATCAGGTCTATTTTTACACCGGCACATGACGCCTCGGATATCTTCTTGATAAAATCAATATCTGTCAGGGAATTCATCTTCATGACCACACGACCATTTGTACCTTTTTTTATTTCTTCATCGATCAAATATAAAATCTTTGGTTTCAAACTGGTCGGAGACACGATCAAATAATGATATACCCCATCCAGATTACTGATGGACATATTTTTAAAAAATTCTGCCGCATCCTTTCCAATCTTCTGATTTGCTGTCATAAGTGACAAATCAGTATACATCGTCGCCGTCTTTTCATTATAATTACCAGTTCCTACCTGTGTAATGTACTGGATATCATTTCGGTTACGATATGTGATCAGGCAGAGTTTTGAATGGACTTTATAACCCTCAAACCCATAGATCACGCGACATCCCGCATCTTCTAACCGTTCAGACCAGTCAATATTATTCTGCTCATCAAATCTCGCACGA
Organism: uncultured Lachnospiraceae bacterium; assembly: GCA_934351835.1. Lineage (GTDB taxonomy): Bacteria > Bacillota > Clostridia > Lachnospirales > Lachnospiraceae > CAKRJP01. Next base: position 110,016 of record CAKRJP010000002.1, read on the forward strand.
AGCTCAATCAACACGGTGACTTCTTTTCCATTTTCCGCTGCTGCACAAAGATACTCTACCAGTCTTGCCTGTTTTGCCAGACGATAAATTGTAATCTTAATGGTCATAACATTTGGATCTACCGATGCCTCTTTAATCAGTCTCAGAAATGGATTCATGCTCTCATAAGGATAAAAGAGCAGAATATCCTTTCTTCTAATCTGACGCATGATGCTTCCTTCCTGTACATGGGCAGACATCTGTGGCACGAAAGACGGATAGATCAGCGAACGTTTCATTGCTTCCGGAAGATTTCCGCCGATTGCAAACATATAATCTAATTTCATAGGCATCTTTGTCCGAAAAATCTGCTTTGGACTGATCTTAAATTTCTCGCAGAAAAACATCTGCATCTCATCATTCATCTTTTCCGCAATCTCCAGACGAACCACTGCCATTCTTCTTCTTTTATGCAACGTTTCTTTCATCAAATAGCGAAAATCATCACTGACCTCCAACGCCTCATCATCCGGTGCAATATCTGCATTTCTCGTCACACAGATGTAGTTTGGATCTGATATTTCATACTGTTCAAATACCAGATTCAGATATTCCATAATAACTTTTTCCATACGGATGTAACGGATATCATGTCCCGGTAAATATAAAATATCCGATATGAAAGAAGGTACCGGAACAATTCCCAAAGTCAGTTTTTCCTGTCCCTTGATCCTAAGATTCGCAGTTACATAGATTTCTTTATTCAGCAAATGTGGAAATGGATGATTAACATCTACAATCTGCGGCGAAAGTATCGGTAAAATCTGCTCTTTAAAATATTTCTTTACATATTTCTTCTCCGATGCTTCTAATTCTTTGAAATCAAGTCCGCAAACGCCATATGGATGAAGCTGTTTTTTAATATCTGCATACGTTTTGTCACGTTCTTTGTAAAGAGGAGCCACCGCATCAAAAATTTTGTCCAACTGTTCTTTTGGTGTCATTCCGGTCTTACTGTCTCGCGCATTCGCATCCGTATGCGCCATATCAAACAGACTTCCTACACGGATCATAAAAAACTCATCCAGATTACTTGTAAAAATTGCAACAAATTTCATCCGTTCCAACAAAGGCACGGACGGATCTCTGGCCTCTTCCAGCACTCGTTCATTAAATTTTAACCACGATAATTCTCTGTTCTGCGTATAATTCAATACTTCTTTACCCATATGCATTATCCCCGTTCCTTCAATCTTCACTCTATGTTGTATGTTTTTAAATTATACCACCGATAGAACTTTCTGAAAAGTAAAACAAGGAAAAGGCATCTGCAACCATTGATGCAGATGCCTCAGTTTCTATTATTCTTATTTTGCCTGAATATATCCTTTTGCCGTTAAAGCCTCTGCACAAAGTACAGCTCCACCGGCAGCTCCACGTACAGTATTGTGAGACAAACCTACAAATTTGAAATCAAACATGCTGTCTTCTCTCAGACGTCCAATAGATACGCCCATACCATTCTCATAATCTACATCCAGTTTCACCTGCGGACGATTGTCCTCTTCCATATACTGGATGAAATGTTCCGGCGCACTTGGAAGTTTTTCTTCCTGCGGATATCCTTTATAATTTACTAATTTTTCGATCAGCTGCTCTTTTGTTGGTTTCTTTTCAAAATTAATAAATACTGCTGCTGTATGTCCATTCAGTACCGGCACGCGGATACACTGACAAGTGATCTTCGGTGCATCTGCCTTTACGATCACTCCATTTTCCACTTTACCAAGCACACGCAGTGGTTCCTGCTCGCTCTTTTCTTCCTCGCCACCAATGTAAGGGATGATATTTTCTACCATTTCCGGCCAGTCCTTAAATGTCTTACCAGCTCCCGAAATTGCCTGATATGTAGTAGCAACAACTTCTTTTGGTCCAAATTCTTTCCATGCAGCAAGACAAGGTGTGTAACTCTGGATTGAACAGTTTGGTTTTACGGCGATAAATCCGCGGGTGGTTCCCAGACGTTTTCTCTGATCTTTAATTACATCAAAATGTTCCGCATTGATCTCCGGCACTACCATCGGAACATCTGGTGTCCAACGGTGAGCACTGTTATTTGAAACAACCGGCGTCTCAGTCTTTGCATAAGCCTCTTCGATTGCACGGATTTCATCTTTTGACATATCTACTGCACTGAATACGAAATCTACAGTTTCAGCAACTTTTTCTACTTCATTTACATTTAATACAACTAATTTCTTTACTGCTTCCGGCATCGGAGTCGTCATCTTCCAACGGTCACCGATTGCTTCTTCATATGTCTTTCCGGCAGATCTTGCACTTGCAGCTACTGTTACAACCTCAAACCACGGGTGGTTCTCCAACAGAGAAATAAAGCGCTGTCCTACCATACCTGTTGCACCTAAGATACCTACTCTCAATTTTTGATCCATCTTCTCTCTTCCTTTCTCTCATGAAATATAATATATAATTTAATAATTCATCATATATTCTTTATTAATCTCGATGCTTTCTTCCATTGCTTTTTTCCCAGGAGCACCGATCGTCATTCTCTTATTAACACAAGTCTCCAGACTGATTGCTTCGTAAATATCTTCCTCAAATACCGGAGATATCTTCTTGTACTCCTCTAACGGAAGTTCATCCAGTGCAATTTTTTTCTCAATACATAAAAGAACTAACTGTCCAACAATACCATGTGCATCTCTAAATGGCACTCCATGGTTTACCAGGTAATCAGCTGCATCTGTTGCATTGGTAAACCCGTGTCTTGCACTGTCTTTCATACGCTCTTTATTAAAACGCATCGTCTTTAACATACCTGTAAATAAAGCCAGGCATCCTTTTACTGTATCGATTGCATCAAATGCCCACTCTTTATCTTCCTGCATATCCTTATTATATGCTAATGGGATTCCCTTCATTGTTGTATAAAACGCATTCATCGCACCATATACACGGCCTGTCTTTCCTCTGACAAGTTCTGCAATATCCGGATTCTTCTTCTGTGGCATAATGCTGCTTCCGGTGCTGTATGCATCATCAATCTCTACAAACTGGTATTCATTAGAATTCCAGATGATGACTTCTTCCGAAAATCTGCTCAGATGCATCATAACTGTTGAGATTGCTGATAAAAGTTCTAACAGGTAATCTCTGTCTGAAACACCATCCATACTGTTTAATGCCGGTCCGTCAAATCCTAACAGTTCTGCTGTATAAGCTCTGTCCAGCGGATATGTCGTACCTGCCAGAGCTCCAGATCCTAACGGGCATGTGTTCATACGTTTTAAAATGTCACGCATTCTCTCGTGGTCTCTTTTGAACATCTCAAAATATGCACCAAGGTGATGTGCCAGTGTGATTGGCTGCGCTTTCTGAAGATGTGTAAAGCCAGGCATATATGTTTCTGTATTTGCTTCCATGATCTCAAGCAGTGTCTCCAACAGATTACGGAGCAATTCATCTAATTCTTTAATCTCGTCTCTTGTATAGAGTTTCATATCAAGAGCTACCTGGTCGTTACGGCTTCTTCCTGTATGAAGTTTCTTACCCGGATCACCGATTCTGTCAATCAAATTTGCCTCCACAAAACTGTGGATATCTTCATATTTATTAGAAATCTCTAGTTCCCCGGACTCTACATCATTTAAAATTCCATTCAGCCCATCGATGATCTTAATTTTCTCTTCATCGGTGAGGATTCCCTGTTTTGCAAGCATTGTCACATGTGCAATACTGCCTCTGATATCCTGCGCATAAAATCGCTTATCAAATGTAATCGATGCATTAAAGTCGTATACTAACTGGTCCGTCTCTTTCGTGAAACGTCCACCCCATAATTGTGCCATACGGTTACCTTCTTCCTTTATCTAATCTGTCTATTTTCTATAACTGTATATTTATAAAAATAACTGCATACAATTTTACCATATTTCAGCGTAAAATCAATCTTTATTTGCTTTTGAGAACACGCATCCGCAGTAATTCTGTCTGTACAGTCCATATTCTTCCGACAATTCTATCGAACGTTTATATCCATTTTTCTTTTTAAAATCAGACAGCAAATATTCTACGCCGTACTCCTCGCCCAATCTCTGCCCGATTTCATTCAGTTTCTGTGCATTTTTATGCGGGCTGATGCTGAGTGTCGTTGTAAAATATTCAAACTCACCTTCTTTGGCAATCTCCGCCGCCTCTCGAAGTCTTAATTCATAACATTTAAAACAGCGCTCGCCGCCTTCTTTTACAGTCTCCAAGCCTTTTGCCATCTCATAAAACCGTTCGCTGTCATACTGTCCCGCAATAAAGGAAACCGGATGTTTCAAATTCATACTGGCGATCAATCTCTGCAGTTCCAGAATACGTTTCGTATATTCGCTCTCCGGATCGATATTGGGATTATAAAAGAATACTGTGATCTTAAAATATTCACTCAGATATTCCAGTACATAACTACTGCAAGGTGCACAGCAACAATGCAGCAACAGTGTCGGAACCCGCTCTTCTTTCTTTAATTTTATTAATAGCTTGTCCAGTTCTTTCTGATAATTCATAGTCATCCGTCTCCATGATCTTGTTCTTTCCTTATATCTTAACTGCTTGTATTACGCATGACAAGGAAAAAAATACACGATTTTATTATATTTGCATAAAATAATATATAAAATTCTTAAAGGAGGTTCCTATGGAACAGATACTGGAATTAAGACATATACACTATGCATATCACAATCTTGAAGGTGAAACTCCGGCAATCCAAGATATCTCTTTTTCGATGAACAAGGGTGACTTTGTCGTAATCGTGGGACCTTCCGGATGTGGCAAATCCACGATACTTTCATTGATCTCCGGCCTCTTAATTCCAGAAAAAGGGCTGATCAAAATCAATGGTAAATATTTAAAGGAAAGCACCACAAACGTCGGCTATATGCTCCAGCACGATGAATTATTCGAATGGCGGACCATTTATAATAATGTACTTCTCGGTCTGGAAATCCAGCATATGCTGACCGCCAGAACCAGAGAACGTGCCCACGAACTGCTTGACATCTATGGTCTACGGCAATTTGAAAATGCCAGACCTTCAGAACTCTCCGGCGGTATGCGCCAACGTGCTGCACTTATCCGCACTCTTGTATTAGAACCTGAACTTTTACTTCTTGACGAACCGTTTTCAGCTCTCGATTACCAGACAAGATTAAACGTCAGTGACGATATCGGACAGATTTTGCGAAAGGAGAAAAAATCTGCGGTCCTGGTCACTCACGATTTATCTGAAGCAATTTCTCTTGCCGACCGCATTATCATCCTGTCAAAACGTCCTGCTACGATCAAACAGACACTGCCTTTAAAATTCAATCTGGAAAAAGACACTCCTTTGAACCGGAGAAATGCACCAGAATTTAAAACTTATTTTAACATAATATGGAAGGAGCTGAACAGTGATGAGTGATCATATTGCCGAATTTTCTCCTGAGCAGCTAAATTATTTAAAATCTATCCAAAAACACCGGCGTATCGTTGCTGTCTCTCGAGTCCTTATCTTATTCAGTTTTCTGTTTCTCTGGGAATTTACCGCCAGTATAGGGATTATAGACTCTTTTATCTTTAGCAGTCCTTCTAAAATTGCATTGTGCTTTTGGGGGATGGTGGTTGATCATAGTATATTTATCCACATCGGCGTCACTTTGTACGAAACCATCGTCAGTTTCTTTCTAGTGATTATCATTAGTATTTTTATGGCCGTCCTTCTCTGGATAAATCATAAATTTTCCGAAATTCTGGACCCTTACCTAGTCGTACTGAACAGTCTTCCCAAATCCGCATTGGCACCACTTTTGATTGTCTGGTTTGGCGCTAATAAAACTACGATCATTGTCGCCGGAATGTCTGTTGCAATCTTCGGTAGCATTCTGAGTCTCTATACCAGTTTCCAAATCGTAGATCCCGGTAAACTCAAATTGGTCTATACACTCGGTGGTACAAAATTCCACGTTCTCACCAAAGTCATATTGCCAAGCTCAGTTCCTGCTATTATCAGTAATATGAAAGTAAATATTGGATTATGCCTGGTGGGTGTCGTGATTGGAGAATTTCTGGCTGCCAAAGAAGGTCTGGGGTATATGATTATCTATGCGAGTCAGACGTTCCAGATGAACTGGCTACTTATGGCAATTCTTCTCCTATGCATCATGGCAATGTTACTTTATGCAGTCATAAATACTGTCGAGAAATGGTATCTGAGCAGAACCTGATCATTCCAGGTTCTGCCTTAGTATATATAATGTTTGGCGGTATCATAAGACTGGAACTTCAGCAGTATCTCTGTCTGGTTTCTGTAGGTTGAATTCTGCAGCTATAAAAAAGATGTCAACAGAAACCCTTCAAGGAATTTCTATTGACACCTGTAAATTCATTCTATAGCTCGCTATATTAATCTGTCAGATCTTCTGTTACTGATTTCAGATTCAGGAAGTTTGTCAGATAATCTGCTGTACCGGTCTTCGCATCTGTACCGGACATATTAAATCCTCCGAATGGATGCTGAAGTACTACGGCTGCTGTAGATTTACGATTGAAGTATAAGTTACCTACGTTAAATTCTACTTTTGCCTTTCTGATATTTGCACGGTTCTCACTATATACAGATCCTGTAAGACCATACTCTGTCTGGTTTGCAACATCCAGAGCTTCATCGAAAGAATCTACTTTGATGACTGCCAGAACTGGTCCAAAGATCTCCTCATTTGCAATTCTTGCATCTCTCTTAATGTTCAGTACAACTGTCGGATCAATGTAGTATCCTACTTCATCGCTATATGTACCACCGAAAGCAATATCGCCCTCTTCTCTTGCTACTTCAATATATCCTGTGATGCTGTCATAGGCTGACTTATCAATAACTGGTCCCATCACATGGTCTTCTCTGCCAGATCCCTGATCTGCTTTTAACTTCTTAGCCTCTTCTACAACTGCTGCTGCGAACTCATCGTATACATCACTCATAACGATAGCTCTTGAACATGCTGAACACTTCTGTCCCTGGAATGTAAATGCAGAGCTTGCAACTCCCTGTGCTGCTTTCTTGATGTTCGCAGAAGAATCTACGATAATCGCATTCTTTCCACCCATCTCAGCTACTACTCTCTTGATCCATTTCTGTCCCTTAGCAATATGTGCAGCGTGCTCGTTGATACGGCATCCAACTTCTTTTGATCCTGTAAAGTTTACAAATCTTGTAAGTGGATGATCTACGATGTAATCTCCAATCTCTGATCCTGATCCAGGAATGTAGTTGACAACTCCTGCCGGAATGCCAGCCTTCTCACATAATTCAATAAACTTGTAAGCACAGATTGGTGTGTTAGATGATGGTTTTACAACCATTGCATTACCTGTTACTACAGAAGATGCAATCATACCACCCATCAGTGAGATTGGGAAGTTCCACGGTGGAACAGCCACACCTACACCAATTGGAATGTAGATACATTTTGTATATTCGTCTGTAGGCACAAGCTCAAGTCCTTCATCCAGCTTCAGCATATGCATTGCATATGAATTGATGAAATCAAGCTGTTCGCATAATTCTCCGTCTGCCTCGTCCCATTTCTTACCACTCTCAGATACATTCCATGCATCAATATAGAAACGGTTCTCAATCAATAAGGTAGCAAGTTTTCTCAAACAACGTACTCTCTCTTCCACCGGAGTAACACTCCATGTCTTAAATGCTTCCTGTGCTGTAAGAATAGCCTTCTCTGCTAATTCCTGGCTACATGAACATGCATATCCAAGCACTTCCTTATTGGACGGATCTAAAGATGTGATCTTTTTCTCTGTCTCAATTCTCTCGCCACCAATAATTAATGGATATACGCTTCCTTTTTCAGCGTCAACTTGTTTGAAAGCATCTTCCATCTTCACACGATTCTCTTCAATCGTAAAATCAACATCAACTGCGTTTTTAAATCCCTTAAGCATTGTGCATACCTCCTATTTTTCCCAATGACTGCATTTTACCAGTAAATTATACGTGTGTCAATGGATAATTGTATGTTTGTATACAATTATCCCATTTTTATACAATAGTTTATAGAAATTTTACAGTTTCACATTTTCTTCACAATTGACTAATAGTCATTTTTATAGTATAGTGCAATTAGAACAAAAATGACTGTTGGTCACATTCTTCTTTGTGCACTATCGCCATCTGCGTGTCCATTAGTCAGAAAAAGAAAGAAGGGGATCCTATATGGTAAATTTCGGTAAGAAAATCGTGAAGTACAGAATTATAATCCTGATCGTGAGTATCCTTTTGTTGATTCCTGCGACATTGGGATATATTCACACGCGAGTCAATTATGATGTACTTACTTATCTTCCTGACAACATCGAGACGATGAAAGGTCAGGACATTCTGGTCAATGATTTTGGCACCGGTGCTTTCTCTATGTTTATTGTTGATGGCATGGAGGATAAAGATGTAGCAAAATTAAAAGCTGAGATTGAGAAGATTGATCACGTACATAAAGTACTCTGGTATGACTCTGTCGCAGACATCAGCATTCCTAAAAGTATGCTTCCATCTGAGGTTTACAACGCATTTAATTCTGAAACGGGAACTATGATGGGAATTTTCTTTGATGAAGGTACTTCCTCCGACGGAACCATGAATGCAATTGAAGAAATCCGCTCTCTGGCAGGAAAGCAGTGTTTCTTAAGCGGTATGTCTGCAGTGGTTACTGATACTAAGAATCTGGCTGAAAAAGAGACGCCGGTTTATGTACTGATTGCAGTCATCCTGGCCGTGATCGTGTTGGCTGTCACAATGGATTCCTTTTTTGTTCCGTTACTTTTCATGCTCAGTATCGGAATTGCAATCCTTTATAACTTGGGTAGCAATTATTTCTTAGGAGAAATTTCCTATATTACAAAAGCTCTGGCAGCAGTTCTTCAATTAGGTGTTACTCTGGATTACTCTATTTTCCTGATGCACAGTTATGAAGAACAGCAGGAACGATACGATGGCGATAAAGAACGTGCGATGGCACATGCGATTGCCCACACCTTCTCTTCTGTCATTGGAAGTTCCGTTACTACAATTGCCGGATTTATCGCACTCTGCTTCATGACATTTACCTTAGGTATGGATATCGGTGTCGTTATGGTCAAGGGCGTCATTTTTGGTGTAATTGCCTGCGTCACAATTCTGCCATCTATGATTCTTTGCTGTGATAAAATGATTGAAAAAACGAAGCACAAACCATTCCTCCCGGATATCGGAAGGATTTCAGATAAAGTAACAAAACGTTACCTCATTTATGTTGTTATTTTCCTGGTACTTCTCTTCCCGGCGATCTATGGAAATAATCATACGCAGGTTTATTATAATCTGGATGAAACGCTTCCGAAAGATCTGCCAAGTATTATTGCAAATGAGAAACTAAAAGAAGATTACAATATGAACACGACGCATATGATTCTGGTGGACAGCGATACGCCTTCTTCTGAAGTGGGTAAGATGGTTCACGAAATGGATGACGTGGACGGTGTCAAATGGGCTTTGGGACTGGATGCACTGGTCGGCCCGGGTATTCCGAGCAGTATGATTCCGGAATCTGTTTCCAGCATTTTGAAAAATGATAACTATCAGCTTTTGTTGGTCAATTCCGAATATAAAGTTGCTTCTGATGAGTTAAATGTGCAGATTAAAGAACTGAACAAGATTTTACATAACTACGATAAAGGTGGGATGCTGATCGGCGAAGGTCCTCTGACCTCCGACCTGATCGACATTACAGATAAGGATTTCAGGACCGTAAGTACCGTGTCCATCGGTATCATTTTTTTAATTATACTGATCCTGTTTAAATCAATCTCCCTTCCATTTATACTGGTCGGTGTCATTGAATTTGCAATTTTTGTAAATATGGGCATTCCATATTACACAGGAACCAGACTTCCGTTTGTGGCATCCATCGTCATCGGCACGATCCAGCTTGGTTCTACTGTAGACTATGCGATCTTAATGACCACCAGATACAAACGTGAGCGAAACCACGGCGCCGGCAAGTACGATGCCATCACCACCGCACACCAGGCATCCGCACAGTCCATTATGGTAAGCGCTTTAAGTTTCTTTGCCGCTACCATCGGTGTCGGTCTTTACTCCAACATTGACATGATCAGTTCCCTCTGCATCTTAATGGCGAGAGGTGCCCTGATCAGTATGGTTGTCGTAATCTTCGTCCTGCCGTCGATGTTTATGGTATTTGACAAAGTAATCGTCAAAACCAGCAAGAATTTCTTACCATAAGTACGGATTTTTGTGGTCCCATAAGTATTCAGCATTTTAATTTTGCTATACAAAAGGCGTATGAATGAGTTTTTCTTTCATACGCCTTCAACTATTTTCTCTTAAATTAAAATAAGCTGGAAATCGGACTTGAACCGACGACCCCTTCATTACGAGTGAAGTGCTCTACCGACTGAGCTATTCCAGCATATATCTGTCAGTAACTAAAACCGACAGACTAAATTATATCGTTTTTATCTTTAATTGTCAAGACTTTTTGCCTGATGTACCATAACCTGCGGATACGGAATATCTATTCCGTTCTCATCCAGAGCCAATTTTATCTCTTCTAATAATCTCCATCTGGTATCCCAGTAATCTTCATTTTTCACCCAAGCTCTTGCTCCGAGTACAACACTGCTGTTTCCCAGTTCATCTACAAAGACTTTGAGATCTTTCTCTAAAAGAATTGCTTTGTCATTTCTTATCAATTTTTCAATCACTGACTTGGCCTTTTTTAAATCCGACTCATATGAAATGCTGAGTTTAAGATCAAGCTGCCGTTCATCCCTGGCAGTCGCATTCACCAGACTGTTGTTTGTCAGCATTCCGTTCGGGATTACGATGTTCTTGTTATCAATCGTGCACAATTTGGTATAAAAAATCTGAATTTCTTTTACCACACCTTCATGTCCATTGGTCGCCTCAATGATATAATCACCAACTTCAAATGGTTTTAATAATAAGATTAGAACACCACCTGCAAAATTTGACAGGCTTCCCTGTAACGCCAGACCGATTGCCACACCACCGGATGCTACCAGTGCTGCTACCGATGTAGTATCCACACCCAGTTTAGTTGCGATGCTGAAAATCAGGAGTCCGTACAGTCCGAATTTTAACATGGAGTCCAGAAACTGTGTGACACCTTTATCTGCGTTAGATCTTTCCATGGAACGTTTCACAATCTTTCGCACCCATTTAATCAGTAATCTTCCGACAAAAAATACAACCAGTGCGATCAGGACTTTTAATCCAAATCCAATCAGGTTCGGTATATGATCCTGAAAATACTGTACGAAACTATTTACCTGTTCTACCGTGTCTTTTGTTACTTCTGTTACCTGTTCCGTTGTCTCTGAGGACATCTTTCACCCTCCTTATTAACATCTATATTCCACTTCTATACTTTGTCCGCCTGTTTTATTCTGCCTATTTCAATGCCAGAAATGCACTGACATTTCCCCGCGCATTTCCGGTCGTCCGGTGTGAAAATAACACATCCGGATTGCAGTGTGTGCACACATTCGTCACTGCAATATGTTCTTCCGAAATTCCGGATTCCAGAAAAATCTGATGATTGGCTTCCCACAGATTCAACTGATATTTTCCATTCTCTTTCTGATAGAATAAATTGTCCCATAAATGCTCATCAAATTTCTCTTTAAAGCAGTCTATGACATCCTCACTCACTTCATAACAATCCTGACAGATGGATGGTCCGATTGCCGCCAGAATGTCTTTCGGATCACAGTCATATTCCGTTGTCATCTTCTCCACAGTCACTTTTCCTATCTTTCCAACGGTTCCTCTCCATCCCGAATGACTGAGTCCGATGACTTTTTTCACCGGATCAACAAAATATAACGGCACGCAATCCGCATAAAATGTGACCAGACAAATTCCCGGCACATTGGTGATCATACCATCGGTCTCTGCAAATCTTTTGCCTTTATCTTCTGTTTTTACAACCACGACATTCGTTGTATGTGTCTGCTGTGTATAAGTGAAATCTTCGACTTCTACCCCAAGAGCATTGGCCATACGTCTGCAATTCTCTGCAACCGCCTCCGGATCATCCCCTCTGGTGGTGCTGATGTTCATCGTAGCATAACATCCCTTGCTGACACCGCCAAATCTGGTGGAAAAGCCATGATTTACAATCCCGGTCTCTTCAAACATCGGATAAGAGAGAAACGGCACACCCGCTACCTCTTTTTCATCATAAATATGCCTGTCATTTTTGTACTTAATATTTAATTTCATCACGATACTTCCTATCTCGCATAATCAAATGCATTTTGATATAAGGTAATCTGTTCTCCCTCTATACTGATGACATCAAACCGGCACGGCCTGTCCGTCATTCCATGCACCGTCAGATAATAAAGTGCACACTGGGAAATACTTCGCTGCTTTCTATGATCCACCGCCTCCGCAGGATGACCACTCTTCTTTCCCGAACGATACTTTACCTCACAGAACACCAGATATTCTTCATCCTGCGCTATAATATCAATCTCGCCCCGGCGGTACCTGTAATTATATTCTAATATCTGATAGCCCTTTGCCTCCAAATAAGCTCCGGCTATTTTCTCATAAGTAGTTCCGATGGTACGTTTATTCTTCTCCATCTGCCTACTCCTTACTATACAAAATGTCCAATAAAACTCTGTCTGTGAATCGGTGTCGGTCCCAGTTCCTTTAATCCTGCAATATGTGCTTTCGTCCCGTAACCTTTATTGCTGGCGAAATCATACCCCGGCAACACTTTGTCATATTCCACCATCAGACGGTCTCTGGTTACTTTGGCAATAATACTTGCTGCTGCAATGGACACACTCTTGGCATCTCCCTTAATGATCGGAACCTGTGGAATATCAACCTCCGGAATTGTCACCGCATCATTTAGCAAAATGTCCGGGCGAATTTTCAGATTAGAAATAGCTTCCCGCATCGCCTCGTAGGTTGCCTGCAAAATATTAATCTCATCGATTCTTGCCGGACTTGCCATCCCGATTCCTGTCGCAATTGCTTTTTCCATGATCTCATCATAAAGAAGTTCTCTCTTTTTCTCCGATAACTTCTTTGAATCATTTAAATATAAAATCGTTACATCTTTTGGCAAAATCACCGCTCCCGCAACGACAGGTCCTGCTAACGGTCCTCTTCCCACTTCGTCAATCCCGCAGATATATTCACACATGGAATATTCTTTCTCATAGACTTTCATTGTCTCCAGACGCGCCAGCTCTTTTTCTAATTTTTCCTGCTGTTTCCGCAGTCTTTCTTCTTCTCGTTTATTCATGTTTGATTACTCCCATTTTATTAAATGGATAAATGCGGATCCACGCTTTTCCCATCAGTTCACTTCTCGTTAGGATTCCCACGCTTGGATCACGGCTGTCTGAGCTGTGATTTCGATTATCTCCCAGTACAAAATATTCGTCTGCTCCCAGCGTAATCGGTTCCTCTGCTATACCTGCACTCTCCATCACTTCCGCACCGTAAATATCACTGGCAAGCTGTTCTCCATTGATATAAACATATCCATCGATAACCTGAACGGTCTCTCCCGGAAGTCCGATAATTCTCTTAATATAGTAAGTATCTTCCTCATATCTGTACGGAAATACGATAATATCAAATCGGCTTGGATCACTGAAACGATAGGATAATTTGTCTACGATCAAATTGTCTCCATCACTGAGTGTCGTCTCCATAGAAGATCCGCTGACGCGCGTTCTCTGTCCGACATATGTAATAATCACATATGTCAACGCAAGAATAATCAGTATATAAATAATCCATCCGCCAATCTCTCTTAATATTCCTGGTTCTTTCTCTCTTCCTGCCACCGGATGTTATCCCCTTTCTGCAAATCCCTCTTCTTTTCGTTTTCTAAAGATTAAATGTCCTCCGGATACTCCAGTGTCAGTCGTCCCAGTCGTCCATTTCGGAAATCATCCATCAATAATCCGGCTGCTTTCTCTGTATCTAATTCATTTCCTCTGACCAGACAATGTCTGCTCTCTGCAATACGATTCAGTACTACATATTCATCATTATCTGACTCAATATTATATTTTTCTTCCAAAACTCCCGGATAATACGGATTCATAAATTTAATCAGTTCTCCCGCAAGCTCTTCGGTATTCAAAATTTCATCCTTAATGGAGCCGATAAATGCAAGCCGAAGCCCAACTTCCTGATCCTCAAATTTTGGCCACAAAATTCCCGGCGTATCCAGAAGTTCTACCTGCTTGTTCAGGCGGATCCACTGTTTTCCCTTAGTCACTCCCGGTTTATTTCCTGTCTTTGCACAGGCTTTTCCTGCAAGCGCATTAATAAAGGTCGATTTTCCCACATTCGGAATACCTACTACCATCGCCCGAACCGGACGATTTAAGATTCCTCGCTTACGGTCTCTCTCAATCTTCTCTTTGCATGCCTCTTTAATCACCCCCTGGATAGATTTAATCCCTGTTCCCTTTTTTGAATTAACTTTTACCACATGATAACCTTTGGACTTGAAATAGTCTGTCCAGGCATCATTCCATTTTTCTTCCGCCATATCTGCCTTGTTTAGCAAAACCATTCTTGCCTTATTCTGACTCAATTCATCGATATCCGGATTACGACTGCTCATTGGGATTCTGGCATCTACCAGTTCAATGACCAGATCTATTAATTTAATATTTTCCTGCATCATACGCTTTGCTTTTGTCATATGACCAGGATACCACTGAAAATGCATAGTTCCTCCTTTATTTCACAAAACCTCTGTGTTTTCCAGGTGAAATAATATACCAGGCTTTTCCGTAAAGATAGTCTCTCTTCACCGCCCCGATATCCGCGTTACGGCTGTCCTCGCTGTTCTCACGGTCATCTCCCAGTACGAAATATTCATCACCGCCCAGGGTGATCTCTTCTCCTGCGATTCCCACATTGTCTATATTGGTTGTATCATAATCTTCTTCTAATTTTTCTCCGTTGATGTAGACTCTGTTTTCTACGATCTGCACTTTTTCCCCCGGAAGTCCTACAATACGTTTCACATAATAATGTGTATTCTCATTCCCTTTCGGCTTAAACACAACGATATCACCACGTTTCGGGCTGGATGCATTGTATACTGCCCGATTTACAAGCACAATATCTCCATTATAAAGCACCGGATTCATGGAATCCCCGACAACACTTACTCTCTGCCCGTAATACCAGACAAACACAAATGCAAACAGACATACCAGTGCGATCTTAAAAATCCAGCCAAATACGATCTTCACCCATTTCTTATCCGGTTTTAACTTTCTGGTGCTTCGTCGAAGTTTCTTCTGCAGCTGCTTATATTTTTTATTCTGTACTTTTACTTTTCTGCGCTGATACTTTTTCTTCTTTGCCATATCATCACCCGTATTATCAAAAAGGACAACATACATTTTGTAGTTGTCCTTTTTACTCAGTTTCCTATTTTACTAATTCTTTAACTTTAGCCTTCTTACCAACGCGGTCTCTTAAGTAGAATAATTTAGCTCTTCTTACTTTACCTCTTCTTACTACTTCAATCTTCTCAACGTTTGGTGAGTGTACCGGCCATGTCTTCTCAACACCTACACCGTTAGATGTCTTTCTAACTGTAAATGTCTCTCTTGCTCCACCGCCCTGTCTCTTCAGAACTGTTCCCTCGAACACCTGAATTCTTTCACGGTTACCCTCTTTGATCTTTCCGTAAACTTTAACAGTATCTCCTACGTGGAATTCTGCAACTTCTTTCACCTGAGCTGCTTCAATATTCTTAATAATATCGTTCATGATGTGTGACCTCCTTAATAATATTGGATGTTCTTAATACATTCGGTACCAGAGGACCATCGATTTTCTTCACAACACGCTATATCTTATCATATCTCATCTTCTAAAGCAATAGTTTTTTGCGCATTTTCAGCGATTTTTCGTTCTTTTTCTGTAAGTTCTGCCTTTTCTAAAAGATCCGGACGATTTAACGCCGTTCGGATCACGGACTGCTCTCTTCTCCATTTTTCAATGTTTGCATGATGCCCCGACATCAGTACCGGAGGCACCTGTTTCTCATGCCATACTTCCGGTCTGGAATACTGGGGATATTCTAACAGATTGTCCTGGAAACTCTCAAATTCCGCAGAAACATCGTTATGTAATACTCCCGGAATCAGTCTGGAAATCGTATCTACCA
This sequence comes from uncultured Lachnospiraceae bacterium, assembly GCA_934351835.1. Taxonomy (GTDB): domain Bacteria; phylum Bacillota; class Clostridia; order Lachnospirales; family Lachnospiraceae; genus CAKRJP01. Next base: position 126,311 of record CAKRJP010000002.1, read on the forward strand.
TGATCATTGCCGGGAGCTCACCGCCCGTCAGCACATAATCGCCGATGGACACATAATCTGTAACAATCTCTTCCAATACTCTCTCATCGATTCCCTCGTAATGTCCGCACAAAAAAACCAGATCTTCTTCTTTGGCAAATTCTTCTGCCATCTTCTGGTTAAATGTCTTTCCCTGCGGAGACAGATAAACCACTCTTAAGCTCTTCTTTCCTGTCTTCTCTTCAATAGCTTTGTAAGTCTGGTATACCGGCTCTGCCTGCATCAGCATCCCTGCACCGCCACCGTAAGGATAATCATCCACGCTGTGGTGCTTGTTAAATGCATAATCTCTGATATTGACCGCGTCAATCGACAACAACCCTTTCTCCATCGCTCTTCCGATAATACTGGTATTTAACCCGTCTTTTACCATATCCGGAAACAGTGTCATAATATAAAAATTCATGTTACAGTCTCCTATATTAAACCATCCATCAGATGAACGGTCATCTTTCCTTCTTCTTCGTCTACATCCAGAATACATTCCCTGATTGCCGGAAGCAAGACTTCTCCATGTGCCTTGCTGTCAATAATATAGACATCATTTGCACCGGTCTCCATAACATCTTTCAATGTTCCGAAAACTTCTCCGTCTTCTGTGACTACCTGCATACCGATCATATCCGCAATAAAATGCTCATTCTCCTCAAGAGGCACTGCATTTTCACGCTCAATCAGGAGCGGACAGTGCTTATATCTTTCAATATCGTTTATATTATCAATTCCTTTGAATTTTAAAATGACAAACTGTTTGAAAAATTTAACATTCTGGATTTCCAAAGGAAGTTGTTCTTTCCCTGTATCAAGAATTACTTTCTTTAAACTTTTAAATCTCAAAGCATCGTCTGTCGTAGGAAAAACTTTTACTTCTCCCCGTACACCATGCGTGGATGAAATTACTCCAACCTGCAATAACTGCTCCATTTGCATCCTCCATATCTTCAAAACAAGGACAGACCATTTCTAGTCTGTCCTTATCTTACGTTCATAAAACAGGTCTGTCAATTAATCTAAAATATCAACAACAACCTTTTTGTCTTCCTTGGCCGCAGCTGCTTTCACAACGGAACGGATAGCCTTGGCAATACGTCCCTGCTTTCCAATAACCTTTCCCATATCAGAATCGGCAACATGTACTTCCAGAATCGTCGTTTTGCGCTCTTCGCGTTCATTAACAACTACGCTTTCAGGATCATCGACTAATGCTTTCGCAATTACTTCAACTAATTCTTTCATACTGCGCACCTCCAGGGCATTTATTATTTTTCAATGCCAGCTGCTTTGAAAATCTTTCCAACAACTTCTGTAGGCTGTGCACCGTTAGCCAACCATTTCTTAGCTGCTTCCTCATCAACGTTGATTGCACTTGGATCACAGTTCGGATCATAAGTACCGATCTCATCGATAAATCTTCCGTCTCTTGGTGATCTAGAATCAGCTACTACGATTCTATAGAAAGGAGCTTTCTTCTGTCCCATTCTTCTTAATCTGATTTTTACTGCCATGTTCATTTACCTCCATATTTAATCATTAATTAAAAACTAAAATCTATATAATGCGTGTTACGCAATATATCTACATTAAAACGGCATCCGGAATCTTCCTTTTTTGCCTTTGCCCATCTTTCCGAACTGCTTCATCATCTTGCGCATCTCATTAAAAGATTTGACCATGCGGTTGACATCTGCGATATCGACCCCGGCACCTTTCGCGATTCGATGCTTTCTCGATGGATTCAATAAATCCGGATTGCTTCGCTCTGCCGGCGTCATAGACTGAATCATAGCTTCCATTCTCGCCATATTCTTCTCTGCCTGCGAAGTCTGTTCATCGTTCAGATTCATTCCTTTTCCCATGCCCATGTTTCCTAATCCCGGAAGCATATTCATAAGGCTGCTGAACCCTCCCATGTTCCGCATCTGGTTCATACTCTCCAGATAATCATCATAATCAAATTGTGCTTTCTTCAATTTCTGAGTCATCGCTTTGGCTTTTTCTTCGTCAATCTCAGCCTCGGCTTTCTCTATCAGTGTCAGCACATCTCCCATACCAAGAATACGGGACGCCATACGATCCGGATGGAACTGTTCCAAATCTGACAATTTTTCTCCCATACCTACATACAGAATCGGCTTACCGGTAACTGCCTTAACGGACAGTGCCGCACCACCTCTTGTATCACCATCTAACTTGGTAACTATAACACCATCAATTCCAATCTTATCATTGAATTCTTTCGCTACATTTACTGCATCCTGACCAGTCATCGCATCAATCACGAGAATAGTTTGATGTACAGTAACCGCTTTTTTAATCTCCTGAAGTTCGCCCATCATATCTTCATCAATATGAAGACGACCTGCGGTATCCAGGATTACAATGTTATTACCATTCTTCTCTGCATGTTCTATTGCTGCCTTGGCGATATTCGCCGGCTTGTGGGTATCACCCATTGCAAATACTTCCACGCCCTGCTTCTCACCGTTGACCTGCAACTGCTTGATTGCCGCCGGACGGTACACATCACAGGCTACCAGCAATGGTTTCTTTCCTTTTAATTTAAACTTTCCTGCAAGTTTAGCTGTCGTGGTTGTCTTACCGGCACCTTGCAAACCTGCCATCATGATTACTGTAATGCTCTTTCCCGGCTGCAACTGAATCTCAGTAGTCTCAGATCCCATCAGTTTCACCAGTTCTTCATTTACGATCTTAATGACCATCTGGCCCGGATTCAGTCCGTTCATAACATCCTGACCGATTGCTCTCTCCTGAACATTCTTTGTAAAATCCTTGACTACCTTAAAGTTTACATCGGCTGCAAGAAGAGCTCTCTTAATCTCCTTCAGGGCTTCCTTTACATCGTCCTCTGTCAGACGTCCCTTACTTCTGAGATTTTTAAATACGTTCTGAAGTTTCTCTGTTAAACTGTCAAATGCCATCTTATAACTCCTCTATAATCTCACCGGATATCTTGCGAATCTTTTCTACAATCTCTGCTGTATTCTTCTGCTCATATCCATCTAATAATGTACCTATCTCCCCGACCTTCTCACGGATCGCTATGAACTTCTCCACCAGATGTAATTTTTCCTCATACCCTTTCAAAGTCTGATCACATCGTTTCACCAGGTCATACACACCCTGACGGCTGATGCCTGCCTCTCTTGCAATCTCTCCCAGGGAAAGATCTTCTGATATAAACTGTCCATAGATTTCTTTCTGATGTTTCGTCAGAAGTTCTCCATAAAAATCGAACAACAAAGTCTGTTCAAGAATCTCATTCACATTAATCACCTGTGTTATAATACAACAGAGAAAGATAAGTGTCAAGTATTTTTTCTTGACACCTACTGTTTTTTTATTTTGCTTTCAGATTTTATGAAAAACCGTTGTCTGACAATAACCGGTCTACTCGAAGTAAGCCCCAACCACTCCCTTCTCCAAATTTTCTACTTATACCTCTGTTTATATAGGAATGTTCGCAGGTCTGACGGAGTTTTAATTTTAATTCTACGTTGCTTTTCTCCGGATATTTTGAGAAATAAAGTGCCGCCGCTCCTGATACTATCGGTGTCGCCATGGATGTTCCACTTTTCATATTGTAAGGTGAGGGAATTTGGCCATTCTTCTCTTCCACATATAAATGATTACATGAGATTACATTCTGCCCCTCAGTAATGATATCCGGCTTGATCACACAGGCTTTTGTCGGTCCTCTTCCGGAATGTTCCATTAATCTTCCCGTACGATCCACTGCCCCTACAGTGATTACTTTTTTACTGTTCCCCGGTATTGTAATCGTTCCTTTTCCAGGTCCTAAATTGCCTGCCGAAACAATGACCGCAATTCCAACATCCCACATTGCCTCCACCGCTGCAAGTAGTTTCTGTTCTTTTTCTTCGTCCAGTTCCCCTCCGGCTCCCACAGACAAATTTGCAATTCTGATTCGATATTTCCGGTAATTCTGCAATACCCAATATACCCCTGCCAGAATATCTTCCACATTTCCTTCCCCATGTTCTCCAAGGACTTTTAAGACAATCAGAGAAGCCTCTCTGGATATCCCCGTATATTTTCCATTCGATGCTATTCCGTTTCCGGCAATAATTCCACACACATGAGTTCCATGTCCACAATCATCATAAGGTGTCTGTCTTCCATGCAATAGATCCTCAAAATATATAATCTGCTTCATGATATCGGGATGCGGTGCTGCCCCTGTATCAAACACTACCACCCCCACTCCCTTTCCACGATTTTTCTCTTTTATCGTTGATGAACAATAATAATGGATACTTTTCTTTACCCTGTCCATAATTTTCCTCTTTTTTATAGTAAGATATTCATTTTTACATGGATTGTTCATACATAAATTTTATCCATTGATTTCTGTACGCTAATGGCGTAGAATAATATCGGTTCTACATGCGATAAGGAATATATATGGGGAGGTTGACATGGAGAACAGGACTTATTATGAGATATTAGGGGTCTCTAAGAAAGCTACTCAGGATGAAATCACACAGGCTAAGAACTTACTTGCCAAGCGTTATCATCCTGATGTTAATATGAGACGTGGAATTGATACAACCAGACAAATGCAGGAAATACTTGAAGCATATCAGATTCTGTCGGATGCTGACGCCAGAAAAGAATACGACCAGACACTGCGAGGAAACGGCGGTCAGATGCAGACCTTTGATCTGTATCATATGGAAGAAGATTTCGATGAAGATTCCGAACTGCTCAGATATTGGAAAGTATCCGGAAAACTCTACGAACTGGTAGAAGAAAGCGAACAGCTTTTTAAAGAACATAAACGCGGACGCCTGACAAAACTTGCCGGACGAGCTACCCGTTATGCAATCTTTCTTCGGGAAGCAGGTATCCCGGAACGCTACTGGCATCCCAGTACAATGAACTGGATTTTATTTTCCTGGTATAAGAACCGAAATTATACGGTCTCCTATCTTCTGTCACTCTACGATAAACACATTAAAGAAGATTTCGGAAAACTTGACCGATTGAGGAACCAGAAAACAATCTTAAGCTACCAGCATGCTGTTAAGAAATTAGTAAAATATTAAACTTCCTTTTCACACATTTCAGGCCTTCACATATTATGTACTGTAAATATAATATATGGAGGCTTTTCATATGAGTGATTTAACTGCTACTAACTGTGGATGTGGTTGCGATTCCGGAAGAGGTGGAGACTGCGGATGTGGCTGTGGCTTCAGTAACAACAATTGTCTGTGGATCATCTTACTTCTGGTATGCTGCGGCGGGTGTGGTAATGGATCATCAGGAAATGGTTGTGGTTGCGGAAACGACAGCTGCCTGTGGATCATCCTGCTTCTGATCTGCTGTGGCGGATGTGGCAACGGATTATTCTCTAATGACTGCGGATGCGGTGGCTGTGGTGGTTGTGGCTGCTAATTTTTTCTCTCAATCTTCTTCTCTCATTATCTGATATACAGTATATTTCAGGCGGAGTGCTCACTCCGCCTTTCATATTTTCTGTGCACGCGTGTTCTGTTTCTTCTCTTTTCGCGAACTTTCCTTCTTGTATTTTTGCGTCAAATTTTCGCATTTCTGTAATCTTTCTTTCATACACTCCTCATCCACTTCATACACCGCATTCCCATCTATAACCAGACGTCGTCTCATAAAAATTTCCTCCCTGTAAAATCATTTCTACTTTATTATATGGTTTTTCATATAATCTTCTCTTACTTCATATATTTTTACGACACAACTTCCGGGAGTGCTTATGGAACAAAAACCTCCAAGACCTATGTCTTTATTTGACAGCCTTACTGCTCCGCCCTGCCTGGATATCCTGAAATGTATGCTTCCATACACTCCTCCATCCATGCAGCACATACTCGCTGTCTACATTAAATTCACGGAATTTCAGTACACGATCTATCATTTCTTCGGATTTCCAAACGAATTGAAACCTCTAAATATTTTCGATACGGTCAAAGGTTATATGGAACCGGATATGAAAGAACAATTGGAACAGATTCAGAATATAATGAGTATGATGGATATGATGAGCGGAACAATGTCACCGGAACAGCAGGACATTTTTGAACAATATAGTCATATATTTGAAGAAGAACTCTCACAGGCAGAGACCTGTGACACGAAAGGAGTGCGTGCACATGAACGAATGGATGAATCACCCGGCAATGAAGAATATTGATCCGGTAAAGTTGGAACTGATACGGACCGCTGCCAGACAGACCACAGGCAAAAGTGGGAAAACTCTGGCCCCAATCATGATGGCTCTGATTACCAGTGCCAATAAACGCGGGATAAAATTTACTCCAGATGAATTCACATTGATTATGGATATTTTTAAAGAAGGAAAAAGTGACACTGAAAAACAGCAGATCGATCAGACAATACAAATGGTACGGCAATATATGAAATAAACCGGGCAGGGATCTTTTCTTCCCTGCCCTCCTGATTTCTATGACATTACTGTAGCCCGTCTGCCTGCTCTAATTTACGGATCTGTCTGCGAAGTTCTGCTTTCTTCCACTCCTCACGTTCTTCCTCTGTCTCTAATTCCAGACGATTTACCTCCACCGGTTTATCATTCTCATCCAATGCTACCAGTGTCAGATATGCTCGGTTCATCAGATCGTGTTCTCCGTCAAGATGCTCCACATAGGTCTCAACCTTCACTTCCATCGAGGTTTTTCCCACATAAGTCATCTTCCCATGAAGCACTAAAAGATCTCTCTGATACGCACCCTTTAAAAAATTCAGATTATCTACAGAAGCTGTCGTAACATTGCGATGCGCATGGCGTTTTCCGACAACACCTGCAACTTCATCGATCCACTGCATCAATATTCCTCCAAACAATCGACCTGCGGCGTTCAAATGATTCGGACGCACTAAATGAACAGTTTCAACCACTGATTCTGATACTTTTTTAATTTTCAGTTCCACGACACATTCTCCTGTTCTATACTATTCTCTAAATTTCTACGACAAGTTCTTTTATTATATCACATATTTTGTTATACTAAATACAATTACGCAATGTTTTTAATTATGTTCAATAAATAATTCAGATAAGATTATATACAAGGAGACCAGCTATGAGAAATATAAAATTAACGATAGAATACGACGGAAGCCGCTATCAAGGATGGACACGCCTCGGCAGAGACGAATCCAACAATACAATTTCAAACAAAATCAGCGATGTCTTAAAGAAGATGACTGAGGAAACAGCTATTGAGTTAAACTGTGGATGCCGTACCGAAGTTGGCGTTCACGCTTACGCACAAATTGCAAATTTCAAGACAAACTCTTCAATGAAACCTTTAGATATCAAGCATTATCTGAACAGATATCTCCCTATGGATATCGCAGTCACAGCTGTTGAGGAAGTTCCGGACCGTTTTCATGCACAACTCAATGCATCTTCCAAGATCTACATTTACCGTATGTCCATCGATGATGTACCGAGCGTGTTCGACCGTAAGTACATTTACCACTGCTTTCAGATACCGGACAAACAGCTTATGCAGCAGGCTTCTATTCTGTTAGTAGGCAAGCATGATTTCCACAATTTTTCTTCTGCAAAGAAGAGCAAATCCACGGTCCGTGAGATTTATGATATTGACATTTACGGCGATACTGAAGAAATCCAGATTATGATCCACGCCAACGATTTTCTTCACAATATGGCGAGGATCATCGTTGGAACACTGATTGACATCGGCCTTGGTAACCGCAAAAAAGAAGATATCGATGCAATTTTCGCCGGAACCAAGAAAGCCAGCGAACCTTGTGATCCTAAGGGACTATATCTTCAGGAAGTACGCTATTAAGTTATAAATATACTATCAGATAAAAATTAGCAATCATGGATATGTTTTTCCATGATTGCTCTTGTTATTTATTAAGTGTATTCAAAAATTCTACTTCTTATGATTCCAGATATTCCACCAAGGCACTGTACTGTCGTTTCATCAGACGATACCCATGCATATAAAAATGCATCAGCACTTCCGGATTCTGTTCCAGTCTCGAAACTGTCGGAATCAGCGGCCGGATCACAAAGATTTTCCCCTCATCCTCCAATTTCTCGATTAATTCTAATTCCTGATTGTACACGATATTACGGTCGATAGCAGCCTTTACCAGATTTGGATACTTTTTATAATATCTCTGATACAGCTTCGCAACGGATTTTTTTGTCGGTTTCTTTCGATATCCGGGATTTCTTGTCAGCACAACAACTGTCTTTTCATTACCAATCTCCATTGCTCTCTCGATTGGAATAGAATCTGCAACACCACCATCCAGATAAACGGTACCATCCACATTGACCATCGGTGCTAAAAGCGGCATACTACTGGATGCCCGGCATAATTTCATCAAACGTTCCTTATCCATTCTCTCGTCCTTATATTCAGCCTTTCCCGTCTCGCAGTTTGTCACTACGATATCGCAACTCATCTCCGAAGAAAAATAAGTATCGAAATCAAATGGAAATGTCTCATATGGATATTTATGGAAAATCTTATCCATATCCATGATACTTTTTTCCTTTACGAACGTCTTAATACCGTTCAGATATCTGTCCTCTTCTTTCCGCGGAATCATGCAATTCCTTGTTCTCTCCGGCTGCTTTGAAATATAACCAACAGCATTGCAGGAACCGGCAGATACTCCGATCACATGAGACAGGTATAAATCCTTCTCCATTAGATAATCTAATACTCCGGAAGTAAATAACCCTCTTACCGCTCCACCTTCTAACACGATCGTTCCTTTTGTCATATCTATCACTCCTACTCGTATCTATACTCTTCTTATTGATTTTGAGGATAAAGCTCCCAATCATGACACTTATTATATATCTTTTCCTTGCCTTTTGCCAGTATATTTGCTATATTAGCCATGTATGTGTTTAGAAACCTGCCCAATTTGGGCTTAATTTATGATTAAAGAAAAAGAGGAAACAAAGACTATGATAAGTACAAGCAATGTTACATTACGTGTTGGAAAAAAAGCTCTTTTTGAGGATGTTAATATTAAATTTACAGAAGGGAACTGCTACGGACTTATCGGTGCCAACGGTGCCGGAAAATCTACATTTCTGAAGATTTTATCCGGACAGTTAGAGCCTTCCAAAGGTGAAGTTATCATCACTCCGGGTGAACGTCTTTCATTCTTACAGCAGGATCATTTTAAATATGATGAATTTCCGGTTCTGGATACTGTTATGATGGGAAATGCAAGACTCTATGAGATTATGAAAGAGAAAGAAGCCATTTATGCAAAAGAAGATTTCACCGATGAAGATGGAATCAAAGCCAGCGAATTAGAGGGTGAATTTGCTTCTATGAATGGTTGGGAAGCTGAATCTGATGCTGCGACTCTGTTAAATGGACTCGGCATCGACACAGAACTTCACTATGAGATTATGAAAAACTTAAACGGTCCTGAGAAGGTTAAGGTTCTTCTTGCCCAGGCGCTGTTCGGCAACCCGGATATCCTTCTCCTTGACGAGCCTACCAACCATTTGGATCTTGATGCGATTGCATGGCTGGAAGAATTTTTGATCAATTTCAACAATACAGTCATCGTTGTATCCCATGACCGTTATTTTTTAAATAAAGTCTGCACACAAATTGCAGATATTGATTACGGAAAAATCAAACTTTATGCCGGAAACTACGATTTCTGGTACGAATCCAGTCAGCTTCTGATCCGTCAGATGAAAGAAGCTAACAAGAAAAAGGAAGAAAAAATCAAGGAATTACAGGACTTTATTTCAAGATTTAGCGCTAACGCTTCCAAATCTAAACAGGCTACTTCCAGAAAACGTGCACTGGAAAAAATCCAGTTAGATGACATCCAGCCATCCAGCCGTAAATATCCTTACATCGACTTCCGACCAAACCGCGAAATTGGTAACGAAGTACTAATGGTGGAAGGACTCAGCAAGACCATCGATGGTGAAAAAGTTCTGGATAACATTTCTTTTACACTGGGACGTGAAGACAAAGTTGCATTCGTCGGAAGCAATGAGCTTGCAAAGACTACACTTTTCCAGATCCTGATGGGCGAGATGGAACCGGACGAGGGAACTTACAAATGGGGAATCACAACTTCCCAGGCCTATTTCCCATTAGACAGCGGCGATGAATTTGATAATGACTATACTATCGTAGACTGGCTGACACAGTACTCTGATGACAAAGATGTAACGTATGTACGTGGATTCTTAGGACGTATGTTATTCTCAGGAGATGACGGAGTGAAACGTGTAAAAGTTCTTTCCGGAGGAGAAAAGGTACGATGCCTTCTTTCCAAGATGATGATCTCGGGCGCAAATGTACTGCTCTTTGATGAGCCTACCAACCATCTGGATATGGAAAGCATCACTGCTCTGAACAACGGTATGATCAAATTTCCTGGAGTCATTCTTTTCAGTTCCAGAGACCATCAGATTGTACAGACTACTGCTAACCGTATCATGGAGATTGTTCCGGGTGGCAAGCTGATCGATAAGATTACTACTTATGATGAATATCTGGAAAGTGATGAGATGGCAAGAAAACGCCAGACTTACACAGTACAGGAAGAAGATAACTAAAATCATCAGACATGACAAAGGGGGACGGATTCATTCCGCCCCCTCTTTTATTTTTAATTCTACCAATTTTACTCTGCTGACATCTTCTGAAGTTCTGTATGTTCTACATACAATGCTTTTAATTCTCCGATTTTTGCCATATGCGGTGCTGCTATATGCGCTTTCAGCGATTCCTCATCTTCCCATCTCTCGATCAGTAAAACCGTATTGTCCTCCACTGCCGGAAGGTAATAATCATATTTGATATTTCCTGCATCAGCCTGACATTTCTTATCCAGTCCTTCTGCTAAAAGAGCTTTCAAAAAGTCATCTCTTTTTCCTTCCTTGCAATGATAGATTACGTTGATTACAATCATGTGTTTCTCCTCCTTTTACATATTCCAGTCCTCGACTTTATCGTCGTAGTACACTTTATTTTCAAAAACGATCTTGTATCCGTGTTCTGTCACATCCACCGCAGTCACAGCACAGTTCTTATGGACTCCTGATCCCCAGTAATCTTTTAATCCCACGCCTCTGATATTAGCCAGGAGCGCTGCTAACGCTGCTCCGTGCGTTGAAACCAGGATATCAGACTCTCTGTATTCTTCTTTCTCACAGATTTCATTCAGAAATGCTCCTGTCCTCTCCATGAGCTGCCCAAAATCTTCTCCGCCCTCCGGTGCTTTAAAACGCTCCGGATGTACGAAACCATCGTGAAATTCCTCTGGTACTTCATCATTGTCTTTCGAGATACCTCTTCCCTCATATATTCCAAAAGACATCTCTTTGATTCTCTCTTCTTCTATGATCCTGGTATCTTTTCCTTCCAGGATCAGTTCGGCTGTTCGCTTCGCTCTCTTTAGCGGACTGGTATAACATACCGCAAACTCTATTCCTGCCAGTCCCGCTCTCGTCTTTTCCGCCAGTAATTCTCCAAATGCATTTAATGGGATATCTACCTGTCCCTGTAATCTTCTTTCTTTATTCCAGTCTGTCTGTCCGTGTCTTACAAAATATAATCTCATGCTCTTCCTCCAAAATATCCAAACCAATTATAGCATATCTAACTGATAAATGTTATAATAAGTCCCGGAATAAATAGAAAAAGGAGTCTAGGATTATGGAAAAAATCACCAGTTTTACCATCGACCATATAAAACTTGTACCGGGATTGTATGTTTCCCGTATCGACCATGTGGCAGGAAATCCAATCACAACTTTCGACATCCGCATCACCAACCCCAATGTAGAACCTGTGATGAACACTGCGGAAGTTCACACTATTGAGCATCTTGCTGCTACTTTTTTAAGAAATCATGCTGAATATGCAGATAAGACGATTTACTTCGGACCAATGGGATGCCGTACCGGATTTTATCTGATTCTCGCCGGAGAATATACATCTTCCGATATTGTTCCATTAATGAAAGAATTATTTACATTCATGACCGGATTTGAGGGCGAAATCCCTGGGGCATCTGCAAAAGACTGTGGCAATTATCTGGATATGAATCTTAACATGGCAAAATACTGGTCTAAGAGATACTTAGAGGAAGTATTAACTGATATCAGCGAAGAACAGTTGAATTATCCAGCTTAACGCCTGATTATTTTGTCCATCAGACCTGTTTAATCATGCATATAACCAAACAGGAGCAGACTCTTATTTCAAAGAATCTGCCCCTGTTTTCTATTCTACCTTAATCTGACATACTTTCATTGCCTCTAATGCATTCTTGTGACTATCCGGTGTTACTCCGGCACAGCATGCTGAGTCTACGACGATCGGTACCTCCGGCAGAAATGCTTTTATCAAAATCGCATTGGAAATCACACAGATATCTGTACATAGTCCGATTAATGTAACGGATTCGATTCCTGTCTTTTCCTCGTTCTTCAATGCATCATCCTGTGCCTTTAAAAGTTCTCCCAATTTTGTGCTTCCGAATGTCGGTTTATCAATAATTTCTTCTACGCAAAGTGCCTCTAATTCCGGTCTGATCTGCCATCCTTCAGTTCCACAGATACAATGCGGTACCGGAAGATTCTTTCCTTCCTGAGTATCCATATAATTTTCTTCGTGGGTATCTCTGGTAAATAATACCTTACCATCAAATTTTTTAATCTTTTCTGCTACATTTGGCACAATTGCAACTGCTTCTTTTGTTCCAAGTGCTCCATCAATAAAATCATTCTGCATATCTACTACTACAAGTACTTTCATGTCGCTGCCTCCGTTCTTTCATTTTCACTATTATAACGAATATTACGTCCGGAGACAAGTTTATCAAAAAAAATCACCGGAACTGCCTGTGGCCCATTCCGGTGATCAATCTACATTATTTATTATGCTAATTTGCTCTTAGCAACTTCTACAAGTGATGCAAATCCTTCTGCATCATTTACTGCCATCTCAGCTAACATCTTTCTGTTGATGTCGATATTAGCAACTTTCAGACCGTGCATTAATTTGCTGTATGAAAGTCCGTTCATTCTTGCTGCTGCGTTGATACGAGCAATCCAAAGCTGACGCATCTGACGTTTGCGCTGTTTTCTACCTGCGTATGCAGAAGTTAAAGCTCTCATTACAGACTGTTTTGCAACTCTGTACTGTTTAGAACGTGCTCCTCTGTATCCTTTTGCTAATTTTAATGTTCTATTATGTTTCTTTTTAGCGTTCATTCCGCCTTTGATTCTTGCCATCTCTTATATCCTCCTTCAATACTTTACTACCTTATCTTAGAGATATGGTAATACCTTCTTCATGTTCTTTACATTTGTCTCATCAGTAATGATTGATTTTCTAAGATTTCTCTTTCTCTTAGTAGATTTCTTAGTTAAGATATGGCTCTTGTAAGCTTTATTTCTTTTTAATTTTCCTGTACCTGTTTTTTTGAAGCGCTTTGCAGCTGCTCTATTTGTTTTGATTTTTGGCATAATAAATTTCCTCCTTAATAATGTATATATTTTTAACGTTTTTCAGTTAAAACCATACTCATGTTTCTTCCTTCCAGTTTTGGCGCTTTCTCAACAGATGCCACATCTGCAAGGGATTCTGCGAAATCATCCAGGATGTGCTTGCTCTGCTGCACATGAGCCATCTCACGTCCTCTGAATCTCAATGTAACTTTTACTTTGTTACCTTTGCTGATAAACTTCTTCGCATTGTTCACCTTTGTATTAAGATCATTGGTATCAATATTCGGTGACAGACGAACTTCCTTTATCTCGACAGTTTTCTGCTTCTTCTTTGCTTCTTTTTCTTTTCTCGCAGCCTCGTATCTGTATTTACCATAATCTATGATCTTACATACCGGCGGCTGTGCCTTCGGAGCAATCTTTACTAAATCTAATTCTGCTTCCTGCGCAAGTTTCATTGCCTCTCTTGAAGACATGATACCTAACTGCTCTCCGCTCTCGCTGATTACTCGTACTTCCTTGTCTCTGATCTGCCCGTTAATCATTAATTCGCTAATTGTCTTGCACCTCCAATGTTTGATTGCTATAATAAAAATAAGTGAACAGCCCATAGACTATCCACTTACATATCTGCATAACAAAATCATCTTGTTAAACTCAATATCAAACCATTAGTCACTCGTTTGTGCTACGGTGAGAGTGGATACTCTACTTTGTTTATCGCTTTACGCAACATTTAATTTACCACAATACACTTCTCTTGTCAACATATTTTCTTTTTTATTTCTACCATGCTTAATTTTCGGAAATTTTTACTACTTTTCTTACAGAATCCCTCTCTTTTTTGTTCGAATATTCTTTTTTACTTGAAACTCTCTACATTTCATGGCATAATTTTGCTAATTACTTATTTTAAAATGGATTATCTATAAAGGTATCTATTGAGGAGGATTTAAAGTTATGAAACAACGTAGTAATTTTACGAGTAAGATTGGTTTTATCCTTGCGGCTTCCGGTTCTGCTGTAGGCCTCGGGAACATCTGGAGGTTTCCTTATCTCGCTGCCCAATACGGCGGTGGTACATTTCTTTTTATTTATCTGATCCTTGCAGTCACGTTTGGTTTCAGCCTGATGATCGCAGAGATTGCAATCGGACGCCGTACCGGGCTCAGTGCCATCAGCGCATTCAAAGCTCTGGATAAAAGGTTTTCTTTTCTGGGAGTTCTTGCTGCCGCGATTCCTATCATCATTTTACCGTATTATTCAGTTATTGGTGGATGGGTTGTTAAATATTTTGCTGTATTTATCAGTGGACACCGTCATTCCAGTGCTGCCGGAGATTATTTTTCTTCCTTTATCGGCGAGACTTTCCAGCCAATCGCCTGGTTTGCTCTGTTCCTCGGTTTGACAGCTCTGGTTGTTTTATTCGGTGTTGAAAAAGGTATCGAAACTGTAAGTAAGGTTCTGATGCCTATACTGGTTCTTCTTACTTTATTCGTAGCTGTTTACGGACTGACTGTAGACGGCGCTAAAGACGGTCTCATTTATTATCTGAAACCTCATATGGCGGATGTGTCTGCCAAGACGATTCTGGCAGCCATGGGGCAGCTTTTCTATTCCATGTCCCTTGCCATGGGTATCATGATCACGTACGGTTCTTATATGAAAAAAGATGACTGCCTTGAAAGCTGTGTACGTCATATCGAGTTTTTCGATACTTTGGTTGCTTTCCTTGCAGGTCTGATGATCATTCCTGCCGTATTTGCATTCTCCGGCGGTGACAAAGCAGCTTTAGGTGCAGGACCGGGACTTATGTTTATCACACTTCCAAAAGTATTTGACAGTATGCGCTTCGGCGGCGTCATTGGAACGTTGTTCTTCTTATTAGTATTATTTGCGGCACTTACTTCATCCATCTCATTGATGGAGACCATCGTATCTTTCATCATGGACAGATTACACTGGCCACGTAAACGTTCCTGCATCCTGGTATTTGTATTTTCACTGATCGTCGGTATTCCGTCTTCTCTTGGATTCGGACCGCTGAGTTTCATCAGTTGGATGGGAATGTCTGTGCTTGATATCATGGACTTCATCAGTAATAGTGTATTGATGCCGATTGTTGCATTCTTTACCTGTATCTTCGTCGGTTTCGTCATTAAACCTAAGGCAATTGCGGACGAGGCAAAAGAGAATGGAGCAACATTCAAAGCAGAAAAGATGTTCAGCGTGATCATCAAATGGATTGCACCGATTTTCTTAGTTCTGATCCTTACAAGTTCGATCGCCAGTGCACTTGGTATCTTTACTATTTAATTATACATGCCCATACAAAGTGGTACTGCATAACTTTTTAAAATGGCGGGAACATATTCGTCCCCGCCATTTTTATCTGATATTTTCTTTATTAATTATTGACTTCGATACGTTCTTCTTTCTATCGTTCATCCCCCATGCAAAACACTGCCAGTACTCCCGGTCCGGTGTGTCCTCCGATCACATTTCCAATATTGTGAATCAGGATATTCTCAACTCCCATCTTCTCACGCACCAGTTTTGCCATATATTCGGCCTCTTCCAGGCAATCTCCGTGTGTGATCATCACGATATCATTTTCTGTGTCTTTCGCCTGTACTGCCGCTTTTTCTACCAGTTTGTGAATAGATTTCTTGCGGCCTCTCACCTGACCGACCATCTCCAACGCTCCGTTATTATCCATACGAAGGATCGGCTTGATCTGTACCAATGTTCCAATAATCGCCACCGTCTTCGAAACTCTTCCGCCACGATGCAGATGATTGAGATCATCTACTGTAAAGTTGTGACATACATTCAGCTTATGTTTCTCTGCCCATCCGGCAGCCTCCTCGATGGTCATGCCCTCCTCTCTCCGCTTCAATACATAATACAAAAGGAGTCCCTCTCCCATACATGCACAAAGAGTATCTACCACAATGATCTTTCTCTCTGGATATTCTTCCTGCAATTCTTCTGCCGCCAGACGCATGCTGTTATAGGTTCCACTCAGTGCAGATGAAAACGCAAGATGTAATATATCCTTGCCTTCTTTTAAATACGGTTCCAACGCCTCTCTTGCCTCTTCCGGATTCACCTGTGAGGTCACCGGAAGTTTACCCTTACGCATCAACTGAAAAAATTCTTTGGATGTGTATCCTGACATATCCGGAAATGTCTTTCCATCTATCGTATATTTGAGCGGGATTATCGGCACTCCTCTATCCTCAAGCCACTCTTTTGGCAAGTCTACGGTACTGTTTACTGTAATCACATACTCACTCATATCCATCCCTCCAAACTTTTTATCTGTCATCATCATAGCACTTTTCATGGTCTTATTCAAATATTATAAGATTTCTTTACCATTATGATACATCTCTAATTTTCCGAGTTTTTTCGCCTCTTCTAATAGTTCTTTCAATCTCTCATTGCAACTACCTATTACGCTTCCTGCATCAATAACTCTGTTGCATTTTCGGATCATTTCCATTGCTTTTTCAAAAATTTCATCACTGATCGGCTGAAAAGTCTTCTCCTCGATTATTTCGGCTGCAAGCATCTTCGCAAGTCTGTAATCAATATCATTATCATATAAGACGCCGGCCGCAAAGGGAATTCCATTTCTCCGTAATTCCCGGTAAATCGGAATTCCATTTCCGCTGTTTGAAATAACAAAAACTTCCGGTGTTCCTTTCGCGCCGGGAAGCTCTATGCTTCCGAATACCGGATCAAAATAACCTTGTTCGATTTCATATAATTCCCGTATAATATCTTCTTTAAAAATTGTTTCCGGTGTTCCAAAATGCGAAATTGTATCGCCCTTTACGCACACAATTTTATCCGATACTTTCTGTGCAAGATCGATCTCATGTAAAGACATGATTACTGTAATTTGTTTTTCTCTTGCCATATTTTCTAAAATAGACAACAATTCCAATTTATGTCTGATATCCAGAAATGATGTCGGTTCGTCCAAAATGATGATTTCCGGCTCCTGACAGATTGCTCTTGCAAGAAGCACTCGCTGTCTCTGTCCGTCACTGATCGCATTGAAATCTCGGTTTCCAAGATTTTCCGCATGGACAGCTCGCAAAGCCTCATCCACCTTCTCTTCGTCCCCCTTTGAAAGGATTCCCAGTCTTCCTGTATAGGGATATCTCCCGGTTGCCACAATATCATGACAGGTCATTAGTTCTGTTTTAATTCTCTCTGTCAGAACTACGGCCATCTTAGAAGAAAGTTCTTTATAAGACATCTTAAGAAGTGACGCATCATTAAAATATACTTCTCCTCCAAGAAGTTTCAACTGCCTGGTAATACTCTTTAAGATGGTCGATTTACCGGCTCCGTTCGGCCCGATCAGCGTGATAATCTCGCCCTTTTGAATGTCCATATCGATGTCCCGGATCAGGGTTTTACCGTGATATCCAACAGCCATTTTCTTTGTCTGAAAATAATAATCAGCCATGTTTTCTACCGTCCTTTCTCACGTTTTATCATCATATAGATTACAATCGGCGCTCCGAGAAGTGATGTTACCGTACTGATATTTAACTCTACCGGTGCCATCGCCATCCTGGCAATAAGATCACAGATCATACAGAATACTGCTCCCGCAAAGAACGTTCCCGGAATGATCACGATCGGTTTCGATGTACCGAATGCCTTTCTCGCCAAAAATGGGACCGCAATACCCACAAAGGAAATCGGGCCTGCAAATGCTGTCACACAGGCTGATAATATACTGGACACTATAATCAGAACAATTCTGAAACATCTGACATTCACGCCTATACTCTGCGCATAGGCTTCTCCAAGCTGATACGCATTCATCGGCTTAGACATGAAAAAGGTCGTAATCACAGCAATACCAACAACAATTACCGCAACTTTAACATTACTCCAGTTCATTCCGGAAAAGCTTCCCTGTGACCATCCATGAAGATTGACGATATCTGAGTCATCCGCAAAAGTTACCACAAAATCTGTGATTGCAGAACATATATATCCGATCATAATTCCACCTACCAGGAGAGATGCCATATGATTGACTTTTTGTGACATCAGAAGAATAAATCCCGTAGATATCAGTGCTCCGATAAATGCTGCCATGATCAGTGTCCATGAAGAAAAATGCCCAATATATTTTAAAAATACGATCATTGTAAGTGCCACGACCATCTTTGCCCCGGAAGAAATTCCAAGGACAAACGGACCTGCGATCGGGTTTGAAAAAAAGGTCTGCAACAGAAAACCGGACAGAGACAAAGCTCCGCCCAGCATTGCAGCCATGAGGATACGCGGCAGACGTATCTTCCAGATAATACTGTATTCCACCGCTTCTCCATCATGCATAAATAATATTTTTAAAATCTTTGAAACTGAAATATGGACATTTCCAGTGTTGATATTCAAAACCGTCACAACACAGAATAACACAGCAAGTGCTACGAACACCACCGCATATCTTGAACGTCTTTTGAAATTTTCATTATGAAAACTAAGATTCTCCATATTCTTTCACCATCACTTACTACTGCATTTTCTCTAAAAATGTCATCTGATCCTGGTCTTTACCTGTCAGCATCAAATGAATATCTTTGATCAGTTCACCGGTCTTATCTGTTGCCTGATACAGATTTTTTCCAGTATACCATACATTTCCGTCTTTCACAGCTTTAAAATCTGCAAATAATTCATTCTTTGCTTCCAGATCACTGATGCTGCTTACCTGACCATCGATGGTTCCATTGTAGATCAGATAATCCGCATCCACTGCAGTTGCATAAAATTCTTCCATAGTAAGTTTTACAGAAGGTGCATTACTGTCTGGATTCTTCAGATCTTTAAATGCATATCTTCCTCCGGCGATTTCAATCATTGAAGGTATGTAATCTTCTGATTTTCTTACAACGATAGAACCGTCCGAATTTACATAGAAATACGCAACCGTTTTTTCTGTATTCTTAAAGCCTTCCAGATCATCTACAATCTTTGCTTCCCTCTCAAAGAATTCACCTGCCTGGTCTTCTTTATTCAACATTGCACCGTATAATTTTACCCACTCTGTTCTTCCAAGTGGATTGCCTTCATAACTTGAATAATCCACAAATACCGGAATATCCAGGTCTTCGATCATTTCCTGTACCTTTGGGGTATGAAGAATCATGGTAGACTCTACCGCAAGATTACATTCTCCATCAACTAACATTTCATAATCCGGCTCACTGTATTTTCCTGCATAAGTGATCTTGCCCTCATTCATGGCTGTCTTTACATTATCTACATACCATCCATCTGCTGTTACACCAGAAAATTTAACATTGTCTAATCCATCAATCTCATCAAACAAAGACATTACTGCAGTAGCAGCCATATAAATGTGGTCCAGTGGCTGCTCTAAGACTACAATATCCTCATCCAGATCCTCCGGGGCTTCTTTTCCTTCCGGAACTACCAGATACTGGCGGTCCTCATGTACATCTATCAGTTTGTAGCCACCCTCGTAATAATATATATCAAATTCGGTTGCGTACTCCAGATCCATTGTGGATTTATAGGTCAGCCCAGCAATCTCCGGGGCTTCCTTTTTCTCTTTCTTTGACTGATCCGCTGCAGATGAGGTGTCGCCTGCATTTACCGTACTTTGATATGACGTCTGGCTTCCGGAACTGGAAGAACCAGACTGCCCGCAGCCAGCCAGGAGAAGACTCCCGGCCAGTGCACATGCAATCACTTTATATATTTTCTTTTTCATTATTTTTTCTCCTGACTTTCTTTCTGCTTTACAGTCTGCACAAACATCTTATTTGCCTGATCCTCACAGCCAAACAATACTCCGTATACTTTTATCCACTCTGCCTTCGCAAGTTCTTCTTTTTCATCTGCGGAACGGTCTACAACAGCTGTAATACCAAGTAACGCTAATTTTTCTGTCAGCTTTTCATAGCGTTTGGTCTGTTTTGAAACAGAAAGTTTCTGATTTTCCCTTGGCAAAATGTTTTCAGGTAAAATCACCAGATTTGTATCCTGTTTCACTAACGTCTTCATTTTCAGATTCGTTGTTTTTCCGGCATACATTACCTCTGCATCTTTTCCCGTCTTAATCTTATCAGCCACAGAAGATAACTTACAGTCTTTTTTCTTCATTCCGACAGCTGATACTTTGTCTGTCAGACCAAGTTTATCCATCATTCTCAGAATATCATTCGTTCCGGCATAAGCCTTATTATTCGGCATTTTCACAATAATCATTTCCTGATCAAGTCCTACCGGCACCTCTACGTTTTCCGGTACCAGAAGATATTTCACGATATTACCTTTGTAAAGTTTTGTTGCCAGTTCTGATTCACTGACTCCGTTTCCGTCATCACTTGATGTTCCGGCCTCTTCCTCGACAGCTGTCAGTTTGCTCTTACTGTTTTTGCTGTCAGACTTCTTATTCTTCTTTGACTTCTTTGATTTCTTCGAAGCTTTCTCTGTCTTCTTTGAATCTTTCTTTGCCTGTTTTGCCAATTTTTCCGGATCTCTTGCAGTATCCTTTGTCATATCCACTTCCAGAAGTGTAATTCCCTGGTCATAGTGATAGATCTTGAAATACTGTGCATATTCAAGTTTTGTCTCGGACTGGTATGTAAGTCCCATGATCTCCGGAGCTTTTTCATCCAGAGTTTTATTTGTATTGGCATTTGCGGCTGCTGCACTACCGTTTGCTGCCGCTGCAAGGTAAACGAAAATATTATAGGCAATCTCGTGGGCTACAGACATTTTGTCTGTCATTCCAAGGATCTTATTATTCTTATTAAGCTCAATTGGAATAACAACTGTCGCCTGTCCACCACCTTTTGTCGTGTAATAAATATTTCCGTTCGCTTTAACATACTGATAATGATCACTACTGAAGATCAAAGTTGCATATGCCTGACCATTCGTTACCGTTACCTTATTACAGTAAATTTTGACTCTTCCGCTACCACCTGACCATGTAAATCTATCCGGTGTATAAACGCCATCTTTCAGTGTCGTGGCATTATTTACATGTCCGGTAGATCCACTGGTATCAGATTCATACTTAGATTCTTTATCCGCTTTTCCGTTATTAGACGGTACCTTCGTTCCCTGGTTTCCAGGTTTTGACGGAGTCGACGGCTTTGTAGAATCATCTTTTCCATCATCAGTTGGAAGATCGCTGATCTTTGTTAATGTTGAAAGATCGAACGTAATCTCTCTGTCATACCATTTATTCTGTCTTTCTGAATGTGATGCAACATTCAGTACTTCTGTCAGGGAAGATACTGGAATTGTATATGTATATTTTCCGTCAGAATTTACTGTATATCCTGCCCACGCAGCCTTTTCTGCCTTGGCCGCATCTTCTGCAGTTCCTGCATATAAGTAATCATATCCGGTTCCGCTTAATGAAATTGCAGCACTTACTTTTCCATTCTTTACTGTCAGAACGACTTTTACTACCTTAAACATCGATGCATTTGTAGATGCCTCGATCGTGTACACACCATCAGCCGGAATGCCTGTATCCGCAGAAGGAATATCTCCTGTCTTCTTCAGATCCTTGGAACTAAATGTCAGAGTTCTGTCATACCACGTTTTTTTACTTTCTGAGCGAGATGCTACAGCAATCTCCTTATCTAATGCCTCTACAGGGATTTCATACTGGCCTCCGGTTTTCGTAGCTCCACTGGCATCTGTATATTCTTTGGTTCCCTGATATTTAATCCAGGAATTTTCATTCGCTTTTTCTGCATCTTCGGCACTTCCCATGTAAAGATAATCATATCCTACTCCACTTAATGTGATCAGTGCTGTCATCTTTCCATTTTTCGATGTCAGAACAGCATCTACCACTTTAAACATAGCCGCGCCTGTCTCTACCGTTGTGCTGTAGATACCATCTGCCGGCGCCTTTGTATCCTCGCCCGGTGTTGGGTCTGGGTCCGGATCCTTAATCTCACCGATCTTCGGCAGGATTCCATTGATAAAGAACGCACTCTGCTTGTCAGACCATGTATTACTTTTCTTATTATGTACTACATACTTAATCTCTTTTCCGAGATCTGCTGTCGGGATCTTGAATGTAAAACTTCTGTAACTGTTGTAAATGTCAGAGCGATCTTCGGCAGTTACTGCATTTTTGTCCTTCACTGCATCATCATCTGCAACATCACCGATATAAATCTTATCGTAATTCGCCGCCTGAGTAACAAGTGTCACAGTTGCCGTATCTCCATTGATAGTTACTTTACTCTCACGTTCAAAACTTAAGCTTGCATAATTGTTCGTTGGATAAGCCGATCCGTAGAGATCGTACACTCCATTTTCTGTCGTATTCGGCTTATTCTCCAGATTTGGGATATTGATAAACAAATCTCTTGCATAGCTGAACCATCCGCTGTCACTTCCCGGTGTCACAGGAATGTTCATCCCCTGCTTATCCGCATCCAGACTAAATGTAAAAGTTGTAACATTCTTTCCTAAATCATAGGTTCCTGTAACAAAAGAGCTCTTATCCTTGTCAGCCTGTGCTCCCTGGTATAATTTCGTCCATTTATTTCCTTCGACATTCAGAGTTACTATAACTTTGTTATTCTTTAATATCGTTTTCGATGACTTGATATTGAATGCACTATACTTGTCACCTGTACCACCGGCGATTGTTTTAATACTGTCTGTATCTGTCGGATACTCAGTTACATTATCTGGAATGAACATCCACAGATACTGACTCGTATACCAGATATTCTTCTTTTCATTATGAAGTGCGACAGGAATTACCTGGCCTTTTTTATCTACAGGTAATGTAAAATTGAATTTCCATCCACCTGCCGGATCTGCCTCTCCATTCACAATTGTACTTGTTAACACATCATCTTTTGATCCGAGAGAGATTTTATCAAAAGATGTGTTTTTTGTAGAAATGGTAATGTTTAACTCATTATCGGATAACTCTACCTCAGACTCTGACACTTTAAACATCGGGAACTCAACACCGTCCGATTTTACAACTTTTACTTTATATCCTGTTACAGTCGGTGCTGTAGGAAGTTTTACCGTTGCGGTATTCGATGTGACAGTCGTTCCTGTCTCGTCTTTGATCACGCAGCGATACTGCCGGCCTGACATTCCCTCTTCCATTGTAAAGCTATACGCCGCTGTCTTTGCAGAATCTCCCGTACATTCTGCCCAATTTGTTCCATCTGTACTGTACTGCCACTGATAGTTGAGTGTCATTCCTTCATCACCGGTTGCTGCTACTTCCAGACTGACTTCAGTTCCTTTTCCTGTAATAATTGTGGCTTCTGGCTGCTTTGTGATGGTGATAGACGTAGGTTTCTTAAACTCATCCAATGCAGGAAGCTTAAAGGCCAGCGAACTGCTTGTGCTGAACTTCTTGGTTTTTCCATTTCTTGGCACAAAATGAACCTCGCCGCCTGCCATAGATAATGGTACAGTAAAGCTGAATTTTTCCAGATTTGCTGTTGTATCTATTTCACCCATCAACAATGGTTCTTTTGTCTCATCGCCCTTACTTCCTATATAAATGGCATCATATGTAAAACTTCCACTGGATGCCGGCTGTACCCAGACAGATACCTCAATCTGACTTCCTTTAATCGTTGCCTGTGATTTCCCGATTTTAAGCATCGTATATGCCTGCCCCGGTTTCTTTGCGTCGTCGCTGGCATAGATTGCAGTGATTTCACCTGATGAAGTGTAATCTTCCTTTTCAGTCTTAATATCAATCTTAACCTCATTCGAAATCATTTCTTTTCCAAGGCTGTCTTTTACTACACAACGGTACTGTCCTGCCAGTTTTTCTTCCATTGTGAAACTATACTCGGCAGTCTTGGCGCTATCCTCTGCACAGTCCGTCCAGTTTGTTCCATCAGCACTGTACTGCCACTGGTAGCTGAGGCCTGTTCCTTCAGCACCCACAAACAATTTTGCAGTCTCACCAGTTTTCACATTGACCGACTGTGGCTGCTCCGTGATCTGGAGCTCTACAATTTTCTGAAACCAACTTAACTCCGGAATCTTTAAAGCAAGTGAACTTTTCGTGCTAAATACCTGAGTCCTCTTATTTCTTGGAACAAAATGGATTTCCTTACCAGCACTTTCTTTCGAAATAGAAAACTCATATTTTTGTTTCCCATTTTCAGTAGTTCCTCGTATCAAAGGTTCTTTTGTTTCATCATCCTTACTTCCTATATAAATAGCATCATATGTAAAATTCCCACTGGACGCCGGATTTACCCACATGGCAATCCTCAGTTTATCCCCATCTATAATTCCCTGCGACTGTGCAATAGAGAACATACTATACGGATTACCCGGTTTGTTTTCATCATCACTGGCATAGATTGCCGTCACACCACCCGTCGCAGTCGCTGCACCGGCATCTTGCACGTCGATTTCTTCTGCCGACTGCTCTTTAATCTCAGATACTGTATTCTCCTGGCTTGCAGTCACTGTGCTTCCGGCATTCGCCTTTGCTCCTGTATTTTCAGTATTTCCGGCATTTTCATTGCCTGTTACAGTATTTGCACCTGCATTCTCCTGTTCACCCGCAGATGTCCCATTTTCTGTGGAACCTGCTGTTCCATTTTCTTCTGCATTTCCGGGGTTTTCACTTTCCGTTGGCGTGTTCTGGCCTTCCTCTGCTACTTCTTCCTGTGCCGCTACTTCTGAATCCATCGCATAGGTTCTTGTGTAGGACAACGGAGAAACTGCCATTGAAAATGCCAGAAATAATGCAAGATACTTTACACTTTTTCTCTTCATTTTTTCCTCCTGCCTGTCTCAATTTTCAGCAAACTATAACTATACGGGAAATAAATTGAAATGTGTCCAAAAAGACATACGAAAAAAAGCAAAAATCTTAGGACTTAAGATCTTTGAACTGTTACTTTTTCGGTACAATCAATTACTCGTGATCTGGAATATACATTCCCCGCACCAACGACCGGCAGGTTTCCTGACTCACAAATCTCATATAGAACACCTTCCCAGTTTTACCCAGTGGCTGTGGTCACTCACTTGTTCTATATATTTTGCTCACAGTGACGAGTTCGTACAGGATTTCCACCTGTTTCCCTTTTACCTGATATTCTATGGATGATTCTTCTATAGATATCAGCACCGAACGTTCTTATTTATAATATCGCTGTTACTATACCATTTCATCTTATGAAAGTCAATAAAACCCGGTCATCCATCTATACTTCCAACCATCAATTCAACTTCACATTCAGGTAGCTTCTTCCCGACAATGTCTTATTGAATACGATGCTTAATATGATAATCATCGTTCCGATTGCAAATCCGATTCCATTGAATAATGCCGTCAAAAACAAAAGCTGCATCCGCATGAACTTGAGTGCATATCCCAGTTCGAAGTTTGGCTGTGTGTAGTTTGCCACTGCCACAAATGCCATTGCAAGCATCACTTCTGAGTTAAACCACCCGGATGATACCGAGAATTCTCCCATAACCAGACCGGCGATGACGCTGAGTGGCGTACTCAACATACTTGGCGTGTTCAGCGCAGCAAGTCTCAATCCGTCGATCGCGATTTCCAGGATAAATAACTGATACACCAACGGTACATTTACCACATCTTTGACTTTCACAAATGTAAACATCTCCGGAATCCAGTCCGGATTCTGCATAAAAAGAAGATACAACGGTGTCAGGAAAACGGTCATGATTGTAATAAAACTTCTCGCTACTTTCAGGTAAATGTTCGTCAGTGTCGGAAAATAGTAATCGTTCGCTTCCTCGATCATATCCATAATAGACGTTGGCAGGATCATTGCCGATGGGGAATTGTCCACCAGAAGAACTACTTTTCCCTCCAACAGACACGCCGTCGCCGTATCCGGGCGCTCTGTAAATTTAAATTTTGGAAATGGATTGAACCATTTTCGCTTAAATAATTCTTCCGCAAGACTCTGCTGGTTCATGCGGAGGGCATCTACTTTTATCTTATGCATCCGTCCCCGCAGATTTTCAAGAAGTTCCTGGTCCACCCGGTCCTCCATATAGCAGATTGCCACATCTGTTCTGGAGCTTTCCCCAATCTCCAGCATTTCCATCACAAGATGCGGGTCTCTGATCCGGCGACGCATCATCGCTGTATTAAATACGATTGTTTCCACAAATCCATCTCTGGACCCCCGAAGAGACTTGTCTTTATCCGGCTCTTCCACGCTTCTTGCCGGATAAGTTCTACAATCGATTGCCAGACATTCCTCATACCCGTCCACAAACAGACAGGTTACACCGGAAAGCATATTTTTCAGAACCTGATCATAATTTTTCAGAACATCCACCTCTACATACGGAATGTGTGAAATTGAAAATTCCTCTGCCGTCTCCGGCATCTGATCCTCCGTCACTTTCAAGAGACTGTCCATAATCTTTAACATCGTCTCGTCTTTCGTAAAGCCGTCCACAAAATAAAACGATGAACGTTTTCCTCCTATCATAAGTTCTCTCTGCACCAGATCAAAACTGTTCTGGATCGGCAGCAGTTCTTCCATCATAGATTCTATCTCATCGATTGTTCCCTTAATCTTTTTCGTAATAATTTTCTGTGATGACATGCCATTCCTCCATCTTGCAATATTAAAATTAGCATATACAAAAAAGACGATATTATGCAAAACTGCCACATAATATCGTCCTCCTATCATCATTTTCAATTGATGAAACTTATTATTTTGTTGTGCTGCCAAATCCACCGTTGCGAACATCTGTCACATCGTCATCCAGTGTGATTCCATATTCAATGAAAATCCCCTGCATAAAACCGGTTCCTTCCGCAATCTCCACGGTCTTTCCTTCATTGCTGTCATTGGTGATCTTTGCGAAAATGTGTCCCTCATTGTCTGAGTAATAATAGTCACTATCAATGATTCCCACCGTATTGTTAAGCTGCAGGCGGTATTTGAATCCCAGACCACTTCTCGGATACAATTTTAACACCCAGTTATCTTCCATCTTTGCGCGGATTCCCGTTGGTACTTTCACAGTCTTTCCCGGTTCCAATGTAATAGCTACAGGTGCGTAGAAATCATATCCTGCAGACCCTGAAGTTGCTCTCTTGGGAAGCTTGATACTGTCATATACATTCTTAATCTCTTCCTCAGAAGCATCTCCATAAGTATCCAGATATGCCTCCTTATATTGTTCGTAGCTTACTTTAAAAAACTGTGCAATTCTCTTTGCCATCTCTGTACTCTCCTGTTAATTTCCACATTCAATGCTGATTTCATTAAACAGTGTTAAAATGTGATCCACGTCTACCTGTTCTTTTTCTTCACCAGATTTATCCAGGATTGCATTTCCCTGATGCATCATAAGAAGTCTGTTTCCATACTCCACTGCATATCGAAGATTATGGGTGACCATGATAGTTGTCAGATGTTTCTCCTTTACAATCTTATCCGTCAGCTCCATAATAAGTTCTGCAGTCTTCGGATCTAACGCCGCGGTATGTTCATCCAGGATCAGGAATTCAATTGGTGTCATAGTCGACATCAAAAGAGCCATCGCCTGGCGCTGTCCGCCGGATAACACCCCGACTTTGACATTCATCTTATCTTCCAGTCCAAGATTCAGCTGGCTTAACTGTTCTCTGTAAAATTCTACTCTCGCTCTATTTGTACCACGTCCAAGACCATAAGTCTTCCCTTTATTATCCGCAAGAGACATATTTTCCAGGATTGTCATGGATGGGCAGGTACCCATCGCCGGATTCTGGTACACACGGCCAATTTTCGCACTTCTCTGGTATTCCTTCAACTTGCCGATATCTTTTCCATTCATCAGGATCTGTCCGGAATCCATCGGGATACTTCCACAGATCAGATTCAGCATGGAAGTCTTCCCGGAACCATTGCTTCCTACCACCGATACAAATTCGCCGTCTTCTATCTTCAGATTAAATCCATCAAACAGGCACATTTCATTCACTGTTCCTGGATTATAATACTTCTTAATCCCTTTTAATTCAAGCATTTGTCTTCACCTTCATCTTTCTGCTACTGCTGACCACCAAAATTACCAGGAATAATACTGCCGTCACCAGTTTCATCGCCTGTGGCTCAAAACTCTTTAAGGCGATTGCAACACAGGCTTTATAGATGATGGATCCGATCAGAACAGCTGTCGTTGTCTTTACAAACGATGCTTTCTTAAAGATGCTGGTTCCTATAATCACGCTGGCAAGACCAATGACCATTGCTCCGGTACCCATGGAAATCTCAAATACTCTCTCTTCCTGTGCAAAGATGCATCCTGCCAGAGAAACAAGTCCGTTGGAAATTGCAAGTCCTAAGATTTTCACATTTCCCTCTGCCTTTGCAAGGGATGTCACCAGTGTTTCGTTATCTCCGACTGCCCGCAGAAGATATCCTGATTTTGTCTCCATGTACAGATCTAACAGAATCTTGCAGATCAGTGACAGGATTAAAATAATGATCAGCGTCGTATATGGTTTTAATGCTTCCGGCATAATCTTCTCAATCATGTCGTTGTGAAAAATGCTTTTCTGTGAAAATAACGGAACATTGGATGTTCCTGCTATGTAGAGATTCACGGTCCACAATCCCGTCATCATAATGATACCGGAAAGGAGATCTCTTACTTTACACTTTACATGAATCAGACCTGTGCAGATTCCTGCAATAATTCCCGCCAGAAATGCTACCGGAAGTGTCAGGTATGGATTCGTGCCTCTGGTAATCAGAGCAGCGGTTACCGCTGCTCCTAACGGGAAACTTCCATCCACGGTCAGGTCTGGGAAGTCTAATATCTTATAGGTGATATAAAGTCCCAATGCTAATATTCCGTATATTAATCCCTGTTCTATAATTGTAATTGCAAAACTCATGAATATGCCTCCCGCATATGATTACTATTTTATTTCATCAAAACTTTCTACCGCACTGTCCTTCAGATCACTCGGTACTGTAATGCCAAGATTCTCTGCGACTTTTGTATTTACATAGAATCCCGGTTCTGTGATCAGTTCAAAGTTCATCTCAGACGCTTTCTTCTCGCCTTTTAATACCTGAGCTGCCATCTTACCTGTCTGCTCACCAAGAGCTACATAATCAATACCCTCTGCTGCAAGACAACCGATCTTTACCTGCTCGATTTCACTTCCGAATACCGGAACGCCTTTTTTGTTGGCTTTATCTAAGATTGTCGGGAGTGATGCTACTACAGTGTTATCTGTAAGGTTTGTAATGCAGTCAACTTCACTGATCAGTTCGTCTGCTGCTAGAGAAATATCTGCAGTAGTTGTGATGGCTTTCTCTACTAATGTAAATCCATAATCATCAACCAGTTCTTTGTATTCTTTGATGGCTGCTACAGAGTTCGCTTCACTTGAGGTATACATGATTCCAAGTTTCTTTGCATCCGGAAGCATCTCACGGATCATCTTAAGCTGTGCTTCTACCGGAAGTTTATCAGAAGTTCCGGTTACTTCTCCTACCGGTTTTCCGTCATCTGTTGCAAGTTCCGCTGCCACAGGATCTGTAATTGCTGTGTAAACCACCGGGATATCGGCATCCATAGCTGCATTATAAGCTGTCTGTGCAGATGGTGTTGCAATCGCACAAATAAGGTCTACCTTGTCAGATACAAATGAATTTGCGATCTGTCCTGCAGTTCCCATATCTGCTGCTGAATTCTTATACTCTACCTTCAGGTTCTTGCCTTCTTCGATTCCTTCGTCTGCCAGTCCCTGTAAGAATCCTTCTCTACAGTTGTCTAATGAACCGTGCTCTGCAAACTGTGAAATACCGATGGTATAACTTTCGCCTGCACCTGCGGATTTTGTGCTGTCTGTGGAACTGCCGGACTTGCTTCCGCATCCAACCGCCATTGTCATTACCATTGTTGCTGTTAATAATACTGCTACTACTTTCTTTTTCATTTTTTTGCCCTCGTTTCCTAATTTTTGGTTCTACTTCATTAGCCAGAAG
The DNA here is from genome assembly GCA_934351835.1 of uncultured Lachnospiraceae bacterium. Classification (GTDB taxonomy): domain Bacteria; phylum Bacillota; class Clostridia; order Lachnospirales; family Lachnospiraceae; genus CAKRJP01. Next base: position 156,920 of record CAKRJP010000002.1, read on the forward strand.
CAGATGTTGCTTCGCATCTGTCAGATTAGGAAAGATTCCCGATTCGATTTTTCATACTGCATTTCAGATAATAAAAAAGTCTCAGATATATAATTATATATCTGAGACGGTAATTATCATAATAATTATCGCGGTACCACTCATATTGACGAATCGTCCACTCTTCCAATGTACTAACATACACTCCTGATTGATAACGGGTTCGGTTCCCGACAAGCCATACTCTCAAATGTATAATAATTGATTTCAAGCTGCCCTCGAAAGTCCATTCAATTACTATCTCCATGCGGCAATCTCACCATCTGCCACTCTCTTTGATCTTGATAAATAATCTACTCTTCTTCCTCAACGGTTTGTTCTTTGTTGTTTTACACTTTACACGACTAAATTGTTTTTGTCAATAACAAATTTGCACTTTTCACCACATGTTTTGCAAGTACGGATGTTGTAACGCTTCCGACACCTCTCGGCACAGGGCTGATATAGGATGCTTTTTCTGCTACTGCATCGAAATCCACATCTCCACAAAGATTGCCTTCTTCATCCACATTGATACCGACATCTGCGACAATGGCACCTTCACCGACCATATCTGCTGTCACCATTTTGGCTTTCCCGGCTGCTGCCACCAATACTTCCGCATCCGCACAGGTCTTCACCAGATTTTTCGTCTTTGTATGGCAGATTGTAACTGTTGCATTCTTCTTAAGCATCAGCATGGACAATGGTCTTCCTACCACCATGCTCCGGCCTACAATCGTCACTTTCTTTCCTGTAAGATCAACATCATAATGTGCTAACATCTCCATAACGGCTTCTGCAGTACACGGTGCATGACCGGTCTCATCCCCGGAAAATACTTTTGCCATATTCACCGGACTCATACAATCTACATCCTTGTATGGATGAATCATCATTTTTAACGGTTCCTCATCCAAATGCGCCGGAAGTGGGCGGAATAACAAAATTCCATGGACCGACAGATCTGTATTTATTTCCTGGAATTTTTCTTCCAACTCCTGTTGGGAAATGTCCTCCGCCAGTTCTACCACCCGGCACTCAATCCCGGTAAGCTCCATACGTTTTTTTGCTCCGCGCTCATAAGCAAGATCATCCGGCCTTGCTCCCACACGCAGAATCGCAAGACAGGGAGAAACACCGTTGCCTTTTAATTTTTCTACTTTTTCGATAATCTCTGCTTTCATGGCCTTTGCCACTTCTGCGCCTTTCATCAGTTCACTCATTACTCTCTCTGCCTTTCTCTATCGAAGCTGCACCAGCACATCTGAATAAATCTTCTCTTCCAGTTTGCGTGCCTTTTCGATCAGTGCGTCCGCTTTCTGGTTCATCTCTTCCGCCACTTTGCGGTCTTTCATACATTTCGTATTGATGTATACATTCAAAGAAGAACTCTCCAGAGCACTTCTGGCAAATAACACTCCGACTCCCACATCGCTGAGTGCCATTCTGCTTCCCTTTTCTCCCAGAACCTCCAACAACTCCATCACCTGATAAATAATCTCCATCGTCTCCAGAGGAACAATACTCGCCTGATACAATGCGTTCTCCATCACGCATGCTTTTTCTGCAACCTCTTCCGGAGTACTCTTTGGCAACTTGTAGGCTTTTGCCAGCGGTTCAAAGGCTTCCGCATCTTTATCTGTATAAACTATCAGTTTATCTCTCAATATTTCAAGCTGCTCTCTTACCTGACAGATTTCTTCTTCCACATCAGCATATTTTTTCTTTCCGACAGTCAGATTTGCCACCATCATTCCCAATGCCGAGGCAAGTGCTCCGACGGTTGCTGCCGCTCCACCGCCCCCCGGTACAGGTGCTTTTGAGGATAATAAGCCTATAAATTCTGTCGCTTTTTGATCTAATATTTTCATGTTGTATCTCCATCTCTTCCATTTTCTCATTCTTCAAAAAGATTTCTCAAAAAATCTTATTGTACAACATCTTAGGCTATTTTATTTTCAAAGTCAATTATTCCCTGTAATCCCCTCTGGAAATTTTCACCTGATAGCCTACTGTCTCGATTCGTCTCTGCATACACATCCGGCATTCAGCCGCCTCATCGCCGGTGCATATCTTTCCGTCATAGAGCAAATATTTTCCCCGGACTTCCACCGGAGAAAGATTCGGCATCACCACATTTGACCCGGCTAAAATGCCTTTCTCCCGCCCCATCGGATGGATTGTTCCAAGGGCTGTTGTCGCCGGAAGGAGTACGTGTGGGAACATTAACCTAAGGATTCCCAGAAGATGCAGTGTGTCGTCTAATGTCCCCGATGGTTCTTTTGCAAATGGGGTATCTTTATGCGCGATAAATGGACCAATTCCGATCATATGTGGCTGTAATTCTTTCATAAAGAGAAGATCTTCCACTAAGTATTCTGGTATCTGTCCCGGAGATCCTACCATTATTCCACATCCCACCTGATAGCCGATCTCTTTTAGATCAAACAAACATTTCTTTCGATGTTCCAGGCTCAGGGACTCCGGATGAAGCATCCTGTAATGTGCCGGATCTGCGGTTTCATGTCTTAATAAATACCTCTCTGCTCCCGCTTCATAATAAGCCTTATAGGAATCATAGGATTTTTCACCGATAGAAAGAGTGATTGCACAGTCCGGATGTTCTTTTCTGATCTCTGCTACAATCTCACAGATTTTCTCATCCGTATAATAACCATCCTCGCCGCCCTGCAGCACAAACGTCCGGAACCCCAGTTCGTACCCCTGTCTGCAGCAATTAAGGATCTGTTCTTTTGTCAGGCGGTAACGATTGGCCTTACAGTTACTTTTTCGTATTCCACAATAGTAACAGTCATTTTTGCAGTAGTTGGTAAATTCAATCAAACCACGGAGATAAACGTCTTTTCCATAGATTTCTTCTCTTACCTGCCTTGCCTGTTCATAGAGATATTCTTCCTCCTCCGCACTCCAGTCCTGTAAAAGTTCTGCGAATTCTTTCCTGGATAATATGTTTTTTTCACGCAGCTTATCAATTAACGGTTTCTTCATATTCATGCTTTTCTTGCTCCAATATCTTTTTTGCCTCTTTTATTTCGTATCGTTTCAGGATTTCGCTCACTCTGTCATATCCAAGGAGCGGAACATAAGCCGTTGCAAAAGCAAAGGAATTTTCCAGATATTTGTTACAGTTTTTTGTTTCTACTTTTAATGTCTTCACTGCCTTTTCTCTGAAAATCCGAACAGTATCACTCATAAGTTCCAGACTCTCAAGTATGGATTCTGCCATCAGCGGACCAAATGCATTAAGTTCGAATTCTCCACGGCCTGCTGCCATCATGATTGCAGTGTCGTTAGCACAGACACGCATAGAAGTCTGCATAACCATCTCCGGAATGACCGGGTTAATTTTCCCCGGCATGATACTACTTCCCTGCTGCATTGCAGCCAGACGTATTTCTCCCAATCCTCCATAAGGTCCGGAATTCATTAACCGAAGATCATTACTGATTTTTAACAAATTCACTGCCAGTGCCTTTAAAAGACCAGACACTTCTACATACACATCCATATTTTGCGTGATGTCCATCGGATACTCTGCTGCTGCCAGCCCAAGTCCTGTCAGATTACGCAGTTTCTCCACTACACGAAATCTGTATTTTCGTTCTGTTGTGTCACTTCCGCCAACTGCTGTTCCTCCAAGGTTAATCTGGCGTAGCCGTTCCTCTACTTTATAAAGCCTCCACCGGTCCCTCGCAATTCCCTGGGCATAAGCTCCGAACTCCTGTCCCATCGTGACTGGCACTGCATCCATCAATTCTGTACGCCCAAGTTTTTTGATATCTTCATACTCATTTTCTTTTTCCTGCAATATCTTCTGAAGTTTCGCACACTCTTCAGATAAAATCCGAAGTCTTTCTATCGCTGCAATCCGAAGTCCTGTCGGATAAACATCATTTGTCGACTGTCCTCTGTTCACATCATCGATTGGATGTACATATTCATACTCTCCGGGGTTGTGCCCAAGTTTTATCAATGCAAGATTTGCCAGCACTTCATTGACATTCATATTCGTTGACGTCCCCGCACCGCCCTGTAATGCCTGCAACGGAAAATATTCTCTTTTTTCCTTATATAAAATTTCATCACAGACTTCTGAAATTGCATGATAAACCTCTGCCTTCTCCGGATGAAGTTCTTCGTAAGTCAGGGCCGCTGCCTTTTTCACCATTACAATTCCACGGATCAGATGATAATTCACTTTTTCCCCGTTTAGATCAAAATTTTCCAATGCCCGGACAGTATTGATTCCGTACATTACATTGCATGCAATCTTTTTTTCTCCCAATGCATCACGCTCAACTCTATATCTGGCCCCATTCTCCATGTCTTCTCTCTCCTGTCTTTTGGATATGCTCTACTTCTGCAAATACGGAAATATTCCAAGACTTCTCTGCAAGATTCCCTGCATATATGCAATCACCGTTCCATAATTCGTAATCGGAACATTTTGATCCTCCGCACACTTCATGCGATAACGTACTTCCCGTTCTGTCAGCATACAGCCTCCACAGTGGATCACAAGTGCATAAGAAGACAAATCTTCCGGGAAGTCTCTTCCGGAACTGGTCTCAATCGTAATCTGTGCACCTGTATATTGTTTCAGCCACCGGGGGATTTTTACGGTTCCTATATCATCACACTGTCTGTGGTGAGTACACCCCTCAGAGATTAAAATCTTATCTCCGTCTTTTAAGTGTTCCATTGCCCGGACACCTTCCACAGCCGTCTCAAGAAAGCCTTTGTATCTTGCCATCAAGATTGAAAATGACGTAAGTGGAATATCCTCCGGCACATCTGCCGACACTTTTGCAAACACCTGACTATCCGTAATGACCAGTGCCGGTTTTTCCGCCAGCTTTTCCAACAATCCCCGTAATTCATATTCTTTTACACAGATAGCACTGGCATCTGCTTCCAGCACATCCCGGATAACCATCTGCTGAGGAAGGATCAAACGTCCTTTTGGCGCTGCCTTATCAATCGGTATCACCAAAACCACCAATTGATCCGGATGTATCAGATCTCCTACTAATTGAAGTTTTCCTGCATCCGTCTTGACCAGTTCTCCCGTCTTTTCTTTTAATTCTTCGATTTTCTGACGTTTTACCGCGCTTACATAAATGCTCTTTGCACTGTCTTCCGGTACTTCTTCCAACAGGTCTGCCTTATTAAAAGCAATCAGATAAGGAATGTTTTTCTTTCGGATCAGAGCTAACAGTTCTTCCTCGCACTCTTTCATTCCTTCTGTTGCATCTACCACCAAAATAGCAATATCGATCCTGTTCAATACCTGTTTCGTCTTCCCCACACGCATCTCTCCCAATGCGCCCTCATCGTCATATCCCGGAGTATCTATGATTACCACCGGGCCTAACGGAAGTAATTCCATAGACTTGCGAACAGGATCCGTCGTAGTTCCCTTCACATCCGACACCACCGACAATTCCTGTCCGGTAAATGCATTAACAAGACTTGATTTCCCGGCGTTTCTCCGGCCAAAAAAACCGATATGTAACCGTTCCGCAGACGGCGTCTCATTTAATCCCATGTTCCTTCCTCCTTCTCAAAAATCCGCAACAGATCCGGCATTATTTTCAAATAGCATCTTCCTGAAAATGCCGCATGCGGAAGTTCATAAAAATGACTTCCTTCCGGACAGATCGGACGGTACAGTGGATCTGCCACAATATTCTTTTTCCCTTTTAGTGCCTGTTCGATCGACTCTTCACTCCGAAGGTGCAGATCTCCATCCGCTAATAATTCTTCGCACTTTTCCATCGGCGAAATTACTTGTACATCATAACCATAAGTTTCCGTGATTGCTGCTGCCAGAGACCCCATCGTGACAGGCTCGCCGATGATCGTTACTTGTGATTTTGGTAAGTTCACTGTTTCTGTCCCATCTGGTGTTTCCGCCATTGATCTTGACCAATTCATACATTCTCGTTCACTGCACAAGACTCGACTCTTTCTATCCGTCTCTGCCTGTCGGAGTGCAGACATCACTCGGTCTCTGAGCGGCCCGATCGGTACGCCGGCTACATAAGGAATCTGAAACTCTTTTTCCAGATATCGTGCAGTCTCAATCCCGATCTGCGATACAACCAGATTCACACTGGCCGCACCGGATGTCTTCAGTTTCTCCAATGAATCGCCCATTGCCCAGACACTTTGTACTTCAAATTTCTCCTCTTCCAGAACTTTTTTCATAGATTTCACAGCATCCTTATATGTATAGTCCAGCGGCGTCATTCCAAGTATATTTACTGTATGCTCGCGTTTTTCTTCTGATTTTTCTACAAATCGTTCCGCCAGTTGTCTAAATGCTGCTCCTGCTCCCTGCACATAATCATGCATTCCATTGGTCTCCACCGCAAATGTCGGAATTTTTGTCTCTCTTTCTATGATTCTTGCCAGTGCCTTAAAATCCGTTCCGTTTAAGAACGGTACCGGAGATCCACAGAGTGCTATAAACTTTGGTTGCAGACGTTTAGCCGCATCTATCACATCATCAACCATTTTCCGGTCATTTCCCATAACAGCGTCAACTTCAGTAAGCCCTGTAATAAAGATCTGGCTGTCCATCTCATACCAACGGATCTCATCATGGGTATTATAAGTGGAGTTGCAGCCGGAAGGATCATGCATAACTACCATTCCTCCCAGTTCAAACAATGCGGAACAAACGCCTGATACGTCTGCTGTATAAACCGGAATAATCCGGTAAGCATTCTCTATATGCAACTTTCACACCCCCATCCTTTTCGTATGATCAGATTTTTTGTATCTTTCGGTTCTTTATATGCCTCTTCTATCAGCCTCATAGTCTCTCTGATTCCGGAAAACCCAAACAATCCGCCACCCTGTACTACATTCACAAAATGGTCAGTGCCTTCAAACCAGGCTGCCTTCTGCCCAATTGCCAGCACTTCCGGATGATTTCTTTCCATCGTCCGGCACTCTGGTTTCATTGTCGCCACCAATGTAAGTTCCGGATACTCTTTCTGAAGCCAAAGAAAATCTTTCTCCTCTTCCGGTAAAATTCCGTCCAAATATACCCGCTCTACTACAAATCCATGTGACAATAACAAACGTGCAAGACCTAACGGTCTCGGATGATAGGTGTAATCTATGGAAATCGGCGTACTGCCCAAAAGATCTGCGGTTCGCAAAATAGCATCTTCACATTGACAGATTTCTTCTGCAATCCTTTCCTCAAATTTTTCAAAGTTACCGCGACTTTCAAAAACACCTGCTACACCGGTTTCTTTCCTGCCAATCGCACTTTTTTCTAATAATACCAGAATTCTTTTCCACTCTTCTTTAATTTCTTCATAATCAAAACTCATCGGAAGATAAAGAAATGGTCTCTGTAATCTTTCTGCCAGCTTTTCTCCACCCATCTTTCCAGATGGATATGTCACAACAAATGCTTCACTCTCTCCCATTGAAAGATAATCCTGATAATCCTTCAACGTGCTGATTTCTTTTAATGTTCCTCCTGCTTCGGAAATCAATCTTTTCAGATCACTGTTATTATCCAGCGGCAGATCACTTCCCACCAGACTGAATATACCGTTTTTCACCGGAAGTTCCCGAATGGGATCATACATACTTTTTCGCAGCTTCTGATCCGGTGTCGGCCCCTTTTTCTGAAGCAGACAATCCATGAAGCATCGGGCAAAAAAGATATTCGGAAACATTTCTCCTAATTTTCGGTAAATATAATCCAGATCACATCCCAAAAACTGATGTACACATACCGTAAAAAGAAGGACCACCGGCGGTTGTTTTTCTAATTTACGGATACATGCCGCCACACCTTCAATGGTGACGTCCTCCAATTTCCCGGAAATCATATCTTCCTCTTCCAGGATTACAAAAGAAAAACGTTCCTGAGCATTCATCTCTGCCGCTGTCAGCACAACACCCCGCATACAGTTATAAGCGCATACATAGATCTGTCTTGCTTCCGGGACCAGCATTCCCATATGTACAATATTCCAGGTACCATGGGCCGGGGAATTAAACTCCAGTACATTGGCGAACGGTGCCGGAAATGCCGCATCTTTAATCAGTATTTCCATATTTTTTGTAAGTTCTGGTTTTACTTTTTTCAACATCCCTTATCCCTCTGCTTTTATCTTTCTGTGATCACATTGGAATATGCCGTTTTCACAGATACTCCTTTCAAACGGCCGATTTTCCCGGAAAGTCCACTGATCACGTCCTGCGGTGCATCAATAGCGATGCTGATGATACTGATATTTTTCTGTCTGTACGGAAGTCCCATTCGTCCGATAATATAAGGAGCTGCGTCATGCAGGTATTCATTGACTTTTGCCACGGCTTCTCCGTCTTCTACGATAATTGCGATCACTGCTACTCTAGTTTCCATCTATCTCTTCTCCTTTAACAAATACGCGGAAGTAATTCTCCCCCAGGCTGTGCCAGTATTGTCTGCGCACCGATCTCTGTTGTCATCACTACCTGCCCCGGATGTTCTTCTGTAATCTCTCCGATCACTGCTGCATCTTTAGAATACGGACATTTTTTCAATGTATCCACAATTGTCTGTGCCTTTTCTTTCGGTGCAATGATGACAAGTCGTCCCTCACATGCCAGGTATAATGGCTCTAATCCCAACATTCCACAGACCCCTTTGACTTCATCTGCCACCGGAACTTCTTCCATCTTCAGATTAATCCCTACCTGGCTCTGTCCGGCAATTTCATAAAGAACTGTTCCCACACCGCCCCTGGTGGCATCTCTGATCACATGTACATCTTTTGTCTGGTCTAATATGGATTTTACAGTGTTCCACAAAGGCGCACAGTCACTGGTCACATTCGCATCAATCCCAAAATCTTCTCTCGCTAATAAAATCGTACAGCCATGCCGTCCAACATCTCCGGTAACGATGATCGCATCCCCCGGTTTTGCATAATTCCCAGAGGTGGATACTCCCTCCAGGATCTCGCCGACACCGGTCGTCGTAATAAACACTCCATCCACCTGTCCTTTTCCGGCGACTTTCGTATCTCCCGATACAATTCGTACACCTGCTTCTTTGGCAGTTTTTTCCATTGCCGCTGCAATCTCCTCTAACTTCTCCATCGGAAAACCTTCTTCAATAACAAATGCACAGGACAGATACAATGGTTTTGCCCCCATACATGCCAGGTCATTGACTGTACCGCATATGGAAAGTTTTCCAATGTTTCCTCCCGGGAAAAATGCCGGTGACACAATAAATCCATCGGTGGACATTGCCATCTTATTCACCGGAGGCATCAGCACTGCTGCATCATCTGCCGTCAGATCCGGATTGCTGAAATGTTTTCCAAATACTTCATCTATTAATTCTGCGGTCTGTTTTCCGCCGGCTCCGTGAGCCATCGTTACTGTCTTTGTCATCTAATCTTTCCTCCATACTGATAATATGCTGAACATGCCCCTTCGTTGGATACCATACAGGCTCCTACCGGATGCATTGGGTTACATGCGGTTCCAAAACATGGACAATCTGACGGTTTACATTTGCCCTGCAATACCTCACCGCACCTGCACGCCGGATTTTCTCTTCCTTTGATTGGTTCTATCTGGAAATGCTTTCTTGCATCGAATGCCTCGTATTCTTTTCGAAGTTTCATACCAGATTCCGGTATCATTCCCAATCCTCTCCATTCAGTATCACAAGATTCCATCAGGCGATCCACCAGTTCTTTCGCATTTTTACTTCCTTCTTTTGTCACAACTCTTGGATAGGCATTGACAAAAAACGGCTTACCTTCTTTAAATTTTTTCACAGCAACTGCAATTGCTGTCAGAAGTTCGTTTGCTGTAAATCCAGTAACGATTCCACTGATTCCTTCCTTTGTCAGCGATTCACAAAATGTTGTTCCTGTAATTGCATTGACATGTCCAGGGTATAAATACACATCCACACTGCCCTTTAACATGCGATAAGCACTTGGCATGGTTTTATTTGCTGTCAGAATCGTGAAATTCGAAAGTCCTGCCTCTTTCGCCTGTTCTACTGCAATGCAGCTTGACGGTGTGGTGGTCTCAAATCCTACCGACAAAAATACCACTTCTTTTTCCGGATGTTCTTTCGCATATTCCACGGCATCCGTCGGAGTATATACTACCTTGACATCTGCTCCTTCCGCTCTCGCCGATGCAAGGCTCTTCTCGCTTCCCGGTACGCGGATCAGATCGCCAAATGTACAGATCGTTGCATGGTGGTCTGACGCCAGTTCTATTGCCTCATCAATAAATCCTACCGGTGTCACACACACCGGACATCCCGGTCCGGAAATCAGTTCAATCTGCTCCGGAAGGATCTTTCGTATCCCAAGTCTGAAAATTTCATGAGTGTGGGTTCCACAGACTTCCATGATCCGGAGTTTCGGACCATCATAAGACTGTATGATCTGCAATGCCTTTTGTTTTACATCTTCTTTCATTCCAGAAGTCCCTCCATTACCTGTTCTGCTTCATCCTCGTCATCGTCCGTAATCTTTGCGATTGCTATTCCTGCGTGTACCATAACATAATCCCCCGGTTCTAAATCATTCAAAAGCTCGGCAGATACTTCACGTTTCGCCCCACTGACATCCACCAGTGCAGTTCCGGACTGCAGTTTCACAACTTTTCCTGATATTCCAACACACATCTTAGATTTCCTCCCTTTTCTTCTCTATCATAAATTCACTATCATTGTCCTTTTCTACTTTCATCCAGTGCAAAGGATGCATATAATGCCTGTCCAATGGAAATTCCTCCATCATTTGGCGGAATCATACGATGAATCAGCACCTGAAATCCATGCCGTTTCAACATTTCTTCACAAAGTCCTAACAACAACGTATTCTGAAAAACACCTCCGCTCAGTGCAACTGTTGTGTTTCCGGTTTCCTTTCGGATTTCTATACAGCATCGCAAAATCATCTCTGATAAACCTGCATGGAATTCATACGCAAGTTTATCCGCACCTGTTCCTTCTAAGCGTCTTCTCAGGATGTCCCCCACAAATGCCTTTGTATTCAGATAAATTCTGTCCTCCGTCTTTAGGATCCAGTCAAAATTCTCATCGCATCCTATATATTTTTCACGTTTTCCCATCGACTTTAAATAATTTTCTGCATGATACTGTAACGCCATAGATGCCTCTCCCTCAAAAGTTGAGCTTTTTCTTATCCCCAATATCGCACTGACTGCATCAAAAAGCCTTCCGGCGCTGGTAGATTGCACACAATTGAGCCTTCTCTCAGCCATATGATACTGAATCTGAAAGGTTTGTCTGTCACACAGATCCAGTCGATTTATCACTTCCCATGCTTCTTCCTTTTCTTCTGACAATCCATGGATCAGAGATACTGCTATTCTCCAGCCCTCTCTCGAAGATGCATCCCCTCCGATCTGTAAAAACGGCTGTATCGACCCAAGTCGTTTAAATCCATGCACATCTGCCAGCAATATTTCACCACCCCAGATTGTGCCATCCATTCCGTATCCGGTTCCGTCAAAGGAAATTCCGATTACTGCTCTTAAATAATCGTTTTCTGCCATACAGGACAAAATATGTGCATAATGATGCTGTACCTGCAAAACCGGAATGTTTTTTTCTTTTCCTATGGTTTCTGCCACCTGTACTGACTGGTACAGTGGATGCATATCACAGGCAATCACTTCCGGAGTTGTCTCGAGAAGCGTTTCCATACGTTTCGTCGTTTCTTTTAAAGCATGGACGGTTCTGATATCTGCCAGATCCCCGATATATGGGGATGGATAATAGAGATTATTTACTCCGATGGTAAAACTGTTCTTTAGTTCTCCTCCGATTCCCAGCACACAATGCTTCTTTTTCTGAGATTTTTCCAAGTCAGCAGTTTCTGTGACCATAAACGGCAGTGGGGCATATCCTCTGGATCTGCGGATCATGTATGGTTCACCTCGATAAATATCCATCACTGTATCATCTGCCCTCACCCGGATTTCCCGATCGTTCGACAATATCGCATCACACAAATGAGCCAGCGAAGTTTTCGCATCCTCATCAGTCCGGCAAATTGGTGCTCCTGAATCATTTCCGCTGGTCATTACCAGACAATCCGGCATCCCTATGCCATCCACGTAAGTAAATAATAAAAGCTGTACCGGAGCATAAGGGAGCATAACTCCCAGTTTTGAATTGTCCGGCGCACAACTTTCCGCTATATTTCCAGTTGATTTTTTCGGCAATAATAAAATCGGTTTCTGATGACCTGTCAGGATTTCTTCTAACTCTCCGGACAGTTCACACTCTCTATGCACCGTCTGTTCATTCTTCATCATCACTGCGAACGGTTTCTTCGGACGATGCTTTAACTTTCTCAGTCTGTCAATAGCACTCTCACTGGTTGCGTCGCAGCAAAGATGAAATCCGCCGATTCCTTTTATCGCAATAATTCCTCCTTCGGATATGATCCGCCTTGCCTCAGTAATCGCTGTTCTGCCACGTTCTTTTCTTCCGATCAGATAAACTTCAGGTCCGCAATCCGGACAACAGACCGGCTGTGCATCATATCTGCGAGATTTCGGATCATAGTACTCCCTCTCGCATTCCGGGCACATCGGGAACTTCTTCATACTGGTACGCTCCCTGTCATAAGGCAGTGCATCCAATATCGTAAGTCTCGGTCCACAACAGGTGCAATTAATAAATGGATGCAGATATCTGCGGTTTTCCGGGTCAAACAATTCTTTCTTGCATTCTTCGCAAATTGCAATATCCGGTGAGATAAATATTTCTCCTGCAGTTTTCTCACTTTCTATAATATCAAAGTCAGAATAAATAATATCTGTTTGGATTTCATGAACATCAATCTTTAAAATCGCAGCCCTTCTTGGTGGTTTCTTTTCCAGGAGTTCCAGAAATCTCTCCGTCTGGATTTTCTTTCCCTGGGCTATGATTTCCACATAAGGGCCTTTGTTACAGACATTTCCACAAATCCCTCTCTCCATCGCATGACGGCTGACCGTCGGCCGAAAACCGACCCCCTGGACCACTCCGTATACCCGGATCCGAAATGTCTTTCGTTCATTCCCGTCTTCATTCATTTTTATTTTTTCAATCGCCTTTTCACTCTCCATAAGTTACACCCACTAGAACATTCTTCCTGAACATGCGAAATGAGGAATATCAAAAAATATCGTTTTCTCATTGAACATCGGCTTTAACATAGAATCAGCAATCACATGTGTATATCCACCCTCTCTCGCCAATTCCAGAAGATCGTCCTCCTGCTTCAGGGAAATATCGTTCTTTTCCTTTAATGTCGGTTTCATCATAAAAAAACTTGCCACCGTGATTTCTTCTGTCTCTGAAAAATGCTCTCTGATTTTCTCCCGAAGTTCATTCGCCAGCACCTGTTGGTGTATAATCAAAATCTTTCTGACATCTTTCGTTTCAGACAATTTCAATTTTCCAAACAGCTCTTCTAATAGTATATTCTCCAATGGATAAGTAACTTCATATGGTATTCCGAAACGTTTTTCAAGCTCTCTGGCTGCTTTCAGTCCGGACGGTGATACTACCAGATTTTTTTCAGCTGCCGATGCACGCTTCACTGCATCCAGTCCATCTCCCAGCCCATAGCATGCAATCTTTTTGTCCGGATATTTTTCTTCTATTTTCTTCTTAAACTCAAGGTCACTGACCGACAGCGGAGTTGCTCCGATCACACCAAACATTCCTGATTCTGTATCTTTTTGCTCTTTCGCAAATGTCCGGAACAATTCCATATACGCCAGTTCTTCTCCTATATCATACTGACGCATTCCTGTGGTCTCCACCGTAAGGACCGGCAAACTCACCTTTTTTTCTGCCATTCGTTTCAACGCATGATAATCAGTTCCGATAACCGCCGGAACCGGAGTGCCAATGACACAGGCAAATTCCGCCTTGATCTGTTCGGACGCTTCTTTTAACTTCTCTACTAATTTATCATCTCTTCCGAAAATGGCATCCATATCCCGGAGCCCCGCACTGAAAATACAGCTTCTCTTTACGAACCATCTTGGTTCGTCGAATCCACAGACATTTCCGGTACATCCTCCGGCATCGCAGATAACCAGAATTCCACCCATCTCATACAGAACTGACGACGCTCCGGAGATATCCGGTGCAAACGGAGGCAGATATTTCCTCAAACCTTTCATACTATCTTTCCACCTTTCCAGCTTCCGCTAATTGCTCAAATAATACTTTTACGCCCGCATATCCAAATGGCTGAATATCCGACTGCCAATGCACCGATGCTACTCCCGGATGATAATAAGCCGCATCTTTTCCTATCACAAAATCAATCGCAGTCTGCGGCTGATAGAATGTCATGGACGGCTCCAGATTCGAATAAATCTTTGTCTTCGGACTTATCTTTGCCAATAGATCTATAAAACTAAAATTTTCTGCATTTGGTGTTCCATAGACAGCTGCTACCGTAAAACCATATTTGACCAGGGCCAGAGCCAGCTCAAACGGATCTCCGTTCATAAACTCTCCCACCGCAAAGGTTGCATCCGGATACTTCTTTTTAAATCGTTCCACTGCCTGCTCTGCCGCATGTTGATATCCACTGTCGTTAAATTTTACGCCAAGCGCCGCTCCCAGAGCTGCATACTGGCTGGCGATCTTATCAATCTGATACAATCTCTTTAACTCAATAAATGGAATCTGTAATCTTTTTTCGATATCCAGAGCTGCAAATCTCGCCTCCGCATTCAATACCAGATTAAAATTCGCCTCTGCCATCTTTTCATATTCTTCATAGTCTCTACAGGTTCCCAATTCCCGGATATTTTTTACTCCCGCAGTTCTTAACAGATCATATATTTCACAGTCGGCAATCAGCGGAGCGAAATATCCTAACAGATTAACGCTGCTCCCTCGTTTCTTCATTGGCTTTAAAAGCGAATATAAGGATTGCCGTACATGTACCATTGGCGGCTTTCTGCCTTCCCTGGTCAGCGCATACATATAGCATGGTCGTACCGGTATTCCAGCTGCTTCTTCTGCCTTATGGCAGACCCTCTCCATATCCGTCCCCAGAAGTGCATCCACACAGGTAATGCATATCATAACGACCGATGGCTTTTCTTTACAGACTTCAATAATCTCTTTCACTGCCTGCGGAATTTTCTTTAAATGCTTTCCCGTCACCAGATCATTCTCTTCCATCTCCAGATAAAAAACTCTTCCCTGATATTCTTCTGCATTTCCAAGTCCCGTCGTGTTTCTTCCGCAGCACCCCGGCGATACTAAAAGCATCACAGATCCCGGAATAGAAAGTCCCGCTCTCTTGACACCGAATCCTTCTGCTCCCGGTGAGTTGAATGCAAGCGTTGCCGGAGAACTGTAGATCAGATGAGTGTTCGTCTGATATTCCTTCGGAAGATTTGAAAAACCGGCATTCGCCAGTTCTTCTGTTGTATTGTAAAACGGCTCTGTGCTCATTTAATTCTCCTTTTCTCTCTCTAATGTTTTTGCAAGATTTATGAAAATCTGACTAATCTCGGACGCTTCATCTCCCTGCACAACCGTCATGCCCTGATCTTCATACCTGGTAATATCATTGCTTCTCGGAATTTCCCCCAAAATTTTCAACCCATTTTCTTCTGCAAATTTCTGAACCTTCTCTGTCTCATTTTCTACATTTCTGTGATTTAAAATAATGCCGCTGACAGATGCATAATTGCGGTCTTCAAAATTTTTCACTGCCTGATAAATGTTATTTGCCGCATATAACGCCATCTTCTCCCCCGAAGTCACGATAACTACCTGTTCAGCATAGCCCTCTCGGATCGGTGCCGCAAATCCTCCACAGACAACATCACCTAAAACATCGTAAAGCACTACATCCGGTTTCCAGGTCTCGAAAAGCTCCAGATCTTCTAACAACTGAAACGTTGCGATAATCCCACGCCCCGCGCAACCAAGTCCCGGTGTCGGTCCTCCGGTCTCGATACACAAGACCCCTCCGTAACCTATCTTTGAAATATCTTCGATTGTTTCCGGATCCTCGTCCATCTCTCTCATATAATTCATAACCGGCAAAAGAGGTTCACCGCCCAACAGATTGATCGTCGAATCTGCTTTCGGATCACATCCGATCTGGATGACCCGTTTCCCCATACTGGCAAACGCAGCTGCCAGATTACTGGTCACCGTAGATTTTCCGATCCCGCCTTTTCCGTAAATTGCAATTTTTAACACTTTTATTTCCTCCCAAAAAAAGAATGTGCCTTCCCGCTCTGCGAAAAGACACATAATGATATAGTTATAGCCTTTATTTTATTCATAAACTATCATATGTAGTCTTCCGGATCGAACTTATATCTTTCCGTCAGAGGTTCATTTATCGTCTATTATAACAAAAGAACTATAGAATTTCAACGAATGTCTGGTGGTTTTCACCAGATATACCGATAAATATTTTTTTAACAGCAAGACACTTCCTGAAGCAATGGTACTTCTTCGTCAAACTCTTCCATATAGTACACAACAGCATTGATAAACTCCGCGTTACCCGGACATTTCTCGGCCCTGTAACCCAGGATTTCACGGATGTATTCCGGATTATTCTGCCAACAGCGGTTAATCGCTGTCCGGATATTCCTCTCCACACAAAATTCTGTCGTACCATGTTTCTGTGCGATCATCGGATAGATTTCCTTAGTGATAAATACATGTCTGCCCTGTTTTCTCTGTACAAGGCGAATAGCATCTCTCAGATAAATATAACCGGTATGTCGCCTGTTCACTCCACATTTTCGTAAAATTCTGATCTCCACTTTCATAATCTCATCCCCTGTTCTAACAATCAGTCTGGCATTTTCAGCCCTCCTTAACTTGACCTTCCGATTGTTGATTATTATAATTATTGTTAAGGAAAATTTTATTTTCTAACTATATTTTACTTGAATTAAAGTGCAATTTCTTGACCAAAAACATCTGATTTTATCGAAAAATAAATGTCAAATAGTCAGCTTCTTAACCTTTCTATCCCAGGGGGTTAATTTATGACAAAAAATGAAATGTTGGATTGTTTTGCACAAAATCTCGAAAGAGAGCGTGTAAAGTTGGGATACACGCAAAGCGAATTTGCCAGCCATCTGGAACTTTCCACGTCCACTTACAAGAATATTGTTTCCAGAAGGACAAATAAGTTTGACATTTCTATTTCATCAAAATTATACGGAATTACCGGGAAGTTTCTATGCGAAATGTTCGGATTCAAATGTTGGGAGTTTGAATTATTAGATAAATTTCGTAAAATGACACAGAGACAAAAAGCTTATATCAATGCTTTAATAGAATATGAACTTGAAATGATGTCAGAAGAAGTGGACTCTGACATCATGCTGGATGTATTTCTCCTGACCGGAAATATGAAAGATGGAATGATCATTGATTCCTGTCACTTTGAAAGGATCTACTGTCCGGAATATATTGCCAGATACGGAGAAAAGCTTCACTGTGGCATCCGAATCACCTCCAACCACTTGCATCCGGTTTATCTGTGCAATGACATTATAGGGATTTCCAAAAGACCGCCTCACGATGGTGATACTTGTATTTTCATTCATAAACCTACTGGCAGAGCTTATATCCGTAAGCTCGTCCAGGGGACACCTCACATATTGCTTCCCATTAACGGATATGGTGAGCCAATCAGTATTGATACCACTGATCCGGAAGAACTGAAACAATGGTTTAACTGGGGTGTTGTGATTACGGTCTTTAGACGGTAATTACTATCCTCCTGTCTTTTGCAGGAGGATAGCCCTTTCTTCTTTTTATACATTCTTTCATTTTCTTTTTTCCACCAGTTTTCCCACCAGCACGACTCTTCCGTTGGTCTCAGATTCTGCACAGGTGGAAAATGCAATCAACGATTCCTCTGAAGTGATTTTCATTTTCCTGTACTGCACTGCGTGTTCTTTTATGTATTTCAACAAAGAATCCCTGCTATCTTTTTCATAATTTTCCGACTCATAGATCATAGCATCCGATGCATTTACCCTGATACACGCAAATAATTTAATTTTGTAAGTTTTCTCCGGCAAACATAACGTTCCGGTCTTATGTTTTTCAAAATATTTCTGATTTGCAAATTTCACAATATCTCCAAACATCGCACCATTTTTCATATTATGTCCATATACAAGATTATAGCTGTCTGAAAAATCAGCTTTGTTCAGGCACGATAAAAATATCGCACCTGAAACTGAATAATCTCCATATACATTCTTATTGATATACTCCATATCATCCTTCCCCTGCATTACCGGGTAATCGATATGCGTATCGTCGATCGTAAGCCATGCGCATGTATTCGGAATTTTTCTCCGGAGTTCTATAAAATCCGATCCATTTTCTTTTTCTGCTGGTTTCAGAGTCAGTAATTCTTCATCTGTGAAACCATTATGGTAGATTCTGTAAGTATCCCAGAGCGAATATCCCCCATACAACAACATGAGAATGATCAGTATTGCTGCCGCTATGCTCAGAATATAATTGCCTGTCTTTGCTGCCTTCGCTGCTTTTTCATACATTTTTGATATACCTGATACCTCTTACTACATTTTGTATTTTCTAATACATCCGTCTTCTGCGGAAAAATAACAAACCAGCTACAAGTGCTGCTGCCACCAAGATCACATAAGGAGCAACCATCATTACGATACCGGTTGGTGATGTTATGTTTTTGTCATTGACAACAGTAACCTTTACATCCCCTTTATTGTCCGTCGTTCCTGAGATTGTTGTGATTGTACCTGATGTCCGTCTGGTTTCCACACCATCAATCTTTGTTGTGTATCCGTCAGAAGAATAGTCATTCTCTGTAACTGTGCAGATATCACTTGCTGATAATCCATAAATTTTTGCTGTCTGACCATTTTTTAATGAAATAGTCTTCTCTGTGCCGGAGATCATTTTTTCAAATGTTCCATCCGGAAGCAGTACATTATAGCACTCGCCGGAAACTCCCTCTACTTTAATGGTAAACAGAAAGGCTTTGTTGACTTTATTGCCCTGATTTCCTGTAACCTCTTTTTTAATCTCGAGATCTTTTAATGTGTCATGTTGACTGCTGTAGTCATTGGTGAACTTACCATCATCTTTCACCTTTGGATCATTTTTATTTGTAAATGCTGCATAGTTTACGCTTAAATTTCCAGCATCATCGCTTACGACATAGACATCAAAGTATTTTACAGAAGTATCATAAGCAATACCTTCATACTCCCCCTGTACCTCGGATACTTCATAGCGGTAGATTCCGGGTACAGAGAATTTACTGAGATCATATTCTATCTTGGCGGTTCCCACAGTCACTTCTGTCCCGCTCCGGCTCACAGCGTCTGTTAAAGCCGGTGCAGAGATAATCTCCGCTGTATCTCCTATACTTGCTCCCTGTTGATCTGCAAAATAGATTCCTCCTGCCGGTCCTTCATAAATTGCATCTCTGTCGTCTGTTGCAGCTACTGCAGTACCGCTTTTAATCTTAAACGAAAATGTGGTGTTTGGCGTATAAACATTCGCCTCTTTGGTAATCACTTTTGTCAGGTTTGAAGTTGGTTCCACTTTTTCTGCCGCCAACGCCTGCATTCCGGACATTCCTGTAAGTATCATTCCTAATGTTACTGCAGCTGTCAGTTTCTTTACATCTTTTCTTTTCATTCTTTTACCTCTTCTTTCTTGATCTTTCATTGTCAGCCAGTGCTATCTTCTGTCCCTATAATCCAGACCTTCGGAGTACTGCCATCACTTTACCTTTTATTTCTTTTCTGTCCACTGCTCCGTAAATCCGACTGTCTTTTGCACCTTCTCTGTGATCACAGAGGATAAAATATTGTCCTTTTTTTAATGTCAGCGGATAGGAAATGCCTTTTTCATATTCAAAAGTCTGATAGAAAATATCATTTTCCACTACCACACTGTCATTGATCATTAGTTGTCCGCTTCCTGTAAGTTCTACTTTATCACCTTCTTTAGCAACTACACGACCAATATATTGACGGTGCTCCTTTTTTATGACGACAACGTCCTGCGCCACACATTTCTTATCCAGGCGATAATAAAGAAGCACATCTCCTGCACTTAATTTAGGAAACATATCGTTATTTTTCACTGTCGTGATTCCGAAAATGATTCCAAACAGCACGATTATCATCCCTATGAAAATCGTAAACCTTGTAAAGAAACGGATAATCTCCGCTTTTTCCTTTTTTCTTTCCATCGTTATCTTCTGCACTCCTCCCATCTTTTTCTCAGTGCAAAGAAAGTTCCTGTCATTCCAAGACCTGAGAACAAAATAATCACATCTGGAAATATCATCTTCCTTACACCTGTCGGCGCACTGACATTTTTGATATTGGTATACATGATTTTTTTATCTGCATCTAATATTCCTGTTGCCTTCCCGTCTTTTGAATCTTTACCGTCAATCTTTACCCGATAATCTAACGAATTTTCGGTCAGTGTATATTCCACGCCACCCGGCAGCGTCAATGCGATCTGCTCTTTATTTTTTAATGAAAATGTATAATTTCCACTGGCATCAGCACCTGTCGTTTGAGATGTTCTACCGTTATTCTTTATGAAAGGGACCGGTTCTTTATAACTCTCCCCATCTTTCTTTAAAGTCAGCGTAAAGGTAAAAGCCGTGCGATTACGGTCTCCCATGTTTCCTTTTACTTCCTTCGCCACCGTAAGTACTTTATTTGCGGCTTCATAACGGTTCGTATAGGCAATCTGACTTGTATTCTTCTTGTATACTTCTACCTGCGCTGAAGTTCCGGATACTGAATTTCCCTGATCAATCAGATACTTCGTATCTGCCAGACGATAACCTGAAATATCTGCCGCATGTTCTGTCACTGTATAGGTTCCAGGTTGCAGCGAAATCAATGTATCTGACCATTCCCCATTTACCGTTGGCAGATTCACTGTATCAATCACGGTTCCGTTTGTATTCACCACATCAAAGGAAAATGTTTCCGCCGGCACTTTTTCCTCATCAATGCCTTCTACAGATTTCCTGATCGTAAGATTTCCGGTCTGCGCCGATGGCGAGGGAACTTCTTTTCCAAAATGAATATCATCCAGCAAATTCCCATCAGCTCTTCCGCCCGCTGCTGCCACAGCTACGAAATAAAATCTTGTCACATACTGCCCTTCCGGAACCTGATAGGAACCGCTGTGATATGACCATTCCTTCGCCGGATCCTTCAGTACCGCTTTGACATCGCCCGGTCTGCTGTCATAACTTGAGGCAGATGGATTCCAGTCTTCGGACAAGGATTTTGTATCGCTGATGATCACTGCCATTGTGTCTTCTCCGTCCCGTCCTGCGTGTTCCAGACTCCAGTAAAGTTTTGCCCCCGGCTGTGTCAGGATATCCTGATAAAGTGCACCTTCCGTCTGGCAATTCAACTCCGCAAACTGGTCTCCTTCTGCGGCTCCTGAAATTTTATAAACCGCTGACGGATCATTTCTACTTCCGTTATAGAATTTATTACTTCCATCAGCAATCTCAATATAGTAACCCGAACGGCCACTCTGATTTGGCCACTTTTGTCCCAGTGCAGAGGTCTTCCATTCCAGACCTTCTGTCCCATTTGGAATCTGTATAAAATGAGATTTTCCAAACTGTGAGATATCACTCTGTTCGGAGACTATCGGATTCTCAAAACTTCCGTTTTGTAAAGAATCATAATAAGATACCTGAAATGCATCGGATTCCACCGTCTGATCTGCCGTATTCACCTGAACCTTGAAATATTTTCTGGCGCCGTTTCTGGCAACGTAGTAAGATACCTCTTTGCTGTCTACTGTCGCACTGTCTTCGATCTTTGTCCAATTTTTTCCATCCAATGATTCATACCACTGATAAGATAGCTTTTCTCCATCAGATACCCCCGTCACCTGTGCAGTCAGTGATCCGGTATTTTTGATATCATCCTGGATCTGTACTTTCAGATTCAGTGCCTGTGCACTTATTTTCTCGGATTCTTGAGTTTGCTCTTTCTCTTCCTCCTTGGCAAATACTTCCTCCTGATCTAACACTTCCTCCTGATCTAACACTTCCTCCTGATCTAACATCTCCTCCTGATCTAACACTTCCTCCTGATCTAACACTTCCTCCTGATCTAACACTTCCTCCTGATTCATCGTATCAGCATGGTCCTCTGCTACATCACTTTGTGCTGCCATGTTACTTTCCTCTGCAATCTGTATTTCTTCTACTTCTGCCGGTTCCTCCGCGGACGTAAATATTCCATTGCAATTAAAAACTCCCAACATCAGAACCAACGTCAGGAAGAAGGCCCAAGACCTCTTGACGCTCTTTTTCATGTCTCACTCTCCCATCGTATTTTTATTAATATTTACGCCTTGTATATTTGTATTCCCTGAAAACAAAAAAATGAACGACTTTTTGAAGTTGTTCAAAAACAATCCTCCAAAAAAATCGTTCATTTTATAAGTTTTGACCAAAAGTCGGAAAATTTTTCTTTTATAGACAAACTTTTTTATGTACCTTTTTTCTTACAAAATAGAAACAGATTACCTGCATCACAATCGTTGCCAGCCATGAAACCGGATATGAGATAAATAAAAATCCAAGTGTCCGGTGTCTCGGAAACAGAACAAAAATCCATAGGATCCTGACCCCCACGGTTCCGATAATTGAAAGTAACATCGGCACAGTAGAATATCCCATACCTCTGAGTGCTCCCGGAAACAGATCCATCAGCCCACACAGGAAATAGGTTACCGTCGTATAAGATAAGATTTCCACACCGCACCGGATAACATTATTCTGTTCAGTATAAATATGTAAAAGTTCCGGTCCAAACAGATATGCCCCACCGCCAAGCACAACGCCTACAATGACAGTCAAAATCATGCAGTCGACTAATACTCTGTCCATGCGTTTTAATTTCCGCACACCATAATTCTGACTGGTGAAACTCATACATGCCTGTGTCACGGAATTGACGGAGACATATAAAAATCCAAAAATATTATTAGCCGCCGTATATCCCGCCATTGCCACCGAACCAAAAGAATTGACCGATGACTGTAACAGTGCATTGGAAATATTGATCACAGTACTCTGGATTCCAGCCGGGACTCCCACCTGAAAAATCTGTTTTAAATAGACAGATTTTATCTGCAGTTTCGAAAATCTGAACTGGTAACTGCCCTCAGATTTATACAGGCAACGAATCACCAGCACACAGGATATAAACTGGGAAATAATCGTCGCGATTGCCACACCTGCTACTCCCAGATGAAATACAATTACTAAAAACAGATTCAGTACTGCGTTCGTCACTCCTGCCACGATCAAGAAGATTAACGGCCGTTTGGTATCTCCAATCGCACGTAAGATTGCAGCTCCATAGTTATAGATCATAAAAAACGGCATTCCCATAAAATAAATCCGCATATAGAGCACCGACTGATCAATGACATTATCCGGTGTCCCCATAATCTCCAACGCCGGTTTTGCCATCAAAAGACCCACAACCGCCATCACCAGACCACTCAGCAAGGCAAATAATATAGATGTGTGAACAGTCTCTGACATTTCTTTTTGTTGGTCTGTGGCATAAAACCGGGCAGCAAGTACATTTGCCCCGAGAGAAATTCCTATAAATAAATTCGTAAATACTGCAATCAATGCCGTCGTCGACCCAACCGCCGCCAAGGCACTGCTGCCTGTAAATCTTCCTACCACAACAATATCCACTGCATTGAACATAAGCTGTAACATTCCTGATATCATCAAAGGCAGAGAGAATGATATCAGTTTGTCCATAATGGAACCATTACACATATCAATCTCATATTTATTTCTTTTCAAAATTACATCTCCTTAAGCTACAATAATCGTATAATTCTTTCTAAATTCTTCTCCTGCTTTCACCTGATTGACATTCTTTTTTTCTGATATCTCAGAAGTAAATCCACTTTCATCACAGCGTCCCATCCAAGGCTCCAGACACACAAATCCGGAATCTTTCACAGACCAGATACCAAAATTCGGAAATCCTTCACACTTTACTCCTACATACGGAGTACCGTCTTTGTGACAAAGCCATACTTCATCCACCTGATTATCATCCAGGATCAAAGTATCATTTTCAAACAATTCTTCTTTCAACACGCACATTTCATCCTGCAATTCTAACGCATAATGTTTTCCCGGAATGGTTGTCCCCGTCGTCAGATCTAAAAATGAAGAAATAATCTCCTGCTTCCCCGGGAATTTTAATTTATAATCTTCTTTCTTCTCAGATGGATCTGCATATTTAAATGCCGGATGACCTCCAATTGTAAAGTACATCGTATCCTGACTACAATTTTCTACGGTCCATTCTACATTGAGTTCTTTTCCCTGTAATTTATACGTCACATATAATTTAAAGTCATACGGATAAACTTCTCTTGTCTTCTCTGAAGAAAAAAGCAAAAATCTCGCTAAATCCGCTGTATGTTCCACACACGCAAAGACACTGTCCCTCGCAAATCCGTGTGATGGCGCCGGATATTCTTCTCCGGAAATCAACACTTTGTTCTGCCAGGTCTTTCCAACATTCGGAAATAATATTGGGGAATGTCTCTTCCAGAACTTCGGATTTCCATCCCACAACACTTCCGTATTCTTTTCTTTATCATAGATTTTTGTAACCTCAGCTCCAAGCTCTGCAATCTCCACAAGTAATTTCTTATTTTCTAATTTCACAGACATATATTTCTCCCATCTTCATACCATTTATTATTTTTCTATGTACTTTCTGGAATTATTCGAAGTCACCCCATGATAATTATTTCCCGGAGCAGCACTTCCCTTTTTCACCAGCACAATCTGCAAAGCCTCTAATCGATAACCAAATCCAGATGTTCCAGATTGCTCTCCGTTTTTCGCCCAACCAAGCCAGCCATAATGCTGTGCATGCACTCTGTAATAAACATCATAACGTTTTTCCATCTCTCCGGTCAGTTTCACACAGATTGCTTCCAGGCGTTTGGACTTCCCGTTGGTTCCCGACATCTCTCCATTTTTCTTCCAGGTATTTACATTATTTAGATTTCCCTGCCAGCCATAGCTCTGCACATGAGTGACATATCTGATATCTCCACTACAAGGCTTATCAGCTAAAGAAATCCGGATTCCTTCTAATCGCAGACCCCTGCCACTGGTTCCTGAAATTTTTCCATCACTGACCTTTCCCTGCCAACCGATTTTCTGCACATGAGACTGATACTGGACTGAAAGCGGTTTTGCATACATCGCCTGTTTTTTTACTGAGGTAATTCCCTTATATGTAGCTTTTGGAGCATCATTTCCTTTCTTTACCAATACAATCTGTAGTGCCTCCAACCGTTTCCCATAACCGGATGTTCCCGCAGATTCTCCATTTTTTGCCCAGCCGAGCCAGCCATAGCTTTGTGCATGAACTCGATAATAAACATCATAATGCTTTTCCATCTCTCCGGTCAGTTTAATCTTAATTGCCTCTAACCGTTTGGATTGTCCGCTGGTCCCTGATAGTTCTCCGTTTTTCTTCCAGGTATCTGAATTATCCTGATCTCCCTGCCAGCCATAGCTTTGCACATGTGTAGTATATCTGATATCACCGCTATATGGTTTGTTCTTAATATGAATCTGGAGAGCCTCCATCCGTTTGGACTTCCCGTTGGTTCCCGACATTTCCCCATTTTGTTTCCATGCCTGCCAGCCATAACTCTGTACATGTGTCCGATATTCTAAAGACATATTTTCATCAGATGGTTCTGGTGTCAGATCCGGTGTCGGTGTTGGATCCGGCACAGTCTCATTACTATTCACAGTAAATGCCTTAATACAGTAATTGCCCCATGGTTCTGCGTAAAACTGATCTCCTGATTTAAACAGACTCTTCCCATTATTCTGGCTTACTTTACAATCCCAAATGAGCTTTTTACTGTAATTTTCAATACTTGTTGCCTGTTCCTGATCTATTGCCGCCTTATCCACAGATACCACAATAGAAAATGAGCTTTCTGGTGTAATCGAAATTTCTGCATTCAACGGAATCGTATACATTCCTGCGTACCCTGTTCTTCCAGTCGTCGTTGCTGCCTCTTGCTTCGTTCCACTGGTTGGATCATTTGGATCAGACAAGTCTGTATATACTTCTATTGTGTATCCTACATCGGCCGCCCGCATCATTGATAACGAAACAGCCTTTAACTTTTCCGAAGACACTCCATTTTTCTTTTGTGCCGTAAAAATGTTGGCTACTGTAGTATATTGCTGACATGTATATGAGTCAAGTCCGCCATCAAGCTGATAATTATTATCGTAATTATCAGAATTTGCGAACTCATATACCCATGCCGCAGACGCCGTTGAAACACTATCATAAGACATCCAGAAATATTGCTGTGTAAATCCCCAGCTATTTCGCACTAACCAGGCCCCGTCTCTGGATGGTTTATTCTCTCCTACAAAATTATCTTTAGAAAAATTATCATCCCATCCTACAACCATGACAGCATGACCGCCACCACTGGTATCCGTATCATAATACGTCCAACATTGCTTATTATCATTCCATAGCATATCGCTATAATCATGCATATATATAATTCCCACAGCACCATGATCCATGATTGCATTTTTTACACCATCCGCATTTTCTTTTATGTTTATGGTATATGCATTCTCCAAGTGTGCCACATCCGTATTGTATGCATACTGCTCGTTTAAACCATTTGTAATCGTGCTGGCAGCCTGACTGTATGGTGCGGTTGCTTCATCAGCAGCACCAATCCACTGTGCCAGCCGTCTGGCTGCCCATAAAAAATTCCCTCCGTAACTCAGATACGGGGTATTTGTATTCTCGTTATGATATTTCGCCGAATCACCTTCTGTACCACCCAATGGATCTTTTACAAAATTATAAGTAAAATATGCTAACTGCAACTCACTCAGATCAAACATCTGATCTTTTATTCCATTTGTAATCATATCAAATTCCGCCAGTCCAAGCGCAGAAAAAGCCCAACATGTTCCATACGGATTTTGGTCTTTCACTTCTGGGTATTGGGAAAGATCTGTCTGATAAGCAGACGGTGTTCTGACAGCAGCTCTTAATCCTGCCCCGGATTGCTCTGATTCATAAACCGGTGTATGATTGTCAATATCTGTTTCAATATACCCGCCGACTGTAACATTTGATAAATCTACTTCCGGAGATTCTTCTGCCTGCACAGATAATGCAGGTGATATTGCTATTGATATTGATAATACTAACGCTAAAATTTTCTTCTTCATATTTTCCCTCTTTAGATAATTATTTACATTCCCAAAACATCCTTTATTGAATAAAATCCCGGCTCTTTATCTGCAAGATATGCCGCACAGTCGCAAGCTCCTCTGGCAAAACACTCCCAATTGTAAGAATGATGCGTAATCTCCAGCCGTTCTCCCATTCCTCCGAAAAATACCGTATGACTGCTCGGAATATTTCCGGCACGGAGTGAATGATAACCTATCGTATCCGGAATTCTCGGAGTATTTCCTTCCCGTCCGTAAACCGCCATATCTTCTAATTCTTTTCCAAGGGTATGAGATATGATCTCACCCATCTCCTTTGAAGTTCCACTCGGTGCATCCTTTTTCCATTGGTCATGCATTTCCAAAAGTTCAATGTCCACATCGTGTTTCTCAATGTCATCTCTTAAAATCGTGGTTGCGATCTCCAGTAACTTATTCATAACATTCACAAGTTTGGACGTATTCGCCGCATACAACATCGGTATCTTCGCCCCGGCATCCTGGAATCGTTCCATCTCTTCCTCCGAAAATCCGGTCGTTCCACATACCAGTGCCTTCTTGTGGGCGATTGCAAGATCCAATACTTCCATCGCCATCTCTTTTGTAGAAAAATCAATGATAACGTCACACTGGTCGATCACACTTGGCAGATCATCCAAAACCGGCACTCCCAGTTCTTCCCCGACCATCGCAACAGTACCCAGATCTTTATCAATATAGTCACGTCCCTTTGGTCCGATTCCTGCAATTAGCTGCATGTCCTCCCGGGACGCCGCAATCTGTGTGATCAGTTTACCCATTTTACCTTTGGGACCGATGATGATAAGTTTTAATTTATCAGGCAACAAACTTCACTCCTTTCCATTACAGTTTCCTTTTTGATTTATCTCCTAAATTTATTGCTATAATAACTCCGCTATATTAATTTTAAATCTATCATAAATTCTAACTGGTATCTCTTCATCAAATGAAATTCGTATCAATAGTATAACATACTTCTTCTGGATTTTCTTCTATTCAATATAACACGAGCAAAAATAAATTCAATCGCCAAGATATTAATAAATTCGGACTTTCACTCATCACTTAACAAAAAGCACTAATGAAAATTTTCCATCAGTGCTTGTATTTCAGGTATCACCATAATGATATCCACATGCTAATATATAAATATTTTTATCGTCTATCTTATATATCAAACGATCCTTGTCATTAATTTGTCTGCTCCAAAAAACAGACAAATTTCCCGTCAGAGGTTCCGGATTTTCATTTCCATTTTGATATAATACGTTCAGCAATAAATTTGCGTACACCAACCGGAGATCAATTCTCTCTCAAAATTTTTGTATTTTCTTACAGGTTTTCCTGTATGAATTTTTCATTTCTGATTTTTGATTCGTTGAGTTTTTCTTTCATGATTAACATCTGAGCATCAGTACTTGAATTGTTAATAATACAGTCAACGAGTGTCCAGATGTCTTTGTCAGAAAGGTTTGTTTCAAAGCATCTTGACAGTGCTGAATCGTCAAAATGAAGTTTCCGAGATACATTATCAATTGTTGGTAATTCGAAATTAGGGTATCTTCTTTTGAATTCAGTATACCACTGTTTCTGAATCGGTCCATACATCTCATAAATATGGGAGTCATGAAGACAACGATATGCTCCATGATTACCTTCGATGATAATTCCGGTATCTTTTATGTTGTTATAGAAATAAACGTCGTCTAAGGTTCTTGCAATTTCAATAGGCAACGCTACTGTATGGATTGGTTCGCTAGGTTTGATATTTTCGAACATGTGTGGAGTTCTTATTTCTTAATATCATTATAATAGGCTATGACGCATAATCATAGCCTATTTTTGTATTCTGTTTTGTTCTAAGTTAGCTCCCTTAGTTAAAGTTTCAGGTCTTCCTTATACCAGTATTTATCACCAATTGATACATGTTCTAAGAACCAGTTTCCGATGGTCAACTTTTTGAAATCATCATTTTGCTATATCAGAGTCATCCTTCTAAAACGCCTATATCTCATTAAAATCCGGTGCTCCGTCCAGATCATACGGCGTTACCTGATATACATAATAATTGAGCCAGTTCGTATACAGGTTGTTCGATGTGGATCTCCAGGTCAGTAACGGCTTGTTCTCCGGATCATTATCTTCATAATAATTCTTTGGAATATCAATTTCTAATCCTTTGGAAAGATCTCGCTTATACTCTGTATCCAGCGTCATGCGGTCATACTCCGGATGTCCCATGACAAATATCTGGCGACCTTCTTTTGCGATTGTCAGGAATGCTCCTGCTTCTTCGGATTCTGCCAGGATTGTCAGACGTTTGTCTGCACGGATCTTATCGATTGCCACATCCGTATGACGGGAATGTGGTGCCAGGAACACATCGTCAAACCCACGTACCAACGGGATCTTACGGTTCAGTACTTTATGTTTATAGACTCCAAATAATTTTTTATCTAACAGATATTTATCGATTCCATAATGATAATAAAGTGCTGCCTGTGCTCCCCAACAGATGTGAAGGGTTGATGTTACGTGTGTATTGGTCCACTCCATAATCTCAGTCAGCTCTTTCCAGTAATCCACTTCTTCGAAATGAATCTTCTCCACCGGTGCTCCCGTGATGATAAATCCGTCAAATTTACGGTCTTTGATGTCTGCAAAATGCTCATAGAACTGGTTCAAATGGCTCATGGCCGTATTCTTTGACTCATGGCTTGACATCGTCACAAACGTTACATTAACCTGCAACGGTGTGTTAGACAAAAGGCGCAAAACCTGCAATTCTGTATCCTCTTTTAACGGCATAAGATTCAAAAGCCCGATTTCAATCGGACGGATATTCTGATGCGTCGCACGATGTTCATCCATCACAAATATATTTTCGCTCTCTAAGATCTCTTTTACCGGAAGATCATTTTGTACTTTAATCGGCATAATTGTATTCCCCTTTTACTTTATATTTTCCTCTTTACTGACATTTTCTAACGGTTTCTTCTCATCAGGAATAACCCCTTTTTCCGACGCCGTTTTCGTCTCAACCGTTGTTTTATTCTCCTGCTCTGTATTCTTAGTTTCTGAATGTACATATACTCCATCATCATCTACATAACTCATCTCATCATAAAAAGAAGAATCCACCGGAAGTTTTTTCTTCTCCAAATGACCATCCATGAACATTCCTACCATATAATAAATCACCGCAAATGCAGGGACTCCCATGATCATTCCTACAAATCCGAATAATCCGCCTCCAAGGAGGATGGCTACGATTACCCAGAACGCTGACAGACCTGTAGAATCACCAAGTATTTTCGGTCCCAGGATATTACCATCAAACTGCTGCAGGATAATGATAAATATGATGAAATACACACCTTTCATCGGATCTGCCAACATGATCAGAATTGCGCTCGGAACTGCCCCAATATAAGGACCAAAGAATGGAATTACATTCGTAACACCTACTACCACGCTGACCAATGCCACATATGGCATATTTAAGAAATTGAGCCCCAGGAAACACAAAGCTCCAATGATTGCTGAATCTATGATCTTTCCAATGATAAATCCACCAAAAATCTCATTGGTCTTAGTTGAAAAATGCAGGATCAAATTTGCATATCTTGCCGGAAACAACGCATATACGGATTTTTTAATCTGCCTTACAAATGTCTCTTTTCCAAATAACAGATAGACTGAAATAATCATACCAATCAAAAAATCCATGATTGCACCGATAATTACCGTAACACCTTCTGTCAGGTTATTCATCAGTTCATTGGTCTTGGTAAGCAGTCCCGTCTTCAACCAGTTCTGGAACATATCCGTTCCCTGAGCAAGTACTTCTTTAAAAATGCGGCTGACCGTTGAATCTCCGCTGACCAGTTCATCAATCTTAGCCACCCAGTCATTTAATTGTCTTGGCAATGTAAAGACCAGATTACGGATACTTGAATACAATTCCGGAATGAGCATATTACAAAGCCCGATAATCAATAAGATCAACAAAATCTCTGAAATAAATATACCAATTCCTCTGGCAATCTTACTCGCATTTTCCGGTTTCTTCACACTTTTTTCCAATTCGGGTGTTAATATGCGGTCAATCCTCTTAACCAGCGGATTTAACAAAAATGCGATGACAAATCCAACGATCACCGGTTTCAATACTTCAATAACCTTTGATACTCCATTGGACAAATTGGGAAATCTAAGCAATAAAAAATAAAACATAATCCCCGCCGCTATAACCAAAAATGAGGTCAGTCCACGATTCATATGCTGCCTAAGTTTCGATGTACCCTTTTTATTCCCTATCTTCGGCTGATTCGCATAATATACTTTCTGCGTTTCATTCTCATTCTCTTTTCTCCGGTCATGCATCTTGTGAATAGATTCCACACTTTCCTGTTCTAATTTTTCTATCTTTTCTTCGATTTTCATTTTTCGCTCCTCATTTTTGCATATAAAGCTATTATACTCTCTGAACAAAAAAGCGTCAATAAAAGAAAGAAGCTCCGGAAAAATCCCAAAGCTTCTTAACATTCTCTGAACAAATATGGTATCTGTCCTCCGATTAACAGCCACAACGGAACGTTGCACATTCTGTCTGTTCACACCGGCAGGCATCACCGCCTTCAATGCTGATCTTACCCGCATGACATTTGCACGAATTATTATACTCACAGTCTGTTGCCTTACAATCAATACCACTTACAGGCGAGGCTTCTCCGGCTACATTCGAATAAGCTCCGTCACGCTTTTCTTCAAAGCTATCGCAGCAGGTTTCTTCTGCCTGCTTTGCAGAATCACCTCCTACGACAATCTTGTCAAGCGCACAATAATAATTCTTGTTATGTGCACATGTCTGTACTGTACATTTTAATTCTGGCATAACCATACCTCCTTTTTCAAATATCAAGGTATAGTATCTCCAGTTCTCTGTACTTCATGCATTCAAAGATTCTATTTTCAGTTCTTATGTACGGAAATATATTATTCGTTTCTTCCGCAACATTTCTTATATTTCTTACCAGAACCGCACGGACACGGATCATTTCTACCGATCTTCTTCGGCTTACGGATCGTTCCTGATTCTTTCTGCTCCTTGTAAAGACGCTTTAACTCTGACTCTGAGAAGATTTCTTTCCACTGAGGCAGCTCATACAGCCAGTCAGCTTTTGCATCTACCATATTCTTATATAACTTCTCTTTATCAAAAATCAGGTTGACTTCTGTATCTTCATCCATTGTCTCGATTGGGTTTGCTTCTTTTAAACTGTCATTGATACCATCTAAGAATCCCACCATAGTAAGTACTTTCTGCCCGTACTTCTCAGCAAGTTCTTTGACAGTTCCTTTTACTTCCTCGTCCGGATTTGTAAGAAGCTGCTCGTAAATCTCCTTTTCAATCTGGAAATATGTTCCCCAGAATTTCTGAAGAGTAGCTCTGTCTGCGCTCTCATCATACGCAATATCTCTCCACTGTTCTAATAATGTATTACTCATATTTCTATACTCCTTTGTATGATATTTCATTGCAATTTTTCTTTGCCCTTTATATAATATACTAAAGTCTTGATAAGATGTAAAGGATGATTCGCATGAAAAATTTCAAACGTATACTGGCAGCAATCGGTGCTGTCTTATTATTTGGTATGTATGCAAGTACACTTTTATTTGCCTTTATCGACCATTCCAAAAGCCTCGGTCTGCTAAAAGCATCCATAGTCTGCACCATTATTTTGCCTGTATTAATCTACGCATATACACTGGTGTACCGTATATCACGGCGTAATCTTGATGATCTTGATCATTTTCCGAATCAAGATCCAAAGACGCCGGATCAACACCAGGATAACGAAGATTCTAACGACAACATATCATAGTACACAAGGGCTGATACCTCTTGTGTCTTTTCATTGTCTGTATCTTCTCTAAGTTCTTTTTCTTTATGATTTTCTTGTTCTCTCTTTGCTTTTCTTTTTGCCAGGTATTCTTCAATAGATATCACTTCATGTCTTTCCATATCTGTACCTCCTTTTTTCCGACCAGATAATCCTCCCCGAAAATCCGGTCTCATAATTATCTATACTCATATATCCGACTCTATTATTATATTGTCGTTTTCTTTATTCTATGCAGAAAATATGTCCTTCGTGTGGCATCGGTCTAAAAAAAGCCTAAAATGAACTTAAGAAAAATATAACAAATACTCCCCAAAACACAAAACTGCCAGCTTCACACGCATCACACGTTGTAAAACTGACAGTTTTTTATCTCTCTTTTTTACCAAACAGAATTATTTAACATCTCTGTAGATAATGTCGTTTCTTCCAGGTCCGTTAGATACCATTGTAATTGGATATCCAATCTGTTCCTCAATAAATTCTACATATTTTCTACAGTTTTCCGGAAGATCCTCATATTTCTTAATTCCGCGGATATCACATTTCCATCCCGGAAGTGTCTTAAGAACTGGTTTTGCCTTCTCTAAAAGATGTGTAGTCGGGAATTCGGTTGTAACTTCACCATTGATTTCATATCCTACACATACTGGAATCTCATCCAGATATCCCAATACATCAAGTACTGTAAATGCTACATCTGTAGTTCCCTGCATACGACAACCGTACTTAGATGCCACACAGTCAAACCATCCCATTCTTCTTGGACGTCCGGTAGTTGCTCCGAACTCTCCGCCATCTCCACCACGGCGTCTCAGTTCATCTGCTTCATCGCCGAAAATCTCGCTGACAAATGCCCCTGCTCCTACTGCACTTGAATATGCTTTACATACTGTAATAATCTGTTTAATCTCATATGGCGGAACGCCTGCTCCGATTGCTCCATATGCTGCCAGTGTAGAAGAAGATGTAACCATTGGATAGATTCCGTGATCCGGATCTTTTAATGAACCAAGCTGTCCCTCTAACAGAACCTGCTTGCCCTCTTTTAATGCATTATGCAGATACAATGCTGTATCACATACATAAGATCCAATCATCTTCTTATACTCTTGTAATTCTTCATATAAATCATCAGGATTGATCAGTGGTTTATGATATAAATGCTCCAGAAGTACGTTTTTCTGTTCTGCAACTCTTACTACTTTCTCCTTCAACAGCTCATCATCAAATAATTCGCTGACCTGGAAACCAATCTTCGCATACTTGTCTGAGTAAAAAGGAGCAATTCCTGATTTTGTAGAACCGAAAGATTTTCCTCCCAGTCTCTCTTCTTCATATGCATCAAAATTTTTATGATAAGACATCACCATCTGTGCACGGTCAGATACCAGAATCTTTGGCATCGGAACATCTCTGTCAACGATGGACTGAATCTCTTTAAAAAGTACCGGAACATCAAGCGCTACTCCATTACCAATAATACTCGTTGTATGGTCGTAAAACACTCCTGAAGGTAATGTATGCAGTGCAAACTTACCATAATCATTAATGATGGTATGTCCTGCATTTGCTCCTCCCTGAAATCTAACAATGATGTCCGCTTTCTGAGCTAACATATCGGTAATCTTACCTTTTCCCTCGTCACCCCAGTTGGCACCAACTACTGCTTTAACCATATTATCATTTCCTCCTGACGTACAGCCTAAAACTAAACTCCGCAGGCCTATTTGCAGACCTACCTTTAGATATTGTACTATAAACTCTCTCTAAAGTAAAATATTTTTTATAAATACCATTTATTTTTTTTATAAGTATAAGTTATCTCTCACTTCTATTGCCCGAACTACATTAACGGTGCAATCAGACGCAGCACCTTTCCAACAATCTTTGTAAACAGTGTACGATTCTTTACTTCCGTCACAGTCACTTTATGGCACTTCCGTAAAGTACGTTGGAAATCAAGTTCAATCTTATCAACTTCCGCATTATTATAAATAAACACACCGCACTCAAAATGCAGATACAAACTTCTGTAATCTAAATTGATCGTTCCTACTGTTGCGGTATCATCATCTGATACGAAGACCTTTGCATGAACGAATCCCGGACGGTACTCATAAATCTGAATACCACTCTCTATCAGTTCCTGGTAATATGTCTGTGCCACCACAAATGCATACCATTTATCCGGAATATGTGGCATAATGATAATTACTTCCACTCCACTCTTGGCTACCCGCGTCAATGTCATGACCATCTCATTATCCAGGATCAGGTAAGGAGTCATAATATGAACATATTTCTTCGCATGATTCAAAATATGGAAATAAACTTCTTCACCGACATTCTCGTTGTCATACGGGCTGTCTCCGTAAGGAATTACATATCCCAGTTCTCTCCGGAGTTCTTTTCGTCTCGGTGTCAAATATTTTGCATAGTCTTCTCCCCCACGGGTATCCAGATTCCACATCTGAAGAAACATCATAGTAAGACTCTGTACCGCATCACCTTTTAACATTACAGCGGTATCTTTCCAGTGTCCGAAACGTACTTTCCGGTTGATATATTCATCCCCCAGATTGACACCTCCGGTAAATCCTACTTTTCCATCAATGACACAGATTTTTCTGTGGTCGCGGTTATTCTGAACCGTAGACAAGAACGGGCGTACCTTATTGACCATCTTACATTGGATTCCATATTTTTTAATCTGATCCGGATAATTATACGGCAGCATAGAAATTGCACACATACCGTCATACATAAACCGGACTTCCACTCCTTCAGCTGCTTTTTCCTTCAGGATCTCCAGAATAGAACTCCACATATATCCTTCTTCTACAATAAAATACTCCATAAAGATATATCTTTTTGCCTTCTTTAATTCCCTCAACATTGCTTCGAATTTATACTCGCCCAATGGAAAATACTTTACCGAAGTATTTCTATATGTCGGGAATCCTACCTGTCGGGACAGATAATTTGAAAGTAATACATTGGCTGACTTGCTTGCCCATATTCCCTCTAATACCTCACGGTCCTGCTCCATATATGGATCTGTCTCTGTTCTTAATTTTGCCAGACGTTCTTTTACATATCTGGTCTCCAATTGTAATTTTACAAAAATATAAAACAACGTTCCAACCACCGGCAGCAACATGATACATAATACCCATGTTAATTTAAATGCAGGATTATCTGCGGAGTTAGTAATAAAAATGATTACAATCCCCTCCAGAATCGTTAATGCTGCATAAATGTATGTCATATAAGAACGCAAATATTCGCTCATTGCGAAAAAAAATCCCAACTGAATCACAATCAGCAGCAAAATGATTCCCACACGGCTGAATATAAATCGAAACAACCCTTTTTTCGCTTTTTCTTTGCTTCCTTTTTCACTCATACCCTTCTAACGGCTCCTTCATCTCTTACTTCTTCATTTTCATACGGAATATAGTTTAACACATTTATTTTTAGTTCTCAACGATTACGAAATTGTTTATAATTTCTTTCTTTTTTTATTCTTTTTTTACAGAATCTGGGTACAATCTGTGATATGATATAAAATAAATGAACATTATATTATTAAGAAAGGAGTTGGCAGATATGTCAAAATTAGGTCATAAATTATTAGGTCTTGCCGCTGCCTCTGCTGCTGTTGGTGCCGGAGTATATTACTTTTTAAAGAAAAAAGGAGACGACTTCGAAGATGAATTCGCAGATGATTTTGAGGATGATTTTGCCGATGACTTCGAAGACGATTTTACGCCTACAGAATCTTCTGCCCGCGAATATGTTTCTTTAAACAAGACTACTTCGGAAGATTGCGGATCTGATGAAGAACCTGTTGAATCAGAGACAGAATCCACAGAAGAAACAGAGACACCTACTGTATAGGTCGGAAATAAAAAAGATTGCGTCAACCGCAATCTTTTTTTATTTCCAACAGTCACACAACAGTCTGACTGCTTCTTTTATCTGTTCTTCTGTAAGATTCGCATACCCCAATAATATAGTTGAAGAGCTCTCATCTGTATATTCCTGAATTCGGCACTCTGACAATCCATATACTCTGATATCTCGCTCCTCGGCAAGACGGATCAATGTTTTTTCACTTCTTCCATCCCGAAATGTCAATAACAAATGGACACCTGCATGTTCACCCGATATCTCGCATATCTCCTTTAAAGACCTCAGCCCATCAATCAAAGTATCATGGCGATTTTTATAAAGCGCTCTGGTCTTATTCAGATGCCTTTCATAATATCCTTCTTCGATAAATCGCTGAACAATCATCTGGTCAACTTTCGACACCGTCGTACTTACAAAACCGCAACGCTTTTCATACTCTGTAAGAAGCGGTTCCGGAAGCACCATATAGCTCATTCGGATTGCCGGTGCAATCGACTTCGAAAACGTTCCAAGATAGATGACTTTATCCTGTGTATCATATCCCTGCAATGCCGGAATCGGTTTCCCCTTGTATCGGAATTCACTGTCATAATCATCCTCTACAATGTAACGGTGTTCTTTTCTGTTCGCCCAGTTAAGGAGTTCCATCCGTCGTTTCATCGGCATAACAATGCCCGTCGGATACTGATGGGACGGCGTCACATAGGCTATATCGGCCTGAGAATCTTCCAGCTCCCCAATTTTCATTCCGTTTTTATCCAGCGGAATCGGAACTGTCTGATACCCAAGACTTTCAGCCATACGATATGCCTGCTTATATGCCGGATCTTCAAATGCAATCCGATGCTGCTCTCCGACGATCATATGAAGCAGCATCAAAAGATAATCACTCCCGGCACCTACAATGATCTGATGTGCCCCACAGTTTACGCCTCGTGCCTGATACAGATAATTGCAAATTGCATTTCGGAAACTATACTCTCCCTGGGGATCTCCCGAACGGAATAATTCCGTCTTGTCCTCCACCAGAATATCTTTCGATAATTTCCGCCATGCATTATATGGAAAACTCTTCAGATCCACACCATTCGGCGTAAAATCATAACGATAATTTTTCACAGTTCTTTTCTTTTTTGGCACTTTCGTATCTACTTTTTTCAGATGATACAATTCATCAATCTGCGCAACAAAATATCCTCGACACGGAACGGTTTCAATATACCCTTCTGAAACCAACTGTTCGTATGCCAGTTCTATCGTACTTCTGCTGACTTCCAAATGTCTGGACAGAGCCCTGGTCGATGGAAGTTTCTCTCCGTATATGATTCTTCCATCCCTGATCTCTGTCTTTATATACTGATAAATCTGCTCATACAAAGGAGTCCTCGAATTTGATTTTATGTTCAGTGTCAATTCATTCATAATCTTCTCTCGACCACTTTATTTCTTTGGCAGTTTAAATGAACTCTTTAGTGATACAATTCTGTTAAATACCAGATTCTCAGGTGTAGAATCCTTAGAATCAATACAGAAATATCCATTTCTTACAAACTGAAAACTTGCTCCCGACTCTGCCTGGTCAAAGCTGTCTTCTACATAGCAGTTTTTGCGGATCTCTAAAGAATTTGGATTCAAGTTCAGAGAACCATCCTCTTTGTTATAAACACCTTTTTCTTCATCTACAAGATTTTCATACAGACGGATCTCTGCCTGCTTCGCATAAGGTGCTGCCACCCAGTGGATCGTACCCTTTACTTTTCTTCCGGTAAATCCTGTTCCACATTTTGTCTCCGGATCATAAGTACAGTGAACAACAGTTACATTACCATTCTCATCCGTCTCATAGCTTTCACATTTCACAAAGTATGCATGCATCAGACGTACTTCATTTCCAGGGAACAAACGGAAATATTTCTTCGGTGGATCAATCATAAAATCGTCACGCTCGATATATAACTCTTTGCAGAATGGCACTTTACGCATACCAAGCTCTGGATTCTCCAGATTGTTCTCTACATCCAGATATTCCATCTCTGCTTCCGGATAGTTATCAATAACCAGCTTAATTGGATCTAATACAGCCATCATACGTGGTTTCTTCATTTTCAGATCTTCACGGATACAGTACTCAAGCATCGCATAATCTACAGAACTCTGTGCTTTTGAAATTCCACACATCTCTACAAACATCTTGATAGATTCCGGTGTGAATCCACGTCTTCGAAGAGCTGCGATTGATACCAGACGCGGATCATCCCATCCATCTACGATTCCTTCCTGTACTAACTTCTTAATGTAACGCTTACCGGTTACAACATTGGTCAGATATAATTTTGCAAACTCAATCTGTCTCGGTGCCGGATCAAATCCACACTCTTTTACAACCCACTCATATAACGGTCTATGGTCCTCGAACTCTAAAGTACAGATAGAATGCGTAATCTTCTCGATGGCATCCTCTATCGGATGTGCAAAATCATACATCGGATATATACACCACTTATCCCCTGTATTGTGGTGTGTCATGTGTGCCACGCGGTAAATAATCGGGTCTCTCATATTAATGTTAGGAGAGGCCATATCAATCTTTGCACGAAGAACTTTCTCTCCGTCTTTATATTTGCCTTCTCTCATCTCTTCAAATAACTGAAGGTTCTCTTCTACAGATCGATCTCTGTACGGGCTGTTCTTTCCCGGCTCTGTCAGCGTCCCTCTGTACTCACGGATCTCATCCGCTGTCAGATCACATACATAGGCTTTGCCGTTTTTAATCAACTTCACAGCGCACTCATACATTGCATCAAAATAATCAGATGCAAAATACAA
Source organism: uncultured Lachnospiraceae bacterium (assembly GCA_934351835.1). Classification (GTDB taxonomy): domain Bacteria; phylum Bacillota; class Clostridia; order Lachnospirales; family Lachnospiraceae; genus CAKRJP01. Next base: position 197,019 of record CAKRJP010000002.1, read on the forward strand.
ATGCTCTTTCCAGTCAGCTCCCAACCATTTTACATCCTCTTTGATAGACTCTACGAATTCCATGTCCTCTTTCATCGGATTTGTATCATCAAATCTCAAATGGAATGTTCCTCCATATTCTTTTGCAAGTCCGTAGTTTAATAAAATAGACTTTGCATGTCCGATATGCAGATATCCATTTGGTTCCGGTGGGAATCTGGTGCAGATTTCACTGTAAATGCCTTCCGCCAGATCCTTATCTATTTCCTGTTCAATGAAATTTTTTGAAATCACTTCTTCTCCCATAATATCCTCCTTGCGGTAACTAAAAGTCCAATGAACTTTCCTGCCGTATGTTTGGCAATTAAAAAATGCTCATATTATATTATCACAAATAAAACGTTGAAACAAGGTTGTTATTCTATTCTGAAATGTTTTGCAAACGTTTTTTCAAAATTGTCATGGCATGCACGATAATTGCAGCATGATCAGAGGCCAGGAGCCCTGGTTTCTCGACTGCAAATTTCTGTTCTCTTATCAAACCTTCCGTCCGGTATTCTTTCACAACCGCTGTTGTTTTGATCTGCTTTGCCTCATTGTATATACTCAACTGCCACTTTTTATCATCCAGTTCTCTGAACTCCACGTCACACCAGGCTGCATCTGCCGCATCGTCTCCGGCCTGCACTTTCACCTTATCTTCTTCCACCAGTGACATATATGCCGTTGTAATCACACGGGTTCTCGGATCCCTGTCATAATCTCCGTAAGCTCCAATCTGTTCCATCAGAAGTCCTGAAATACCAGTTTCTTCTTCTAACTCTCTTCTGGCGGTATCTTCCAGATTTTCCTTCATATTTACAAATCCTCCCGGAAGTGCCCACGCCCCGATACTCGGATGGTTTCCCCGTTTGATCAGAAGTAATTTCAGACCTTCCATGCACTCATCCAGATGATCTTTATAAGAAAATATCACTGCATCTGTGGTACAACTTGGTGTTTGATACTTGTGCGGATCATAGGCATCCAGAAATTCTTCCAGGGTCTGTCCTGCTGCATTTTTCTCGCCATTTCCGTAAAACCTTGTAATGTCTTTTAAAAATGATGCCATTTAATTTTCTCCTTTGCATAAAATTAATGTTGACAAAAGTGTTATTTCTATTGTATATTATTAACGTTGTATAGCTTATATGTTGTACAGGCTGCCTTGGCTCAGTCGGTAGAGCGTCGCCTTGGTAAGGCGGAGGTCGGCGGTTCGATTCCGCTAGGCAGCTTTTTTATTTAGATAACCCCTTGGAAATGAAGATTTCTAAGGGGTTGTTCTTTTTATTACTACTATTATTTACTTCTACTGTTTCTTAAACGTTATCGCTCAGGAACGTTCTTTTTCCAGGATTTTTGCTGTTTTCCCTTTAATCCTCTGCAAAGCATTATCAATCGTCTTGGGACTCTTATCCAACAGATTTGCAATGGTCTTATAATCTGTCCCCCGGAGATGAAGATACAACACTCTCTTCTCCAATGCACTAAGCGACTCTTCCAGACGATTTTCCAAAATCGTGGCATACTCCCTGCTGATCAACAGTTCTTCCGGATTGCTCTGCCCGTTATCTTCCATTGTCTCAATCAGAGAACTCTGCTCCTCATCTTTATCATAGAGTGATATATAAGAATTGAGTGGTGAATGCTTTTTACGCTTTGATGCCTCAATTGCAGAATACATCTGCCTCGTCACGCAGAGTCTCGCAAAAATATGAAAAGAAGCTTCTTTTTCTGTATCATAATCCTGCACAGCTTTAAACAGACCAATCATCCCTTCCTGGATGAGATCATCATTCTCCCCACCCAGAAGGAACATTGCGTTGGCTTCTTTCCTGACCAAATTTTTATATTTTTCCATGATATAGTCAATGATCTGCTTTTCACCGTCACGATATCTACGGATCAACTGTTCATCCGACATATGCTCATATTTTGTCATATCAGATCTCCAAATAAATTACTTTGTAAGTCGCTGTCTCACGATCTCATATGCAAGTACTCCCGCTGCAACGGACGCATTCAGGGAATCAATATCCCCCTTCATCGGAATCCCCGCCACAAAATCGCAGGATTCTTTCACCAGTCTGCTGACACCTTCGCCTTCATTCCCGATCACTAATCCAATCGGGCCTTTTAAGTCCAGATCATACATCTGTGTACCATCCATATCTGCACACACGAACCAGAGACCTTTCTTCTTAAGTTCTTCCATCGTCTTTACAAGGTTGGTCACTTTTGCAACCGGTGTGTAATTTAATGCACCCGCCGACGTCTTTGCAACTGTCGCTGTCAGTCCTACTGCACGTCTCTTAGGAATAATGACTCCATGTGCACCTGCAAGATTTGCCGTACGAATGATCGCACCCAAATTATGCGGATCTTCAATATTATCCAGCAGAATCAGGAAAGGATCCTCGCCTTTTTCTTCTGCCAGTGCAAACATATCCTCAATCTCTGCATATTCATAAGCAGCCGCAAAAGCGATCACACCCTGATGATGTCCCGTTTCAGACAACTGTGATAATCTTTCTTTTGTCACAAATTGAAGCAACGTATCATGTTTCTTCGCTTCTCTGACGATCGTGCGCACCGGCCCATCCTGACATCCATCCAGAACATATAATTTATCAATTGGTCTGCCGGAACGAAATGCCTCTAAAACTGCATTTCTTCCCTCAATTAAATTTTCATTTGTATGCTGATTTTTTCTTTCCTCGCTCATAGATACTCCTGTCTATTCTTTGATACTGTCCAAACCAATCTTGACCAGTTCCAGCATCCTCTTCCACTCTTTTTTCAAATACAGATATCCCATCAACGCCTCAAATCCCGTTGCACGACGGTAATCCGTGATCGACTGATTCTTTGCCGGCGAAACACTCTTGGCATTGCGTCCTCTCTTATATACACCATGTTCTTCTTCTGTCAAGTGCTCCTGCATCGCACGCATCATCTGAGACTGTGCCGATGCCTGCACCAGAGAACTGGTCTTTTTATGAAGTTTCTGTACCTGTGCATTTCCTTCATTGATCACTAATGTCTTAATGATCAGATCATAAATACTGTCGCCGATATACGCAAGTGCCAACGGAGAATAACTGTTAATATCTACCTCTTTTAATGAAAATACATTTTCCAGATACTCATCAAACTGCCAGGTTACGCTCTCGTCCATTTCACACCCTCACGAGTATCTTTCAAAATGATACCCTTTGCTAACAGTTCATCTCGGATCGCATCTGCTCTCGCAAAATCTTTTGCCTTACGTGCAGCCTGTCGTTCCTCAATCAACTTCTCGATTTCTTCGTCTAAGACTTCTTCTTTTTTATCCACGATCAGCCCTAATACATCCGCCAATTTTACCAGACGGTCTAATAAGTTCTGTAAATATTCTTTGGAACTGTTTTCATCCGTCTGCGTATTTATATATTTTACCAGATCAAAGATTGCTGCGATTGCATCTGCTGTATTAAAGTCATCTTCCATCGCACGTTCAAAGTCTTTCACAAACTCTTCGGTCTTCTCAAACGCAGCCTTTTCATCTTCTGTCATCACATCTGTCTTAGCGTTGGATAACAGATACTTTAGATTATCTGCTGCATTCACAATACGTTCTAATCCGTTCTTAGATGCTTCCATAAGTTCTGCGCTGAAGTTTAATGGGCTTCTGTAATGTGCACTTAACATAAAGAAACGAAGCACCTGCAGATCATACTGTTCGCTGATCTCGCGGACGGTACGAAAGTTACCGAGAGATTTGCTCATCTTATGGTTATCAATATTTAAAAATGCGTTATGCAACCAGTATTTTGCAAATTCTTTACCATTGGCTGCTTCGCTCTGAGCGATTTCATTCTCATGGTGTGGAAATACCAGATCTTCTCCACCTGCATGAATATCAATCTGCTCTCCCAGATATTTCTTAGACATCTCAGAACACTCAATATGCCATCCCGGACGTCCGTCAGACCATGGAGATGGCCATGCAGGTTCTCCCTCTTTCTTAGGTTTCCAGAGTACAAAATCTAAAGGATCTTCTTTCTCTTCCTCCCCCGTTACCAGCAGGGAACGTTCTCCGGAACGCAGGTCATCCAGATTCTTATGGGAAAGTTTTCCATAATCTTTAAACTGTCTGGTACGATAGTAAACCGTTCCGTTCTTTTCGTACGCGTAGCCTTTATCGATCAATGTCTGGATCATGTCTACCATTCCCGGGATTTCTTCCGTTGCCAGAGGATTCGTCGTCGCCGGCTCGATATTCATTCCATTCATATCTTTCTTACATTCTTCAATATAGCGCTTGGAAATCTCTTCCGCACTTACACCTTCTTCGTTTGCCTTCTTGATGATCTTGTCATCAACATCTGTAAAGTTAGATACAAAATTTACATCGTATCCTTTATATTCAAAATATCTGCGCACCGTATCAAATACGATCATTGGTCTTGCATTTCCAATATGAATAAAATTGTATACGGTAGGCCCGCAGACATACATCTTTACCTTGCCTTCTTCCAATGGCACAAATTCTTCTTTGCTCTTGGACATTGTATTATATAATCTCATGCTCTCTCCTCCTAACACAGAAATATTATGCGAAAATCATATTTTTGTCAACATCTCACCAACCTAATATACAGTTTCTGTAACCCATGATTACAACCGGCAAATATCTCCCAATACTGTAAGTAAATCAGCGATATTTTTCATATAGTTATACCATCTCATTCAAATATATTTGTTTTATCGGCACCAGTTTCTTTAGCTCACCCTTCAGGCGTTCCGTCATCATCACGCCTTCTTCCCTGCAGAGTTCTTCTGGTGTTTTCACCCCGAAAAGGAGTTCAGCAAGTGCAGCAATTGTAAGAGTTCCCTCACTGTTCTTTTGCAATCCCTCCATTAAAAGAACACCCGAAAATTCTGTCCCGGTAACCGTCATGCAACAATTATTTTCCTCTATCAGGGAATCTGTCACCGTAAAACATGCTGCCATTAAAGTCTTCAATTTCATCGACATCAGCATCCGCTTTACATCTACAATTCTAATCATGATCTTAGGTCTCTGTTTCATGGTTTCTTCCAGCGTCTCTTCCGGTGGATAATAATATTCACATCCCGTGATCTGTCCGTCATTTTCTTTCACAAATATCTTACCACCGTCACACGCATATGCTCTTTGCATACGCTCATAGTACTTTTTATCACGCACCGTATACAGCTGATAATGATCTTTCAAATACTTTTCCGCACACTGTGCCAGCAATTCACACTGTTCCTGCTGAAGTTCCGTCTTAGTTTCCTCTGTTTTTTCAACTTTTTCCTCACACCACGGAATCTCCTGTTTACACACAGTCCGAAAATCATATGGAAGGTAAATATCTTCTTTCGCCGGCATCAAATAAGTAAACGGTTTTCCCTCCTGATACATATCAGATAACGCACATTTCAGAAGTGCTGCCATATATCCACGCCTTCTGTATTCTTTTTTCGTAGCAACCGCTACAATATAATCGAGCTGATTGTTCTCTCCATTCAGACTGATCTCGTATGGATTCAAATGTAGCATCGCACAGATACGTGCTTCATCCTCTACAACATAAATCCGATTGTCTTCTGTAACCTCTGTATAATAATAGTCTACAAATGCAACGCTGTCTTCCGGGAATGCTTCTTCATACAAGCTTCTGGTATTTTTATGCTCTTCCGGCAATAACTTTCGTACCTGCATCTTCTACTCTCCCATCTTACGGCATCCGCCGCATCCTGCACATCCGTTCACGCTATCTCCGCCCACCGCATAACTGTAATTTGCAATAGTTTCTAAACTTGCGATTGCCTGTGATGAAATACCCTCACCGGTTCCGGTAAATCCAAGTCCCTCCTCTGTAGTTGCTTTGATATTGACCTGATCAATATCAATCTTTAATGCCTCTGCAACGTTCTTTCGCATCTGTTCGATATGCGGTGCCATCTTTGGTTTCTGTGCAATGATCGTAGCATCAATATTTCCAATCACATATAATTTTTCTTCGATCAAATTTCCAACATGCTCCAAAAGTTTTATACTGGAAATTCCTTTATATGCAGGATCTGTATCCGGGAAGTGTTTTCCGATATCCCCAAGTGCAGCAGCGCCTAACAAAGCATCCATGATCGCATGCAGCAAAACATCCGCATCCGAATGTCCCAGCAGTCCTTTCTCATATGGGATCTCAACGCCTCCCAGAATTAGTTTTCTGCCTTCCACCAGTTTATGAACATCATATCCTAATCCAACACGCATGAATTCTGCTCCTTTTCTTTCCTGTTCTATGATCAGTCGAGAGACTCCGCAGATTTCTCTGTATCAATCTCTTCATCGTCTGTAGTCGACTCTGTTTCTTCTGTCTCGTCTTTTCCATCTGTCTGATGTATATAGTCATTCTTGATGTAATGGCTCACACTATATCCAAACAATGCCACTCCTATCGCCAAAAATGCAAGTCCTACACTTACAAACATCATCATATTGTCCGGCTGATCCTTTAACATCGTCTTTACCAGTCCAAATCCTACATACGCCAGATATCCACCTGCCAATGCTCTGAGAACTGTCCTTGTTCTATCACTCACGCCTCATCCTCCTGCGAATTTTATTATAATGTTTAGATTTTCCTGGGTCTTACATCCACTTATGAGCAAACTCTTGCGGATTAAGACCTTTTAATCCTGATATCGTTAGATTGTTATATCGTAGCCGTAGCCACCCATGCTCATGAGCATCTCTTCGATTCCGCTCATATTGCCCACACAGAACAGGCTCTCGCTATTTGGATATGAACACCAAAAAACTCCATCCTCATCTTCGTAAAATTCGATACCGCTGCCATAGTATGCTTCAAATGCTTCCTGACATACATCCGACATCTCTAATTGATATTTTTTCATGTGTTCCATAATTATGCCTCCTATTATGATAAATCCGTATTTTTCGACAAATTTACATCATATAATTTTATCACACATTCTATATAGTTTCAATTTTTTTAGTCTTGTTTTCGCATCTTATGATTTTAATAGTTCTATGCACTTTCTATTTCCTTCTTTTTCACTTTTTCTGCATAAAAATAATTTTTTTTGAAAAAGTTGTTGACAAACCATGAATTATAATTATATAATAGCAAAGCAAGTTCGCGATAGGAACTTACATAATATGGGATCATAGCTCAGCTGGGAGAGCACCTGCCTTACAAGCAGGGGGTCATAGGTTCGAGCCCTATTGGTCCCACTACAACATTTTTGTTGTGATATGGCGGGATAGCTCAGTTGGCTAGAGCACACGGTTCATACCCGTGGTGTCGCTGGTTCAAATCCAGTTCCCGCT
>CAKRJP010000003.1 GCA_934351835.1 uncultured Lachnospiraceae bacterium
CCGGTGCTGATTGGTGCAGAAGATTTTTTGATAATGGGAGGAAACTATGCAGATTCAATATATACAGGACATGGAATGGATTGACAGTGAACGACACGGTGATTTGCTGAAATACCTGAAACATCAGAAATATAGTTCATTTGGTTTTGAACAAAGAAGATGGAGTGAAGAACCACTGGTTTTTAATGCAAAGGATGGGAATGGCTGTGAGAGGTATCAGTGCAATTTTGTTGGCATTATCTGGTATGAGAATACTCTGATTTTGTCCTTGCCAAAAGCTGTAGAGGCAGGTGCGGAAGGACAAAGGGTAGAAGATATACAAATGTCGTTGAAATATGCTGATTTGCTGGATCAGTATTTTAACGAGGTAAGGACAACGATTACTCGAACAAGAGATGAAAATGAGCGAAAAGGGAAAATGGTCAGAAATTTTGAACCTGCTTATCCTTGGTGTATTGATAATCTTGCGAACTGGTGCAGAAAAATGGTGGATTCAGATGCGGTGCTTCCGGTTCCGCAGGTTATTGTGGCCGTTAAATTTGAGAAAGTATTTGAATGGATGTTAGGAAAACTTTTTGATAATCAGATTTCACTGGAGGAGGATCGGGTTATTTTAAAAAGCCAGATTCTTTCTGAAACGGGAGATAAGAAAAGAATCAATATTAATGATTCTATCTATAACCCTTACATCTGGGAGGCCATTGGCAAACGAAATAAAGCTGACCGCAAACTTGAGAGTAGAGAGGATGTTTTCGGCGATCAGCAGAAGAAGAACATCCCTGATATTGTGACAGAAATCGTTCTGAATGAGGAGAAAACAAAAAAATGTTGCTGTGTCATGGATGCGAAATATTCCGGCTGGAACAGGGATAAAAACTGCTATAAACTTCCGGGGAATATGGACATCTATAAGCAGTTTTTTTATCAGGAGCAGTTACTGCGTATCTATGAAAATGCCGGACAAACGGACGTTGGTATCTACAATTTCATGATTTTGCCGGACCATATGAATGATACCGGAAATAAACTTTTAAGACAGTGTGCAGAGATTAAATTTCCCTATCATGAAGAACAGTCCATCGCAGTTCTGCAGATTGACATGGATGCTCTGATAGATATCTGTGTGAATGATAATAAAGCATTGATCGGGGAAAAGAACCGAACCATAGCCTGCATGCTTAAAAAATACAAAAAAGTAGTACCGATGAGAAGTCATGTGCAAGGAGGGAGCAACGATTCATATGAGTAATATTTCAGATATAAATATTGAAGGAATGGAAAAGTCAGAAGCTGCAGTGACTTATATTTTAGAGTCTTTGTTTTCGCCGGTGTTTGAGTTTGACGGTACAACGGAAGTGATGATTTCTGAAAGTGTCAAGAAAGGCTGTCCCCATATTTGGACGGATGCAAATTATCGAATGGTGACAAATCGTTTATTCAATTGGTGGATGCATAATATGCCGTATATTTACCTTGCAATGTTGGAAGATGAAACATTTACCCCTCATTTATATGATGCTTTGGTGAATATTTCTAAATATGATGGTGCGAAGAGACTTAGTGAACTTGCTTATAATACAGATGGTAGCGTTCGTAAATCTCCGTTGGCGGAAGCTACACTGTTTCATGTTGATTTTACAAAATTCAGTAAGGTTTTGTATAAAAAACTGTTAACAGATCTTGAAAAATCAATGCATAGATTAGATGTCATTTCTGATAGAGTAGATGAGTTTGTAAATGGTCTTACATCGGAGAAACGGTATCAGATTTCATATATTGTTTGCAATTTTATGTATTTGCTTTTTGAAGTAATGCATAATACAAATATGTATAATTGGCTGGAATCTACGAGCAGATATTATCAGGAAATGGTTAATTCACATGCAGCCGTTTATGATGAGGCATTAGATAATCCGGGAGATTTTGCGTAATGTCGAAAGCGTTGATGAATAATTGCTTGAATAAATACCGGGCAGTTGACATTTGAAAAATTTGAATGTTATAATAAAATCCTAAAACAGATGTGGATTTTTCTAGAGAGATCTATTTTTCGCCACATGGTCAGAGGATGACCATGTGGCATTTTTTTGTTTAAATTTAAAGAAGTAAAGGGAGGATTTTATGGATCAGACTTATATGAAAGAACAGCCGGTTTTGAAGTTGATCTTATCGATGGCATTACCCATGGTGATTTCGATGATGGTAAACTCGCTGTACAATATTGTAGACAGTTTTTTTATTGCGAAGATCAGTGAGAAGGCAATGACGGCGCTGTCGCTGGTGTTCCCGGTACAGAATTTGATCAATGCAGTGATGATCGGATTTGGTATCGGTATCAATGCGGTAATTTCATTTTATATGGGTGCGCAGGACCAGAAAAGGGCAGACCAGGCGGCAACTCAGGGAATGTTACTTGGGACGATCCATGGTATTGCTTTTATGGTACTGGGAATTGGTGTGATGCGTCCGTTTTTAAATATGTTTACGGAAAACCAGGAGATTGTAGATCTGGGGGTGCGCTATTCCAGAGTTGTATTTTTATTTGCGGTGGCGTTATCCTGGCAGTTAGTGTTCGAGAAAACATTTCAGGCTGTGGGACGCATGGTGTCGTCTATGGTCTGCATGATGAGTGGAGCAATCATCAATATTGTTCTGGACCCGGTCCTGATTTTCGGGCTCGGACCATTTCCAAAGATGGGAATTGAAGGTGCGGCACTGGCAACGGGTATCGGTCAGACGATGGCAACTGTATTTTACCTGATTCTTTATATCGTGAAGCCGATCAATGTAAAATACCGTGGAAAATATCTGAAAGCAGACCTGGGACTGTGCAAAAAATTATATTCTATCGGGATTCCGGCAAGTCTTAACCTGGCGTTACCGTCCTTACTCATTTCGGCATTGAATGTTATTCTGGCAGGATATGCGGAAGTCTATGTATTTGTATTGGGTGTTTATTACAAATTACAGACATTTTTATACCTTCCTGCAAATGGAATCATTCAGGGCATGCGTCCTCTCCTGGGATACAATTATGGAGCGGGGGAGCATAAGAGAGTCCATAAGATCTATCAGACCGGACTTTTTCTGGTACTTGCCATCATGGCTGTGGGAACCGTGTTGTGTTTTGCAATTCCGGGACAGTTGATTGGTATGTTTACGGAAAATGCAATGACAATCCAGGCTGGAACAGTGGCACTTCGGGTGATCAGTATCGGGTTTGTGGCATCATCAGTATCTGTCACCTGCTGTGGTGCACTGGAAGGGTTGGGAAAAGGAATGCACTCTCTGATCATTTCCCTTTGTCGTTATGTTGTGGTGATCATTCCGGTAGCAGTTGTGGTCAGTCGCTTCATGGGAGCGACCGGAGTTTGGCATGCATTCTGGCTTACGGAAGTGGTTACAGCAGTAATTTCCTACTTTGTATATAAAAAAGGTGTCAGCCGAGGGTAGCGTTTTTTGAATATAGACAATGCCTATAAATCGAATGATATATAAAAAAACTCAATTTGTCCTTTGGGATAGAAAAGGTTAAAATTATGTCGAATGACTATTTTTAAACAAGGCAGAAAACAAAGGAGAAATGTATGAAAAAGAAAGTATTAAGCGTATTACTGTGTGCAACAATGGTAGCGGGTATGGCTGTCGGATGTGGATCTAAGTCTTCTTCCGGTGATTCCTCTACAGCGGATAGTTCTACAGTAGCAAAAGATGTTGATGACAAAGTGATCACTGTAGGATGTGAGGCCACAACACCAGGTTGGATACAGACAGATGAAGATGGTAATATTTCCGGCTATGATTATGATGTGTGGCAGGAGATCGGAAAGAGAATTGGCTATGAGATTGATTACAAAGTTATGGAGTGGGACAGCCTCTGGGTAATGTTAGGGGATGACCGTATTGACAGTGTTGGAGAGCAGATTTCTTACAATGAAGAACGTGATGAGAAATATAACCTGTCTGAGCCATATGCATATAACCTTTACTCATTACTCTGTGCAAAGGATAATGAAGAGTTGCAGTCTATGGATGACCTGAAATCAGGCATGACAATCTCTTGTGAGACAAATACAAGTGATGAGTTGATTGTAGATGCAATCGACAAACAGTATGGCATTGAGTTAGAGCCTACATATTATGATGGAATGTCTGTACAGGACGTAGCCCTTGGAAGATGCGATTTGTGGCCGAGAGCTTATACATCATGCGTAACTACAGTAAAAGAAGTGGACAACTTAAAAATCCTTGGAAATACAAATGTAGTAGAATCTAACGTTTATCCATTTGCTAAGACAGAAAGAGGAGAAAAACTCTGCAAACTGGCTTCTGATGCGATCAAGGAGATGAAAGAGGACGGAACTCTGAAGAAATTATCAGAGAAATGGTTCGACACAGATGTAACTGTAAAACCTGAAGGTGCAGAAGACCTGAAATAATACGGAGATAAATTATGGATTGGATATTTGTGGAGAGTTGTACAAAGACAGTATTAAGAGCTTTACCGGTCACTTTGGAATTGACAGCAGTTTCATTTGTACTGTCGCTGTTACTGGCAGTGATCATTGCAGTGGTTGACTATTTCCGAGTACCGGTGCTCAGACAGATTTTTGCTGTTTACGTATCCTTTTTCAGGGGAACACCGCTGATCCCGCAATTATTCCTTTTATATTTTGGTATCCCTACGTTTATTAAACCAATGCGGAACATACCGGCAATAACAATCTGTGTAGTTGGATTGACTTTAAATTCAGCTGCATACATGAAAGAAGTGGTTCGAGGATCACTTCTTTCTGTGCCTGAGGGACAAAAAGAAGCGGCACTGGCACATGGAATGACTTCCATGCAGACCATGACCCGTATTGTCCTTCCGCAGGCTGCCAGAGTAGCGATCCCCTCGCTGTTTAATAACCTTGTAGATATCGTAAAAGGAACTTCTATGGCATTTACCATTGGCGTTGTGGAAATTACTGCGGCAGCGAACTTGCGTGCATCTGTGACATTCAATTACTTTGAAGCGTATATGATCCTGATGATGGTATACTGGGTGATCATTCTGGTGCTGGAGCGTATCGAGGCCGTGATCGAGAAACGTTTTGATGTGATTTACAAGAAATAAAGGCGGTGTCGATAATGGTAAAAATAGAGAATTTATATAAAAGTTTTGGAGATCTGGAAGTTTTAAAAGGAATTAATCTGGAAATTAAAAAAGGTGAAGTTGTGGCAATCATCGGTTCATCAGGAACCGGGAAATCGACGCTTCTTCGGTGCTTAAATTATCTGGAGAAACCAGATGAGGGAAAAGTGGGCATCGGTGATATCATGGTAGATGCAAAAACTTGCGATAAGAAACAAATTAATGAACTTAGAAAGCATTCTGCTATGATTTTCCAGAATTATAACTTATTTCTGAATAAAAATGTATTACAGAATGTAATGGAACCTCTGGTTACGGCGAAGAAGATGAATAAGGATGAAGCAAAGAAGGTTGCCAAGCATTATCTGGAACAGGTTGGAATGATCGATAAATTAACGCAGTATCCGGCGACATTATCCGGTGGTCAGCAGCAACGTGTGGCGATCGCGAGATCACTTGCGGTGCAGCCGAATGTCCTGTTGTTTGATGAGCCGACTTCTGCTCTTGACCCGGAGTGGGTACAGGAGGTCCTGGAGGTGATCAGAAATCTGGCGAGACAGCATTTTACGATGATCATTGTCACCCATGAGATGCAGTTTGCCAAAGAGGTAGCCAGCAGAGTCATTTTCATGGAAAAAGGTGTAGTCGTAGAAGAAGGAACACCGGAGGAAGTGCTGGAGAATCCAAAGAATCCACGTACAAGAGCATTCTTGAAACTGGAGAAACGGAAAGAAGATTTTAAAATCATTCATTCGATGAATTATGAGGAAATGATTCCGATGTTTATCGAGGCAGGACTTGAGATGGAGCCGGATGAGAAGCGACCGGCAGGGCTTTTAGAATGTTATGAATTGATCGATAATAATACTGGAAGAAGGATCGGTGGCGGTTCACTGGTGTACATGTGCGATGAGTACGTGATTAAGACAGTGGCAATCGAGAAAGCATATCAGGGAAAAGGTCTGGGAACAGATCTGGTGAAGACAATTATGCAGGATGCGAAAGAGCGTGGTGCAAAGAGGATTTATCTGAATGCAAAAGTTCCGGCTTTTTATGAGACACTTGGATATACAGTTGTTTCACATGAGGAAGCACCGGATATTTCCACCTGTCATTTGTGCCACCGTTATCATAACGGATGTGATTCCGAAATCATGATGAAGGATTTATAAAATGAAAGAGACAGTAATATATAAAGACCGAAAAAACACAAATTGCGAAAAATGGGATGGACTTTTAGAGGAATACGGAAGGGATGATCTGCTCCCGGTCTGGGTGGCCGACATGGATTTTGAGGCCCCTGCCTGTGTGAAGGAGGCACTGCAGGAATACATAGATTTTAATGTATACGGTTATTACTATGTGCCGGATTCATTTTACGATGCAATCATTTCCTGGGAAGAAAAATATCAGGGATATCAGATAAAAAAAGAGTGGATTCGTTTCATACCGGGAGTAGTTCCGGCAATCTACTGGTTAGTACAGATGTGGACGAAAAAAGGTGAGTCTGTGCTGGTAATGCCACCGGTCTATTATCCGTTTTTAAATTCTGTGAAAGAGACCGGAAGAAACCTGGTGGAATGTCCGTTGGTGAAAGAGGGCGAACGTTATACGATGGATCTGGAACTGTTTGAGAAACAGATCCAGATGGAGAATGTCAAGGTATTTATCCTGTGTTCCCCACATAATCCGGTGGGACGTGTCTGGACGAAAGAAGAATTACAGGCGGTTCTGGATATCTGTGAAAGATATGGCGTGTATGTAATTGCGGATGAGATTCATCAAGATATCATTATGAGTGGTTATGAGAAAGTAACTGCAGCTGCGTGTGGTGATTATGATGAGTATCTGATCACACTGGCATCTGCATCCAAGAGTTTTAATCTGGCAGGATTCCAGTGTGCCTATGCAATCATTCCGAATGATGAACTCCGGGCAGATTACGACTATCTTGCGAAAGAATTACATTTTACTGAAGGAACCAATTTTGCATATATTGCAACACAGGCGGCATATAATTATGGTCGTCCGTGGTTGAAATCGGTCTGTGAACTTATTGAAGGAAACTACCGTTATTTGAAAGATGCCCTGGCAAAGGAACTGCCGGAAGTGAAGATTGCACCGTTGGAGGGAACCTATCTTGCATGGCTTGATATGTCAGCATACGAGAAACCTGAGCGGATGAAAGAAACGATTCTTAATACCTGCCATCTGGCAGTGGATTTTGGAGAATGGTTTGGCGGGGAGGACTACAAGTCGCATATTCGCCTGAACCTGGCGACATCCAGAGAAAATATCGAAGAAGTGGTCAGAAGATTGCAATTGATAAAGAAATAAAAATCAGAATCCTTAAGAAAAAGTCCTGTTTTTTAAGAAATGGGACTTTTTTTCTTAAGATACGTTAAATTAGGTTGTTATTTGAGAAATATCGTCTAATATAAGAACTATGAAAAAAATAAAAATCATAATTCCTTTAATATTTACATTTTGTTTGAATTCTGTGGTATATTGGGGCTCACCGCTTCTTGCATCGGGAATGAAAGCACATAATCTTTCAGGGAAAATAGATGCAGTCGTGCCTTTTATTCCGCAGTTTATTATTGTCTATTTTGGATGTTACATTTTCTGGGTGGTCAATTATGTAATTATTGCAAATCAGGGAGAGGAGCACAGGTATCGTTTCTTTACCGCGGATTTTTATGCAAGAATAATTTGTCTTCTTTGCTTTGTGTTTTATCCGACAACGAACACGAGACCGGAACTTATAGGACATGATTTCTGGACAGAGGCAGTGCGTTTTTTATATACGGTGGATGCCCCGGTTAATTTATTCCCGTCAATCCATTGTATGGCCAGTTCATTTTGCTGTATTGGTCTGCGGGGAAGAAAAGAAATCCCCAGATGGTATCAGTGTTTTTCGGTGATCCTTACGGGACTGGTATTTGTATCGACGCTGGCACTCAGACAGCATGTGCTGATTGATGTGATCAGTGGCGTCCTTCTGGCAGAAGGAACCTGGTATGTCAGTTGCCACACCGATGGATGGAAAGAATATCGGAGACTGACAGGCAAACTGGCAGGATGGATAGGAAAAGAATGGAGTAAATATGGAAAGTAAGAAAAAGATGGTCTTTAACGTTGCGTTTCTGGTGCTTGTATTTGTCGGAACGCTGTATGGGGTGTTTTATGGAGAAGACCTTGGAGAGATTTTTCGAATACTAAAGACTGTAAATTTATGGTGGCTGATTCCGGGAATAATCTGCGTGGTCATATTTATCTGGGGGGAATCCATCATTATTTACTATATGATGCGGACGTTAGGCATTCAATTAAAGAAATGGACCTGCTTTCTTTTCTCATCGGTGGGATTTTTCTTTAGCTGCATTACACCATCGGCATCAGGCGGACAGCCGGCACAGATTTATTACATGAAGAAAGAAAAAATCCCAATTCCGGTATCTACACTGGTTTTGATGATCGTAACGATCACGTACAAATTGGTCCTTGTGGTGGTAGGATTGGGGCTTGTGATCTTTGGTCAGGGATTCATCCACAAATATCTCTGGAGTATCCGTCATGTGTTTTATCTTGGAACGATGTTAAATGTGTTTTGTGTGACAGCGATGCTGGTACTGGTGTTTCATCCGGCACTTGCAAGGACGATTATGGTCAAAGGACTTGCACTGTTAGAACATACCCATTTATTAAAGAAAAGAGCTGCCAGACTGGAAAAGCTGAATCTGTCGATGGATAAATACAGGGAGACGGCAGTTTATCTGAAAGATCATAAAATGGTACTGGCCAATGTATTTGCAATTACGATGTTCCAGAGATTTGCACTATTTGCAGCAACCTGGTTCGTATACCGTTCCTTTGGATTAAGCGGATTTCCGGCAGGGGTGATCCTTTTATTACAGGCGGTAATCTCTGTGTCGGTAGATATGCTTCCGTTGCCGGGAGGTATGGGGATCAGTGAGAAGTTGTTTTTGATGATATTTGTTCCGGTCTTCGGTGCAAGATTGTTACTGCCGGGGATGATCCTCAGCAGAGGATTGGGGTATTATACGGAACTGGCACTCAGTGCGTTTCTTACGATCGTGGCGAATTTTGTATTGGGAAAACGAGAAAATGTGATAGATGAAAAATAGAGAAAATAGGAGAGTATGGATGATGTTAGGTGTTTATGATTATACGGTAGTACTTACATACATTAGTTTGATGGTGTCACTGGGAGGAATTTTATTTGCAGTCAACGGGCATACAAGTATAGGCGTTCTATGCCTGGCGATTTCGGGAATTTGCGATATGTTTGACGGGAAAATCGCACGTACGAAAAAAGACCGTACAGAGGACGAAAAACGTTTCGGAATACAGATTGATTCGCTGTGCGATATCGTCTGTTTCGGAGTAGCACCGGCGATTCTCTGCTACTTGCTGGGAATGAAAGGGATGATAGGAATTACGATTTTAATGTTCTATGTATTGGCAGGGCTGATTCGCCTGGCATGGTTTAATGTGGTAGAAGAACATCGTCAGGATGAGACGTCAGAAACGAGAGAATACTATCAGGGGCTTCCGATTACATCTATGGCAATCGTTCTGCCGATTCTTGTGATGCTGGCACCGTTTATCGGAAGAGAGTTCCTCATGGCACTGCATGCCAGCGTACTGTTAGTGGGACTTTTGTTTATTACGAATTTTAAACTCCGAAAACCTGGGGATAAAACGATGGGAGCGATTGTTTTTGTAGTTGCGGCAGCAGTTCTGTGGATGTTAAGATATAAATATCATTCCATGGTATAAGAACTGGAGGTTTTTTATGAAATACATAGATCGAGAAGGTAATATCACCGAGGGAACGACAGGACAGGATAATCTCCTGTCGTTTCTTTATGGTCATACATTGACGAGGATACTGATACGGCCGTTGATTTCCCGAACGGTTTCAGAACTGGGAGGAAAGTTTTTAGATAAAGGATGCTCCAGATTATTTATAACTCCTTTTGTGAGGGCGCATCAGATTGATCTTGGAAAGTATGAAAAGCAGAAGTTTGACAGTTACAATGATTTTTTTACCAGAAAAATAAAACCGGAGGAACGAAAAATCTGTCGGGATGAGAAGGTGCTGATCAGTCCTTGCGATGGTAAGATCAGCGTATATCCGATCCGGGCGAATGGAAGATTTTGTATTAAGCATACGGAATATACAGCAGAGGAACTATTAAGAGACAGAAAACTGGCCAAACGTTACATAGGGGGATGGGCGATGGTGATCCGTCTGACGGTGGATGATTACCATAGATATTGCTATGTGGCGGATGGGATGAAATCGTCACAGCGAAAGATCCGGGGCGTCTTCCATACGGTGAATCCGGTGGCAAATGACGTTTATCCGATTTATAAGCAGAACACCAGAGAATATTGTCTGCTTAAGACTGCAAAGATGGGGATCGTTCTCCAGATGGAGGTTGGTGCACTGATGGTCGGTAAAATTACGAATTATAAGAAAGATAAAACCTGGGTAATGCGTGGAGAGGAGAAAGGCCGATTTGAATTTGGCGGTTCTACGGTTATTCTGATGGTGGAGCCGGGAAAATTAGAGCCGGATGCTGATCTTTTGAAAAACACCGGAGCGGGAATGGAAACTTATATCAGGTATGGAGAACAGATAGGAGTTGTAAAAGACGTATGAAAGAACTGGAGTTAGAGCTTCCGGAAGTATTTTCAAAACTGGAGGAGCTGATCTGGCAGAATGAGTTAGAACTGGTGATTCGTCCATCAAAGGAGAATGGTGGAAAAGAGGAGTATCGCCTGGTATATCTGATGAATGATGCAGTGGAAAGTTTTTTGTTTTTTGAGAATGGACGTCTGACGGGAGAGTATCAGAGTGATTACGAAGGAGAAATAGATGCCTCGCTCCACAGAGAAGATTCAGGATATGTGCTGATCATAACCCAGGGAGAAACGGTGTTTACCCTATTTTTCACGGATCTGTTGTTGGAAGTGAATCTCTATAATTATGGTCAGACAGGGCATTTCTGGGTGGAAGGATATGAGTACCTCAGACAGATGGAGTACAAGATTTCTATTCTCAGGGATAAGAGGGATTATCTGGGAGAAAAATACTGCAATGACCTGGAGATGGAATTATCAGAACTGACAGCATTTCCACCGCTCAACTACTGTTGTTATCCGTCTGCACCGGAAAAATATATCGTGCCGAGAAAGCATCCGTGGAGACCGGGAAGAAAAGCACTTAAGATGATGCAGAAGCAGGCGTGGCAGTCAGAGGATAAAGGATTGTATTTTCTTCTGTATTTGTATGGTTTGTTTCCGGTAAAGTCTTTTTCCAGATATATCGCAGCTTTGTTGCGTCAGGAAAAACATGCCGGAGTGGTGGATCTTATCAGCAATAAGCTAGTGGTGGCAGCAGGAATGTATCCGGAAAGAGACTACCCGGAAGAAGAAAAAAAGCACTATCAGAAACTGCTTGAAAAGGCAATTAAGAGGTGTAAAGAGTTGCAAAAGCAGGGCATTTATGCACAAATATACAGAGAAGAACCATTTGTGGCTGAGCGTGATTCTATCGAATTTAAGGTATATCTGATGATCTGGAAATGTGTATCGGGAGAACGAGTAGTAGAAATTGAAGAAATATAGTCTTTATGACGGAAAAATACGAGATTTTGGAAAAAATATTGTAAATTTTGCTCGTCACAAAATTGTTAAAATTTTATTGATTTTAATTATTTATATTGTATAATTATTGATGTGGATATAATAATCCCGCATTTTGCAGGAGATTAATATATTACTATTTAAGAAATGAGGTTAGATGTAAGATGGCAGAAATTAATTTAAGCAAGTATGGTATTACTGGAACTACAGAAATCGTGTACAACCCTTCTTATGATGTATTATTCGAAGAAGAGACAAAACCTGAACTGGAAGGATATGAAAAAGGACAGGTAAGTGAACTTGGTGCTGTTAATGTTATGACTGGTATCTATACAGGACGTTCTCCTAAAGATAAATTTATCGTTATGGATGAGAACTCAAAAGACACTGTATGGTGGACATCTGATGAGTATAAGAATGATAACCATCCGGCTTCACAGGAAGCATGGAATGCAGTAAAAGACATCGCGATCAATGAGCTTTCTAATAAGAAACTTTATGTTGTAGATGCATTCTGCGGAGCAAACAAAGATACTCGTATGGCAATCCGTTTCATTGTTGAGGTTGCATGGCAGGCTCACTTTGTAACAAATATGTTCATTAAACCAACAGAAGAAGAGCTTAAAGATTTCGAGCCAGACTTCGTTGTATATAATGCTTCTAAAGCAAAAGTTGAGAACTACAAAGAGTTAGGTCTTAATTCAGAGACAGCAGTAGTATTCAACATCACAAGCAAAGAGCAGGTAATCATCAATACATGGTATGGTGGAGAGATGAAGAAAGGTATGTTCTCTATGATGAACTACTTCCTTCCGTTAAAGGGAATGGCTTCTATGCACTGCTCAGCTAATACTGATATGAACGGAGAGAATACAGCAATCTTCTTCGGATTGTCAGGAACAGGTAAGACAACATTATCTACAGACCCTAAACGTCTTCTGATCGGTGATGATGAGCACGGTTGGGATGACAACGGAGTATTCAACTTTGAGGGTGGATGCTACGCTAAGGTTATCAACCTTGACAAAGAGTCTGAGCCGGATATTTACAATGCAATCAGACGTGACGCTCTTCTTGAGAACGTTACACTTGATAAAGATGGAAAGATTGATTTCGCAGATAAGAGTGTAACAGAGAATACTCGTGTATCTTATCCGATCGACCACATCGAGAATATTGTACGTCCTGTATCTTCAGCACCGGCAGCTAAGAATGTAATCTTCTTATCAGCAGATGCATTTGGAGTACTTCCTCCGGTATCAGTTCTGACACCAGAGCAGACACAGTACTACTTCCTGTCAGGATTTACAGCTAAACTTGCAGGTACAGAGCGTGGAATCACAGAGCCTACACCTACATTCTCAGCTTGCTTCGGTCAGGCATTCCTGGAACTGCATCCTACAAAATATGCAGAAGAGCTTGTTAAGAAGATGGAGAAGAGCGGAGCAAAGGCTTACCTTGTAAATACAGGATGGAACGGAACAGGAAAACGTATCTCTATCAAAGATACTCGTGGAATCATTGACGCTATCTTAAACGGAGATATCAAGAATGCTCCAACTAAGAAGATTCCATACTTCAACTTTGAAGTACCAACAGAACTTCCGGGAGTTGATCCGGCAATCCTTGATCCTCGCGATACTTATGCAGATGTTTCAGAGTGGGAAGCAAAAGCAAAAGATCTTGCTGCAAGATTCAACAAGAACTTCGCTAAATACGAAGGAAATGAAGCTGGTAAAGCACTTGTATCAGCAGGTCCTCAGTTATAATCTGAAATATTACAGGAATTACTACAATAATAGAATTATTGCCTTGTAAGAGGTATTTAAGAGCAGATACGGCAGAAGTTGTATCTGCTCTTTTCGTTTCTTTTCCCGAACAGATGTGTTATACTAAAACATAAACGAAATTTACAGAATGAGAAATTTGAAGAACGTATTTTTCAGAGTTTATGGATAGAGAAGATTGAAAGAGGAAAAATAGATGAAACTGGTGGAACGGATTCCAAAAGATTTATATAAGGTATTTGGAAGTAAATATATGGAATTTTATATGCAGTTTCTGGTGGCACTTTACGAGGAGAGCAGCCAGTCATTTTCGCTCCTGGGATTGACGGAGTGGGAATGCCAGATGATCATGAATGAGCGACTGGCAAAAATGACGATGGACTGGGGCGAAGAGCGGTTTGACGAGGAAGGCGAATTGCTCACCAGAGCAAATATGGCGTCAGTGAGCCTGAAACATTTCGAGGACTGGGGATGGCTCCGGCGGGATTATGATGAGACGCTGAACAGTTATGTGGTTTCATTCCCTGAGTACAGTCAGTTGTTTGTAGAGCTGTTCCAGAAGTTATACAGTGAAAATGACAGCAAGGAGCGGGAAAGTGTGCTGACAGTGTACAGTCATCTGTATACGTACAGTTCCGATAAAGAGAAGAACAATGACATTTTAAAGAGCGCGCTTCACACATCGAGAGCGTTGCTTCAGATGCTTGCAAATATGCAGGAGGGGATGCGCGGCTATTTTGATGAACTGTCGAAACAGCGGAGTTTTCGTGGAATTCAGGAAGTACTGATCCAGGAGATCAATAACAGTGACAGCAAGAAATATGCAATATTAACTACAACAGACAGTTTTTACCGGTATAAGGAAGCGGTGAAGGAGCTGATCGAGGAAAATCTTGGCAAGAATGAGGAAAGAAAATTTGCCTATGAGATGGAGCTTATGGATGCAGAGGAGAACACTCCGAAATATTTTCGGATTTACCGGATGATCGAGGTCTGTGAGGACGCGATGGACATGCTTTATAAGATATCCAGAGAATTTGATGCAATTGAGCGCAGATACAATAAGCTGATCGAGCAGAAGACAGTATTTGCCAGCCGTGCAGCGGCGAGAATCCGTTACATTATGATGGAAGGTGCGATGGAGGAAGACCAGACGGTGGCACTTATTAACCTGATCAATGGCAGTGAGAAGTCGGAGGAAATTCTGGAGAAACTTTCGGAGAAGATAGGATTTTCGGAGCCTTATAAAGTACTTTCAGAGAAGAGTCTGTACCAGAGACGGGAGAATCAGAAGACGAAATTTACTCCGCAGGCAGTGCAGGCAGAAGCTGGCACAGAAGACGGCATGAATGAGTTTGTCTTAAAACCGCTTTATACCCAGAAAGAAATCCGCTCTTTCAGGGAGGCGAATGAGCAGAACGGCAGATTTACGGTGACAAAAGATACGGTAAAATCTGTAGAAGATCTGGAGAAATTATTTATGGTATGGCAGAATGCGACAGAATCTGCAGACAGTAAAGAACAGATAGAGATTGCACAGGATCTGGAGAATGAAACAGGTTTCCGGTTCTCGAAACTTACGATAGAAGGAGAGACAGATGGTTAGTTATATGGAAGAACTGTCGGTGACAGAAGCTGACAATTTAAAAAAGACGATTGCCGCATTATTTCGGCAGACCTGTATTTTGCAGGTGAAATATGATCCGGTGACGTTAGTCCCGAGGGATAATTTGTATTATGAAATCTGTGTGAGACACCGGAAATTTATCGAGGATTATCTGTCGGTTTTAAACTGTGAACTGGTACATGACCCGCAGGAGCATATTTTCCGCGTGCAGGGAGAAGGGATTGCGGTTGAGAAGATTAACCTCACGGTCACAAAGATTATTTTGCTGATCAAATTAATATACAGAGATAAGATCCTGGGTGAGGGGCTGAATGCGACGGTGACGAATCTGGCGGAGATCCGGGAGTATGGAAAGAATACGAATCTATTGGATTACAAGCTGACGATGAGCGAGTGGAAAGATGCGTTATATATGATGAGCAAGCATCAGATCGTTGAGGTGCCGGGAGCAATCCAGAATATTGAGGATGAGACGCCGATTTATATCTACAGTACGATCAATCTGTACTGTGGAAGTCTGGATATCACAGCGCTGATTACAGAATACCAGGGAGAGGAAGAAGGAGGTGCATCCGATGAAAGAGAAACAGGCGAAGAAGATATTTACCAGAATGCTGATGAATAACTGGGGCGGTATCAGCCACAAGGTCATGGAATTTCATGAGTATGTCAACTTATTCAGTGGAAAAAGCGGATCTGGTAAATCAACGGTTATGGATGCCATCCAGGTTGTGTTATACGGAAGTATATCTTCTACATTTTTAAATAAAGCGGCGGATGATGCCAAGAACAGACGAAGTGTCTTAAGTTACCTTCGCGGAGCCCAGAAAGATGGATCTTACAACCGTGAGAACCAGGATTTCTGTTCGCAGATCGTACTTGAGATTAAGGATACGGGAAACAATACGCATACTTGTATCGGAGTGGCATTTGAGGTTGGAAAGACGGATACAGATGTACGGAAATATACATTTTTCAGTCATTCCGGAAAGATGCCGGAGGATGAATATCTGACAGAGGATGGTGTGCCGTATACAATCACTAAGATCCGGAAACTGGTGGAGATGCGGGTGCAGTCCGCGGATAACAGAGGCAGAGGGGATGTGAACCGTCTGTATCCATCAAAGGAATCTTATCTGAATACGGTGTATGATCTGGTATTCGGTTATGTGGAGCCGGGACGCATGATGACCATGGAAAAGAGTGCCATTGCACTTCGGATGACTAACGGAACCGGTCAGTTTATCAGAGACTATATGTTTCCGAAGAGCAAAGAAAATACGGTTTCAACCATTAGTGAACAGTTGGGGGCGTATCGTGAGATCAAGGAGCGGGTGGATGATCTGGAGCAGAGGATAGAGATGCTTGATGAGATCAGTCAGCATAATCTGGCACTGCAGAAAGCAAGAACCGACAAAATCCACGTAGAGCAGATCTTAAAATATATTGATATTGAGAGTTGCAAGGCACATTTAGAGGCAAGACAGCAGGATTTGTCCGGTATCCTTGAGAAGATTGAGGAAGTAGAAACAAAGAGAAAATCGTATGATGCCGAGAAAGAGACTTACACGAACGAACTGGTGGAAGTAGAGGCTGAGTTAAAGGCCAGTGATTACGGACAGAAAGAGAAGGAATTAAAGCAGCTGGAGAATACGATTGAACTTCTGGCGAAAAATTCTGAGCAGTGGAGAGACATTGTAAATGGACTTGCTGAATGGTCGGAGGATGACGAGATCAGTTCCTACGTGACGAATCAGGCATTGTACTTGATCGATGATATCAGAGAAGGTGACTTTACAAAAGATTCTATAGAAAAGCTAAAGAAATATTTAAGTGACGCACTGGACAGTATCAACGAAGAATTGGATGAGATCCGGGCAAGAATCAGACAGAATCGTGCCGAGCTGAAAGAAAAGCAGGAGATGGTAGAGGATCTTCAGAATGACCGCAAACCATATCGTCAGGAATTAAAACGTGCCAGACAGGAATTGCAGACAACCTTGAGTAATCAGTATGGACGAACCATCCATGTGGATATTTTTGCGGATCTTTTTGATGTTACGGATGAAGAATGGAAGAATGCCATTGAGGGCCGTATGGGCCGGGTGAAGTACAGTCTTGTGACAGCACCGGAGTATACACTGGATGCGGCACGTGCATTCCGCCGTATGAAACAGATGAAAGGAATCGAGGATATTGATCTGATCGATACAGCGGCAATCATAAGAGACGAGCCGACAGCGAATGAGAACACACTTTATGAATGTGTGCGTACAGATGAGCTTTATGTGGATGCGTGCCTGAAACGCTATCTGGGCCGTATCAAAAAATGTGAGACAGTGGAAGAACTTCACGAGACTAAAGATGGCGTGACGAAAGACTGCTATTCTTACAGTAATTACATTTTCAGACACCTTAGAAAGAATGATTATGAAAAATATGCCTGCATCGGAACAAAGGTTTCCAAGGCGAAACTCCGTGAGTTGGAGGAGGAGTCTTTAAAACTGAAAAAAGAAGTGGAAGAGGACGTTAAAGTGGAAGTGGCGCTGCGGGCGGTACAGAATTTTGAGCGTCTGAACCAGAGCGTGGAACAGATTATGCATCTTGCAGGGGCGGCGGAAGAACTGCAGAAGTATTATGACCGTCAGGAGATTCTTCGGTTAGAAGTACAGGAATTAAAAGAAGGTAACCGGACGACAGAACTTAACAAGAGAAAGCAGGAGTTAAAAGAGCTGATAGGGAAGACTGACACGGTTCTGGAGGAGATTCGAAAAGAAGTACTGAAACATTCAAGAACACAGGGTGAGGCGGAACGGGATGTGAAAAATCTTTCTGCCAGAATGGAACTTCTGATGGAGGGATTTGTGTTAAATGAAGAACTTCAGACGGAAGTAACGGAAGCGTTAAAAGTACAGAATGAGAATATATATAAGAAAAAGAAAACGGATGAAAGAAATAAATTAATTTCTTCGGAAGAAACGGAACATGATGAACTGATTCGAAGTCGTAACCGTTTTAATAATGTATATCCAACTTACGGATTCTCTGGAATTGAACATGAAAACGATGTTTATGATAAGATTCTGGATCAGTGCAGGCGGGATTTTGAACCGAAATATAAGGATGAGTTCCAGAAACAGTACGATCTGGTTTACCATACCCTTCGGGAGAATGTGATCGCATCGATCCATGGAGAAATCAAAGCGGCTTACAGACACCGGAAAGAGATCAACCGGATGCTGGCGAAGATTAAGTTCTCTGACAGTATTTATCAGATTGATATTCTGCCGGCGCAGAATGAAAACGGACAGTTCTATGAGATGCTGATGGCAGATGAGTTGGACAGCAAAGTATTTGACGATCATGGATTTGAAGGCCAGATGAGTCTTGGAGAGGATGAATTCTATCAAAAATACGAAAAAGATATCCTGCGTCTGACAGAGAAATTCATGCCGCCGAAAGATGAAGATGCCAAGGCATTAAGCCAGCATCGTCAGCAGATGGAGCAGTATGTGGATTACCGTAATTATCTGACTTTCAGCATGTATGAGAAAGTGGAGGACGAGGATGGAAATGTCCGTAAAAATGCGGTGGATGATATGGCAGGCCGTGATTCCGGTGGAGAAGGACAGAACCCAAAATATGTAGCATTACTGGCGGGATTTGCAATGCTTTACATGCAGCAGACGAACCGGGATCCGAAGATTCGTCTGGTACTTTTGGATGAAGCATTTTCAAAGATGGACAAAGAGCGAAGCGAAGTGTGTCTGCACTATGCGAGAGAACTGGAACTTCAGTTGATCGTGTGCGTGCCGGACGAGCGTTTGCAGTCTCTGATCCGGAATGTTGACTGTGTATACGGATTCAGAAGACATCAGAATCAGGTATCTATGATGCATATTGATAAGGGAGATTACCTGAGTATGGTTGAAGGAGAAGAACCGGGGAAAGAGTCGGAAGAAGTATTAGAAACATAATTTTTCATAAAATTGAGAAAGTAGTTGGAGATTCAAACATGGGATGGAATGCACAGGAACTGCCATTAGCAAAATGGATGATTGATAGGACGAATACACCGACATACCGTCAAGGAAAACTTAAGGGGTCTAAAAAGCCTGATGTGGATAGCAAACTTCTGGAAATTGTGGGTGGAAAAGCAGAGTTGGTTCGTCAGGCTAAAATTTTGGAAAATATTCCTGAAATAGGTGGTAAGGAATATCTGTATTTTCATTGGATAGATATGCTAGCTGATATTGAGTATATTAAATATCGGGTGGATGTAATTCCAAGATTATGTAAATTGATTGGGATTACCGACGCAAGAGAACGTCAGGAACGGGCGATTAAGAGAGTGCAACAGCTAAAATCCTTTGTGAACGGAAATTATCTGGAAGCTTATTGTAAAGTAGCTTTAGAACAGCTTGAAAAGGGGAATACCAAAGAATTATCGAAAATAGAAGATGAAGACTTCCTTAGATGCCTGGAAGAAATGTCCCATTTGGAAGAACCTGAGTGGAAACGAGTATTTAGTGCCAGAGTATTTAAGACAAAACGTGGAGTTATGCCATCGAAAGTCTTTGAGAGGATTTATCAGAGAATGGTGATAGAAGTTCTTAGATATTCTCCAAGATACGAAGAAGGAATGTCTGATGATGAAATCCTGGCAGTACATGGAATCCTGACGTATTCCCAGACTCTGGAGTGGAAAGGTAATATCAATTACTGTTTGAAAAACGAAAAGGATGAAATGATTGAATCTGAAATAGATACTTCAGGAAACTATTATGGAACAGTACTTAATGCACAGACTCTGGAGCATGCAGTGCCGATTTCTATAAATGGTATTGAGAAGATCATTGTAATAGAAAATAAGGCTAATTATGAGAGCATGAAGTATGATCCTAAGGTGTTATACATTTTCTGCCATGGATTTTTTTCACCGAAAGAGGTTGCATTTTTACGTGAACTAATGAATATTGCACCAAAAGGAGTGCAGTGCTATCATTGGGGAGATATGGACTATGGTGGAATACAGATATTTTTGTATAATGAAAAAAACATTTTTCCGGAACTTCTTCCGTGGAAAATGAATGCAGATTCTTATAAAGAGGCGTTGGAAAAAGGAAACGGAGTAGCGTTGAGTGATACCAAGAGAAAGAAATTAGAAACAGTGGATGCCGGAAAATTAGAAGAATTGAAGTTGTGCATTTTAGAGAATGGTGTAGAAATAGAACAGGAAATGCAATTATAAGAGGGAGTGTATCGTAGATGAAAATGGATATTTCTGATAAGATCAAACAGATAAAAGATTATGCGAAGAACGCAGAAGGATCACAGAAAAATTCACTTGTATATGAACCATTTTTGAGAGATTTAAAGGTCAGACTTAGCTGGAATTCAAATGCAATTGAAGGAAACACATTATCCCTTGATGAAACGATTGCGGTCATTGAATATGACGAGGTACATTCTGGTCACACATATACAGAATATCAGGAAGCGAAAAATATGTATCGCGCGGTGACGGAAAAACTGGACATGACAGGAAAAAAGATACCAGATATAGAGTGGATAAAAAGTGTAAATGCAACGATCATAGACAGCGATGGTGAGTTTAGAAATAAGGATGTATATATTGGTTCGCTGGCAGAAGTTGTGTACTATCCACCGAAATACACAGAGGTTCCGGGATTAATGCGAAAATTTCTGGATAGATCCTGGCTGGGAATTGGAATAACGGAAGAGACCATCGCGGAGATTGCAAAGACTCATATAGAATTTGAACGGATTCACCCGTTTGCAGATGGAAATGGGCGCACGGGAAGAATGCTGATGAATCAGCAATTATTAAATGCGGGCATGTTTCCGGCGATTATAAAGGATCAATCAAAATATCGTCAGGCATTTCGAAGATATGAAAGAAGTGGGGAAATTTCTTTGATGAATTACGTAATCGCTGAGGGTATATTGGAAACTTATAAAAAACTAGAAATGATCAGCAGGAACTATTTAGATTCTTTTAGAAGATAAAGAACATGATAGAATGGTATTTAAAAATAAAGAATAAGGGGAGCATATGGAAGAAAAGAAAGAAGAACAGTCATCATTTGCGGAGACAGTCAAAGATTATGCAAAGACATTTATCATCATTTTTGTGATTATTTTTGCATTAAATAAATTGGTATATATTAATGCCGTTATTCCATCGGAATCGATGCAGAATACGATTTTAAAAGGAGATCGTATCATAGGGAACCGGCTGGCGTATCTGGCGGATGATCCGGAACGGTTTGATATCGTGATTTTTAAATATCCGGACAATCCGTCTGAGATTTTTATTAAGCGAGTGATTGGGCTGCCGGGAGAGATGGTAGAAGTAAAAGAGGGAAAAGTTTATATTGATGGATCATCGGAGCCGTTGGATGACAGTTTTTGTCCGGAGACACCTGAGGGTGATTTCGGACCGTACGAAGTGCCGGAGAACTGCTATTTTATGATGGGGGATAACCGTAACAACAGTCTGGATTCCAGGTACTGGAACAATCATTATGTGGAAAAAGATGCAATTCTGGCGAAGGCATCGTTCCGGTACTGGCCATTTTCCAGAGTGGAATTTGTGAAGTAGTCAGGCAACAGAAAGTATAGATAAATTAGCAGAACAAAATAAAAGGGGAACTTATATGCTGCAGATACAACATATTCGAAAGGAATATCGTACCGGTACACTGGTGCAGAAAGCACTTGACGATGTCAGTCTGAATTTAAGAGACAATGAATTCGTGGCGATCTTAGGCCCCAGTGGTTCGGGAAAGACGACGCTTTTAAATATCATTGGAGGACTGGACCGTTATGACAGTGGTGATCTGATCATCAATGGAATATCCACGAAGAAATACAAAGACAGGGACTGGGATTCTTACCGTAACCACACGATTGGTTTTGTGTTCCAGAGTTACAATCTGATTCCGCACCAGACGGTACTGTCTAATGTAGAGCTGGCACTGACGATCTCGGGAATTGGAAAAGAGGAGCGAAGACGGCGTGCCATTAAGGCATTGGAAAAAGTTGGGCTGGGAGAGCAACTCCACAAGCGGCCAAACCAGATGTCCGGCGGACAGATGCAGCGTGTGGCGATCGCAAGAGCACTGGTCAATGACCCGGATATCCTGCTGGCAGATGAGCCCACGGGGGCACTTGACAGTGACACCAGTGTACAGGTTATGGACCTGCTAAAAGAGGTGGCGAAAGATCGTTTGGTGGTGATGGTTACCCATAACCCGGAACTGGCAGAGGAATATGCTACCAGAATTGTAAACTTAAGAGATGGCAAGATTCGGTCGGATACAAACGAATATATTGTGGATGAGGAGAAGCTGAAAGTACCGGAGCATAAGAATATGGGAAAATCTTCCATGTCATTTCTGACGGCGTTGACACTCAGTTTCAATAACCTTCGAACCAAAAAGGCGAGGACACTTTTGACTTCTTTTGCGGGATCAATCGGTATCATCGGCATTGCACTGATCTTATCGTTGTCCAATGGTGTGAATGATTATATCAAAACGACAGAGGAAGAGACATTGTCGGAATATCCGTTGCAGATCCAGAAGACGGGATTTGATATCACATCTATGATGGTGGCAAACAGCGGGGTGGGTGAGTCTGA
Organism: uncultured Lachnospiraceae bacterium; assembly: GCA_934351835.1. Taxonomy (GTDB): domain Bacteria; phylum Bacillota; class Clostridia; order Lachnospirales; family Lachnospiraceae; genus CAKRJP01. The sequence goes on from CAKRJP010000003.1 coordinate 22,896, forward strand.
TTCTAAGAATTCTGATTCCAAAGATTCTGATACGAAGGATTCAGGAAAGGCTAAGAAAGACGACAAGGTAAAGGTCATGAATGTCGTCACAAATATGTTCTCCACTATGAACGCCAATGATTTGAAATCTTTAAAAGAATATTTGGACAGCGATGACTGTGACATCGACAACTATACGAATGCGGTGGAATATTCTTATGATGTATCTCCGCAAATCTACCGTGAAGACGGAGATGAAATCCATCAGGTACATCCGGACCAGTCGTTTTCATCCATCGGACTTGGTTCATCTACGGGAACGAACAGTATGATGTCATCCATGATGAGCACCAATGTATTTTCGAAGATGCCGGAGAATCAGGAACTATATGAAGACCAGTATGATATCAAAGCCGGGCGCTGGCCGAAAAAATACAATGAGTGCGTGGTGGTATTGACTTCTGACGGAAGTATGAGCGATTTCCTTTTGTATACCTTTGGGTTAAGAGATCAGACGGAGCTTAGCGATATGATCAAACAGTTTGCCAACGAGGAAGAAATTAAGACTCCGGATGACATGGGCGAGTACACCTATGATGATATTATTGGTAAGACGTTTAAACTGGTCAATGCCGCCGACTATTACGAGTACGACAGCCAGTATAAAGTATGGAAAGATAAAACGGACAATACAGACTATATGAAAAAACTGGTAAAGAATGGCGAGGATCTAAAAATCGTGGGAATTGTCCAACCATCAGCAGGGGCAAAGGCAGCTTCGCTGACACCGGGAATCTGTTATCCATCGTCTTTAGTAAGTCATGTAGTGGATCGGGCGAAAAAGAGTCAGATTGTCAAAGACCAGCTTGCGAATAAGGGGAAAAATGTTTTCACCGGAGAAACTTTCGGGGAAGAAAGCCAGAACAATGGATTTGATATGGATTCGTTGTTTAAAATGGATGAAACTGCACTGCAGAATGCATTTGGATTTGATGAAAATGCATTTTCCGGGGACTCCCTTGATTTCTCCAGTGGTATGAACCTGGAGGATGCATTTAAGCTAGATGGAAATTCTATGAATCTTTCCGGTATGGTGGACTTGGAACAGGTGGATCTGGATCTTTCAGGACTTCCGACGGCCAATCTCGGGGATATATTATCGGGTATAAAAGTGACAATGAAACCGAACGGAATGAAGAAATTATACGCGACGGTGACAGAAGGTTATAAAGAGTATGTAAAGACACATCCGGAGGCCGATTATTCGAACCTTGGAAATGATTTTTCCACATATTTACAGACGGACCGTGCAAAAGCGATCATCCGTGAATATTTGAAAAAAATGATTTCGGGAGGCAGTGGTACGACTATCACAACGGACCAGATGCAGAAACTGATTACAAATATCATGCAGGGATTTTTAGAGTATGTAAAGATGATGCCAGATCAGAGTCCGGACAAATACGGTGAATATTTGCAGGCATATTTAAAGACCGAAGAAGCTAAGAAGATTATGACCGACTGGGCGAATGAGGTATTTGCGAATACAGATATCAATATTTCTGATGAAGAACTGACGGCCATGGCAAATGCGCTGGCTTCTGATTATTTAAAATATGCAGATGAAAATGGGCTGGCAGATCCGACCAAGATGGGCGAGCATTTCATGGAGTATCTGCAGACAGAAGATGGACAGAAACGGCTGATGCAGGGATTGTCGGAAGCGATTGATATGGACAGCTTACAGACCCAGATTACCGGAGCAGTAAATGACTATATGAAGCAGGCGATGGGAGCTTATATGGGTGCGATGTCAGAGTCGATGACGGCGCAGATTTCATCCGCAATGAATCAGATGGTAAGCCAGATGGCAACAGGTGTTCAGAAGGTTATGGAGAGCGCGATGGGGCAGATTGGAACGAATCTGCAGTCGGCACTTGGAAATGCAATGTCGATTGACGCCGATGCATTTGTGAAGGCGTTCCAGTTCAATATGACGGAGGATGACCTGACGGAACTTATGATGTCCATGAGTAATACACAGAGTGCCTCCTACGATAATAACCTGCAGAAACTGGGCTATGCAGATTTTGCAGAACCGAGTGGAATCAACATTTATCCGACGGATTTCGACAATAAAGAAAAAGTTGTGGGAATCCTGGATGATTACAACAGCCGGATGGAAAAAGATGGTAAAGACGAGCAGATAATCTCTTATACGGATGTGGTAGGGACACTAATGTCTTCCGTTACAGATATTGTAAATACAATCAGTTATGTGCTGATCGCATTCGTAGCAATCTCACTGGTGGTATCCTCCATTATGATTGGAGTTATTACCTACATCAGTGTGTTGGAGCGAAAGAAGGAAATCGGAATCTTAAGGGCCATCGGAGCCTCAAAGGGCAACATTTCGCAAGTATTCAATGCGGAGACATTTATCATCGGACTGTGCGCGGGATTGATCGGTATCGGACTTACCCTGCTGCTGTTGATCCCGGGTAATATGATCATCCACAGCGTTGCAGGAAATAACCATGTAAATGCGATACTTCCGGCAATTCCGGCGATTGTACTGATCATGCTGAGTGTCGTGCTGACCTTACTTGGCGGACTGATCCCGTCAAAGAAAGCGGCAAAGAGTGATCCGGTAACAGCTCTTCGGACGGAATAATAATAAAATCTAAAGAATTTTTTAGAAAACGATTGGAAAAATTTACAAAGTCTTCATCCTATCTTTAAGGAGAGCGGTATATACTAATAGATAATACAAAAGAAATGATTTATTGGAGGTACCGTATGAGACGATTCAGACGAGTTCAGGCAGAAGAACCGGCAGAATATATAATAGAACGAACAGCAACAACCAGATATAGACCGAATTATGAAGAAGGACTTACGAGAAAGCAAGTAGCAGAGCATATGGAGGATGGCTGGGCCAACGTGCCGGTGGATCCTCCTGCCCAGACCACACAGGAGATCATAAAGGAAAATGTATTTACATACTTTAACCTGATCTTCCTTGTGCTGGCAGTGCTGCTTATTATCGTAGGTTCTTTTCGTAACTTAACCTTTCTTCCGGTCATTATATTTAATACGTTAATCGGTATCGTGCAGGAAATCCGTGCAAAGAAAGTATTGGATGATCTGAATATGCTCCATGCTCCAAAAGCAAAAGTTGTCCGTGAAGGCAAGGTTTATCAGATTGATTCTGAGAAACTGGTGTTGGATGATATTGTAGTTTTTAAGGCTGGTAATCAGGTCTGTGCAGATGCAGAAGTTGTGCATGGAACGGTGCAGGTTAACGAGTCGTTGCTTACCGGTGAATCGGACGAGATTACGAAAGAACCGGGAAATCATCTGATGTCCGGAAGTTTTATTGTTGCGGGAGAATGTTACGCAAGACTGGATGCAGTGGGACCAGATTCTTACATATCAAAGCTGACCCTGGAAGCGAAAGCGATGCAAAAAGGCGAGCAGTCGGAAATGATCCGTTCTTTGGATAAGCTTGTAAAGTTCGTTGGAATTGCATTAATACCGATTGGAATTTTATTATTTATACAGAGTTTCTTCTTTAATGGTGATGTTTTCAGTGATAGCATCACATCTATGGTAGCGGCGGTTATCGGTATGATTCCGGAAGGATTGTATCTGCTTGCCAGCGTGGCACTGGCAGTCAGTTCCATGCGCCTGGCGAAACAGCAGGTACTTCTCCATGACATGAAGAGTATTGAAACTCTTGCCAGAGTAAATGTACTGTGTGTGGATAAGACGGGAACCATCACTGAGAATACTATGAGTGTGAAAAAGGTAATTCCGACGGATCATTATGAAGAAGATGAGATGCCGGATCTTGAAAAGATGTTGGGTGATTTTGCCGGGGCAATGAGCAGTGACAACAGCACTATGGAGGCATTGCAGAGATATTTTAAAGAAACTACAGGTAAGAAACCAAAAGACATCACGCCATTTACATCCGCAACAAAATACAGCGGTGTGACCTATGAAGACAAAGTACAGGTTCTTGGAGCACCGGAATTTGTACTGCGGGATGATTATGAAGACTACAAAGAAGAAATCGAAAAATCTACAAAGAAAGGTTACCGAGTTCTGGTATTTGGGAATTATGATGGAGAGTTAGATGGAAAAGCGCTGACAGGAAAGGTAACTCCACTGGGATATGTTTTACTTGCGAACCCAATCCGAAAAGAAGCACCGGAGACATTTTCCTATTTTGCAAAGCAGGGAGTAGAAGTCAAAGTTATATCCGGAGACAATCCGCTGACGGTATCCGAGGTGGCCAAAGAAGCGGGGATTGCGAATGCAGATAAATATGTAGATGCAACGACACTGGAAACCGACAAAGAAATCGCAGATGCCGTTGCGAGGTATACCGTTTTCGGACGCGTGACACCGGCACAGAAACGACAGTTTGTTCAGGCATTAAAGAGCCAGGGAAAGACGGTTGCAATGACCGGTGACGGAGTCAACGACGTATTGGCATTGAAGGATGCGGATTGTAGCGTGGCGATGGCATCCGGAAGTGATGCGGCGGTACAGGCATCCCAGGTAGTCCTTTTAGAGTCTGATTTTTCCTGTATGCCATCTGTGGTGATGGAAGGGCGGAGAGTTGTCAACAATATCCAGAGATCGGCCAGTTTATTCCTTGTGAAAAATATATTCTCGTTCTTGTTGTCGCTGTTCTCGGTGGTGTTGATGATTACCTACCCATTGGAGCCGTCACAGATTTCACTGATCAGTATGTTTACGATCGGTGTTCCTGGATTTTTACTAGCATTCCAGCCGAATAAAGACCGCATTGAAGGGCATTTCCTAACCAATGTATTCTTAAAAGCATTGCCTGCGGGCCTTACCGATGTACTGATGGTAGGTGCGTTGGTAGTATTTGGACAGACCTTTGGAGTAAATGCAAAAGATATTTCGACGGCGGCAACGATCCTGCTTTTAATCGTAGGATTTATCATCCTCTACAATATTTGCAGTCCGATGAGTGTTTTCAGGTCGGCAGTATGGGCAGGATGTCTGGTGGGATGTGCAGTCTGCTGTATTTATATTCCGCAGTTATTTGCAATTACGGGAATGTCGAAGAAATGTATTATGTTGTTTGTGGTATTCTCGATCGCAACGGAAGCAGTACTCCGTTATCTGACGAAGTGGATCGAAGGGCTGGAAAAATTGTGGAAGAAGATCAGATATAGATGAAATCTATAAATTCAAAAAATGAAATATTTTGGGAAAATATTAACAAAAATATTGTGCAAAATTCATATAAAATGCCGAAAAAAATATAAATCGTTGTATAAGTTGCAAAATAAATTGTTATCAGTTATTATAGACGTAGGCAATAGGTATATAAATATTGTCTATAAATAAATGATGGGATGATATTTTGCAGGAGAGAGTCTTAAAGATCGGACCGCCGAAGAGGAAAGTCTTTCGTAGAATGGTGAATATACGAGGATGAAACTTTCAGGCAAAAGGACTGCAGGATGTACCACATTCTGAATCTTGTACTGTATAGCAAGTTAGATCATATCAGGACGAAAGACAGAAAGAACATTACACTTTATGGGGATAAGTGGAATGTTCTTTCTTTTTCGGTAATTTAAGAAATCTGTTTTACAAAAGAATGTTTTAGCATTGTACGAGGAGGCTGTGAAGTGAGTAAATATATGGTTGTGACGAATAATCCGATGGTTTATGAAGAGCTGAAAGATACGTGCGATGTAATGTATGATGAAGTTTCTTACGAAGATATTTTAAAGACGGTCAGAGACAGAATCCATGAAGGACATTTGCTTTTGACGCATCCATTATCCGGAAGCGTTAAGCCAAATGAGACACCATATAAATCTATTCTGATATCAAAGAGAAAGGAGGGCGTGGACGGAGAGTCCCTGCGATTGATTGAAAATGCTATTGATGCCTGCCATAAGTTTGAAGACAAGAGGGGCAGGTACAGCGCGGAAGTTTACCAGGATTTTCAGTTGATCGACTGGACGCTGATCAAAAGTGGAATCGCATCTGCGGATGCGTGGTAGGTCATTGACAAAAGTTTTTTTAAGGAGGAAACGATAAGTGAGATTAGAGTTGGGATATATTTATATCAAGGATATCCAGTTCGGAACGGAATCAAAGATTGAAGATGGAATCCTCTATGTATCCAGTGAAGCAGCAAGCGCTGTTGCACTTGAAGATGAACATATCAAAAACGTATCGTTTGATATTGCAAGGCCGGGAGAATCTGTTCGAATCACACCAGTTAAAGATGTGATCGAGCCGAGAGTAAAGGTCGAAGGAAAAGGTGGTGTATTTCCTGGAATTATTTCAAAAGTGGATACAGTGGGGTCAGGAAAGACATACGCATTAAAAGGAATGGCGGTTGTGACAGCCGGACGGATTGTAGGTTTCCAGGAAGGAATCATTGATATGACGGGACCTGGAGCTGATTATACACCATTTTCACAGACACTGAATCTGGTTATGGTGTGTGAACCGGTGGATGGAATCAAACCGCACGATTATGAGAAAGCAGTGAGATATGCAGGGTTCAGAGTGGCTGCCTATATTGGGGAACTGGCAAGAACTTTGACACCGGATGAAACAAAAGTCTATGAGACCTGTACTATCAAAGAAGGTCTGGAGAAGTACCCGGATCTTCCGAGAGTAGCCTATGTACAGATGCTTCAGAGTCAGGGACTCCTTCATGATACCTATGTATACGGGGTAGATGCAAAGACGATGGTACCTACAATCTTAAGTCCGACAGAGGTTATGGACGGAGCTATTGTTTCAGGAAACTGTGTATCTGCTTGCGATAAGAATCCTACGTACGTACATGAGAATAACCCAGTGGTGGAAGATCTGTTTGCAGAGCATGGAAAGACACTGAATTTTGTGTGCCAGATCATTACCAATGAAAATGTATATCTTGCAGATAAGATGAGATCTTCTGACTGGACGGCAAAACTTTGTAAAATGTTGGATCTGGATGGGGTTATCGTATCACAGGAGGGATTTGGAAATCCGGATACAGACCTTATCATGAACTGTAAGAAGATAGAATCCGAAGGAATTAAGACGGTGATCATTACAGATGAATATGCCGGTCGTGACGGAAAATCACAGTCATTAGCAGATGCAGATGCATTAGCAGATGCAGTAGTAACTGGTGGTAATGCTAATGAAGTGATTATCCTGCCAAAACTTGATAAAGTGATTGGAACTTTAGATTATGTCAATAAGATCGCGGGAGCAAGTGAAGAGACTTTGCGGGAAGACGGTTCTTTAGAAGTAGAACTTCAGGTGCTTACAGGTGCGACGAACGAGACAGGTTTCAATAAACTGAGTGCAAGATAAGAAGGGAGGGTAATCGGAATGGCAAAAATAAAAGTAGTGCATTATATCAATCAGTTTTTTGCTCAGATCGGTGGAGAAGAAAAAGCTGATTATCCTGCAGAATTGCGAGTTGGGGAGGTTGTAGGTCCGGGACTTGCGTTTATGCAGCAGTTTAAAGAGGAAGCAGAGATTGTCGCGACAATCATATGCGGAGATTCTTACTTTAATGAGAATCTGGAAACAGCTAAAGCAGAGATATTACAGATGGTAAAAGAACAGTCACCGGATGTATTTATCGCAGGTCCTGCATTCAACGCTGGACGGTATGGTGTAGCATGTGGAACGATTGCGGCGGCAGTGCAGAGTGAACTTGGGATTCCGGCGGTGACAGGAATGTATATCGAAAATCCCGGTGCCGATATGTTTAAAAATGATGTCTATATGGTATCAACGAAGAACAGTGCGGCAGGAATGCGTGATGCAGTTAAGAAGATGGCACCACTTACGTTGAAATTGGCAAAAGGCGAGAAAATCGGGGCATCTGCGGAGGAAGGATATATACCGAATGGGGTACGTGTGAATTTCTTTGAGAAAGAGAGAGGATCAAAACGTGCAGTAAAGATGCTTATTAAGAAATTGAACGGTAAACCTTATACAACAGAGTATCCAATGCCTGATTTTGACAGGGTAGAGCCAAATGCTCCAATTACAGATCTGGCACATGCAAAGATTGCACTGGTAACTTCCGGTGGTATTGTACCGAAAGGAAACCCGGATCATATTGAGAGTTCAAGTGCTTCTCATTATGGGGAATATGATATTACAGGCGTTATGGATCTGACGGAAGCGACTTACGAGACGGCTCATGGTGGCTATGATCCGGTGTATGCGAATGCGGATGCCGATCGAGTATTGCCGGTAGACGTGCTGCGGGATATGGAAAAAGAAGGTGTGATAGGGGAATTACACCATTTATTCTATACGACTGTAGGAAATGGAACAGCCGTTGCATCAGCCAAAGCATATGCGGCAGAATTTTCTCAGAAATTAAAGAATGACGGAGTTGATGCAGTGATCCTGACCTCTACGTGAGGTACCTGTACTCGTTGCGGTGCAACGATGGTGAAAGAAATTGAGAGGGCGGGAATCCCGGTGGTACATATCTGTACAGTAACTCCGATTTCTATGACAGTAGGTGCGAACAGAATTGTACCTGCGATCGCAATTCCTCATCCACTTGGAAATCCTTCCCTGGATAAAGAGGAAGAAAAAGCACTTCGCCGTAAGATTGTAGAGAAGGCGTTGACGGCACTTACAACAGAAATAGATGGTCAGACGATATTCGAATAAGGAGATTCTATCTATGAGTACGATATATGATGTAATTATTCTAGGTGCAGGTCCGGCAGGACTGGCAGCAGGTCTCTATGCGGGACGGAGCAGACTGAAAACGCTGATCATTGAGAGAGGGCAGGATGGTGGTCAGATTGCAATCACGGATGAGATTGAGAATTATCCGGGTCAGATCGTGGAAGGAGAATCGGGACCATCCCTGATTGCGAGGATGACAGCGCAGGCAGAAAAGTTTGGAGCAGAACGTGTAGCTGACACGATCAAAGAAGTATCTCTGGAAGGAGATATCAAGATCTTAAAGAGTGCGAAGGCTGAGTATCAGGCAAGAAATATTATTATTGCGACAGGTGCTCATTCACGGCCGATCGGCTGTAAAGGGGAAGCGGAGTACATGGGAAAAGGTGTTTCCTACTGTGCAACCTGCGATGCAAACTTTTTTGAGGATTTCGAAGTGTATGTTGTGGGTGGTGGAGATTCCGCAGTAGAAGAGGCAATGTACCTGACGAAATTTGCGAGAAAGGTGACGGTGATCCACAGAAGAAATGAACTGCGCGCCGCGAAATCCATTCAGGAAAAGGCCTTTAAGAACGAGAAACTGCATTTCCTTTGGGACAGTGTTGTGGAAGAACTTGGCGGAGATGACATTTTACAGTGGATGAAAGTCAAGAATGTCAAGACCGGCGAAGTGACAACCCTGGAAGCAGACGAAGAAGATGGAATGTTCGGAGTCTTTGGATTTATCGGAACCGTTCCGAATTCTTCCATTTTTAAGGGGATTATTGATATGGATGAGCGAGGTTATATCCTGACGGATGCAGATATGCATACCAATATCCCGGGCGTATATGCTGCAGGAGACGTTCGTGTCAAGAGTTTGAGGCAAGTGGTAACAGCGGCAGCTGATGGAGCAATCGCTGCAGTTCAGGTAGAACGAAGTATGTCAGATTATGTTTAAAAGGAGGGCTTTTAGATGTTAGATGTTGATAAGACTACATTTGAAGAAGAAGTATTAAAAGCAGAAGGATACGTATTTGTTGATTTTTATGGAGACGGATGTGTACCGTGTCAGGCATTAATGCCGAAGGTACATGAATATGCGGAGACTTACGGGGATAAGATCAAATTTACTTCGCTGAATACTACAAAAGCACGCCGCCTGGCAATCTCGCAGAAGGTTCTCGGACTCCCGGTAATGGCAATTTACAAAGACGGAGAAAAAGTAGAGGAACTGGTAAAGGACGATTGTACGGCAGAATCCATCGAAGAGATGATCAAGAAGTATATCTAAAAGATACTTTAAGAATAAAGAAATTAAAAATACAAAGAAAGGAGATCAGGTTATGGCTATTTTAGAAGGAAAAAAAGCAATCATAATCGGTGACCGTGACGGAATACCGGGTCCTGCAATTGCTGAGTGTGTCAAGAGTGCAGGCGCAGATATCGTGTATTCGTCAACGGAATGCTTCGTTTGAACGAGCGCAGGCGCAATGGATCTGGAGAATCAGAAAAGAGTAAAAGAATTTGCAGAGGAATACGGTGCAGAGAATTTGGTAGTAATTCTTGGTGCAGCAGAGGGTGAGGCGGCAGGCCTTGCAGCAGAGACTGTTACTCTTGGTGATCCTACATTTGCAGGTCCATTGACAGGAGTCCAGCTTGGACTCACGGTATATCATGTATGTGAACCGGAAGTCAAAGAAGAATTTGATGAGACAGTTTACGATGAACAGGTTAGTATGATGGAGATGGTATTAGATGTGGACGATATCATATCTGAGATGCAGGCAATCAGAGATCAGATTGAAGAATAGTACTGTCTTACATCAGGAGAGGTGAATGACCGATGAATAGTGTAATTAAAGGAGCAAGCTATATTCTGGCACATACGCCGGATATGGTCATGTATAATGGTACAACGCAGACAACCGAGCGGGTAGTGAACCCGGAATCAGAGTATCTGAAAGAAGTGCTGGCACATTTGCGTTCGTATGAGGAGGCAGTAGCTTACTGGCCGAATCAGACTTACATAGGCAATGTGCATCCTGAGAAACTGGCAGAAGTGGAATTTCCGTACTATGACAAAAAGATGGAACAGGCAGAGCGTTTCGGCAGATATGGGGAAATTATGCCGGAAGAGGAATTTCTTTTGCTGGTGCAGGCGAGTGATATGTTTGAGGTTGTAAGACTGGAGCATACATTTGTAGAAACTTATAAAGAGACATTTGCAAAGAATCCGGTAATCTCAGAGGACATTGTCGAAAGAATTCCGGAGGGCGTGCAGTTAGAGGAAATTGAAGACCTGATAAAGGAAGATCATGCAGAACCTCTTTATTTCCAGGACAAACTGGTGGGCTGTGTGAAACCGGCACATGATATTGACGTAAACTTATCTTCCCATGTGATGCATGAGAATCTGATGAGTAAGGCATCCAGTGTACTGGCGTTGTTATATGCTGTAAAAAATGCAGGAATTGAGAAGACAGATGTTGAGTATGTGATCGACTGTTCGGAAGAAGCCTGCGGTGATATGAACCAGAGAGGCGGAGGAAACTTTGCAAAAGCGGCAGCAGAGGTTGCAGGACTTTTGAATGCCACAGGTTCAGATTCCAGAGGATTCTGTGCAGCACCGACACATGCCATGATCGAGGCGGCTGCGCTGGTGAAAGCCGGAGCCTATAAGACAGTTGTGGTAACTGCAGGTGGTTGTACTGCCAAGTTAGGTATGAACGGGAAAGATCATGTGAAAAAGGGACTTCCAATCCTGGAAGATTGTCTGGGTGGATTTGCGGTTGTGATTTCTGAAAATGATGGTGTCAATCCAGAGATTGATCTTGGAATTTTAGGACGTCATACCGTTGGAACCGGTTCTGCACCGCAGAATGTTATCGGAAGCCTGGTGGCTGATCCGTTAGACCGTGTGGGAATGAAGATTACGGATATCGATAAATTTTCACCGGAGATGCAGAATGCAGATATTACAAAGCCGGCAGGCGCCGGAGATGTTCCGTTGGCAAACTATAAGATGATAGGTGCACTGGCGGTAAAACGTGGGGAATTGGACCGGAAAGAGCTGGCGGCATTTACGAAAGAACATGGTCTGACCGGATGGGCACCGACGCAGGGACATATTCCTTCCGGAGTTCCATATGTAGGATTTGCCAGAGAAGATATTTTAAATGATAAGATCAAAAATGCCATGATCATAGGAAAGGGAAGTCTGTTCTTAGGACGTATGACGAACCTTTTTGACGGAGTATCTTTCGTGATTCATGGAAATACAGCAGAAAAAGAAAATGCAGCAGGTGGAATTTCCGAAGAAGAAGTCAAGGGATTAATTGCGAAAGCAATGAAAGAGTTTGCAGAAACCCTTCTTGGAGAATAGGAGGGACACTATGGCAAATAAGATAGAAAAGATGATCGCAGAAACTTTTCTGGAGATTGCAGAAGGACTGGAAAACGGTGGATATGGTAAAAAACCAAAGATTGCTGTTACAGGTCTGGGAAGTGAACACGGGGAAGAGAATGTAATGGCGGCGGCGGTAAAAGCCGCCGGAGAAGGTGTTGATGTTTATTATATCGGAACTCTGGAGCATCCGGAAGTAACGACAATATCGGCAGAGACTGACGAAGAAGCACATCAGAAGATGGAAGAACTGTTGGACAATAAAAAAATTGACGGAGCAGTGACCATGCATTTTCCATTTCCAATCGGAGTGTCAACCGTAGGACGTGTTGTGACACCTGGAGTTGGAAAAGAAATGTTCCTGGCAACGACCACGGGAACTTCCAGTACAGACCGTATCGAAGGGATGGTCAAAAATGCGATTTATGGAATGATCACAGCCAGAACCTGTGGGATTGAAGAACCAACAATTGGAATCCTGAATATTGACGGGGCAAGGCAGGTAGAAATCCTTTTAAAAGAACTTCAGGCGAATGGATATCCAATCACATTTGCAGAGTCTGTGAGAGCCGATGGTGGTTGTATCATGCGAGGAAATGACGTGTTACAGGGAACACCGGATGTACTGGTATGCGATCCATTGACTGGAAATGTTTTAAATAAGATGATGTCATCCTTCACAACAGGAGGAAACTATGAATCTGTGGGATATGGGTATGGACCTGGAATCGGAGAAGATTATGAGAAATTGGTCATGATTATATCCAGAGCATCCGGGACACCGGTGATACTAAATGCAATCCGCTATGCAGCCGAGTTGGTACGGGCAGATGTGTTTGCATATGAGAAACAAGAATTTAAACTGGCTGAAAAAGCCGGATGGAAGAAAATACTTGAAGATCGCAAGTCTTCCGGTAAAACTGCAGAGCATGATGATACAGTGAAAGAACCTGAAAAGGAGATTGTCACTGCTCAGATCGCAGGAATTGAAGTAATGGATCTGGAAGATGCAGTAAAAGTATTGTGGAAAAAGAATATCTATGCAGAAAGTGGAATGGGCTGTACAGGACCGATCATCAGAGTATCCGATCAGAATCTTGGAACAGCGAAAGAAGAACTGAGAGAAGCAGGATATATTCAGTAACAAGTTACTCCTAAACTATGAGAAAGAACCCGGCGGTATAAACTGTCCGGGTTCTTTCTATGTCATTATCCAGGAAAACTAGAGTGATGTTGCCATACATTTTTGGATACAGCAGGAATCATTAAGATACCAGCTACAGTCTCCACAGATCTTTTTTACTATTTCAGGTGTTGCACCGACACGCAGCTTCCGGATGAGTGCCTGATAATTATAGGTGGTCTCCTCAAGCTGGAAAGTATCCATTACTCGTTGGTCGAGGAGACGGACATGTTCATCAGTACTGCAGGTATTTTCTGCGACCTTGTTGGGACAGGCCGTGCAGAGATGATCCGTGCCACAGGTGAGTCTGATCTGCATGTCTGAATTATTTCTTAATTTGCCTGTGATGCGATTCATATTGGCGACAAATTCCGGGCTGTATCCACGTCCTTCATAGCTCTGTGTGCAGAGCAGATGATGCGGACGTAAGGTAATTACGCACATTGCAGAGATGCCGGAAGTCTGTCACGGATCTGAAGACCGAGCAGTGCGGCAAGTACAGCTTTGATGATCGCAGTTGGGATAAATGGGATCACACATGCTGCCAGAGCAGTTCCTACAGATGCCTGCATTAATGCGCAGAACATAATAACACCAACTACATAATTAATGACTGTTCCCAGGATCAGGAACAATACGAACATTCCTTTTTGTTTTCTCTTTTCAACACCGATACCAATGAGCCATGCCATGATCGGGAATGATATGATAAATCCTCCGGTAGGACCGATCAGAATCTGGAATCCACCACTAAGCCCTGCAAATACCGGTAAACCGATGGCACCAAGCAGGATGTAGACCAGGATCGAAAGACCGCCGCGTTTTGAACCGAGAACCACACCGGCCAGGGTGACTGCAAATGTCTGCATCGTCATCGGTACGCCTAATGGCATCGGAATTGATATCTGTGCCATGATCACAGTAACTGCTGCGAATAATGCGATACAGCAGATGTCTTGTACGGAGAGTTTTGAACTTTTCATAATATGTATTCCTCACTTTCAATTTCTGAATACAGTATAAGGGCATGAAAAACAAATGTCAACCATAAAAAAATAATGGTTAACAATAAACTGGACTGGTAAAAAAGTGAAAACTGGATATTTTAAACAGACCACACGTGGGATATTATTCATACTAACCTTATGGGGAAACAACAATATGAACGCAGGAGGGCTCTAAAAATGAGTACAGAAAGATATGAATTAAATAAACAGTTGGCGCAGATGTTAAAAGGTGGAGTTATCATGGATGTTACGACACCGGAGCAGGCAAAGATTGCAGAAGAGGCTGGTGCATGCGCAGTCATGGCACTTGAGAGAATTCCGGCAGATATCCGTGCGGCAGGTGGTGTATCCCGTATGAGCGATCCGAAGATGATCAAAGGAATCCAGGAAGCTGTTTCTATTCCGGTTATGGCAAAATGCAGAATCGGACATTTTGTAGAGGCACAGATTTTAGAGGCTATCGAAATTGATTATATAGATGAAAGTGAAGTGCTGTCACCGGCAGATAATGTTTACCATATTGATAAACGCCAGTTTAAAGTTCCGTTTGTATGTGGTGCAAAAGACCTTGGCGAGGCACTCCGCAGAATCAATGAAGGTGCATCTATGATCCGTACCAAAGGTGAGCCGGGAACGGGAGATGTGGTTCAGGCAGTGACGCATATGCGTAAAATGAACCAGCAGATCTCACAGCTTGTGGCAATGAGAGAGGATGAACTTTTCGAAGCTGCAAAGACACTTCAGGTACCATATGCATTAGTGGAATATGTTCATAACAACGGAAAACTTCCGGTTGTAAACTTTGCAGCAGGTGGTGTGGCAACTCCGGCAGATGCAGCACTGATGATGCAGCTTGGAGCAGAAGGCGTATTCGTAGGTTCCGGTATCTTTAAATCCGGTGATCCGAAGAAACGTGCTGCAGCAATCGTAAAAGCTGTTACTAATTATAAAGACCAGAAGATGTTAGCAGAACTCTCAGAAGACCTTGGAGAAGCAATGGTTGGAATCAATGAACAGGAAATCAAACTTCTGATGGCAGAGAGGGGCAAATAAAATGAAGGTAGCAATACTTGCAGTGCAGGGAGCTTTTATTGAACACCGGAAAAAGCTGGAGGCACTGGGTGTGGAATGTATCGAACTCCGGAAAAAAGAAGATCTGGAAAAGCCGTTCGACGGTCTGGTACTTCCCGGCGGAGAAAGTACCGTGCAGGGAAAACTTTTGCGGGAACTGGGAATGTATGATTTCCTAAAAGAAAAAATTAAAGGCGGAATGCCGGTCCTTGCAACCTGTGCGGGGCTGATCCTTCTGGCAGAGCATTTAAGCAATGATGAGCACGTATATTTTGGAACATTACCTGTGACGGTGCGTCGAAATGCTTACGGAAGACAGCTTGGAAGTTTTCATACAGATGCAGTAGTAGAGGGGATTGGTGAAGTACCGATGACATTTATCCGGGCACCATACATTGAGGTGGCAGATGATAAGGTTCAGGTCCTTGCCCGTGTGGACGACCGGATCGTGGCGGTGCAGTACGGCGCACAGATCGGATTGTCATTTCACCCGGAATTGGATGCGGATAATCGGATCCACGAAAAATTTATAGAGTTAATGAGAGACTGATTTTACATTTTTGCATAAATATGCTATCCTTTTAATGTTTATACATTTTTTTGAGATTGTATTTTTATTCGTACATAAGAGAAAAAAGTGTACAAAACATGAGAGAAAGGGGTAACTTAACATGTTAAACATCATTGAATCTATTAACAGCGCAGTTAATGATTTCATATGGGGTGTTCCTGCAATGATCTGTATCATTGGTGTAGGTCTGTACTTAAGTATCAGGACCCGGTTCCTTCAGATCCGCAAATTCCCATATGCGATCAAGACAACTTTCGGACGGATCTTTCGTAAGAAAGACGCCTCAGACGGTGCAATTACACCATTTCAAGCCGTCTGTACAGCATTAGCCGCCACAGTCGGAACCGGCAATATTGCGGGAGTCGCAGGCGCTATTGCAATCGGAGGACCGGGAGCAGTATTCTGGATGTGGGTTTCTGCCATTCTCGGAATGTGTACCAAATTCTCAGAGGTTACACTTGCCGTTCATTTCCGTGAGACAAATGAAAACGGAGAATTAGTAGGCGGTCCTATGTACTACATAAAAAACGGTCTCAGCAAAAACTGGCATTTTCTGGCTTATCTGTTTGCAATTTTTGGTGCTCTCACCGTATTTGGAACCGGCAATGCCACGCAGGTAAATACAATTACCACGGCGATTAATTCTGCGTTGTTAAATTATAATGTTATCGGACCGGATTCGGTGAAAACTGTAAATCTTGTGATTGGTATCGTGATTGCGGTTTTAGTTGCCTTGATCCTGCTTGGCGGTGTTAAACGAATCGCCCAGGTTACAGAAAAATTAGTGCCGTTTATGGCTTTGTTTTATATTATCCTTGCTCTTGGTGTTGTATTTCTAAATATTAAAAATGTGCCGTCCGTATTTGCATCTATCTTTTACGGAGCCTTTCATCCTTCTGCGGTTACCGGTGGTATTGTGGGAAGTTTCTTCCTCAGTATGAAAAAGGGTGTATCCAGAGGAATCTTCTCCAACGAGGCAGGTTTGGGAACCGGATCTATCGCCCATGCATGTGCCGATACGCAGAAACCGGTAAAACAGGGACTTTTCGGTATCTTTGAAGTATTTACTGATACGATTCTGATCTGTACTCTGACAGCGCTGGTAATCCTTTGCAGTGGTGTATCTGTTAATTACGGACAGGCTGCAGGCGCAGAACTTACTATTTCCGGATTTACAGCTACTTATGGTAACTGGGTATCGATCTTTACAGCGATTGCCATGTGCTGTTTTGCATTCTCCACAATTCTTGGCTGGGGACTGTATGGCGCGAGATGTGTGGAATTTATTTTCTCATCCAAGGTCATCAAGATCTTCATGGTTGCCTATGCATTAGTTGCAATCCTTGGTGCTACCGTAGATCTCGGACTGTTATGGAGTATCGCCGAGACATTCAACGGTTTGATGTCCATTCCGAACCTGATCGCAGTCTTCCTGTTATCAGGAACTGTGGTGAAACTGACCAAAGAATATTTTGCCGGAGAAGGAAGCAAATAAATAAGATGATCATAAAAATGTCTGATGAAACATATCGTTGTTTTATCAGGCATTTTTTTGCGTTATTTTTGCAGTTGTTATTTCAGTGTTAAGAAATTGTAACGGCAAAAGGGATTCTCTATAGAAAAAATCTATGATATCATATAAACATATAGAAAAATAGACAGATGAAATATGTAACATAAAGATTTGTATTCAGAAAGGATTTGATGTTTATTGAACCGTTACAAGACAAAATTACTGGAAAAATTAAAAGAGTCATTAGAAGCTGTGCTGCCAATCATTGGGATTGTGTTATTTTTAAGTTTTACAATCGCACCGATTCCACCGGGGATTCTAATGTCTTTTATTATTGGAGCAATTCTTCTGATTGTGGGCATGATGTTCTTCACCCTGGGAGCAGAATTATCCATGACTCCAATGGGAGAGCGAATCGGAACCAGAATTGCACAGTCCAAAAAATTGCCGGTCATTATTGTCCTATGTTTTACACTGGGTGTGATTATTACAGTGTCGGAGCCAGATCTGCAGGTATTGGCGGGGCAGGTGCCGGCAGTACCGAATTACCTGCTGATTGTGGCTGTGGCAGTCGGAGTGGGGCTGTTTTTAGTCTTTGCCGTGCTTCGTATGTTGTTTTCAAGACCTCTGTCACAGATGCTGCTGATCTTTTATCCGTTAGTGTTTCTTCTGGCGTTCTTTGTACCGGAGAGTTTTCTTGCGGTGGCATTTGACTCCGGGGGAGTGACGACTGGTCCTATGACTGTCCCGTTTATTATGGCACTGGGAATCGGGTTTTCTGCGGTGCGAAGCGATAAACATGCGGAAAACGACAGTTTCGGTCTGGTGGCGCTCTGTTCGATCGGGCCAATCCTTGCGGTGCTTTTGCTTGGAATTATTTATCATCCGGAAGGTGCCGGATATGAGGGGGCAGTAGTCCCAAATGTTGCAGATTCTATTGAGTTGTGGAAATTATTTCAAAATGGAATCCCACATTACATGAAAGAAATTGCAGTGTCATTATTTCCAATTGTTCTGTTTTTCTCATTGTTTCAGATTTTTTCGCTGAAATTAAAGAAAAAAACCATCATAAAAATTTTGGTTGGATTGATTTATACATACATTGGGTTAGTACTATTTCTGACGGGAGTAAATGTGGGATTTATGCCTGCAGGTAATTATCTGGGAGAAATTATCGCAGGGATATCCTGCCGATGGGTGATTATTCCTATTGGTATGGTGATCGGATATTTTATTGTAAAGGCGGAGCCGGCGGTGTATGTGCTGATGGAGCAGGTGGAAGAACTGACGTCAGGAGCAATCCCGGGAAAAGCTATGGGACTCAGTTTATCCTGCGGTGTGGCGGTTTCCCTGGGGCTTGCGATGGTCAGAGTATTGACGGGGATTTCTATTTTCTGGTTTCTGATTCCGGGATATGCACTGGCACTTCTGCTTTCCTTTCGGGTGCCAAAGATTTTTACAGCGATTGCATTTGACTCGGGAGGTGTTGCTTCCGGACCGATGACGGCAACCTTTTTACTGCCGTTTGCACAGGGTGCATGTGTTGCTGTGGGGGGGAATATCGTAACGGATGCTTTTGGAGTAGTAGCAATGGTAGCGATGACGCCGCTGATTACGATACAGATTCTAGGGGCGATTTATCAGTACCAGGAGCAGAAGAATGCAAGAGAAGAACGTAAAAAGGAACCGGTGCCGGTGATTCCTCTTTCTGCATATGGAGATTACGATATTATTGAGTTATAAGGAAGGAACGGACAGTTATGAGCAGATTATACATGATGGTGACGGTTACCAACCGTAACTATCGGAAACAATTCAGGGAATTTTTTGAAAAGAATGACTTGCAGATATTCGTAGGAGCACTTGGCCGGGGAACGGCAAGAAGTGAAGTGTTGGATTATTTTGGTCTGGAAGAGTCAGAAAAATTATTGTATTTTTCAGTAGTTACAGATACAACCTGGAGAAAATTAAGACGAGCATTGATTACCAAGATGTTGATTGATGTTCCGGGAACTGGAATTGCATTTGTAATTCCGCTGAGCAGTGTAGGCGGGAAAAAGGCGATGCAGTTTCTGATCAATGAGCAGGAGTATGAAAAAGAGGAGGAGTCAGAATTGAAAGATACAGAATATGAATTGTTAGTCGCAATTGCGAATCAGGGATATATAGATTCTGTTATGGAGGCAGCGAGAAGTGCCGGTGCCGGCGGTGGAACGGTAATTCATGGAAAAGGAACCGGAATGAAGCTTGCAGAAAAATATCTGGGAGTTTCACTGGTAGAAGAAAAAGAACTGATATTGATTGTGACAAGAAGTAAAGAGAAGAATGCGATCATGCGAGCAATCATGGAAAGAACAGGGTTAGAAGCGAAAGAAAAAGCCATTGTATTTTCTCTTCCGGTCAGCAGTGTGGCAGGGATCCGGATGATGGAGGCCGAAATACAAGATGATCTGATATAAAATTTGATATAAAATTGACAGAGTGGAACAAAACCGGTTGAGACTCCTTGAAACTTGTGTTACGATAGCTTAAGTGATTTGGTATAAAAAGGAGAGGAACTATGAAAAACAAGGGAATTGTAAAGGATTATGTCATCATAACGATTTCGATGTTTGTGGTATCAGCTGCGATTTATTACCTGATGATGCCGAACGGCTTTATAATAGGGAGTCTTTCGGGTATGGTCATGGTACTGGCGCATTTTGTTCCACTGAAAGTATCGACGATGACATTGATCGCGAATGTGGTACTTTTAATCGTGGGGTATATCTTCATAGGGAAAGATTTTGGGACCAAGACGGTTGTGACATCGCTGATGCTTCCGTTTTATCTCAGGGTTTTTGAGATAATCACCCCGAATGTACCATCGTTGACAGATGATGTGCTGGTAAATATGTTCTGCTATATATTGGTGAATAGTTTTGGACTGGCACTCTTATTTAATGCAAATGCGTCCTCCGGTGGATTGGATGTAATTGCAAAACTGCTTAATAAGTATTTCCATATGGAGATTGGAAAGAGTCTTATAATCTCAGGGTTTGTGGCAGCGTCTACGTCTATTTTGGTTTACGACAGAAAAACGCTGGTAGTCAGTCTGTTGGGAACATATTTGAGTGGAATGGTATTGGACAGCTTTATTGATGGTTTCCATATCAGAAAAAGAGTCTGTATTTTATCTGAAAAATATCAGGATATGCAGAAGTATATAGTAGAAGAATTGCACAGAGGTACCACTTTGTATCCGGCATTTGGGGGCTTGGATAATCAGGAACGCACGGAAGTCGTGACGATTCTGGAGAAGAACGAGTATGCAAAACTTCTGGCCTACATTCATAAGACAGATCCTTCCGCATTTGTGACGGTATCTACGGTCGGAGAAGTGATCGGACAGTGGAATGAGCATAAGAAAAAGCGGCTGAGAAACGCTCAGTTGTAGAATGGAATTTTATAGGTGAAAAAGAGCATTGCATGAATTGTTCATGTAGTGCTCTTTTTAGAATTACTTTCTATTATTTAACAGATATTTCCGCTGTTAATTCCCTGAGATACCGGATTCAAAGGAAGCCAGTCTAAGACCTTTTTAATGTAGCGATTCCAGAAATCCCATTCATGGGCTCCTTCATCCTCTGTATAGGATACGGGGATATTCAGATCTGTTAATTCTTTACATAGTCTTTGGTTATTCGGAAGCAAGGCATCGTCTTTCCCACAGGCAAGGTAGATGTCAGGGACAGCCAGACGCTGCTCTGCCAATTGTCCGGCGATCCAGACAGGATTCTTATCACTTTCATTTACTTTCTTAAGATCTCCGAAAATCTGTTCCATATATTCTTTTGTTTCAAAAAATTCAACATTATCACCTGTTGACATTGGAGATTCGTAAATGTAAACAGCAGAAGAAAGTGCTGCAATGTGGCTGAATGTCTGATGATATTTCAGACCGTTTCGAAGTGCACCGTATCCCCCCATGGACAATCCGGCAATAAAGGTGTCTTCTCTTTTGTGAGAAAGAGGAAACATTTTTCTTGTCATTTCTATTAATTCGTTTCCAACAAATGTGCCATAATTGTTATTGTTCATCGGCTGATCGAGATAGAAAGCATTGTCACCGGAAGGCATGACGACTGCAAGATCCCGTTCTTCTGCCCAACGCTGGATATTGGTCCCGGCAACCCAGTCGGTATAATTTCCATAGACACCGTGGAGAAGATATAAGGTTTTATAAGGTGGCGTGGAGGGTTTGTCGACCGGGAGAATTACCTGTATCGGAACTGTACGCTTTAAAGAGTCTGAAACAAAATTAACCTGTAAAAGAGCCATGATGGTATCCTTCTTTCCTGAAAATCTTTTGAGTTTAATATAGACTGTTTGACTGAATCTGGCAATAGTGAAACGTCTGAATCTGGTTAGTAGTTAAAAGAACTTGAGAAGTCTCCGGAGGATGTATATAATAATACTAAATATGTGAATACGAGGAGGACAAACATGGAGAATGTCATTGAATTAAATCATCCGTTGATCCAGCATAAGATTTCGAGACTCAGAGATAAAAATACGGGAACGAATGAGTTCCGAAAGCTGGTGGAAGAGATTGCAATGTTAATGGGGTATGAGGCACTCAGTGATCTGCCGTTACGAGATGTAGAAGTAGAGACTCCGATCCAGACTTGCAAGACACCTGTGATTGCAGGAAAGACTCTGGCGGTTGTGCCGATTTTAAGAGCAGGACTTGGAATGGTAAGTGGTATTTTGGCATTAGTGCCATCTGCAAAAGTCGGTCATATTGGTCTGTACCGTGATGAAGAGACCTTTGAGCCACATGAGTATTACTGTAAACTTCCGGATCCGATTGAAGAGCGACTGATCGTTGTTACAGATCCGATGCTTGCGACCGGTGGATCTGCCATTGCAGCAATTGATTTTATCAAACAGCACGGTGGAAAGAATATCAAATTTATGTCGGTGATCGCAGCACCGGAAGGTGTAAAGAGATTGCATGAGGCACATCCGGATGTTCAGATCTATATCGGACATGTGGACGAAGGACTGAACGAGGCAGCTTATATCTGTCCGGGACTTGGGGATGCCGGAGATCGTATTTTCGGAACGAAATAGGAGAAAGCGATGTTAGTATGTGATTATGTAGTAGAAACAATTGATGGAGATTATGCACATCTTAGAAGGCTGGATAGCCCGGCAGACGAGCCGAAGTTAGTGGCGAGAGCATTACTCCCGGATAGTATTGTGGAAGGCTGTAAATTACATTATGAGCTTTTACAGTATACAGTTATCGAATAGAGCGTGAATGTAAAATAAAGTGAGGCTGAATAATAAAAAGAGATTATTTGTAGAAGAAAATGATGGAGATATCATAACTGCTGCGAATAATCTCTTATTTTCTATATCTGTCGAAAATCAACAGGAGTACCAATAATAAAATTCCCATTGCCGATATCCATTTCCCGGCTGTTAAACCAGGTGCATGGTAAGTGATTTGAATGGTATGGTTACCTTTTGTAAGTCTGCATCCTAAAAATGCAGTGTTTACTTTCTCAGAGGCTATGTGTTCTCCGTCCACCAGAATATCGAAAGCCTTATCGTAAGGAATTGTCGTAATAAAATATCCATTTTTTCCCATCGTGATGTTTCCGGAGATTACGTTCCCTTTTGTCATCGCACGGTTCATTTTAAACTCTGACTGATAAAGTGAGGTGTCGGGGAGTGTCCCCAGGTAACTCTCTATATCTGTGATCCAATAAGAGCCTTTTCCGAATGTGACTGTTACGAAACTTTGTCCGGCTGTGATTGGAACCGCATAAGTGAAAGTTGTATTGTTGTTATAGTAAATATGGTCTTTTGCACTTAATTTATTTCGCTCACCGTTTACCCAGATTGTCAAATCTTTATTTGGGTGCAGATTCTTTACTTGAAATCTTAAGAACAGAACCTGCTCTTTCGGATTACTGGCTGCATCTAAAAACATTTTTATAGAATGATTTTTTTTGGCTTTTACATGGTATCCTTTAGAGGTTTCTGATAACCACTTGTACTTGATAGAGTCTGTAGTATCATTGTTTTTCTGAGGCAGATTCAGCATCGTTTTTCTGATGTCTGAAGAATCTGTATTTTTGTCAATGCTGTGATTATTAACAGTATCTTTCATATTATCCTTGACAACCGCATAGGACAACAGTGCAGTCTGGTTGTACGGAAATCCAAGTTTTTTGTAATCTTTTTCGGACAATAATTGATCTGTTCCATAGGCAATCGGTGAGACGGAAAGGTTTTGATACACCTTGAAATCTCCGTAATCTTTATAAAGTGAATAACTGTTTAGTGTCTTTGTAGATACAATATATTTTTCACCCATAAATCGCTGATAGACTGGATTCTGTGAGACGGACTGCATCAGGTAATTGCGATAAGGCTGCTCAATGCCAAAAGTTTTCCGGCGAAAATCCTGATAGTCTGTATTATAGGAGGACGTATAGATGGATGAAATATTCTGGCGGATATCCCAGATCCGGTTTAAGTCGGCAGCGTTCTCGTCGGATGTTCCCAGTTGTGAGATGCGGTAATATCCAGTATTTCTGTCGAGAATATCCGTAATTGCCTGGCCAATGGATGGATCTGTTACTTGTTGATAGAAATCTGGATCCGTCGCTTTTCCGCGTTGACTTGCATAAACGCTTCCGAAGATTGCCAGAAAAAGAATCACAGGGAATGTCATCATAAAGCTACGGTTTGAAAGCTTTAATAGCCGTGACCAAACCTTGGATTTTGACCATATGGATGCCCAGGACAGAGTGGGGAAGTTCTGTCGGGTAGATATCCATAAGAAAAGATACACAACAAGCATGACCATTGCATCCAGCAAAATAAATTTCCAGTATTTTTCCAGCTTATCCTCATGGCGGAATATGATTATGCAGAGGATGGTCAGCAGATACGGGATTATACCGTAAGGTAAAGAGTAGCCAGAAGAATTAGTGAAAGTTGTATCCAAAGACCGCAGATAATTTGCCATCATATAACAGAGGAGCGGCAAAAAGGGAATAAATACTTTGTAACGCATGTAGAGACCGCCATTTAGCAAATAGAGAAAGAATGGAACAGTCAGTACGACGAAAACGCTCCATGCAAGAAATCTTTCACTCAATTTCCGGTACGCCAGAGAAGCAAAAAGTATAGTCAGAAGAAATGTTCCAAATCCAATACCATAAGGAGAATATAAAAATCCCGACAGTTGGATGCGTGGAAGGAAGAGGTCTAAGGCTGAATGAATACTCTCTGCAGTTGTAGTACTGTCAGCAGTGCTTCGCCCAAACAAGGCATAGGCCGTCGGTATCAGGAGTACGCCGCTCAGACAGATTGCAATGACAAAAGATGTTAAAAAGTGTATTTCGTCAATCAAAAAGTTTCTAATTACAATCTTTTGATGTAGATATTCTAAAAGCTGTCCGTAGCGATAGATTCCGTATAAGACCAGAACCAGCATACCACCGATACTGAAATAGAAACTGGTCATAATCATTAGAAATAAACTGCAGATTAAAGGAAAGTGTCTTCGGAAAGGAAGTATTTGATGCATTCTCAGATAAGAAGTTTCCTGAAAACAGTCCTGAAAATAACCATCGATACTTAAGAATCCAAGGAGCAGAAATGGCATGTAATTTATGAACATAATCTGGCTGTAGGACTGATGGATCACAGGTCCTGCAAGTAAAAATATAAGTGTAGAGCAAAAACTGATCTTTACCGAAAAATTTCTGGTGCGGAGCCAGTGATATAGAAGCAGCACGGAACTTAGCAGACAGCAAAAGGACATTCCCATTACATAGTCTGACATTTTTACAAAAGGAAGAGCGTAGGAGGGCAAAAATAAAGGACTGAATAGTCCATAGTAAGCAAAATTATAGATGTTTTGTCCCCCGCCAATATTGGCAGCAAACTCCGGAAATAATTTGCCTGTTTCGTAAAACTGCTGTCTGAAATAATCCGGAAATACGCTGTGCTGGCTGATCCAGTCAACTTTAGAGCCAAAGATCCCGTATTTTGTACAGAACAGATAGCAGAACAGAATAGTAAGCAATATTAATAATAAATAAGGGACAAATGCCTGTCCCTTATGCTTCTGAAAATTTTTCATGGAATGTCTCCTTTGTAAGACTGCTGTCTTTTAAGATAAAAATCGGTCTGTGCTTAGTTTCCAGATAAGTCTTGGCAAGGTATTCCCCGAGAATACCGGTGCAGAATAACTGGATCCCGCTGACCAGGAAGATAATACACACCAGTGATGGCCATCCGCCGACAGGATCTCCCCAGATCAAAGTTTTTGCGATAATGATAATGATCATAAGAAATGCCAGGATGCAGAAACCAATACCGGCAATAGATGCCAGTGCCAGTGGGGCAACGGAAAATCCGGTGATTCCCTCCAGAGAGTAGAAAAATAATTTCTTCATGGACCATTTGGTCTCCCCGGCAGAACGTTCTACATTCTGAAATTCCAGCCATTTGGTCCGGAAACCGATCCAACCGAAGATTCCTTTGGAAAATCGGTTGTATTCACTCATTTTTAAAACTGCATCCACCATCATTCGGTCCATCAATCGATAATCTCTGGCACCATTTACAATCTCTGTCTTAGAAATTTTGTTGATAAATTTGTAAAAGATCTCAGACAGGAAAGATCGGATCTTAGGTTCTCCGGTTCTGGTGGCGCGTCTGGTAGCAACACTGTCGTAATTTTCTTCTTTTAAGATTCGGTACATCTCCGGGAGGAGTCCCGGCGGATCCTGCAGATCTACATCCATAGTCGCAACATAGTCACCGGTTGCATTTTTTAGCCCGGCATAGATGGCAGATTCCTTTCCAAAGTTTCTTGAGAAAGATAAATATTTACAACGAGTATCTTTATGATTGAAATCCTTCAAGATTTCTAACGTTTTGTCGGAAGAACCATCATCCACAAAAAGTAGTTCAAATTCTACATCAGACATTTCTTCCATGATTTTTGACATTTCCCGGTA
Organism: uncultured Lachnospiraceae bacterium; assembly: GCA_934351835.1. Taxonomy (GTDB): domain Bacteria; phylum Bacillota; class Clostridia; order Lachnospirales; family Lachnospiraceae; genus CAKRJP01. The sequence continues at coordinate 49,364 of CAKRJP010000003.1, forward strand.
GTAGACAGGCAGTGCTTCTTCTTCGTTATAACATGGAATGATGATACTGATTATATCCATTTTTATACCCCCAATATATGATGTTAAATATAATGCCGGAATATGTCGAAGACACACCCGATAATTTTAATAAGACAAACTTTAACAGGAAACTCTTAAGAAAAGGCAAAATTAAATCTTAATAAATCTTAAATAATCTTCGTTTTCCTAAAAATCTTGTATAATGAAGTGACAGGAATTATACAAGTCGATGAAAGGTAAAGCCGATGAGAGGCTGGATTGCTATAAAATCAGACTGATGAAAGAGATACATAAGGAAGGAGTAAGACTGACATATGGAAAAGGCAAATATCCTTGTGGTGGATGATAATGCAGAAATCCGTGAGATTATACAGGTTCTCTTGGAAGGGGAAGGATATGAAGTATCTGAGGCTTCCAACGGAGAAGAAGCATTACAGTTGAATAAAGAGAAAGAGTTTGATCTGATCATTTTAGACATTATGATGCCCGGGACAAATGGGTATCAGGTGTGCCGGAAAATTCGCGAGACGAATAATGCTCCAATTTTATTTTTGAGTGCAAGAACAAAGGACAGTGACAAGACTCTGGGATTTTCCAGCGGCGGTGATGATTATCTGGCAAAACCATTTTCTTATAATGAGTTGATCAACAGAAGTAAAGCATTGATCAGAAGATATCAGGTATATAAAGGGAAAGACGTAAGAGAAAGATCCGAACCACATCTGATCCGGTATCAGAATCTTACGGTCAATGAAGAAAAGAGAAGTGTCTATGCAGATGAAAAATTGCTGGATCTGACAGAGACAGAATATCGGATGCTTGAGATTCTCGTGAAGAACCGGAATCAGATATTTTCAGCGCAGAGATTATTTGAGGCGGTCTGGGAAGAATCTTACTATTATGGTGCCAATAATACAGTGATGGTACATATCCGAAACCTGCGGTCAAAGATAGAGAAAGATCCAAAGAAACCGGTTCTGATCAAGACGGTGTGGGGAAAGGGTTACTGTTGTGAGTAAACGATTGAAAAATATGAAAATAAATACAAAGTTTGTGTTGGTCGTTTTGCTATCCATGTTTGTTTCACTGGGGATATTCGCATTTTTATGGTGCTATAAATGGGAAATCTTAGAGTGGAGCGGGGATTGGTCTTTTGCAAAACTTCAGGTTGATGAAGATGAATTCTGGAACGAATTAAGAGATGAAGCGAAAACTTATGATCTCCCGGATTCTGAGAGCGATGTGGCAAAGACAAAAGCACTGGAACCGTTGTTTGAGCTGGCGGATAAGTATACCAGTATCTATATTTATGGAGAAGATGGCCTGTATCGTGCCGGAAAGTATGCAACGATCATGGATGAAAGTACCGGTTTTCGAACCTTTTTTGATCTGGGATACAGACTGACAGGTGGAGAGGGCGAAGATTACAGAGAGTTTGAAATTGAGTTCAAAAATGAAACAGCTCAGGTGGTGGCTGTAGACTATAAACGAGCTTTGTACATTTATCCGTTTCTTTTGATTGCAGTTTTGTTGTGCGTATTGATTTTTTTAGGAATTGTACTGTTCTTTGTACGAAGAAAGATGAGGGAAGTTTTGACATTGGAACAGGAAATTTTATTAATGGCCTCCGGGGATCTGACACATACGGTGCCTGTCTATAGTAATGATGAGATTGGAATACTGGCAAGAGAATTGAATAATCTTCGGATTTCACTGAATGATAATATCTTGAGGGAACAGGAGAGCCGCAAGGCGAATCAGGATCTGATCACTGCTTTGTCGCATGATCTGCGGACACCTCTTACAATACTGACGGGGTATCTGGAAGTGATAAAATTGCAGAGAAATCCACAGAAACAGGAAGAATATCTGGAACGTTGCCTGAAGAAAACTTCAGATATTAAAGAACTGACAGATCAGATGTTTAATTATGCACTGGTATCGGAGGAAAGCGAAGTGCCGAAAATGTCCTGGATCTCTACAGATTATATTATGCAGTGCATTCATGAAAACTGTGATTTTGTGGAACTGGCGGGATTTTCCTGCCGGTCGGAAGTTGCAGATGCTACCGGGATTTTGCTGACGGATAAAACGATGATAAAACGTATATTTACAAATTTATTCTCTAATATTTTAAAATATGGAGATAAAGGTACCGAAATTAAAATTTCGGGAAATATGAGAAATCAGAAGTTTGAAATACAGGTAGAAAATGCGATTAAGAAAGAACGTTCCGACATCGGAAGTAATAATATCGGACTCCGGAATGTTCAACACATGATGCATATGATGGATGGAGAATTAATTTTAAATACATCTGAAAATTTATTTTGTATTAAGTTGTTATTTCCACTGCGGTGACCGGCCGAATTATCGGAAGTGAAAAACACAGTGGGTTAATCCCACTGTGTTCCAACACCGGCAGCTTTTGCCCGGTCATAGATCCATTTCGCAGTTACCAGATCCTGGGTAGCGACACCAACTGTCTCGAAGATGATAATTTCATCATCATTTTCACGTCCGGTTAATTTCCCAAGAATTACATCGCCGAGATCTCCGGTGAAGTCCTCCTTACTGATAATTCCCTGCTCAAGAGGGAGTAAGATGTCTCCGGATTCAGATAATACGGCATCTTCGGAATCAAAATAGATTTTTGATGCACGTGTCAGAGCTCGGGGATCTAATTCCTGCATGTGATGCTGATAAGCACCGACACAGCTTATGGTAGCACCTTTTTTCACCTTTGTGCCATCGAATACAGGGGTGGAGGAAGGCGTTACCGTGATGACAAGATCAGCATTATCAATGGCTTCATCCGAATTTTTAACAGCAATGATCGATGTTCCATAAGAACTGAGCCGTTGTTGCATCTCTTCTGCAAATGCCGAAGTGCGTTCATAATTTAGATCAAATACGCGTACTTCTTTTAAGTCCCTTGCAACCAGCATAGCTTCAAGTTGGGTGGCAGCCTGTCCACCGGTTCCGATCAGGGCACCGACATGACAGTCTTTTTTTGCGAGAATATCAAATGCGGCACCGGAAGCAGCACCGGTTCTGAGCTGAGTAACGTAAGTTCCGTCCATAACTGATGATACAAGTCCGGTCTTTCCATCGATCAAAAGAACCTGAGCAGGAGAAGACGGAAGTCCGTGATCAATATTATGAGGAAAGATGTTAATGATCTTCAGGGATGCGGCATCCATGGATTCTGCATAGGCAGGCATAAAGAGCAAACATCCATCATATTTTGGGGCTTGTATATTAGTGCGCAGAGGTGCGTCACATTTTCCTTCAACAACTAGTTGAAAGGCAAGTTTATCAGCCTCTATGGCGTCTTTCATGGTAAATACTTTTTGTATGTCGTTTCTGGATAATAACAGCATGATAAAATCTCCTTTATTTTATAATTTATAATTATTAAAATTTTGCATTCAGGTCCCATGGCTGCATGGCACCGCCTTCTTCGGCAGACCTGCACATACGGGCGTAGATATTAAGACAGCCCTTTTCCTCTTTTAATGGTGGACATACCCAGTGTTCTTTGCGGTGTGCAAGCTCTTCGTCAGATACCAGAAGGTTAACTGTCCCGTTCGGAATATCTATTTCTATTTCGTCACCGTTCCGGACAAGAGCAATCGGGCCCCCGTCGTAAGCTTCCGGGGAAACATGACCAATGATGGCGCCAAAGTTAAAACCAGAGAATCTTGCGTCAGAGATCAGGCCGACACTTTTGTGAAGTCCGAGACCAATCAGAGCATCAATACTGAGCATAAGCTCTTTCATTCCAGGAGCTCCTTTGCAGCCTTCGTAGCGGATAACAATAATATCTCCGGGAACAATTTGTCCGGAACTGATGGCATCAAAGGCCTGCCGGTCTCCTTCAAATACCTTTGCTTTTCCTTTTAAATATTTTACTTCATCATAGACAGCGGTTGGCCTTACAATGGCACCGTTTGGCGAGAGATTCCCACGCAGAATTTTAAGGCCAGGTTCGGTGGATAATGGGCGCTCCAGAGAGTGGATCACTTTATTTTCCTGAGGTGTCACATGAGATAACAAATCGTTCCATGTGGTTCCGTACATGGTAGGAGTATCCGTAAATAATTTAGATTCCAGCATTTTCATTACATTTGGGACGCCGCCAGCATAATGGAAATCTACGACGGTGTAAGGACCGCTTGGAACAACGGCATTAATGCATGGAATGACCCTGGCATATGTTTCAAAATCTTCCAGAGTTAATTTAATTCCCAGTTCGTAGGCATAAGAAAGAATATGCAAAACGGCATTGGTTGAACCGGCAACGGCCATATCAAACATAATGGAATTTAACAGGACTTCTTTTGTGATCAAAGAGGATGGTTTTCGCCCTGCTTTAGCAAGCTCCACAGCATATTTTCCGGCCTTGCGGGCTTCCCTTAATTTGGCATTATCTGATGCCGGAATCGTAGAAGTTCCCGGCAAAACAAGATTCAGAACTTCTCCAAGCATCTGCATAGTATTGGCAGTCCCCATGGAAGGACATGCGCCAAAGGAAGGGCAGACATTGTCTTCCATTTCCATTAGTTCTTCTTCTGAGGCTCCGGAGAATCTTGCAGCGTCAAGATCTGCTTCAACGACGGTCTTTCCGCAATGTTGTCCCGGTTGCATGGAACCGCCGGTAATGATCATAGATGGAATATCCAGGCGCATAGCCGCAAGATAGCAGCCTGCAATGATGTTGTCACAGGAAGCTACCATGGCGAGACCATCAAAGTTGTGTACCCGGCTCACGAATTCAACGGACATGGCAACGATGTCTCTGCCGACCTGTTCATATTTTAATTCTTCTGCTCCGTTGGCAATATTTCCGCATGTGGCAGGAATTCCAAATTCGACAGGAACACCTCCGGCTGCCCAGATTCCTTCTTTTACAGCAGCAGCGATCTGTCTTAAATGTGCAGATCCCGGAGAACCCTCCATGTAAGAATTTGGAACTCCGATATGTGGTTTCTTTCGTATATCGCTGTCTGAATAACCGGCAGCTTTCATCATGACTCTTCTGTGTGCCGCTTCGGCACCATTCCAAAACTCAGTTCCCATAGAAAAATACTCCTTCCATTTTTTATATATTTTAACATTTTAGATGAAATTGTGTTTATAATAATATTGAACATATCGTTCGGAATATTTAACAGATGAGGAAAAATTATGAATAAGTACGATATAATATTGGACGTGTGTATAACACATAATATTTCAAAAACAGCATCCAGATTAAATTATTCGCCATCTTCAATCAGTCAGACCATTAAAACATTTGAAAAAGAAATAGGAGTTCCCTTATTTAATCGTTCAAAACAGGGAATGAAACTTTTGCCCAATACGGAAGAAATCATAGAATCCATGCGTGTGATCTGTGAAGAAGAACAGAAAATCAGGCAGACAGCAATGAACTTGACCAGCCTGGACAGTGGATACATACGCTTGGGAGCGATCCAGAGTATTTCATATCATTGGCTTCCTCTGATTTTGAAAAAATTTTCTGAACAATATCCGAATATTCGGTTTGAAATGATAGTGGGTGGATTTGGTGAATTAAAAGAAAAATTGATATCGGGAGAACTGGAGGGAATTTTTGTATCGGAATATGCAGTTCCCGGTATGCCGTTTCTTCCGTTGGGAGAAGATGAACTGATGTTGGTTGTTCCCCAAAATCATCCACTTTCGGAAAAGAAGGAAGTAGATATACAGGAACTTGCAGAGTATGAATTTATTCTTTCATCGGATGGTCTGGATTATGAGACGGGGCATATCTTTGAAGAAAATTGCATAACGCCGGATATTCGCTATCAGATCAATGAAGATTATGCGGTTTGTAAAATGGTGGAACAAGGATTTGGAGTAACGATACTTCCTAAATTATTGTTGCATCGCATTCCTTTTGATGTTTGCATACTGCCATTTTCTGAACATTATTCCAGGACCCTTGGAATTGCTTATTGTGGTAGTAAGCAGCCAACACTTGCAACTTTACGTTTCCTGGAATATATAAGAGAAGAGAGTAAACATATTATAAAAGAAAATTTTCGATAACTTCAGCACATCCGTCATGATCATTATCAGCAACAGTAATTTTGGAAATTTCTTTCACATGATTATTGGCATTTCCCATAGCGACGGGAAGTCCGGCAACCTTTAGAGCGGCAAGATCATTGTCGGCGTCTCCCACCACGATAGTCTCATCCGGTAAAATATGCAGATGTTCGCAGAGTCTTAGGAGACCGACACCCTTGTCAATACCTTTAGCTGTGATCTCAAGTGAAGAAGCTTCTGCATCGGCCATGACAACATCCAGAGGACTGGCAGTAATACGTTCTCTGGTGCGGATTCTTGCGTCAGGAGCTGTATGATACAGGTTAATCTTTTCTATCGGCACAGGATGGGAAAGATACTCTCCAGGGAGATCCTTCCATTGAGTAGTTACCCGGAGATACATCTCCTGATAGACGCCCATATGGTATTTATCCATCTGTGGGATCTTATCCTCCTGAACAATTGACTGGGTGGAGAGCAGATGCATCATAACATCTTCTTTGCCTGCAATTTCCAGAATGTTCTTGACAGTTGAAATGTTCATGGCGTGTGAGTAGATTATGTTATCTTCTTTATGATCATAGACAAGTGCGCCGCTGACACAGTTGACATAGCGGACAGAAGGTACGATATCAAAAAATTCATTCAGTTCTGCAGGGCAGCGACCGGTGTTAAAGACCACATGAATGCCGCACTTAGATGCCTCTTCGATTCGTCTGATGGTAAGCGGTGAAATGTTTTTTTGGCTGTTTAAAAGGGTGCCGTCCATATCAAAAGCGATAAGTTTATACTGATTCATACGAAACCTCCCGATAGATTTTGAAAAATCTGTAATGTCTTCCCATTATAACAAGAAAAATTGCAATAAAATAGAAGAAAGAGAAAGAAATTGAAAAAAGTTGTGGAATAATATATTGTCAATATGTTATAGTGATGATGGAAATGGAAATTTCCATCATACCCGGTATTTAAGATTCCCAACATCCATAATATCGGACACAGAAGGAACCGTGCGAAAAACCACTTTCATAATCCCCTGGTGACGTTCACGGTTCCTTTTACTTTGTAAATCATCAGAAGTGCCAATAGGTATATTCCGCGATACAGAGAAAACCCACGCGACGATGATCGTGTGGGTTTTATAATAGTTATCGCTAGGTTGCTGAAGAAAAATAGAATCCATTAAAATCATATTTATATACACGATAAATGAATTTCTCAATATCCATCTGATAACTGTTCAGAGGTAGATAATGTTTTGGTGTCTAATTTTACCTTTTCTTCGCCGTAGAGACTTGGCATGTCGTAAGAGGTAGTGTAAGTAGAAGTAAGCCCGTCTTCGGAGGTAAGGGTAAATGTGATGGTATTCGTGATGTCAGGAATCAGGCCGATTACCTGAAATTCATGTTCCATCTGGTATGTATTTTCCTGGTATGCAGTGCGGGTAAAGTCAGAAGTCTCAGCCCCGGAATTCCGGGAAGCATATACCGTGATTATGCAGATAAGAATGAAAAGTAGAATGCATAAAATAGATAGCCTTTTTTTCAATGTTTGATCCTGCCTCTCTTAAAATAAATCATATAGCGATAATTTAATTTATCAAAAAAATGTGTAGAAAATATCTAATAAATGTGTTTAAATCATGAAATACTAGCCGAAAGCGGAAAGAAAAGAAGTGAAACAGGTGATATCGTTTAACAAAAATTTTGCATGGTTTTTAAAATTTTTGTGGTATAAATTTGACAGGTTGTGTTATAGTGTTCATGTGAAAAAATTAGATAAAAAAGAACAACAGGCTAGAAGGGAGATTGTAATGCGTAAGACGAAGATTGTTTGTACGATTGGACCTGCAAGTGAAAGCGAAGAGATGTTAAGAAAGCTGATGTTGGCAGGTATGAACACTGCGAGAATTAATTTTTCTCATGGTGGATTTAAAGAACAGGAAGAGAAGATTAACCGGATCAAAAAAGTAAGAGAAGAGTTGAAGTTGCCTGTAGCATTACTGTTAGACACGAAGGGACCGGAGATCAGAACCGGCAAGTTTCAAGAAGGACAGATCTTCTTGAATGAAGGAGATGTCATTATATTAACAACAGAAGATATTCTTGGTGATGAGAAAGAATTTTCCGTATCTTATCAGGAACTTCCGGAGGAAGTGGTGCCGGGAGATACCTTATTATTTGATGATGGATTGATTGAAGTGGAAGTACTCTCTATCGAGGGGAAAAAGGTTTCATGCAAGGTAATATCCGGTGGAAAACTTTCCAATCGAAAAGGTGTCAATATACCTGGCAAGAAGTTGAAACTTCCAACCATGACAGAGAAAGATAAAGAAGATATCGTGAATGGTGTAAAAGCCGGATTTGATTATATTGCGGCTTCATTTATCCGCAGTGCGAAGGATGTCAATGAGATCCGGGCACTGTTAAAAGAAAATGGTGGTGAAGCAATTAAGATTATTTCCAAGATCGAGAACCAGGAAGGCGTAGATAATTTCGATGAGATCTTAGAGGCATCTGACGGAATCATGGTAGCCAGAGGAGATCTGAGTGTAGAGATTCCGATGGCAAGAGTGCCGGCAATCCAGAAGGAATTTATCAGAAAGACATATCTGCAGGGCAAGATTGTTATTACAGCAACGCAGATGTTAGAGTCAATGATCCATAATCCAAGACCGACCAGAGCGGAAGTCAGCGACATTTCCAATGCGATGTATGATGCAACAAGTGCCGTGATGTTATCTGGTGAGAGTGCAACCGGTAAGTATCCGGTAGAATGTGTAGAACTGATGGATGCCATTGCTCAGGAGACTGAAGGTTCTATCAATTACTGGAAGCGTTTCCAGACCAGAGATTATGATCTGGCACATAAGGGATATCGTTTCAATGTTTACCATGGAATCTCTGTCAGTGCCATGAACCTGGATGCAAAAGCAATCATCGCATATACAGAGTCAGGAGATACACCGGGAATCCTCTCGGCATTCTGCCCGCCTTGTCCAATTTATGCAATCACCAGAAATGAGAAACTGGTAAGACAGCTGAATCTGGAATTTAATGTCTACCCAAGACATATTACAGGTGATATGAGTATTGATGATATGATTCAGTCAGTGATTGAGAAACTGGAATCAGAAGGTAAGGTAGAAAAGGGAGATACGATCATCATTGCAGGTGGTGCAGAGATGTTGCCGGATCTGAAAGGTGCGAAGACCAACAAAGTTATTGGCGGTATTATACAACTTTAAAAGTAACGGGACGGAACAAATACGCGTCCATGATAAAAGAAAGGGGCTGGAATCAAGATCCAGCCCCTTTCGTATTGTTATTCTATTTTTACTGAGCCTGATTTTTCTCCTGCTCGATATATTTCTTGTTGATGTCTTTCCACATCTCTTTATCTACACCATCCCATGAAATCTTATCCGGATCATAGTATGGATCTTTGTCTGCTTTCATCTGTTCTTCGTAATCTTTGTACATTGCGATTACTTTCGGGAACAGCATGATTACGATCAGCATATTAACCCAGGTACAACTTCCGAGTGCCAGGTCAGATAAGTTCCATGCAACGTCTGATTCAAGGTTACCCCAGATAAATACCAGTACAGGCATTCCGATTCGCATGATCCATGTAACGATCTTACGGATCTTAACTTTTGAATCCCCCTGGAACAGATACATTGCAGCAGTCTCTGCTTCGTAGTAGTAACTGATCAGGCAGGTGAACGAGAAGAGTGCTAACATAATTGCGATAAATGTAGGTGCAATCTTACCCATAACAGTTCTGCATGCCAACTGTACAAAGATAACTCCGTTTGTACCGGCAGCAGCCAACTCTGCGAGTTCAGGAGCACCGGAACCTACATAACCAGTAGCTGTATGGAAACAGTCTGTTAAGAGAATCATCAGACCTGAAGCTGTACAGATGATAACGGTATCAAGCCATACACCAGCAGCATTTGCCATACCCTGTTTAACCGGATGACTTGTCTCAGCAGCAGCGGCAGTAGGAGAAGCCTCGCCCATACCGGAAGCACTTGAGAAAGTACCACGTTTTACACCCTGCTGGATGACAACTCCGAGACCTGCACCGAACATTGCATTTACACCAAAGGCGTCTGTAATGATTTCTTTGAGCAGACCAGGGATTGCTGTTATATTCATAACAATAATAACAACAGCTGCAAGCAGGTAAATAGTAACCATAAATGGTACGATCAGTGAAGCGATTGCACTGATACGTTTTACACCACCGATAACAACGATTCCAAGTACAACAGCGATTACAAGAGCACCTACCCACATAGGAATATTCAGTGCGTTGTGGAATCCGTCACAGATGGTATATGTAGCAGCGGCCGGCATAAATACGGATGTACCGATCATAAGGATCAGTGCCATGAATGCCCCGTATTTCTTCCATCCGAGACCTCTCTCGGCACAGTAAGCTCCACCGCCTCGGTACTGACCGTCAATGCGTGTCTTGTAGAGTACGGAAAGCGTACATTCTGAGAAACATACGGCTGAGTTTGTCATACCGGCGATGATCATCCAGAATAATGCACCAGGACCACCCATGTAAATAGCAACGGCTACACCGGCTACGTTACCAGTACCTACACGCATCGCCATGGTCGTACAGAATGAACCAAAAGCGGAGATACCGGAGTCTGAATCCTGTTTGTCAATGATGCGGCTCCACATATCTTTGAAATGAACAAACTGAAAACCGTGAAGGCGGATGGTAAAGTAAAGACCACTTCCGACAATCAGGATCAGCATGCCAACTCCCCAGATATAGCCATTTAGAGTGCCAACGATGTTGTTAAGATTGTTTAGCATATTGTTTCCTCCATATCCTTTATTCAACTCGTTAAGAATATCACATTATTGTATCAAAAGCAACAAAATAAATGGCGATAATGAAAATTGTATACAATTCATTACCACCATTTATATAAGTGAAATAATATTAAGAAGTAAAACTAATAAATAACTAGTTAATGGAGACGTCGGTCTCTACAATCCGGTAGCCGACGCCGACCTCGGTAAAGATAAATTGGGGATTTCCTGGATTTTCTTCGATTTTTCGCCGGATATTCGCCATATTTACCCGCAGAATGCGGTTATCTCCGGTCATGTTCGGTCCCCATATTTCCTTGATTATGAAGTCATAAGTGAGAACTTTGCCGGAATATTTGCCCAAAAGACTAACCAGACGGAACTCGTTCTGTGTGAGGTTCGCATCTTCGCCGTCTATGAACACCCGGTGCTTATCGTGGTCGATGATCAGCTTACCGTTCAGGAAAGAGAGATACTGCTTTCCGTCCTGGCTCTTATTTGTACCGCGGAAACGGCGGATGGCAGCACGGATGCGGGCCAGCAATTCCGAGGTGCCGAATGGTTTGCTGATATAGTCATCAGCGCCCATATCCAGCGCCTCTACTTTATCTGTTTCATGTGTTCTTGCGGATACAACAATGATTGGCATGGAGGACCATGCACGGATTTCTTTTAAGATATCCATTCCATCCATATCCGGGAGTCCAAGATCTAACAGAACAACATCCGGACATCTGGAGGTAATCAGACTATAGGCATCCCTGCCGGAAGTGGCGATCAGGACTTCGTAATTATTTGCCTGAAGAATGGTCTGGATAAATGTTCCAATATTCTTATCGTCTTCTACAATTAATACTCTGTCTTTAATATTCATAAGTTTTATCCTTTCCAAGAGGCAGCGTGAATGATATCTTTGCACCTCCGTCTGGTATATTTTCGGCTTTCATCGTTCCGTTATGTGCAGTGATGATTGCCTGACAGACAGACAGCCCCATGCCCATATTTCGCTTGTTGTCGGAAGAATGGCCGGATTGTGTATTTAACATACCCTGGAATATATCCGGGAGTAAATGTTCATCAATTCCCTTGCCATTATCTTCTACAGAGAAAATGGCATTATCATCGGCGGTTGTTACTGTAAGATGTAACTTTGTAGTAGTAACTCCGTGGATCATTGCATTTTCCATTAAATTAATCAGTACCTGTTCGATCAGAATAGAATCCATAGGAACCAGAAGCATTTCCGAAGGAATATCTACGGAGATATCCGGTTCCGGGAAACGCCTGGAAAATTTTACAACAGCACTGCCAATCACATCTTCCACCAGTTCGTCCACGGTGGAAAGCTGTGTCTTATCGTCAGTGATTCGAGTGATAGACAAAAGATTTTCTACCATGCGGATCATCCATTCAGATTCTTCTTTGATATTGGCTAGAAGTTCTACTTTCTGTTCTTCTGATAATTTGTCCTTATTGTCAATGATTCCGGCGGCAGCTCCGGCAATCGATGTGAGTGGTGTACGGATATCATGGGAGATTGCCCTAAGGAGATTGCTGCGGACTTTTTCTTTTTCAACATCCAGTCGCATCTGCTCCTGGTGCTTGATCTGCGTTGTGAGTGCACTGACGAAAAGTGCGACAGTTAACATCACAAAGAATGTGAGTGGATACCCTGTAATTGAAAAATTCATCTGAAAATAAGGATAGGTAAATATGTAGTTGACACCGGCGACTGCTACAATTGAGGCCAGTACACCGTAGATGTAACCACTGGTAAATCTGGAAATACATAAAACTGCAAGTACATAGATCAGAGGGACATGAGTGTCTGTGGATGCCAGAGGGCTTAAAATAAGGCACAGAACTGTTGCGACCCCGAGATATGCAAGTGTAATGCAGAGATTTTTTATAATTTTCATTTCTGGATCTGTCCTTTCGGAGTTTTCTTTATTTTATCATATTCGGATGTTAATATCTCGTTAAGATTATGAACATAAGGGATGTGCGGTTGAAACTTCTGATGATTGAAATGTGGGAAGAAGTACGATAAACTAATAAAGCATGGTATTTCAAAAAGAAAAATGAGGTTTAATGAAATGACAAATGAAAAAGAAAAAGCGGTAACTATGGTGAGTGAGGAAAATATTTACCGATTAAATGGAAGAGTTCCCCTCAGGAAAGCGATCCCATTTGGTCTACAGCATGTGCTGGCGATGTTCGTATCGAACCTGGCTCCGGTGCTGATCGTCTGCAGTGCGGCAATCGTCAGGAGTACCGGTGGACATTTGAGTTCGGCGGAAATCACGCAGCTTCTGCAGTGCGCAATGTTTGTGGCAGGTATTGGAACATGTCTTCAGTTGTACCCGATATGGAAGATTGGATCGGGACTTCCGATTGTTATGGGTGTCAGTTTTACATTCTTAGGAAGTCTTCTGATGATCTGTACGAATCCGGAACTGGGGTATGAAGGTATGGTGGGTGCCGTGATTCTTGGAGGTGTTTTTGAAGGTCTGGTAGGATTGTCAGCAAGATACTGGAAACGCTTTCTGACACCGATTGTATCAGCGTGTGTTGTTGTAGCTATCGGATTATCACTGCTATCCGTAGGAATGGATTCCTGGGGTGGTGGAAATGGAGCCACAGATTTTGGTGCATGGTATCATATATTTATCGGTTTATTTACGCTGATCGTGTGCCTGGTATCAAGATATGTTTTAAAAGGTGTGTATAAGAATCTGAATGTATTGGTTGGCCTGGTCTGTGGATATGTCTTATCAGCAATCTTTACAGTTGCGGGAATTGCACCGTTAGTAAATTTTTCCGGGATTACGAAGACCATTGAAGAAGTTGGATTTGTAAGTATTCCGAAACTGGTATTTTTCACCAGCCACAAACCGATATTTGATCTGGGAGCATTCCTTACGATCGCAATCGTATTCCTGGTTTCAGCAGCAGAGACGACAGGGGCAACAACGGCAGTTTGCACCGGCGCGCTGAATCGTGATATAGAGATGAAAGAGTTACAGGGATCGCTGGCGGTGGATGGATTTTCCAGTGCAATCTCAGGATGTTTCGGATGTTTGCCATTGACATCTTTCAGTCAGAACGTGGGATTGGTGACGATGACTCGAGTGATCAACCGTTTTACTATTCTGATGGGAGCATTGATCCTGATTCTTGCATCGTTATTCCCACCGTTGGGAGCGTTTTTTAATTCTCTTCCGCAGGCTGTTTTGGGCGGATGTACGGTTATGATGTTCGGTTCCATCATGTACGAAGGAATTAAGATGATGAAACAGTGTAAATTTAATGACAGAACGATGATCATTGTGTCATTATCTTTCTGTATCGGAGTGGGGCTGACACAGACTTCCGGCAATTTCTTTGATGCGTTCCCGAGCGTTGTGGGAGAGATTTTTAACGGAAATGCAGTGGCAGGAGTCTTTGTAGTATCGTTGCTCTTAAGTCTGGTGTTGCCGAAAGAAAAAGAAGAATAGATTATTATTCTGTGGCAAGTTTCTTGACATTATCCAGTGCTTTGACAACTGCCGGGATGGAAATGATGATCACAGTGATAATTCCCTCGGCTAACAGATAACTGAAGTTGCATGCGATCATTTGTGGATATATTGTCAAACTCTGGTTTTGACGCTATACTACGAGTTGGTGTTATTTTAGGAAATGTTAGTGGGGAATGTGAGATGGAACGTAAAAAAGGCTTATTTGCTGCGTTTGGGGCAGGTCTGGCATGGGGATGCACAAGCCCGATCGCGCAGTATTTATTTGATGAGAAAGGAATTGTATCCCAGTGGCTGGTGCCGTATCGAATGGTGCTGGCAGGAATTTTGCTTCTGATCTATGCGGTGGTAGTGAAGAAACAGAATCCTAAGGTCTTGTGGACAGATAAAAATGATATCCTTCGGTTATTTGGCGTGGGGATTCTTGGAATGATGGGAATGCAGTATTCCTTTTTCGTGGCAATTCAGGAGACCAATGCCGGGGTGGCAACCATCTTCCAGTATCTGAATCCGGCGATTTTGCTGTTGTTTTACGCAGTAGTGTACAGAGTTATGCCGCACAAGAAAGAAATCATTGCGGTGGGATGTTCCATCGTGGGTATCTTTCTGGTAGCGACCCAGGGAAATATCCATCAGCTTTCAATGTCACCGAAAGGATTTTTCATGGGAATGGTGCTGGCGATCACCACCTGTTTCTATGGTGTGCTTCCGGGACCACTGCTTAAGAAATATCCGGCAGAGTCTATGTGTGGATGGGCGATGCTGATTGGTGGAATCGTATTATCGATTGTACTGAGACCGTGGAAAATTGAGGTTCATATGGATCTGGTGGTGCTGGTGGGTTATCTGGTGATCACGATTGCCGGAACAATTTTGCCGTTTCTTCTGTATCTGGCGGCAGTCAAATATGCAGGCAGCGTGTATGCTGGGCTTTTATCCAGCGTGGAGCCGGTGGCAGCAACAATCGTGGCAGCAGTATTTCTTGGAACCGCCTTCCCGGCAATCGATATTCTGGGATTTGTACTGGTGCTGTCCACTTTATTCATATTAAATATAAATGCAAAATAAACGATAAGATAAGACGACAGGTATTTAGAAATTTTTCTAAATACCTGTTGACTTTATGTAGAACCGGTGCTATAAAGTAATTAGAAATATTTCTAAATAGGAGCATAAGATAATAGTAAGTATATGGATAAAGGATGGTGAGTATGGGATTTGCAGAGACATTTAAGGCATTATCAGATCCGGTGAGACGAGAGATTCTCACAATTTTAAAAGATGGAAGAATGTCTGCCGGAGAGATCGGCTCTCATTTTGATATGACCGGAGCAACGATTTCCTACCATTTGAGTATCTTAAAGAAATCGGGACTCATATTTGAGACAAAAGAAAAAAATTATATTTATTATACGCTGAATATTTCCGTGGTGGAGGAAGTAATGCTCTGGTTATCAGAGTTGAAAGGAGGTTCTTCAGATGATTAAGAAGAATAAAGGATTTTTTATAGTGACATGTGTGATCACCATTTTACCGATGATCTTTGGAATCTTATTATGGAACAAACTGCCGGATCAGGTTGCGACACATTTTGGATTTGACGGAAAAGCTGATGGATACAGCAGTAAATTCTTTGCAGTTGTGGGGGTTTATTTGTTTTGTCTGGCAATGCATGTATTGTGTGCAGTGGTCACGGGAATCGATCCAAAGGCGAAAAATATCAGTTCAAAGATTTACCGTCTGGTATTATGTATCTGTCCTCTGGTATCCGTATGGGTAGGTGCACTTATATATGGGAATGCATTGGGATATACGAATTTAATGAACATGGATGTTTTGACCAATGTATTGCTGGGTGTGATATTCATAGCGGTTGGAAATTACCTTCCAAAATGCAGACAGAATTATACGGTAGGAATCAAACTGCCATGGACGCTGGCAGATGAAGAAAACTGGGATTATACACACCGCATGGCGGGAAAACTCTGGGTGATTGGTGGCGTGCTGACAGTCCTTGTGGGATTCCAGCATGTGGTAAGTCCGATGGTTCTGGCACTCGTGATCATTCTGGTAATGACATTGATACCGACTGTGGCATCGTATCTGTATTATAAGAGACATTAGTAAGAGAGGACGTGTTGCAAATTCTGCAACACGCCCTCTCTTTAGAATATGAAGATTTTAATTATGCGTTTGCTTCTGTTTTAAATGCATCCTTGAAGAACATGATTGCTGTGTACAGCATAACGATGATGATCAGCCAGGTCAGTACAGTCAGCGGCAGGCTCTTTACGATGAAGAATGCAAGGAGAATGCCCGGGATTCCGCCGAGGGTAAGAGCTGCAGCAGCGGCTCTGTCATAACGTCCGGTTTTGATGAACTCGAATCCACAGGATGGCATCAGGAATGCACAGGAACCGAACATTACCGGGAATGCAATTTTAACATTTAATCCCAGTGTACTGCAAAGTGCGATACATGGAGTGTAAAGTCCGGCTCCGATTGTCATCAGTGCTCCCAAGATGAAATTTACCAAAACGGCGATCACAAGCTTTGCTCCGTATAATCCGGTAGCAGTACCGATCTCGCCGAAAGGTCCGATGGACATAAGACGGCATCCCATCGTGAATGCCATAAATACAAGTGCTGCACCCAGGGCGATACGTACAGTTTTGATCGGCCAGCCGGAAACGATACGGGCGCCAACCAGGGAACCGATGATCGCACCGGCGATCATAGAAACGAGAGTCAGTGGTTTGACCTCGATCAGTCCTAAGAATAAGATAAATTCAAACATAACCGGGATACAGTCTCCTACATTTAAAGTCCCCGGCATGATCTCATCCGAACTTGATTTTGTGATTTTAAAACTTGCCTGGGTTGTAGCAAAACTTCCGATTCCAAGGGTATCGAAGAAGTTTGTCACAAATCCGATGATAAGCAGCGTGATCGTCTTTTTCCCTTTAAAGTCTTCTTTGTGGTTGAGGCAGTCTTTGATAAAAACTACTGCGAAAATGATGGCGTAGATGATGACCGCCACTCTTAAAATAGTCGTGATGTTTGCCATAAAAGTTCTCCTTAAAAAGTGATTATTACATTAAAGAAAAGTTGAAAAATGCGCAAAAACAAAAGGTGTGATAGAACGCATTCTAGAACGCATTCTTGTGCATGTAAACGAATTATATAGAAGCGGATTTGGTCTGTCAATAATTTGACAAGACGGAATGGTTATTTTGTAACAAATGCTGAAATTCATCTGGATATAGGGTTGGTTGAAAGCTTTAAATTTATGTATGTTGTAGATAAATAGTTGGATAAAAGAAGAAAGAAGATAAAAAATCCCTTCATCTCTGAGAGATGAAGAGACCATGGTTGTCAGGTATTATTTAGAAGTTCTCAGTTCTTCGGAATCTTCGGCGTTTTTTCCAGATCGATTCCGGTAAATTCAATATCGGGCAGAAGCTCAAAATAGAAGTCCGGATATTTTTCAGCCAGTACCCGGATACATTGATCCTGCATGATTTTAAATTTTGATAAAGAAACGATGTCTTTATCAAAGGTGATATAGACACTGATCCAGAGTTTCCTTCCGGTGCGGACGATATCGTAATACAGATTCTTATGACCATAGATTCCGATGATAGGCTCGATGGTTTCTTTGATATCATTTACCGTTTCTTCTTCCGGCGGTATCAGCATCAGATCCCGGATTCCCGTGATAATCGTCCGTATCGGTGTTGGAATCATGATCAGCGACAGTACAACGGTGATGATCTGATCCAGATAAGGAATTACACGTTCAAACCAGTCAAATGGAAAGATGAGCGGCAAAAGGAATGCAAATGCCATACCCAGCGATACGATACTGTCGATCTTCCATCCCTGCATCTCCATATTAATGAGTGGTGAGTGCATGGTACGGTTTTTGCGATATAGATAAATCGTAACGGTAACACCTAAGAAACAGGCAAATAATTCAAAGTAAGCGACAGTATTAAACGATACAACGTGTCCGCCGTGAAGCATCAGATTGATGTTATTAAAGATAAGTCCAAAAGTAACCGCTGTCATAGTGATACCTTTGATTACGACAAACAGGGTTTCAATCTGTGTATATCCAAATGGATGCTGCTCATTTGACGGGCGGTAGAGCAGTGGGATTAAAAAGATAGAAGGCAGAAGCATACAAAATTCTACGCCGTCATAAACCGCATCCAGTAAAACTGCCTGAGAACCGGTGGCAATCGCCATGATAAGCTCAATGACAACAAAAACAAGATTTCCATATAAAGAAACCGACATGGCGGATTTTTCTCTTTTTTGTGTCTTTCTTCCTACATGCATAAAAATATCCTCCTATATCATATTATAGGGGGATATTTCTAAAAACGCAAATTATAGATTAAACAGTAATGTTGCAATGTTAAAGTAAATCAAAATTGAAAATGTATCTACCAATGTTGTAATCAGTGGAGATGCCATAATCGCCGGATCAAGATGTACTTTCTTGGCAACCAGCGGTAAAATACAGCCTACGATTTTCGCCATCATAACCGTACCGATCAGTGACAGTGCAATCACAAGGGCAAGCGCCGGGTTACGGTACTGGATATAGATTCGGAGTCCGTTGGTGACGGAAAGTGCGACTCCGACAATCAGTGAAATCCGAAATTCTTTGAAGATTACACGGAAAATATCTTTAAACTGAATTTCATCCAGGGCGATTCCGCGGATGATCAGGGTCGAACTCTGGGATCCACAGTTTCCGCCGGTATCCATCAGCATTGGGATGAAGGATACGAGAAGCGGGATTGCAGCGAAAGCATTTTCATATTTAGTGATGATGGTTCCGGTGATGATCGATGTAAACATCAGGATCAGTAACCACGGAATACGGTTCATCGCATGCTTGAAAACAGATGTCTCAAAATAAGTTTTTTCGCTTGGATTGATAGCGGCCATCTTGGTGATATCCTCGGTAGCCTCATCCACCATAACATCCATGGCGTCATCGAAGGTAACAATACCGACCATCAGGTTATCAGTATCCAGGACCGGAAGTGCCAGAAGATCATATTTAGTAAAAAGCTGGGCAACTTCTTCCTGGTCTGTATGGGTCGTTACGGAAATGATCTCTGTCTCCATCAAATCTTTGATCTTAGCGTCATCATCGGCGATCAGAAGATCCTTGGCAGTAACGATACCGACCAGTTTTCTGCGTTCAGTTACATAACAAGTATAAATGGTCTCTTTGTGGATGCCGGTCTTCTTGATATGGGCCATAGCTTCTGCAACGGTCATTGCCTCACGCAGATCAACATATTCGGTTGTCATGATACTTCCGGCGCTGTCATCCGGATAGTTCAGCAGCTGATTGATCATTTTACGGTCAGATGCACTGACGGTATCTAAGATACGATTGACCAGATTAGCCGGAAGTTCTTCCAGCATATCTACGGTGTCATCCATATATAAGTCATCCAGAAGCTCTCTTAGTTCTTTTTCCGTGAACATTTCTACCAGATAGGTCTGCATAGAAGTGTCCATATTAGAGAAAACCTCAGCGGCTTTGTCTTTCGGGATCAGACGGAAAGCCAGTGCAAGTTCTTTATCGCTCAGTTCGGAGAGCAGTGAGGCAATGTCTACTTCGTTCATAACATCCAGGATGCTTCTGACTGCTTTGAACTGACGCTGTTCCAGGAGTTTGATAAAAATCTCTTTGTTCATAATTAAATCCTCTTATTCTGTTGTACATGATTATCGGGTTGCACGAGTGATAACTACTGGCACCAGAGTCCATAACCTCACCTCCTCTTTGAAATTAAAATAAAACAATCACCAGAAGTGCCAACGGCACATTCTGGGATTGAAGGCGGTCGTCAAGGTCCCTGGCAAGCCGGGGCTTTGACTCGCCGCCATACAAAAAACTCCATCATGCCTGAACCATGATGGAGTTATACACTCACAAAACATGCATCGTTCAAGCTTTAGTATCACAGGGCATATCAATTGCATTAGGTTGCGCCTTCTCGACGCATCCTGCTGACCAACTAATCGTGTCTCCACAATCTCGCGGCAGCAATCTCCGGGATACCTGATGTATCCTAATCCCTGTGGTAACCTCACCTACCGAAATGATGTAGTTATTATTTTTACCGTTGTCATTGTAGTTCACGGATACAGGTATGTCAAGCAGAAAAACAGAATTTAACCTATATTTTTCGAGTATTTAAGGAGCCTTTTAAAATTACTCTTGACATTCTGTAAAATGAAAACTAAAATACTTAGGAACCGAACTAATTGAAGATAGGAGTTTTTTTGGAGGAGTAAGACTATGAAAACAGGAAAAATAATCAATCAGATATCAAGCCGTTTGAGAAGACGTTCCAAGAAGGCACAGGAATCTATAGGAATCAGCGGAGCGAAAAGTTCTGTTTTAAATTACATATTAATTGCATCGGAGAACCATCCCGTGTATCAGAAAGAGATAGAGAAGGAATTTGGAATGCGTCCGTCCACGGCGACAGAGGCTTTGAAATCTCTGGAGGAGGATGGACTGATCAAGCGAGTTCCGGAAGAGCGGGATGCAAGATATAAGAGATTGATGTTCACGGATAAAGCAGATGCTGTCAAAGATGTGATTCGTGAGGAGATACGGGGAACGGAGCAGTTATTGTTAAAGGGGATTACGGAAGAAGAACTGAACGAATTTATGAGGATTGCGGGAAAAATGTTAGCCAATCTGGAGGAGGATGAAAAGGAAAGAGAAGAAAGAGAAAAGAGAAGATAGAGAAAAATAAGAGAAAAGGGAAAATAAATAGAGAGAAATAAGAGAAGAGAAAAGGGAAAATAATGAAAGAAAGGGAGCATTTGGAATATGTATGAAAATGATTTAATGAGCAGTATGAAGATATCAAAAGCCGTGGCAAAGATGGCAATACCGAGTGTTATCAGCAGCCTGGTAACGGTGGTCTATAATATGGCAGATACCTTCTTTGTGGGTCAGACAGGGGATCCGTTGCAGGTGGCGGCCGTCAGTCTGACGAATCCGATATTTATTTTATTTATGGCTTTTGCAAATATGTTTGGTATGGGTGGCAGCGCAGTGGCGTCTATGGCAATGGGAGCCGGGGATAAGAAACGAGTGAAGAATGCGTCGGCATTTGTAACATATGCATCTCTGGGAGTGGGCATCGTACTGGCAGTAATCTTGCTTGTATTTATGCAGCCAATCTTACATTTGTTTGGGGCGAATGCACAGACCTATGAGTTCGCCAGAGGTTATACATTGTATATCGCTTATGGGGCACCGTTTGTAATCTGGTCCGCGGCGGCGAGTTTTGTGGTGCGTGCGGAAGGTGCAAGTAAAGAGGCGATGATCGGTAGTATGATCGGAACGATTGCAAATATTGTGCTGGATCCGATTTTTATCAGTGGATTTGGAATGGGAGCTGCCGGAGCGGCTATTGCGACAACCATCGGAAATATTATGGCAAGTATGTATTATCTCTGGTATTTTTTGAAAAAGAGTAAAAAGTTTTCTATACATCCACAGGATTTTAAATGCAGTGACGGAATATTTACAAGAATTTGTGCTACAGGGTTTCCGACAGCAATCTTTTCGGTACTGATGAGTGTGTCAACGATCGTGCTGAATCAGATTCTGGTGGTTTACGGAAATGCTCCGGTGGCGGCAATCGGAATCGTATTTAAGGCAAATATGTTTATCACATTTTTGCAGATGGGACTTGCAAATGGCGTACAGCCACTTCTTGGTTATAACTATGGTGCAGGAGACAGGGAACGATTTGTCGGGGTAGAAAGATATACAAAAAAATGCTGTTTGATTGTTGGTGTACTGGCAACATTATTTTTCTTCGTTTTGCGGACACAGATCATCAGTTTGTTTATCAATGATGAAGAAGTTATCCGATATGGTGTGGAGATGCTGGTAGCATATATGATATCCGGTCCTGTGATCGGCATTTTGTTTATGAATATGAACTGCATGCAGTCTGTGAATTATGCACTTCCGGCAACGGTATTGTCCGTATTGAGACAGGGCGTGCTGCTGATACCTCTCCTTTATCTTTTGAATGGAATTTTTGGACTGAAGGGTGTAATCTATGGACAGGCATTGACGGATGTGCTATCTGTATTGCTGTCGATTTACCTGTGGGGGAGACATAAGAAGAAAATGCTGATAGCGTAAACAAATACAATGTTCTCCGGGCGAATCCAAAGGTTGGATCTGCCCGGAAATTTTTACATGGCAACAGGCAAAAATTCGAGTTTACTCGAGGCCCTGGCGACTGCTGTAGTACATTTATTTCATCGATACCCCGGATAAAATGGATTTTACATGGTTGATTTCCTGCTGGGTAGCCTGTGCTGCCGGAACATAATAGCTCTTTTCGCGGGCAACCTGATAGAGTTTTTCCTGGGACATTTCACACTCATTTCGAAGCTGCTTTAAGCAGTTTTTCAGTTCTTTGTTTTCCGTCTGGGGAATCATTTCGCCGTAGCGTGTCAGTTCACCGTTCACGCCTGCCAGTGCATCGGCCACCATTGTCTTTTCGTCTAACATATCGTTTTTGACCTCCTATAAGAATTTCATAAGTTCTTGTTTGTTCTTCATTGCTGATGAAGCAGCATCCTGAAATAATTTTTTCACTTCAGGGTCTTTGGCCTGTGCAGCATAATCCTGCATTTTGCACTGGCTGGTTTCGAAGCCTCCGATCAGATGTCGGAGATTCTGCAGATCAAGTATTGAGATTTCAGACATAACAGATGCCTCCTTTTCCTTTATAAATATTGTAGTTACCTGTTTAGTCTGTCTTGAAATTGCATAAAATATGTGGGAATTTGTACAGAAAAAATTTTTTTCTATTTAAAAAATATTTAAAAGATGTTATAATCGACATATGTCGAAAATGGAAGGGGCGATGAATATGGCCAGACCAAGAAGATGCAGAAGAGTATGTATGGAACCGGAGTATGTAAACTTTGGACCGGATGGTACTGCGCAAAATGGACAGCTTGTAATGTCGGTTGACGAATATGAAGTGATACGTCTGGTTGATCTGGAAGAGAAGACACACGGGGAATGTGCGAAGCAGATGGATATATCCAGAACAACCGTTACAGAGATCTATGAGAGTGCCAGAAAGAAATTAGCCAAGAGTCTGGTATATGGTTATCGTCTGGAGATATCCGGAGGCAGCTATATTGTATGTGAGGGCGATGCCAGAGCCTGTTGTGGAGCCGCCTGCAGATTGGGACATAAGGATGGAGTGCCTGTTGGTATGGCAGATGAGAAAGGAGAAAAGACAATGAGAATTGCAGTAACTTATGAAGATGGACAGATTTTTCAGCATTTTGGACACACCGCACAGTTTAAAATCTATGATGTGGAGGATGGTGTCTGTACAAAGGAAACAGTTGTTGACACGAATGGAAGCGGACATGGAGCTTTGGCTGGATTCCTTTTGAACAATCAGGTAGATGCGTTGATCTGTGGAGGTATCGGTGGAGGTGCACAGATGGCACTGAAAGAAGCCGGAATTACATTATATGGTGGAGTAAGCGGCGATGCTGATGAAGCAGTTCGGGCGCTGATCAAAGGAGAACTGGGTTATAATCCGAATGTACAGTGTAATCATCATGGAGAACATCATCATGGGGAACATACTTGTGGCTCCCATGGCTGCGGATCAAATTCCTGCCATTAAGCGAAAGCAGCAGATTGATAGTTACAGATCAGAAAAGAACAGATATAAGAAAAAGATATAGTGAAAGAGCCTCATCCCACGGGACGAGGCTCTTTTCATGTAGTAATTAGGAATTATACCTGGTTATTTTTCTTTTCAATTTCCTGCAGTTTCATAGCACGAACTTTCAGTGGAAGACCAAACAGTGTGATGAATCCACTTGCATCGTGATGATCGTACAGATCTCCTGTTGTAAAGCTTGCCAGTGATTCGCTGTACAGTGAATATGGAGAAGTTGTACCTGCTTTGATGATGTTACCCTTGTACAGTTTGAATTTCACTTCACCTGTTACATATTCCTGTGTGCTCTCGATAAATGCCTGGATTGCTTCACGAAGTGGTGTAAACCATTTTCCTTCGTATACGATCTGAGATAATTTGTTACCCATCTCTTCTTTTACTTCATATGTAGCACGGTCTAAGATCAGTTCCTCTAACTGCTGGTGCGCTTCGTACAGGATAGTTCCGCCCGGTGTCTCATATACACCACGGGATTTCATACCAACTACGCGGTTTTCGACGATGTCGATGATACCGATTCCGTGCTTGCCGCCTAATTCATTTAATTTACGGATGATGTCAGAAACTTTCATCTCTACTCCGTTTACGGTCTTCGGGACACCCTTTTCAAATGTCATTGTTACATACTCGCCTTCATCCGGAGCTTTCTCCGGTGTTGTAGAAAGTACCAGAAGGTGTTCATAGTTAGGCTCGTTAGCAGGATCTTCCAGTTCCAGTCCTTCATGGCTGATGTGCCATAAGTTACGGTCACGGCTGTAGCTGTGGCTTGCATCAAATGGAAGATCAATTCCGTGCTGTTTACAGTAATCAATCTCATCTTCACGAGACTGCATAGTCCATACATCTGTCATTCTCCAAGGAGCGATTACTTTGATATCCGGAGCAAGAGCCTTGATCGCTAATTCAAAACGAATCTGGTCATTTCCTTTACCGGTTGCACCGTGGCAGATAGCTACAGCGTTCTCTTTTCTTGCGATTTCCACCAGCTTTTTAGCGATTGCCGGACGAGCCATAGAAGTTCCTAATAAATATTTGTTCTCATATACAGCGTGTGCCTGTACGCATGGAACGATGTAGTTATCACAGAAATCATCTACGATGTCTTCGATATATAATTTAGCAGCACCGGATAATTTGGCTCTCTCATCCAGTCCCTCTAACTCGCTTTCCTGTCCGCAGTCAACGCAGCAGCAAACAACATCGTAATCAAATGTTTCTTTGAGCCATGGGATGATGGCTGTGGTATCCAGTCCGCCTGAATATGCTAATACTACTTTTTCTTTCATAATAGAAATCCTCCTGTATGTATATTAATAATGAAAATATGTATTTTCTTGTAATGCAAGATTTACTATACACTAGATTTTATAATTATTCAAGAAGAATTTATAAAAAACTTGCATATTATGCAAAGTAGATGTATAATTATGCAATCCGATGAATGGTAAAAGGAAATGTTCGGTGTGCATTATATATAAGGAAGAAGCATAGAAAAATATGCATGAAACTGGACAATCCACAGGAATTGGTATAATATTGTTAAGTATATCAAAAGGAAGATAAATGTTACAGGAGGCAAAGAACTGATGATTAAGGCGGGAATTATAGGTGCTACCGGTTATGCCGGGGGTGAACTGGTCAGAATACTTATGGGACATAAGGATGTAGAGATTGTGTGGTATGGTTCCAGAAGTTACATAGATAAGAAGTATGCAGATGTATATCAGAATATGTTCCGGATTGTGGATGCAAAATGTCTGGATGATAATATGGAAGAACTGGCAGAACAGGCAGATGTAATTTTTACTGCAACACCGCAGGGATTTTGTGCTTCTGTAGTGAACGAAGAGATTTTAAGTAAGACGAAGATAGTGGACCTGAGTGCGGATTTCCGTATTAAGGATGTAGAAACTTATGAGAAATGGTATAAGATTGAACATAAGAGTCCGCAATTTATTAAAGAAGCGGTTTATGGATTGTGTGAAATCAACAGAGAAGATATTAAGAAAGCACGCCTGGTTGCCAATCCGGGATGCTATACGACCTGTTCTATTTTAACAGCGTATCCTTTGGCGAAAGAAGGTATCATCGATATGAATACGCTGATCGTAGATGCCAAGTCAGGAACTTCCGGAGCAGGAAGAAGTGCCAAGGTGGCTAATCTATTCTGTGAAGTCAATGAGAATATGAAAGCATACGGTGTGGCGACCCACAGACATACGCCGGAGATTGAGGAACAGCTTGGATATGCATCCGGAGAAGACGTTGTGATCAACTTTACACCGCATCTGGTTCCGATGAACAGAGGAATCCTGGCAACAGAGTATGCGACATTGAAAAAATCTGTGACTTACGAAGAAGTCAAGACAATCTATGATAAATATTATAAAGATGAGAAATTTATCCGTGTACTTCCGGAAGGTGTATGCCCGGAGACAAAATGGGTAGAGGGAAGTAACTATGTGGATATTAATTTTAAGATAGATGAGAGGACCAACCGCATTATCATGATGGGTGCGATTGATAATCTCGTAAAAGGAGCAGCCGGCCAAGCGGTACAGAATATGAATCTTCTGTTCGGACTTCCGGAAGATGAAGGTTTGAATCTTGTGCCAATGTTCCCATAAGATAAGGAAATGAGGAAGAACTTATGTTGATTCGTATAATGGCAATTGAAGATTTTGAACAGGTACATGCGTTGTGGATGAAGATCAAGGGCTTTGGGATCCGAAGCATTGACGATTCCAGAGAAGGAATCGCCAGATTTTTAAAGAGAAATCCTACAACAAGTGTAGTTGCAGAAGAAGACGGAAAGATTGTAGGAGCAATTCTTTGTGGTCATGATGGAAGACGCGGCTGTATGTACCATGTATGTGTGGATGAGGCGTATCGCTGCCATGGGATTGGAAAAGCCATGGTCGTGAAAGCCATGGAGGCTTTAAAGGCAGAAGAAATCAATAAAGTGAGTCTGATCGCATTTACCCAGAATGATATCGGAAATGCGTTCTGGAATACAATCGGCTGGACGAAGCGAGAAGACTTAAACTACTATGATTTTACGTTGAATGATAAGAATATTACAGCGTTTAATGAAAAATAAAAGCAATGTAGTCAATGGAATGCAGATAATTGCAATATGTAAGGAGGATAAAAAGATGGAAATCGTAAAAGGTGGAGTGACAGCAGCAAAAGGTTTTGAGGCAGCCAGCACGGCAGCAGGGATTAAATATAAAGACCGTACAGATATGGCACTGGTATACAGCCAGGTACCATGTGTGTCAGCCGGAACATTTACAAAGAATGTGGTAAAAGCGGCACCGGTAAAATGGGACAGACAGGTGGTAGACAGTGGAGCAAAAGTACAGGCAGTGGTAGTAAACTCAGGAATCGCCAATGCATGTACAGGATCAGAAGGCTTTGGGTATTGTAAAGATACAGCAGATGCCGCAGCAAAATATTTGAATATTTCAGCAGACGGTGTACTGATCGGCTCTACAGGTGTCATTGGAAAACAGATCCCTATCGACAAACTGACGGCAGGAATTGAGGTGCTGGCAGGAAAGAAAAATGATTCTTTAGAAAATGGTACAGAGGCAGCTAAAGCAATCATGACAACAGATACTGCGGAGAAAGAACTTGCAGTAACCATCGAGGTTGGCGGAAAGACAGTAACCATCGGCGGTATGGCGAAAGGTTCCGGTATGATTCATCCAAATATGTGTACAATGCTTGCATTTATCACATCAGATGCAGTGATCACAAAAGAAGCATTACAAAAGGCATTGAGTGAGGATGTTGATGATACATATAATATGATTTCCGTAGATGGTGATACTTCTACAAATGATACGGTTGTTCTTCTGGCAAACGGACTGGCAGAGAACCCGGTAATTGAGTATGGAACAGATGATTATAAGAAATTTGCAGAGGCACTTCATGTTATTAATGAATATCTTGCAAAAAAAATTGCCGGTGACGGAGAAGGTGCGACAGCATTATTTGAAGTTAAAGCTATTGGATGCGAGAGTGTAGAGCAGGCAAAGACCCTGGCAAAATCTATCGTATGCTCCAATCTTACAAAGACAGCGATCGCCGGCCACGATGCAAACTGGGGGCGTATCCTCTGTGCAATGGGATATTCCGGAGCACAGTTCGATCCTGAAAAAGTAGATTTGTTCTTTGAAAGTGCAAATGGTAAGATCCAGATCATCGAGAATGGTACAGCTGTAGACTACAGTGAGGCAGAGGCAACTAAGATTTTGTCAGCACCGGAAGTAACAGCAATCGCTGATGTTAAGATGGGAGATAAGACAGCAACTGCATGGGGATGTGACCTGACACATGGATACATCGAGATCAACGCAGATTACCGCAGTTAATAGAAAGAAGGCAGAAAAAAATGGATAAAAATATGCAGAAATATCTTGATAAAGCAGAAGTACTGATTGAGGCACTTCCTTATATTCAGCGTTTTAACCGCCGTATCATCGTTGTAAAATATGGTGGAAGCGCAATGGTTGACGAAGAGTTAAAAGCCAGAGTTATTCAGGATGTTACATTGTTGAAACTGGTTGGATTTAAGCCGATCATCGTACATGGCGGCGGAAAAGAAATCAGCCGTTGGGTAGGAAAAGTCGGAATGGAGCCACATTTTATCAATGGCCTTCGTGTAACGGATGAAGCAACTATGGAACTGGTGGAGATGGTGCTTGGTAAAGTAAATAAGAGCCTGGTTCAGTTAGTTGAAGGACTGGGCGTCAGAGCCATCGGTATCAGTGGAAAAGACGGTAAGCTTTTGACGGTAGATAAGAAATATTCAGAAGGAGAGGACATTGGATTTGTAGGAGATGTAAAAGAAGTAAATACCTCCATTTTGTATGACCTTCTGGAGAAAGATTTCCTTCCGATCATCTGTCCGGTAGGTCTGGATGAGGACAATAATACTTATAATATCAATGCAGATGATGCTGCGTGTGCGATCGCAAAGGCAATGAAAGCCGAAAAACTTGCATTCCTTACAGATATCGAAGGTGTATACAAGGATCCGAAAGATCCATCCACTCTGATTTCAGAACTTACAGTATCAGCAGCACATCAACTGATGGAAAACGGATATATCGGGGGTGGTATGCTCCCGAAATTGAACAACTGCATTGATGCAATCGAGAATGGTGTATCAAGAGTACATATCCTGGATGGAAGAATCCCACATTGTCTGCTTCTTGAGATCTTTACGAATAAAGGTATCGGAACGGCAATTTTAAATGATGACAGTCAGAAATATTATAGTGGGGAGTAAGAATCATGAATAATTATATGGAACAGACTAATGAAAATCTTTTACATACGTATAATCAGTTCCCAGTGGTATTAGACCACGGCGAAGGGGCTTACCTGTATGATACAGAAGATAAGAAGTATCTGGATTTTGCAGCCGGATATGCAGTGTCTTCCCTGGGTTATGGAAATAAAGAACTGAATGATGCTCTAAAGGCACAGATTGACAAATTATTCCACACATCTAATCTGTACTACAATACAACTTGTGGACAGGCAGCAGAGGATTTGAAGCGTATCACAGGCATGGATCGTATTTTCTTTACGAACAGTGGAGGAGAAGCGGTAGAGGGTACGTTGAAAGCGGCAAGAAAATATGCATACAAAAAAGGAACCGGACGTTATGAGTTTATTGCCATGAGAGAATCGTTCCACGGAAGAAGTTTTGGTGCAGTTTCCGTGACGGGACACGATGCATACAGAAAGCCATTTGAGCCATTGCTGACAGGAGTATCGTTTGCAGAATATAATGATCTGGACAGTGTCAAAGCACTGGTAACAGATAAGACCTGTGCAATCATTCTGGAACCATTACAGGGTGAGGGTGGAATCAATCTGGCGACAGAAGAGTTTATGAAAGGTATCCGTAAACTGTGTGATGAAGAAGGAATCCTGATGATCTGCGATGAGGTACAGTGTGGAATGGGAAGAACCGGATCTATGTTTGCATGGCAGTCTTACGGTATCAAACCGGATATTATGTCTATGGCAAAAGCAATCGGAAGCGGAATCCCGGTAGGTGCATTTGCAATGACGGAAGAGATTGCCAAGTATTCTCTGGAACCGGGAGATCATGGAACCACTTACGGTGGAAATCCACTGGCATGTGCAGCTGTCAGCAAGACGATTGAGATTTTTGAAAAGATGGATCTTGTGAGCCACGTACAGGAAGTTGGTGCTTATCTGACAGAGAAACTGGAAGAATTAAAGGCAGACTATGACTGTGTAACAGCAGTCAAAGGAACCGGACTGATGCAGGGAATTCAGGTGACAAAACCGTTGTCTGAGATTACCAATGCAGCATTGAAAGAAGGACTTCTGCTCATCGGAGCAGGAGCAGATGTGATACGTTTTGTTCCACCACTTATTATTGATAAAGAACAGGTGGATGAAATGATCGAAATCTTAAAGAAAGTCCTGTAAGATTTCATAAGATTTTCAAAGAAAGAACGATCAAACTATATGTGAATAAATCACCAGTTGTCTGGGTACATTATCTGTAGAATGGAGGTGTGCCGGATGACTGGTTTTTTGATTGCATTATTATCGGGGGCGCTGATGAGTGTTCAGGGAGTATTTAATACACAAGTGACGAAAACGACAGGATTATGGGTGAGTAATGGATGGGTGCAGTTCAGTGCTTTCTTGTTTTGTGTGGCGGCATGGTTTATGGCGGGACGGGATAGTATCCGGGTAATCGCGGAAGTGAGTCCGAAATATATGCTTCTCGGAGGCGTCATCGGGGCGGGTATCACATGGACGGTAATAAAGGGGATGGAGGCACTGGGACCTGCAAAGGCAACCCTTCTGATCGTGATCGCACAACTTTTAGTGTCGTATCTGATTGAGCTTTTTGGATTGTTTCAAGTAGAGAAAACACCACTGGAATGGCGCAAGGTGATCGGCATGGTGATTGCCTTGATTGGAGTTGCAATTTTCCAATGGAAATAGTACAATAAATTTGTCTAGGCATAAGCGGGGTATACACAATTTCCTGTGAAATAAGGAGTTGTATTATGCGAAAGACATGGAAAAAAGGTTTGATTTTTATTCGGAAAAAAGTGATTATTTTTGGGTTGGCGATGTTTCTTTGTGCAGGATGTAAGAGTAAAGAGACTTCATCAGAACTTACAGAGATCACGGAAGATATGAGTGTTCAGGAAGAACAGACAGACGGCACAGAAAGCAGACAGGAAGAAAGTGAAAGCAATACGGAAAAGGGTAATTCGGCAAAGGATGGGAAATCTTTTGCAGATGCAGAAATCTTCGTACATGTCTGTGGTGCGGTGGTGAATCCTGGAGTTTACAATCTGCCTGCGGATAGTCGGCTGTATGAAGCTGTTTTGGCAGCGGGCGGACTGAAAGAAGATGCAGAGGATACTTCATTAAATCAGGCTTCTTTGGTGGAAGATGGACAGCAGATTTATGTTCCGACAAAAGAAGAAGTGGAAAAGGGAACGTTTGGGGGAGCGTCAGGAGAAGATTCTGTGGAAAATTCGCAATCTTCAGATGGAAAGATTAATATTAATACAGCAGATAAGGAGCAGCTGATGACGCTTCCGGGAATCGGGGAGTCAAAAGCGGCTGCAATCATTAGTTACAGGGAGAAACACGGCAGTTTCCGGTCAGTCGAAGAACTGATGGAGATCAGTGGAATTAAAGAGGGCGTGTTTCAAAAAGTACGGGATATGATAACAATATAAAGGCAGATAAGCTATAAAGGGGAGAATGTAATGGACAGAAGGATTTTAGTGGTAGATGATGAAAAGCTGATCGTAAAAGGCATTCGTTTCAGTCTGGAACAGGATGACATGAAAGTAGACTGTGCTTACGATGGTGAAGAAGCTTTAGAACTTGCAAAAGAGAATAAATATGATTTGATCTTGTTGGATGTGATGCTGCCGAAACATGACGGATTTGAAGTGTGTCAGATGATCCGGGAATTTTCAGATGTACCGATTATTATGCTCACGGCAAAAGGTGATGACATGGATAAAATATTGGGACTGGAGTACGGTGCGGATGATTACATAACAAAACCATTTAATATCCTGGAAGTAAAAGCGAGGATCAAAGCAATTTTAAGACGTGTGTCAAAGAACGGACATGGAAAAGAAGAAAATCCGAAGTTGATCGTAAAGGGCGATATGAAGATTGACAGTGAGAGCCACAGAGTCTTTATCGGCGACAAGGAAGTGAATCTGACAGCCAAAGAATTTGATCTTTTAGAACTCCTTGCCACTAATCCGGCAAAAGTATACAGCAGAGAAGATCTTTTGAATATTGTATGGGGATACGAATATCCGGGCGATGCAAGAACCGTAGATGTACATATCCGTAGATTACGGGAGAAAATAGAGAGAAATCCTAGCGATCCGAAATATGTTTATACAAAATGGGGGGTTGGATACTATTTCAGAGGTTAAAAAATATTTCAAATTACATCTGTTTAAGAGTCTCCGTTTTCGTATTATCCTGTTGGTGACACTCATTGGTGTCATCCCCGGGATTGTTATGAAGATGGTGATCCTGAACAGTTATGAGAACAGGGCAGTAGAGGTACGGACTGCAGAAATTCAGAATCAATGTACAATTCTATGCAATCAGGTCAGCAATACAGATTTTATGGACGGTCTTACGTCAGAGGAAATCGAGACTGAGATTTCGCAGCTTACGAATATCTATAACGGAAGGGTCATGATCATCGACCAGACATTTCACATTGAAAGAGATACTTATGATATGGACACGGGAAAAACCATCGTGTCAGATAATGTTGTGCGCTGTTTTAAGGGAAATGGCACTTCCGGGTATGATGCAAAAAATAAATACATAGAAGTGACCTCGCCGATTTTTAATGAGAAGGATGAGGTGATTGGAGTTATGCTGGTAAGTGTCTGTACAGATACGATTGCGGACTGTCTGGAAATGTTGAATGACCGTGCCAATATCGTACTTCTGACGGTGATCGTTGTAGTGCTTTTGATGGCGGCACTGTTCAGTTATCTGATCGTGCGTCCGTTTAAACGAGTGACAGGAGCCATAGAGGCTGTCTCTGATGGGTACGAAGAGGCTGTAGTAAAAGAAGATGCCTATGTGGAGACGATAAAGTTGTCAGAGGCTTTTAATAAAGCATTATCGCGAATGAAGGCATTGGATGATTCGAGAAATGAATTTGTTTCAAATGTGTCCCATGAATTAAAGACGCCGCTGGCATCTATGAAGGTACTGGCAGATTCGCTGTTACTTCAAGGGGAAGCACCGGTAGAACTCTATCAGGAATTTATGAAGGATATGTCTGGTGAGATCGAGCGGGAAAACCAGATCATCAATGATCTTCTGTCTCTGGTTAAGATGGACAAGACTGCGAATAATATGAATATTACGCAGGAAAATATGAATGAGCTGGTAGAAAAAGTGTTGAAGCGTTTGCGTCCAATTGCAGTGGAGCATAATATCGAGGTCGTATTTGAAAGTTTCCGTCCGGTAACGGCTGAGGTGGATGAAATGAAATTATCTCTTGCACTTACGAATCTTGTGGAGAATGCAATTAAGTATAACAAGGAAGATGGATGGGTACATGTGTCCCTGAATGCAGATCACAAATTCTGTTATATCGAAGTGGCAGATTCCGGAATCGGAATTCCGGAGGAATCCGTAGATCATATTTTTGAGAGATTCTATCGTGTGGACAAATCGCATTCCAGAGAAATCGGTGGTACCGGGCTTGGACTGGCAATTGCGAGAAGTGCGATTGTAATGCACCGTGGAGCTATTAAAGTATACAGTCAACCGGGAGAAGGAACGACATTTGCTGTGCGGATTCCTTTGACTTACGTGGCCTGATCCGGAGGTATCATATGTGTAAAGAGACTGGAAAAAATAGGAACGAAGCAAATAAGAGCATGATAAACAGAAGGGTCATAAAGAAAAAAATTATAAGTGGAGGAGCGGTTATTTTTTCTGCAATATGTCTGTTGACGGGATGTATTGGAAAAAAGAATTCTAAAACTTCAGAGTATTTTATCTGTTATATGAATACGGAAGAAACTTCCATGGTGAAAGAACCGTATGAATTAGAAGGAAAAACGACAAAAAATCAGATAACTGCTATGCTGGAAAAACTACAAGAAGATTCAAATTCTGATGATTATAAAAGTGTATTTCAGAATGCAGTAAAAATAGAAGACTGGAAATTTGCAGATTCCAAACTGAGCATTTATTTTAATGCGGCATATCAGAATATGACGATGGAGCAGGAAGTTTTATTTCGTGCAGCACTGGTACAGAGTCTGGGGCAGATTGAAGATGTGGATTATGTCAGATTTTTTGTTGGCGGAGAACCATTGATAAATACGGAAGGACAGGAAGTCGGATATATGAGCCCGGAGGATTTTGTTCAGAATATCGGATCTTCCCTGCATACATATCAGATGGGAAAATTCAAGTTATACTTTGCAAACAAAAAAGGAACGAATCTGGTATCGGAAACTGTGAATGTGAGGTACAACAGTAATATGTCCAGAGAAAAAGTTGTGATGGAACAGCTACTGAAAGGACCATCACAGAATAATATGAATATAGTGATACCGGAAGAAACAAAAGTGCTTGGAATTTCTGTAAAAGACGGAATCTGTTATGTAAATCTGGATGAAGGCTTTCTGCCATCGGAATATACGGGAGACCCGAAACTGATTATCTATTCCATTGTGGATTCCATTGTGGCAAATGACATTGCGGAACGTGTACAGATTTCTGTCAATGGAGATACGAATATCCGGTATATGGATACAGTAGATCTCAGCAGGCCGTTAGAGGCAGATGAAAATCTGATTCAAAATTAAAGGATAATTATGAAAGCATGTTAAAAACAGGAGGATGATACTTTGAAACACCGGCCGCTATGTATGGTGTGCCTGGTAATATTTATACTGCTGAGTGGTGTGATTTTAAAAGGCGGCTCATTGTTTTTGGAGGAACTAAAAGAGTCGTCTTTGGAAAAATATCAGTCAGATGGAGATACTGTCTGTATAAAAGGAACAATTTATGATATACAGACAGGGGAGACTTATCAGGCGTTATACCTGAAAGATAACATTGTGAGCAGTACAAAAGAGAATCATCAAAGTTATAAAGAATCAAAAATACTTGTCTATCTGGAAAAAGAAAGCAATCTGTCTATAGGAAATCAGATCCAGATAAAAGGAACACTGAAAATTTTTCAAGAGGCCAGAAATCCTGGCAATTTCGATCAGAGATTATATTATCAGAAATTGAATATTCACGGAATGGTGTGGGCAGAAAATCTGCAAGTAATTTCGGGAGAAACGTGGAAACTTAAAGATGCATTATATCGGCTGCGGAAAAGCTGGAAGAAAAATCTGCTGTTTGTAATGGGAGAAAAAGATGGAAATATTTTAAGTGCCATGTTACTTGGCGAGAAGAAGGGGATGGATCAGGAGACGAAAGATTTGTATCAGGCAAATGGAATCTCGCATATTCTTGCCATTTCTTCATTACATCTTACATTTGTCGGTGGAAACGTTTATCGGCGGATGCGAAAGATCACGGGCTCTTATCCGGCTGGTGGTATTTGGGGCAGTTTGTTTCTGGTGGCTTATATACTGATGATTGGTTTTACCATTTCAGCAGTTCGAGCGTTGGTGATGTTTTTGTTTCAAGTAGGAGCAGACATTTCCGGGAGAAAATATGATGCGCCGACAGCGTATTCTGTTGCAGCGGTGATAGTGCTTTTGTGGAGACCGCTCAGTCTGTATGATGGAGGTTTCTGGATGTCATTTGGTGCAATCGGAGCAATTTTGTTTCTATATCCGATGCTGATCGTCGGATATGGTGATGAAGATGATGGTGAAGCAGGAGATAGCAAGAAAAAGAATGAGAAAACAAGTGTCGGCAGAGCCAAAAGAGCCTGGCGGATATTGAAGGAGTCCTTCCTGGTAAGTATAAGCATACAGCTTATACTATTGCCAGTCCAACTCTGGTGCTTTTACGAAATCCAGCCGGTATCGCTCTTGATGAATTTGTTCGTGATTCCCTTAATGTCGGTCATGCTGACAGCGGGAATGTCAGGGAGTATTTTGCTGGTTTTAAAGATACGGATAATAAGAAAAACCGGTATCATCATTTTGTGGATATGTAAAGGGATTTTGAAAATTTATGAGGATAGCTGTAAAATGACGTTGGGATTTCCGGGTGCTAGGATGATTACCGGCTGCCCGGAGAAATGGGCAGTTTGGGTATATTATCTTATTTTGCTTCTGGTGATTTTATGGAGCAAGTGCAGAACGCAGGATGAAATGAAGCATAAAAGAAAACTTGCTGTCTGGCGGTTATTGATCCTTACAGTGGGAATCTGCCTGCTTGGTATTCATCCGGGAGAGCGGGGAAAACTTAGAGTTACATTTCTGGATGTCGGTCAGGGAGACTGCATTTACATAAGGAGCCCACGGGGAACGTCTTATTTGATGGACGGCGGCAGTAGTGATGTGAAAAATGTAGGGCGTTATCGGATTGAGCCATATCTGAAATACCGGGGAGTGAAAAGGCTGGATTATGTCTTTGTGAGTCACGGCGATGCCGATCACATCAATGGGATTCGGGAACTGTTAGAACGCAAGAAAATCGGTGTGGATATCGGAATGCTGGTATTGCCGGAGCAGTTTGCATGGAATGATGCGTTGTATGGTCTGGCAGATACCGCGAAAGAATATGAAATTCCGGTAGCAGTGATAAAGAAAGGCAGACAGATAAAAGAACAAGGGGAAAAGGGGAATTTTACGCTTACCTGTCTGGGACCGGGAAATACAGGGGCAGATCCCGGAAATGAGACTTCTATGATTCTGGCGGTACAGTGTGGAAATATTGATGTCTTACTGACCGGGGATGTGGAAGGAAAAGGAGAAGAACAGTTGCAGAAGCTCCTTGAGGAAAAATATCCGGATATCCGGTGGGAGATATTAAAAGCAGCACATCACGGATCGAAAAATTCATCGAAGGAAGCGTTCTTAGAAGTAGTACATCCAATAGAGACGGTCATTTCCGCAGGTATAAAGAACAGGTATGGACATCCCCACGCGGAAACCATAGAGAGACTTGAAAATATTGGAAGCAAGATTCGTTCAACGAAAGAAAAAGGAGCAGTGGAATACCTGCTTGAAATTTCATGAACCACGTTATACGGTTGAATTTGCGTGTGAAGACTAGTATAATTCTAAGGAAGATGAACTATTAATTTGTAAATTATATAATATGAAAGAGGGATTAGATATGACATATGATGAGGTATTAAAGAGTGCAAGAACCTGTATAGGAGATGTTTGTAAGGCCTGTCCTGTATGTAATGGAA
The DNA here is from genome assembly GCA_934351835.1 of uncultured Lachnospiraceae bacterium. GTDB lineage: Bacteria > Bacillota > Clostridia > Lachnospirales > Lachnospiraceae > CAKRJP01. Next base: position 87,036 of record CAKRJP010000003.1, read on the forward strand.
GAGCCTGTGGAGCGAAGATGCCGGGACCTGGAGCAAAAGGGACCGGAACAGTAGCGATCAAGAACTACGAAGAGTGGCAGAAATTATCTTTAAATATGGATACTATCTGTGAGAATAAGCCGGTAGATACAACATTGAATATTTTTGGACAGAGTTTCAAATATCCATTCTTTGCAGCACCAATTGGAGCAATGAAACTTCATTACGGAGATAAATATGACGATCTGCAGTACAATGATATCTTAGTATCTGCATGTGCTGATGCCGGTATTGCTGCATTTACAGGAGATGGAACAAATCCTGCAGTTATGGAGGGCGCTACAAAAGCAATCAAGGCGAAAGATGGAAGAGGTATTCCGACAGTAAAACCGTGGGATATCAATACACTGGCGGAGAAATTTGCGTTAGTAAAAGAATCAGGTTCTTTTGCAGTCGCAATGGATATTGATGCGGCAGGTCTCCCATTCCTTAAGAATATGACACCTCCGGCTGGAAGCAAGACAGTCGAAGAATTAAAAGCAGTTATTGATGCAGCAGGAGTGCCGTTCATTGTAAAAGGAGTAATGACGGTAAAAGGTGCATTGAAAGCAAAAGAGGCAGGAGCTTCGGCAATTGTTGTATCAAACCATGGTGGACGAGTGCTGGATCAGTGTCCTCCGACAGCTTCTGTATTGGAAGAGATTGTGGATGCAGTTGGTGATGATATGAAGATTTTAGTAGATGGCGGAATCCGTACGGGTATTGATGTATTTAAAGCGATTGCTTTAGGTGCAGATGCTGTACTGATCGGACGTCCATTTGTAGTGTCTGTATATGGCGGAGCTGCAGAAGGTGTAAATGCTTTTGCAGAGAAGCTGGCATCCGAATTAAAAGATGCAATGGCTATGTGCGGAGCTCATTCTCTGAGTGAGATCACAAGAGATATGGTGCGTTGGTAAGAAGTGCCGGATGCCTTTAAAAACTGTTTTATGGTGAAAGCATGAAGAGTATTAATGAAGATATTAAAACTGGAAATTTCAGACAGACATACCTCCTTTACGGGGATGAAGCTTATTTGAAGAAACTTTATAAAGATAAGTTGAAAAAAGCGATACTCCCTGAGGGGGATACGATGAATTATGCATATTATGAAGGTAAGGGAACGAATCCGTCAGAACTCATTGATCTGGCGGAGACGATGCCTTTCTTTGCAGACCGTAGACTTATTATTGTAGAAAATTCAGGATTTTTTAAGACTGCAACGCCCGAACTTGCGGATTATATCAAGGGTATGCCGGAGACAGCCTGTTTTGTATTTGTGGAGCAGGAAGTTGATAAAAGGGGCAAATTATATAAAGCTGTCAAAGATAAGGGAAGAGTGACAGAACTTGGAAAGCAAGATGAGAAGACACTTCTGGTGTGGATTGCCGGTATGGTAAAAAGAGAAGGCAGACAGATCAAAGAGTCTACGGCGAGATATCTGATCAGTAAAGTCGGAACAGATATGCAAAATCTTGAGAAGGAGATGGAGAAACTCTTTTCCTACACTCTGGGAGAATCTGAGATTACAGTGCAGGCCATCGAAGAAATCTGTACAACGCAGGTGACCAACAAGATTTTTGATATGGTGGAATCTGTGGCAACAAAACAGCAGAAAAAAGCGTTGGATTATTATTATGATCTGCTGGCACTAAAAGAGCCGCCGATGCGTATCCTTTATCTTTTAACCAGACAGTTTAAATTGTTATTAGAAGTAAAAGCGCTTCTGGCAAAAGGATATGATAAATCCATGATCGCCAAAGAAGCGGGATTACATCCCTTTGTTGCCGGAAAATATATGAAGCAGTGCAGATCATTTTCTGAAAAGACGCTCCGGGACATCATGGAATATTCGGCAGAAACGGAAGAAATGGTGAAGACCGGGCGTTTGAATGACCGTATGAGTGTCGAACTCTTCATTGTAAAATACAGCAAGTAATGATACAATATTTCAGAATGAAAGAACAATATAGAAAAGATTGAGGTAGAGTATTAGTGGCAATTATAGATCAGAGTAAAATTCGTAATTTTTGTATTATCGCACATATCGATCATGGAAAATCTACACTGGCGGACCGTATTATCGAGATGACAGGACTTCTTACCAGCAGAGAGATGCAGGCGCAGGTGTTAGATAATATGGAACTTGAGAGAGAACGTGGAATCACAATTAAGGCACAGGCGGTCCGTATTATATATAATGCGAAAGATGGAGAAGAGTATATTTTCAACCTGATTGACACGCCGGGACATGTGGATTTTAACTACGAGGTATCGAGAAGCCTGGCAGCTTGCGATGGAGCGATTTTAGTTGTAGATGCGGCACAGGGGGTAGAAGCCCAGACACTGGCAAATGTATATCTGGCACTGGATCATGATCTGGATGTGATGCCGGTCATTAATAAGGTGGATCTTCCAAGTGCAGATCCGGAGCGTGTTATCGAAGAGATTGAGGACGTAATAGGAATAGAGGCGGAGGATGCACCGCGTATTTCAGCAAAGACCGGACTGAATGTAGATCAGGTATTAGAACAGATTGTAGAGAAGATACCGGCACCGGGCGGAGATCCGAAAGCGCCTTTGCAGGCGTTGATTTTTGACTCGCTGTATGATTCTTACAAAGGTGTTATCATGTTCTGCAGGATCAAAGAAGGTACGGTAAAGAAAGGTACTCCAATCCGTATGATGGCGACAGGAGCTACGGCGGATGTTGTAGAAGTCGGATATTTTGGTGCGGGACAGTTTATTCCGTGTGAGGAACTGGCAGCAGGAATGGTTGGTTATATTACTGCTAGCCTTAAGAATGTAAAAGATACCCGTGTGGGAGATACCGTGACGGATGATTCGAATCCTTGTAAGGAACCTCTCCCGGGATATAAAAAAGTAAATCCAATGGTTTACTGCGGAATGTATCCGGCAGATGGTGCGAAGTATCCGGATCTTCGAGATGCACTTGAAAAATTACAGTTAAACGATGCTTCATTGCAGTTTGAACCGGAGACTTCTATTGCGTTGGGATTTGGTTTCCGTTGCGGTTTCCTGGGATTGTTGCATCTGGAGATTATCCAGGAACGACTGGAGAGAGAATATAATCTGGATCTGGTAACGACAGCACCGAGTGTTATTTACAAAGTGCATAAGACGAATGGAGAAGTAATCGAACTGACGAATCCGTCGAATCTTCCGGATCCATCAGAGATTGATTATATGGAGGAGCCGATGGTAAAAGCAGAGATCATGGTGACCTCTGAGTATATCGGAGCTATTATGGATCTTTGTCAGGAGCGAAGAGGTATCTATGAGGGAATGGAATATATTGAGGAGACCAGGGCGGTACTTCGATATCACCTTCCGCTCAATGAGATCATTTATGATTTCTTCGACGCATTAAAATCCAGATCCAGAGGATATGCTTCCTTTGATTATGAGATGGATGGCTATGTGAAATCAGAACTTGTGAAGTTGGATATCCTGATCAATAAAGAAGAGGTGGATGCTCTTTCATTTATCGTACATGCGGATACTGCTTATGAGCGTGGTCGTAAGATGTGTGAAAAATTAAAAGAAGAGATTCCAAGACAGCTCTTTGAGATTCCGATTCAGGCAGCGATTGGAAGCAAGATTATAGCAAGAGAGACCGTAAGAGCGATGCGAAAAGACGTACTTGCCAAGTGTTATGGTGGTGATATCAGCCGTAAGCGTAAACTTCTGGAGAAGCAGAAGGAAGGTAAGAAACGTATGCGTCAGGTGGGTAATGTAGAGATCCCACAGAAAGCATTTATGAGTGTTCTGAAATTGGATGATAAATAATATGAGCAATAAAAAAGAACTGGAGTTGTATATCCATATTCCATTTTGCATCAGAAAATGTAAATATTGTGATTTCCTGTCGGGGCCTTCCGGTGAGAAGGAACGACGGGAATATGTAGAGAGCCTTTGCCGGAAGATCCATTCTTATGGAGATTTGGCGAAGGCTTATCGTGTTATTAGTATTTTTGTAGGAGGAGGGACTCCTTCAATACTGACAGAAGAGCAGATATTGAAGATCTTTGCAGCGCTCAGAGAGGTATTTGAGATTGAGGCGGATGCGGAGATTACGTTGGAAATGAACCCGGGAACAGTGACAGAAGAGAAAATGGAGGCGTATAAACAGTGTGGAATTAATCGGCTGAGTATGGGCCTTCAGTCGACGGATAACAAAGAACTAAAGGCTTTGGGGCGAATCCACACATATGAGACGTTTCTGGAGAGTTATCAACTTGCGAGAGCCGCAGGATTTCAGAATATAAATGTGGATCTGATGTCGGCAATCCCTTATCAGACCAGAGAGAGCTATCGGAAGACGTTGAAGAGAATTGCAGAACTTGTCCCACCGCCGGAACATATTTCGGCATACAGTCTGATCATTGAGGAAGGGACGCCGTTTTTCGAACGTTACGGTGAGGGAGAACATGCAGAGGAACTTCCCGGTGAAGAGGAAGAACGCCAGATGTATCAGGATACGATAGAGATTTTAAAAAATTATGGATATCACCGGTATGAAATCTCCAATTATGCAAAAGAAGGGTATGAATGCAGGCATAACATCGGATACTGGAACCGCACAGAGTACTTGGGGATTGGAAGCGGGGCAGCATCACTGATTGAAAATTGCAGATTTACAGCACCGGATCTTCTTAAAGAACCGAAGAATTTGGCGGATGAAAAGCTCTTAGAAAAAAAGAAAATTTGGGGGCAGGATATAGAGATATTAACTGTGGAAAATCAGATGGAAGAAACAATGTTTTTGGGACTTCGGATGATGAAAGGAGTCTCTGTTTCTGACTTTGAAAAGTCTTTTGGAAGAACAATGGAATCAGTCTATGGTGATGTTATCAAACGATTGAAAAAAGAACAATTGATTGTAGAAGATGGGGATTATATCCGATTGACAGAACGAGGAATTGATATCAGCAATTATGTGATGAGCGAATTTTTGCTGTAAAAGAGTGGCCGGTCTATAAAAGACTGGCCATTATCATTGCATAGATTTCTTCATTTTTACTCGTCCAGTTATTTGCAATTGTCTCTGCTTCTGCTTCGGTAGGAACGGTTACGGTCAGGTCGATCAGTGGAGCGTCGTGTTCGATCACCTGACAACGCACAGAATATTCCATGTTAGAATTGCGATAATAATCAGACTTTACAGATACTTCGTTTTTTAATTCATATTTCTTGGCCTGTAGAAATTTGTTGATATCATTCTGGATTTCGGCAGAAATATCATTGCGGAAGAAATTAATGGTCTGTTCTCCTTCTTCTGTCAGGTGATAAAATGTTCTGCTGTGGGTGGATTCCTCACGGATAAAACCGGAATCGATCATCTCGGAAATCGCCTGTTGTAATTTGAAATACGTTGTATAGCCTTCATCCAGGATAAACTCCGAAACTTGTGAGTTGGTCAGTGGAAAATCTACTTTGTCCAACATATATAAGATAATTAGTTTGTATAATTTAAATGAATTTGCCATTATTATACCTCCTTTCCCTGCCAGATATCTTCTTGTTTCAGGTAAGCACCAAGTTTGTTCAGAACATTTCTTTTGTGTCTGGTCCATGTGGGTTCGATCAAAAGTGAGGCAGGTCCATCACCTGTCAGACGATGGATTACAATCTCCGGATCCAGCACCTGGATGCATTTCCCTAATAGCACCAGATATTCTTCCAATGTAAAGATATGAAAGGGATGTTCTCTGTAATAGGTTGCCAGATCTGTATGTTCTAATATATGGAGTAATTGGAATTTGATTCCCTGAATGTTACAGGTATTTAAGTAACGTACAGTGTCTAACATCATTTCGGTATCTTCTCCGGGAAGTCCAAGGATTGTATGAACGATCACAGGGATTTTTCTGGTATTTAAGTTCGCAACTGCCTTTTCGAAAACCGGAAGTTCATATCCTCTGCGAATAAACTCAGCAGTAGAAGCATGAATGGTCTGGAGTCCAAGTTCAATCCATACGGGTTTGATCTGGTTAATCTCACTTAAAAGATCCAGAACTTCATCCCCGAGGCAGTCTGGTCTGGTTGCGATAGAGATGATCCGGATCTCCGGATGCAAAGCCGCCTCCATATAAATCTTACGCAAATATTCCACCGGTGCATAAGTGTTTGTGTATGCCTGAAAATAAGCAATATAGGAATGCCCGGAATATTTGGAAGAAACCTGTGCTTTCCCTGAGTTTATCTGATCTGTGATAGAAAGTGCCCGGTCAGAGGCAAAGTCACCGGAACCGCCTGCGCTGCAGAAAATACAGCCGAGGCGGCCGGCGCTTCCGTCACGGTTGGGGCAGGTCATACCGCCATCCAGTGAAATCTTGTATAATTTTTCATGGTAAGTATTTTTCAGATAATAATCCAGTGAATAATATCTTTTTTCTCCCCAACGAGTTCTCATAAACTAAATCAGTTCCTTTACAGCTTTGCTGACTACATCGGCAACACGAGGGTCAAAGGCTTCCGGTAAAATGTTGTTCTCATTTAACTCTTCATCAGGAACAAGACTTGCGATTGCTTTTGCTGTGGCAAGTTTCATTTCCTCGGTGATCTGAGTAGCACGTCCTTCCAGAGCACCCTTAAAGATTCCAGGGAATGCAACAACGTTATTTACCTGATTTGGGAAATCCGAACGTCCGGTTCCGACAACTTTTGCTCCGGCTTCTTTTGCGAGGTCCGGCATGATCTCAGGAACTGGGTTTGCCATAGCAAAGAGAATGGAATCCTTATTCATAGAAGCAACCATCTCTTTAGTCACGATATTTGGAGCAGAGACACCTACAAAGATATCGGCGCCTACCAAAGCGTCTTTTAAAGTTCCGGTCTTCTTATCTGGATTGGTAACTTCGATCATTTTCTTCTGCATCCAGTTGAGATCTGGAGAAGATGGACCGAGGATACCGTTGATATCACACATGGTGACGTTCTTGAACCCGTAAGTGAGTAATAATTTTGTAATTGCAACACCGGCAGAACCGGCTCCGTTTACAACAACTTTTACTGTCTCTTTGTCCTTGCCGGTTACTTTTAAAGCATTGATGATACCTGCTAATACGACGATGGCAGTTCCGTGCTGATCATCGTGGAAAACAGGGATGTCGAGAAGTTCTTTTAATCGTGACTCAATCTCGAAACAACGGGGTGCACTGATATCCTCTAAGTTAATTCCGCCGAATGCAGGGGCAATATTGACGATTGTTTTAATGATTTCTTCCGTATCTTGTGTATCAAGACAGATCGGTACGGCATTGACTCCGCCAAATTCTTTGAACAGAACAGCTTTACCTTCCATAACAGGCATCGCTGCCAGTGGTCCGATATTACCAAGTCCCAATACGGCACTTCCGTCAGATACAACGGCGATCGTGTTGGATTTGATTGTGTAAGTATAAGCTGCTTCTTTATCTTCTGCGATTACTTTACATGGCTCCGCAACACCTGGTGTATAAGCAATGGCAAGATCTTCTCTTGTATTTACATGAGACTTTGCGGTAGTCTCAATCTTGCCATGCCACTCTTCATGCATCTTTAATGCGTTTTCTTTTGCTGTCATAGTGATACCTCCCTTGAACTATAATCATAACATTCTGAAACATTCAAATCAACCTAAACAGTTTGAAAAAGGACTTTAAAAAAAAGAAATTTTGTAGTATAATATCTTCAAATTTAGTTCCATGAAGACCGATTCAGGTCAAGTTACCCAGCCTACTCACTGATAAAATGAATGAAATGAAGGGAAAGTTAAATAGATGATGAGAGAAAAATATGAATCACTGCCTCTGGCTACTTTGCGTGATCTGGCAAAGGCAAGAGGTTTAAAAGGAATTTCAGCGTTAAAGAAAGCGGAATTAATTGAGCGTATGCTTGAAGAAGATGACAAAGAGAAAAGTGAAAAACGTGAGACAGTAAAAGAGATGTCTGCAAATACCGGTGATAAAGACGTACATGACATTGATCGTCTGGACAGTGGAAATACGGTGGTTGGAATTTTGGAAGTAATGCCGGATGGATACGGATTTATTCGAAGCGACAATTATCTGCCGGGAGATCAGGATGTATATGTGGCACCATCTCAGATCCGCAAGTTTAATCTGAAGACAGGAGATATCCTGGAAGGCAATACCAGAATCAAGACACAGCAGGAGAAGTTTTCTGCACTTTTATATCTGACGAAAGTAAATGATATGGATCCGATGATCGTTATGCGCAGAAAAGGTTTTGAGGATATGACACCAATCTTCCCGGATGAGAGACTTCGTCTGGAAGTTGGTAAGACAAGCACTTCTATGAGAATTATGGATTTGATGTCTCCAATCGGAAAAGGACAGCGTGGTATGATCGTATCACCTCCGAAAGCAGGAAAGACTACATTATTAAAACAGGTAGCATTGTCAATCCGTCAGAATAACCCGGAGATTCATTTGCTGATTCTTCTGATTGATGAGCGTCCGGAGGAAGTTACAGATATTAAAGAGACGATTGAGGGCGAGAACGTAGAGGTTATTTATTCGACATTTGATGAACTTCCGGAGCACCATAAGAGAGTATCAGAGATGGTGATCGAGCGGGCGAAACGTCTGGTTGAAAATAAGCAGGATGTTATGATCCTGTTAGACAGTATCACGAGACTTGCAAGAGCATACAATCTTACGGTGCCACCGTCAGGAAGAACTCTGTCCGGTGGACTTGATCCGGCGGCACTGCATATGCCAAAGCGTTTCTTTGGTGCGGCGAGAAATATGCGAGAGGGCGGAAGCCTTACAATCCTTGCTACAGCACTGGTGGATACCGGAAGCAAGATGGATGATGTTGTATATGAAGAGTTTAAGGGAACAGGCAATATGGAGTTGATCCTGGACCGTAAGTTATCTGAGAGAAGAATGTTCCCGGCAATTGATATTCCGAAGTCCGGAACCAGAAGAGAGGATCTTCTGCTTACAAAAGAGGAACAGGAAGCTGTGGATATTATGAGAAAATCAATCAATGGTATGAAGTCAGATGAAGCTGTGGATAATATCTTAAATATGTTCAGTAGAACCCATAATAATGCAGAACTTGTACAATTAGTAAAAAAGACAAAATTCATCTAGACAAATGCTTGGGTCTTATGATATAATGAACAAGCTGTTTATGAGATGAACAAATAAGCACATTCGTGCGCGTGAAAAATAAAGAAGAGGTGAAAATCATGAAAGAAGGAATACATCCAGCATATTATCAGGCAACTGTAACTTGTAACTGTGGTAACACATTCGTAACAGGATCTACTAACGAGGACATCCACGTAGAAATCTGTTCAAAATGCCATCCATTCTATACTGGACAGCAGAAAGCTACTCAGGCTCGTGGTCGTGTAGATAAGTTCAACAAGAAATACGGTTTGAGTAAATAAGACATGCAAGTAACGGGTTGAGGTTTTCGAATCTCAACCCATTTTCATTATAAAGGAGATTATATGAAGTCATCAAATATTGGAGGACAGGCCGTTTTAGAAGGCATTATGATGAAAAATAAAGATGCCTATGCAGTAGCTGTCCGCAAGCCGGATGGTGAGATCATCGTTGAGAAAGATACTTTCCACAGCTGTGTGGGAGGAATGACTGCATTGACTAAGATCCCATTTATCAGAGGTGTTTTTAATTTTATAGATTCGATGATATTAGGGGTGAAGACACTGATGTTTTCTTCTCAGTTTTTTGAAGAGGAAGAAAAGAAAGAAACTTTGACAGAAGAGGAAGAAGAAAAGCGGCAGAAAAAAGAGAATGCGATTATGGGAGCAACGGTGGCATTTTCAGTGGTGCTGGCGGTAGCAATTTTTATGATACTGCCCTATTTTCTGTCGGCTTTGATGAAACCCCTTGTATCTTCTTATCATGTGAGAACAATCATTGAAGGCTTTATCAGAATCGCGATTTTTGTCATATATATATTGTTGATTTCCCGTATGGAAGATATCCAGCGGACATTTATGTATCATGGGGCAGAACACAAATGTATCAATTGCATTGAACATGGACTGCCGCTTACCGTAGAGAATGTACGGATCAGTTCCAGACAGCATAAGAGATGTGGAACGAGTTTTTTGTTTTTTGTATTGGCGATCAGTATTATTTTATTAATGTTGATCCGGGTGGAGACGCCGCTTATGAGAGTGATCGTACGGATTGCACTGATTCCTGTGATTGCAGGTATTTCTTATGAAATCTTGAAATTGGCAGGTAGAAGTGAGAATCCAATCGTCAACCTTTTAAGCAAACCAGGTCTGGCAATCCAGAAATTGACAACAAAGGAACCGGATGACAGTATGATCGAAGTTGGGATTAAGGCTGTAGAAGCAGTGTTTGATTGGAGAGCATATGAAGCAGAAAACTTTAACACTGACACAACTGTATAGAGAAGGCGCGAAATGCCTGGGAGATGCCGGTATCGGCGATGCGGCTCTGGATGCGTGGTATCTGCTTGAGTATGTCACAGGGATCAGCAAAGCGATGTATTATGCTGATCCAGACCGGGAGATCTCAGAGAAGAATGTCAAACGGTATGAAACTTATATTGAGGAGCGCTCCAGGCATATCCCGCTGCAGCATATTACCGGAGAACAGGAATTTATGGGATATTCGTTTTATGTGAATGAACATGTGCTGATTCCGAGACAGGATACAGAAGTTTTGGTGGAAGAGGCGCTGAAAGTGATCCGTCCGGGCATGAGGATCCTTGATATGTGTACAGGTTCAGGCTGTATTCTTTTCAGTATTTTGAAGATGGAAAAGGAACGGTATTATGTTTCGAATCTTGAGGGAATGGGTGTTGACATTTCAAAAGAGGCTTTGGCGGTAGCTGAAAAGAACAGAGAGCGTCTGGGTGTGGATGCTACATTAATGCAGAGTGATCTGTTTGAGGATATTCCAGAGGATGCCAGCTATGATGTGATTGTATCGAATCCGCCATACATACAGACTTCTGTGATTGAAGAACTGGAAGAAGAAGTGCGGCTTCATGATCCATATATCGCATTGGATGGAAAAGAGGATGGGCTCTTTTTCTATCGGAGAATCATAGCGGATGCAAAGAAATATTTAAAACCACAGGGCCGGCTAATGTTTGAGATTGGTTACGATCAGGCAGATTCTGTAAGTGAACTGATGAAAAATGCAGGATTTGACCAGATAATTGTAAAAAAGGACCTTGCAGGACTTGACCGGGTAGTATCTGGAAGGTTATTATAAAAGATAGTCTGTGTAATGATAGAGACGAAAATTGTAAAGTTAAGATAGATTCACCAATCAGGAGGTAAAAAGATGTTTGATAAATTAGAAGATATTGTAATTCGTCTGGATGAGATCTTGAATGAGCTTCAGGAACCGGATGTTGCAAATGATCAGAATCGTTTCCGTAAGTTGATGAAAGAACAGGCAGAGCTGACTCCAATTGCGGAAGCCTATAAAGAATATTGTACATGTAAGCAGAATGTTGCAGACAGTCTGGAACTTTTAGAGGAAGAGTCCGACGAAGAGATGCGCGAGCTTGCAAAAGAAGAGTTAAATGAATCAAAGGCAAGAATTGAAGAATTAGAGAAAGAGTTAAAGATTCTTCTCCTTCCAAAGGATCCTAACGATGATAAGAACGTAGTTGTAGAGATCCGTGCCGGTGCCGGCGGGGATGAAGCTGCATTATTTGCCGCAGAGATTTACCGTATGTATGTACATTATGCCGAGAGTCGCCGTTGGAAGGTGGAACTGGTAGAGTGTGAAGAGATTGGTATCGGTGGTATGAAGAATGTTACATTTATGATTGATGGTCAGGGTGCATATTCTGTGATGAAATACGAATCTGGAGTTCACCGTGTACAGAGAGTGCCGGAGACAGAGTCCGGTGGACGTATCCATACATCTACGATTACGGTAGCTGTTATGCCTGAGGCAGAGGATGTAGATGTGCATATTGATGAGAAAGATATCCGTATTGATGTTATGCGTGCGTCTGGTAACGGTGGTCAGTGTGTCAATACTACAGATTCCGCAGTACGACTGACACATTACCCTACAGGAATTGTAATCTACAGTCAGACAGAGAAGTCACAGCTTCAGAACAAGGATAAAGCATTTGCATTACTGCGTGCAAAATTGTATGATTTAGAGTGCCAGAAACAGCACGATGCAGAGGCAGAGGCAAGAAAGAGTCAGATTGGAACCGGAGACCGTTCCGAGAAGATCCGTACTTACAATTTCCCACAGGGAAGAGTGACAGACCACAGAATTGGTCTTACATTATATAAGCTTGACAAGATCATGAACGGAGATATCCAGGAAATCCTGGATGCATGTATCGCCGCTGATCAGGCTGCAAAACTGGCTTCTATGAATGAAGATTAAGAAGAAAATAGCCGGAATAATCTGACATAGAATGTAAGAGGATGGACTGGATGAGAAACTTGTCTGGTTCATCCTCATTTTGTGTTTATTCTGTGATTTTTTTGTGAACTCTTTTCGGATGATTAGATTGACAATCCATACCCGGTGTATATATAATCAATAAATGGAAAAGTGTCGAAACAGGCAGAATTTTGTAGTTATGGAGTGGGATTGGTAAAATGGTTTTTTCAAGTTTGTTTTTTGTGTTTTTCTTTTTAGTACTTAATTTGCTGATCTATAATTATGTAGATGGAATTGAGAAAAAGAATAAAGTAATGTTAATTTTCTCGTTAATTTTTTATTCCTGGGCAGGTCCTAAGTATCTGCTTCTTCTTTTGGGTATGGTTTTTATTTCCTGGTTTTGTGCAATTAAAATTGAACAGAGCAGGTACGAGCAATTGAAGAAAAGATATCTGATTTTAGCATGTGTGCTCTTGATCGGACTCCTGGGGATTTTTAAATATCTGAATTTCTTTACAGGTATCACAAGTTCTCTGATAGGACTCCCGAAAGAAGCAACAAAGATTGTATTGCCGGTAGGTATTTCATTTTATACCTTTCAGTTGTTATCTTATGTTATTGATGTATACAGAGGAGAAGTGGCGGCACAGCGCAAGTACTGGCATTTACTCTTATATGCGGCATTATTTCATCAATGTATCGCAGGACCGATCGTGAGATATCAGTTGGTTGCAGATGAGATCGAGAATCGTAAGGTACGCATTGATGAGTTTAGTAAAGGTATTATGCGTTTCACGATCGGACTGGCAAAAAAAGCGATTCTTGCCAATAGCTGTGCATCGGTAGCGGATACCTTGTTCCCGACCGGACATAAGGAAATTCTTGCAGTTCCGGCAGGGGGACTCTGGATCGGACTTTTATTCTATATGCTTCAGATTTATCTGGATTTCTCAGCATATTCGGATATGGCGATCGGTATGGGCTGGATGATCGGATTCCATTATAATGAGAACTTTAACTATCCGTATATTGCAGCATCTATTAAAGATTTCTGGAACCGCTGGCATATTTCTTTGAGTACATTTTTCAGAGATTATGTATATATTCCACTTGGTGGAAATCGAAAGGGTCCTAAGAGACGTACGATTAATCTGTTGGTAGTGTGGGCACTGACTGGTTTCTGGCATGGGGCAAGCTGGAACTATATTTTCTGGGGATTATATTTCTTTGTGTTCATTTGCATTGAGAATCGTGGATGGTTGGAAAAGTTAAAAAAACTCCCGGGATTTGTAGGACATGCTTATGCAATGATTGTTGTGTATTTCGGATGGGCATTATTCAGACAGGAATCAGTAGTAAGTCTGGGAGAATCCTTAAAAGGTATGTTTGGATTGAATGGCAATGGATTTATGGATATGTCAACATCTATTGCAATTAAAAATAATATTTTTCTGTTGATTTTCTGTATTATTGCATCAACACCGTTGATTAAGTATATTGGAATGTTCCTTAGAGGATTGGTAAATAAAGTGTGCAGAATCCCATATCTGGTTTACGTGTATGAAGTGGTGGCACCGGTTGCTTTACTGGCATTGTCATTTATGGCACTGATCGGAAACAGTTACAATCCGTTTTTGTATTTCCAGTTTTAGAGGGGGGATGTAGTGATGAAAGAATCAAATTCCAAAATGGAAAAAAAGCGAGTACATAACAAATTCCGTAGATATACGATCAGAGTATTTCTGATTGTATTGATTGTGGTTGGATTATTAGGATTACTACTTCCGTTGAGACCGAAGGAGTCTTCGATAGAAAAGCGAGAACTGACAAGATTTCCAAAACCGACGGTGAAGACAATGCTAGATGGTCAGTTTACAGATCAGATCAGCACCTGGTATGCAGACAGCTTTCCGTTCAGAGAGCAGTTTATGGCGATGAATTCCAAGTTTCAGCGTTTGTATGGCATGAACGCAGAGGAAATCCATGGAGGCTCTGTTGTGGCGGATGATATCCCGGTGGACGGCGAGATGAAATCTACCCTGGACAAAAAATCTAAGAAGTCATCCGACAAAAAAACAACGGACAGTGACGAGGACGAAAAGGATGACAATGCAGAACTTCACGTAAAACCGGAGCAGGCAGGAACCATCTATATCGCAGAAGACAGAGGTTTTGAATTGTATGGATTTGATGCACAAGGTGCGACAAATTATTGTGCGATGGTTAATGAAGTGGCAAAGAATCTGAAAGGAACATCGAAGGTATATGATATTCTGGCACCAACCAGTATTGCGGTAAATCTGGATGAGGCAATGCAGAAAAAGGTGGGATCCAGCAGTCAGGAAGATGCTTTTGCATATATTGAGAAAAATCTGGATTCGTCAGTTACATATGTACCTGTATTAGATACTTTGAAGAAGCATAACAGTGAATATCTGTATTTTAAGACAGACCACCATTGGACGGCTGATGGTGCTTATTATGCATATAAGCAGCTGATGAAAGCTAAGAATAAGAAAGCAGATTCTCTGGATAAATATACGAAACATGAATTTGAGGGGTTTGTTGGAAGTTTTTATTCTTACAGTAATCAGTCAGAAGTACTTTTGAACAATCCGGATACCGTTGTAGCGTATGAGCCGGAGGTAAATACTTTGGATTATACAGATTATAATGGACAGGAACAGACCGGAGATGTTATTTCTGATGCAAATGATTTTGACCAGGAGAATAAGTATCTGTGTTTCATTATGGGAGATGAACCATATGAAAAAATTGAAAATCCAAACGTTACAGATAAGTCTTCCTGTGTTGTTATAAAAGAATCCTATGCGAATGCATTTGTACCGTTCCTGGTAAACAGTTATCATGATGTATATGTTATTGACTACAGGTACTATGGAGGCGGTCTGACAGATTTTATAAAAGAAAATAAAATTAAAGATGTAATCTTTTTAAACAATGCACATGCGATTAATACAGATACTGTCAATCAGATATACAGTATCTGGTAAAAGAATATGGAATACAAAGGAAACCAGAGGTGACATTTTGAATGTCTTTCTGGTTTCTCTTGTCAGAAAGAGATTTATGAGATAAAATTAAAAGAATTAAGAAAAAATGGGGAGAACAAGATAATGAGAAAACGAATGAAATCAGCGATGCTGATCTTGATTATGCTTTGCACATTGTGTGTGAACTCTATTGTGTCAGAAGCTGAGAATAAGACAGATTCATCGGATCATGTGACCGTGCTTTTTACACATGATGTACATTCACATCTGGATTCTTATAAGGGGAAGGATGCAGAGAGCGGAAAGACATCATGGATCGGCGGGCTGGCAAGGGTCAAGACTCTGACGGACCAGAAGAAGGCAGAAAATCCGGCAACATTTTTATTTGATGGCGGAGATTTTTCTATGGGAACACTCTATCAGACTATCT
Organism: uncultured Lachnospiraceae bacterium; assembly: GCA_934351835.1. GTDB lineage: Bacteria > Bacillota > Clostridia > Lachnospirales > Lachnospiraceae > CAKRJP01. The sequence goes on from CAKRJP010000003.1 coordinate 102,905, forward strand.
ATGAGACGGATGCGGCTGAACTTACTATGCTGGGCTATCTGGGATATGATGCGACAACTTTTGGTAATCATGAATTTGATTACCGAAGCGAAGGTGTCAGCAATATGTTCCATGCGGCACTTGAGAATGCAAAGGAAGATGACAGCCTGACACTTCCGGCATTTTTGATAGCTAATATCGACTGGGATAAGAATACTTCCAAAGATAATAAGGTGATCAAGCAGGCGCTTGACGATTATGGAAGTACTCCGTATACCGTGATCGAACATGGTGGAGTCCGTATCGGCGTTTATGGTGTGCTTGGAGAAGATGCGGCTGCGTGTGCGCCGGAAAGCGGTCTGGTATTTGAGGATATTGTAGATACATCCGAAAAAGTTGTAGAAGAACTGAAAAAAGAAAATGTCGATATGATCGTATGTTTATCTCACAGCGGAACGAATGAAGATTCTTCAAAATCAGAAGATGAGATACTGGCGCAGAAGGTTCCGGATATTGATGTGATCATAAGTGCCCACACACATACAAAACTGGACGAGCCGATTCAGTACGGGGATACTTATGTAGTATCTGCAGAATGTTATAGTAAGTATCTGGGAGAACTGGAATTGACCAGGAAAGAAGACGGTCGTTGGAATCTGGATACGTACAAGTTAAATCTTGTAGATGAAAATACAAAAGAGGATGTTGGTGCGGCAAAGAAATTAGAAGAATATAAAGAAAAAGTTAACGAACAATATTTAAAACCGTTTGGCTATACTTTTGATCAGGTGATCGCTGAAAATGACGTGAATTTTACGCAGATGGATCAGTTTGCAACGGAACATAAAGATGATTCTCTGGGGAACATTATTGCTGATTCCTTTGTCTATGCTGTAAAGCAGGCAGAAGGTGATGATTATAAAAAGGTAGATGTGGCATTAGAACCGTCAGGAACAGTGCGCGATACTTTCCAGAAGGGAGAACTGACAGTATCCGATGTATTTAATGTAAGTTCGTTGGGAATCGGTGCTGACAGAGTGGCAGGATATCCGCTGGTAAGTGTTTACCTTACCGGAAAAGAATTGAAGACGGTGGCAGAAATTGATGCGTCTGTATCACCCATTATGACAACAGCGCAGCTTTATCCGAGCGGACTGAGCTGGACATATAATTCGAACCGTATGATTTTAAATAAGGTAACAGATACCACACTGGTAGATAATGTGCCTTATACGGAGAATCCGGAAGTCTCGCAGATTGAGGATGATAAATTATACCGCGTGGTATCCGGACTTTACTCTGCCCAGATGCTGGGGGCGGTAGAAGATACTTCCAAAGGAATCTTAAAGATCACACCGAAAGATGAAAATGGAAATGAAATCAAAGATTTTGAAAAACAGATTATCCATGACCAGAGTGGAGCAGAGATAAAAGAGTGGAGTGCGCTTGCAACTTATCTGCAGTCTTTTGACAAAAATGAAAAAGGAATTTCGCAGATTCCATCCTATTATGAAAACGGATCAGCAAGAAAGGTTGATGTTGACAGCAAGAACATCATAGAGTTGTTAAAACATCCGAATAAGATTGCATTGATATTGTATGCTGTAATTATTATAATAGTACTGTTGGTGATTCTGTTCGTTCGGGCTCTGGTAAGACGATATAGGAGAAAGAGAGCATGATAGAGATAGAATTTAAGAGGGCTGAGTTGGAAGATAAAGAGGTCATCAACCATTATTTTGCCCACCATACCAGTCGAAGCTGTGAGAGAACCTTTGCAAATGTATATTTGTGGTCCAGACAGTATCCGGTGACATGGGCAGTTGTGGAAGGTGCACTGGTATTTAAGAGTGAGGATGAAAAGCATTTATCGTTCGCCTATCCGGCGGGAGAACCGGAATCAGTAAAGCGTGCATTGGATACTTTGATGAAGTATGCAAAAGAACGTAATTTTCCGTTTTCCATGTATAATGTGACCCCAGATAATTTTGCACAGCTTGAGAGCTTTTATCCCGGGAAATTTCAGATTGAATACATGCGGGATGATGCAGACTATGTATATGAGTCTGAGAAACTGGCAAGTTTATCGGGAAAGAAACTTCATGCAAAACGCAATCACATCAACAAGTTTAAAAAGTTGTATGAGGACCGTTGGAGTTATGAGAGTATGTCAAAAGACAATCTGGAAGATTGTTTCCAGATGCAGTTTTGCTGGCGTACAGAGAATCACTGTGATGATGATCCAGAGAAGAGAAGTGAACTGTGTGTGGCACAAAATGCTCTTCGATTGTTCGAAGAACTGGAGCTGACCGGAGGTGTACTCAGAGTAGACGGAAAAGTAGTAGCTTTCACCATCGGTGAGCCGATTTGTGCTGATACCTTTGTGGTTCATTTTGAAAAGGCTTTTGCAGATGTGGAAGGCGCCTATACTATGATCAATCAGCAGTTCGTAGAACATGAATGTATGGATTATCAATATATAAACAGAGAAGAGGATACAGGAGCTGAGGGATTAAGAAAGGCAAAACTTTCCTATCGTCCGGTATTTATGGTAGAAAAAGGAACAGTGACAGAAAAGGGAAACTGATATTTCCAGAAAGAAGGAGAGAATATGATAGCAGATAAGATGAAGAATATGGTAGCAAACAGTTCGGCAATCCGTGCGATGTTTGAAGAGGGAAACCGTCTGGCATCCATTTACGGACCGGAAAATGTATATGATTTCAGTCTGGGTAATCCAAACGTTCCTGCACCCGCAGAAGTAAAGCAGGCAATCATCGAACTGTTGGACGAGAGTGATCCGCTGGTTTTGCATGGTTATACAAACAGTAACAGCGGATACGCAGATGTCAGGAAGAAAATCGCAGAGTCTTTGAATCAGAGATTTGGAACTTCTTTTGAAGGCAAGAATATTATTATGACTGTCGGAGCTGCAGGTGGATTGAATGTTATCTTAAAGACTCTGCTCAATCCGGGGGATGAGGTAATTACATTTGCTCCTTATTTTGGAGAATATCGTTCTTATACGAATAACTATGACGGTGTGCTGGTGGAAATCTCACCGGATACAGAGACATTTCAGCCGAAACTGGATGAGTTTGAAGCAAAGATCACGCCAAAGACAAAGGCTGTAATTGTGAATACACCGAACAACCCGACAGGTGTTGTATATTCCGAAGAGACAATTAAGGAACTGGCTGCGATTATGGAAGCAAAGCAGAAAGAATATGGTACAGACATTTATCTGATTTCAGATGAGCCGTACCGTGAACTGGTATATGGGGATGTAGAAGTTCCTTATCTGACAAAATATTATGACAATACAGTTGTAGGATATTCCTTCAGTAAGTCACTATCTCTTCCGGGAGAGCGTATCGGATATCTGGTAATCCCGGACGAAGCAAAGGACAGTGAGGACATGCTGGCGGCGGCTAACGTAGCAACACGTATCCTTGGATTTGTAAATGCACCGACACTGCAGCAGAAAATGGTTGCAAAATGTCTGGATGCCAAGACCGACATTTCATACTATGACAGAAACAGAGAGACTTTATATAATGGTCTTTTAGATTGTGGATTCGAGTGTATTAAACCGGAAGGCGCGTTTTATCTGTTTATGAAAGCGCCAATTGCTGACGAGAAAGCGTTCTGTGCAGCGGCTAAGAAATACAATTTATTATTAGTTCCGGGAAGTTCCTTTGGGTGCGCCGGTTATGTGCGACTTGCTTATTGCGTTTCTTATGAGACCATCGTAAATTCACTTCCGAAATTTAAAGAATTAGCAGCAGAGTATGGGAGATAGACAGCATGAGAGAATTTGAGAAGAACATCCGAAAAGTAGAACCGTATGTGCCGGGAGAACAGCCACAGCGCAAAGTTATTAAATTAAATACAAATGAGAATCCATATCCACCGGCTCCGGGTGTGGAGAAGGCATTAGAGCAGATGGATACGGACCGGCTGAGACTGTATCCGGACCCGACAGCCGGTGTGTTGGTAAATGAACTGGCAGAGTTCTATGGAGTAAAACCGGAGCAGGTATTTGTGGGAGTTGGATCGGATGATGTCCTGTCCATGTGTTTCCTGACATTCTTTAATTCAGAGAAACCAATCTTTTTCCCGGATATTACCTATTCATTTTATAAGGTATGGGCAGAACTTTATCGCATTCCGTATGAATGTCAGAAGTTAGATGATCAGTTTGGGATTGTAAAAGAAGACTATTATAAAGAAAACGGTGGTGTGATCTTCCCAAATCCGAATGCGCCGACAGCTGTTTACAAAGAACTTTCAGAGATTGAGGATATTATCGAACATAATCAGGATGTAATCGTAATTGTAGATGAGGCTTACATTGATTTTGCCGGTCGTTCTGCATTAGAACTGATTGACAAATATGATAATCTGATCGTAGTACAGACATTTTCAAAGGCTCGTTCTATGGCGGGTATGCGTATTGGTTATGCGATCAGTAATCCGACACTGATCAAATACTTAAACGATGCAAAATACTCCTTCAACTCTTATACGATGAATCAGACTTCTCTGGTGGCAGGCGTAGAGTCAGTTAAAGATAAAGCGTATTTTGAGGAGACAGTGCATAAAATCATAGCGACCAGAGAGTGGGCCAAAGGAGAGTTTGCGAAACTTGGATTTGAATTCCCGGATTCGAAAGCGAACTTTATCTTTGTAAAACATCCGAAGTACGATGCAAAAGAACTGTTCGAGGCACTGAAGGAACATGATATTTATGTGCGTTACTGGGGCAGTGAGCGTATAGAGCAGTATCTGAGAGTCACAGTTGGAACAAGAGAAGAGATGGAGGCATTATTTGCCTTTCTGAGAGATTATATGAAAGCATAACCGATGAAGTGAAAGGAGTTAATATATGACAGAAACTTTAGTGCAGTCAATCATCCATGCACTGGGCGGCTCTGTAGGAAAAGAAGGAATTGTATTTATCATATCAATGATCCCGATCCTGGAGCTTAGAGGAGCACTGCTGGTGGCAGGACCACTACTTGGAGTTCCGGTGGCGAAAGCAATTCCATTATGTATTATCGGAAATATTATCCCGGTGCCATTTATCCTGTTGTTGATCACACCGATCTTTAACTGGATGAAGGGAACCAGAAAATTAAAACCATTTGTAGATCGTATGGAAACGAGAGCGATGAGCAAAAAGGACCAGATCGAAAAATACGAATTCTGGGGACTGGTGCTGTTTGTGGGAATCCCTCTTCCGGGCACGGGAGCATGGACGGGATCTCTGATCGCGGCGTTGCTTGGAATTAAATTCAAAAAAGCATTTCCGGCGGTCATTATCGGAATCCTGATGGCGACAGTCATCATGTGGTTCGTATCATATGTATTATTAGGTGGAGTGCATCTGCTGGGATAATAACAGAATTGATAGAAATATATGAAAAAGATATAGGCAGGTATGGATCAATATCCGTATCTGTCTTTTTGTGTTAGGCAACAAGCCAAAACCTGAAAAAATCCGTCAAATTGTTAACAGGAGATGATGGAGTGAAAACTACCGTATAAAAAGAGAGAAACCGTCAGGTTGCTTGTGCAACCCGGCGGTTGAAAAGGGGTTTGAAAAAAAGTTATGAACATTTGTTAAAATATTATCTAACTTACAAATAATATTCTACCAGTTGGACCGGAGTTTGTAAAGGGTTTTTATGATAAAAATGTAACAAAAAATACTTCAATTTCTGTACAAATTGTATACAAATCGCACAGATTTCTTTATCCCTTTAAAAAAATGGCCGATTATGTTAAGATGTATAGGATAAAAATAAAGGAAAAGGATGTAAATTCATGATTAATATACGCAGAATGCTCGCCGTATGGGCGGCAAAATTAACAGAAAAAATTAGCGTGCATGTTTTTCACCGTCAGGGAGTGACCTGGGCAGGAAAGATTGCACTTAAGATCTGTCCGTCAATCCTTTCGGATCTGGCAGGACAGGTAAAAAAAGATATATTTATTGTCTGTGGAACGAATGGGAAGACTACCACTAACAATATGCTTTGTGCAGCGATAGAAGCGGAAGGGTATAAGGTCGTATGTAACCATACAGGATCTAATATGTTAAACGGAGTGGCAGCGGCATTTGCACTTTCGGCGGGAATTTCCGGCAATCTGAATGCAGATTATGCAAGCATAGAAATCGATGAGGCATCTACAAGAAGAGTATTTCCTCATTTTAAACCAGATTACATGGTACTTACCAATCTGTTCCGCGATCAGTTGGATCGTTATGGTGAGATTGATATTACGATGAATCTGTTAAAAGAAGTGATGCAGACAGCTCCGGACATGAAAGTAATTGTAAATGGCGATGATGCATTGTCGGCGTTTCTGGCAATGGACAGCGGTAACTCGTATGTAACCTACGGAATCAGTGAGAAGGTTCTGGATGATAAAGATTCCCATGAGATCAGAGAGGGGAGATTCTGTAAGAAATGTGGAGCGCTTCTTCATTATAATTTCTATCATTACAGTCAGCTGGGTGATTACGCATGTACAGAATGTGATTTTAAGAGACCAAAGATACAGTACGATGCATCTGATATTAATGTGGGAGAGAATCTTGCATTTACAGTAGAAGGACGCCGTATCAGGGCAAATTACAAAGGCTTCTATAACATATATAATATTCTGGCAGCTTACGCAGCAGCACGTACCGGTGGCTTGGAACTTAAACATTTTAATGAAATGTTAGAGAAGTTCAATCCGGAAAACGGACGAATGGAATCCTTTAATGTTAAGGGAACGAAGATTGTTTTGAATCTGGCGAAGAACCCGGCGGGATTTAATCAGAATATTTCAGCAGTCATGCAGGATGAATCGTTAAAAGACGTTATTATTATGATCAATGATAATGACCAGGATGGAACGGATATTTCATGGTTATGGGATGTTGATTTTGACCGTTTTGCGGGAGCAAACATTAATTCTATCACGGTCAGCGGTATCCGATGTCAGGATATGCGTCTGAGAATGAAATATGTAGATATTCCTTCTAAGCTGGAAGCAGATGTGGAGACGGCAATCAGAGAGCGTGTGGAGAATGGATGTAAGAACCTCTATGTTCTTGTCAACTATACTGCATTGTTCAGTACAAGAAATGTGTTAAAGAAACTGGAGGGTGAGAGATAATGGAAGCACAAGATATGAAGATTACGATCGGACACTTATATCCGGATCTTTTGAATCTTTACGGAGACAGAGGAAATATCGCCTGCATGGAGAAAAGATGTCACTGGAGAGGAATCGGTGCAGAGACGATCGAATTTAATACAGGAGATACTATTGAGTTTTCAAAACTGGATATCGTGCTTTTAGGAGGAGGTTCCGACAGAGAACAGGCAATTGTATGCAAGAATCTTTTAGAAATCCAGAGCCAGTTTAAAGAGTATGTGGAAGACGGAGGCGTTGTCATTGCCGTATGTGGAGGATATCAACTTCTTGGAAAATATTATAAGACTACAGATGCGATGATCGAGGGACTTGATCTTGTCGATATCTACACTGAACAGGGAGAAGGACGACTGATTGACAATATCGTACTTCAGAGTGAACTGGCGGATATGCCGGTGGTTGGATTTGAAAATCACGGAGGAAGAACATATCTGAATGGGAACCGGCCATTCGGAAAGGTTTTATATGGAGCTGGAAATGACGGAGAAAGTGGATATGAAGGGGTTATTTATAAGAATGTGATTGGAACTTATCTACATGGCCCGTTGCTTCCGAAGAACCCACAGATCTGTGATCATCTGTTGACAAAAGCCCTGGAACGTAAATACGGTGAGAAGATTACATTGTCACCGTTGGATGACAGTCAGGAGAAAGAAGCGAATGATTATATTTATCATCGATTTGTAAAATAATATAAAGAAAACGTACCGGATAATTTTTACTATCTGGTACGTGTTTCTGCATCGAGAAGCTCTAAGAGATGCAGATATTCTAACAGGCTCTGTTTCGAACGGGAAGTCAGTTTCCGGTAGCGGGATAGAGCATTCTGCTCCGTAGATGACAAATGGTCTGACTGAGAGAGCGACAATTGGATTGTTTCTTCTTCATCCAGAAGATAGTCAAGAGATACTTGAAAGAGACCGGCAAGCGCTGTCAGTTTTTCGTGAGAAGGCTGACGGCCTTTCGTTTCGTAACCGGTAATTGTAGTGCGGGCAACCTGGATGCTGTCAGCGACATTTTTCTGTGTCATATGATTTTCCAGCCGTAATTCTTTTAATTTGTCTGCAAATGCCATACCGGTTTCTCCTTTCTTTTCTTTTGTTTATTTTAAACAAGTGTGCCGGAAAAGAACATACGAAGTGCCGACTCTCGACCATATGATGTCGAAAGGTGTCAAAATGCGACATGTTGACGAGAAATGTGACATAATATAAAGAAGAATAATAGAATATCGAAGAAAGGTGGAGATATATATGAGACAGGAAAGATTTAAGATGGAACGGGAAGGGCTTGTAGAAGAAGGGCAGGAAGTTGAGATTAGTGAGAGAAGTGCTGTGACCGGACAATATACTTATCTGGTAGAACCATCCATTGCGATGTCCGGAATTTTCCGTACAGGAAACCGTATTAAATCGAGAAAAGGGATTATCCGGAAGATTGAAAAGACAGAGAAGGGATTCTATCTGCTGGTAGAGACAGAAGAGTAGGAGAAAGTATTTTCCAACCGTTGACACCCCGAAAGAAAGAATTTATAATTTGATTTATATAGTTAGTAATGGAGATGTAAAAGTAGATGATAATAGCAAAAAATGACGAAGCAAAAAGAAGTAAGATATGGAGAATCGTGATGACGGTATCTTCTGTGGTGATCGTATTGATTGCAATTTATTTATTAGTGAAAGTATTTACGGGAAATCCACTTCAGGGAAGCTGGGTTAATGAGGACAGCAACATTGAGATGACTATCAAGAATGGGAGTACTCTTACCCTGACAGTACCAGATCTTGCAGAAGAGTCAAAGGTTGACGTGAAACTGGATTATTCTTTGGATAAAGAAGATAAGATTTTTACAATCTCAGAGGACAAAGAAGAGTTGACGAAACTTGCTGAGGACTCAAAAGGAATGTATACAGAAGAGGCGTTGGAGGCGGCACTCGGCTCTTATATGACTTCGTTCAGTTACAGTATTGACGGTGGACAGCTCACACTTACAGAACGGGAATATGGGGACCAGATGGTTCTTACAAGAGAGTAACAGATAAACATCCCTCTATCAGGGCACAGATTGTGTAGGATAGAGGGATTTTCGTTACATTATATAGCAAATTAATTTTATGGAGAAGATCCGGAAAGGAAGAGGAGATGTACAGAGAACATACGAAACAGATCAAAATCGGAGATCGTTATATCGGTGGTGGTAATGCAATTGCAATTCAGTCTATGACCAATACGAAGACAGAAGACGTGGAGGCGACGGTTGCACAGATTTTGGCCCTTGAAAAGGCAGGATGCGAGATTATCCGTTGTGCCGTACCGACCATGGAGGCAGCAGAAGCATTGACAGAAATTAAGAAACAGATTCACATCCCACTGGTAGCGGATATTCATTTTGATTACCGCCTGGCGATTGCTGCAATTGAGGCGGGAGCTGATAAGATCCGTATCAACCCTGGAAATATCGGGGATGAATCCAGAGTGCAGGCAGTTGTGGATAAAGCAAAAGAATATGGGGTTCCGATCCGTGTCGGGGTGAATAGTGGTTCTCTGGAGAAGGATCTTGTGGAAAAATACCACGGAGTGACAGCTGAAGGCATTGTAGAGAGTGCGATGGATAAGGTGCATATGATTGAACGTATGGGGTATGACAATCTGGTAGTCAGCATTAAATCTTCAGATGTTATGATGTGCGTAAAAGCCCATGAACTGATTGCAAAAGAGTGTCCGTATCCGTTGCATGTAGGTATTACAGAGTCCGGAACGGTCTGGGCAGGAAATATCAAATCGTCCATCGGACTTGGACTGATCTTGAATCAGGGGATCGGAGATACGATCCGTGTGTCTTTGACCGGCAATCCGGTAGAAGAAATCAAAACCGCAAAGCTTGTGCTGCGTACGCTGGGACTTCGTAAGGGCGGTATTGAAGTTGTATCCTGCCCGACTTGTGGAAGAACAAAGATTGATCTGATCGGGCTGGCAAATCAGGTGGAACGGATGGTGGCAGATATTCCGTTGGATATCAAAGTTGCGGTTATGGGCTGCGTGGTCAACGGACCGGGAGAGGCGAGAGAGGCTGACATCGGAATTGCCGGAGGCCAGGGAGAAGGACTTTTGATCAAGCATGGGGAAGTCGTAAAGAAAGTCAAAGAAGAAGAATTATTAGAGACATTAAGATGGGAGCTGTTACACTGGAATGAGTAAGGTATTTGCAGATGTATTTCCGACATTAAAAATGAATACAGACATGCAGGCACTTTTAGAGGGGGTACAGGTTACAAAAGTAGCAACCAATTCTACCAGGGACTTTATAAAAGTGTTTATTCAAAGTACGCATTTAATACCAAAGCGATATATTTATGAGTTGGAACAGGCAATCAAGAACCAGTTGTTTGCAAGAAATCGTATTCAGATCCGGGTAATAGAATCCTACATACTTTCGGAGCAGTACACTCCGGAAAATCTGATGAAAGAATATTATGAGAGTTTCCTGTTTGAGCTGGACCAGAAGAGCGTGGTGGAGCGGAACATGCTGCGCAGTGCAAAATATCATTTTGAGAATGAAAATGTGCTGTGCCTTTCCCTGGAAGACAACATTGTCTCCAAGGGGAAGAAAGATCTTCTGACCACCTATCTGACGGATATTTTTGAAGAACGCTTCAGACGCCCCATCGAGATCAAAGTCAGTTATATGCCGATCAAGGACAGTAAGTTAAGGTTTAACAATGCAAAAATCCGTCAGGAAGTGGACGCCATCTTAGAACGTGTGGAGCAGGTTTCAGAGAAGCACATGGAAGAGTCTCTTGTGGAAGAAAAAATGTCTGAGGCGGAAAGCGAAAGTAAACCAAAAGATTCGAAAGAGAAGAAAGACTCCGGGGAGAAGAAACAGGAATCTTCAAAATTTGTCGGAGGATCTAAAGGTTACGGATTTAAGGGGCGCAAGTCTTCTTTTGGTGGTCGTGGTCGTTTTGCGTATGGTGTGAAAGATTCCGATGATAAGAATCTGATTTATGGACGTAATTTTGATGATGAACCAATGGAGATTAAGTACCTCATCACGGAGATGGGTGAAATTACCGTCCGTGGAAAGGTGATTAAATTCGAGACCAGAGAGATTCGTGATGAGAGAACGATCCTTTCATTTGCTGTGACAGATTTTACTGATACGATCATGGTTAAGATGTTTATTCGAAATGAGCAGCTTCCGGATATTTTAGGAGAGATCAAGCCGGGAGCATTTCTGAAAGTTAAAGGTGTTGCTACTATTGATAAATTTGACCGTGAACTCAGTATCAATTCCGTTACAGGTGTGCGTAAGATCCCGGATTTTACAGAGAGTCGATTGGACACTGCGCCGGAAAAACGTGTAGAACTGCACTGCCATACTAAGATGAGCGATATGGACGCAGTTACAAATGTACAGGATCTGGTAAAACGTGCCCACGACTGGGGACATAAAGCACTGGCAATCACGGATCATGGCGTGGTGCAGGGATTTACGGAAGCTCATCATTATATGCAGGGGCTTCCGGCTGATGATCCGTTTAAGGTTATCTACGGTGTAGAAGGGTATCTGGTAGATGATCTGGTCGATGTTGCGGTGAATGAAAAAGGGCAGTCATTAGAAGGAACGTTTGTTGTATTCGACCTTGAGACTACCGGTTTCAGCCCAATCAAAGATAAGATTATTGAGATTGGAGCTGTTAAGGTAGAACATGGAAAGATTACGGATAAGTTTAGCACTTTTGTTAATCCGAAGATTCCGATTCCGTTTAACATTACACAGCTTACCAGTATCACTGATCAGATGGTTATGGATTCAGATGACATTGAGACAATCCTGCCGCAGTTCCTGGAATTTGTGGGAGATGCGGTGTTGGTGGCTCACAATGCATCTTTTGATGTGAGTTTTATTGAACAAAACTGCAGATATCAGGATATCAAACCGGATTTCACGTCGGTGGATACTGTTGCACTTGCAAGAATTTTATTGCCTACTCTATCAAAATATAAGTTAAATATTGTTGCCAATGCACTTCATATTTCACTGGAGAATCATCACCGTGCGGTGGATGATGCAGGGGCAACGGCAGAGATTTTTGTAAAATTCGTAGAGATGTTAAAAGACAGAAGTATCACGGATCTTACCAGGTTAAATCACTTTGGAACGATGAACACAGCAGCTGTTGTCAAAAAGCAGATGACATATCATGTTATCATTCTGGCAACGAATGAAGTGGGAAGAGTGAATTTGTATACTTTGATTTCCAAGTCACATCTGGATTATTATTTCAGACGGCCGAGAATACCGAAGAGTGAACTGTCAAAATACAGAGAGGGACTTCTGGTTGGAAGTGCCTGTGAAGCAGGAGAACTTTACCGGGCAATTCTGGATGATAAGCCGGAAGAACGTATTGCAAAGATTGTAAATTTCTATGATTATCTGGAGATACAGCCGGTGGGAAACAACCAGTTTATGATCGAGAGTGACAAAATCTCAAAGGTCCAGAGTGAGGAAGATATCAGAGATATCAATCGCCAGATTGTAAAACTGGGTGAACGGTTTAATAAACCTGTTGTAGCGACCTGTGATGTGCATTTTATGGATCCGGAGGATGAAATCTACCGACGGATCATTATGGCAGGAAAAGGATTTGCCGATGCCGATAACCAGCCACCGCTGTATTTGCATACGACGGATGAGATGTTAGAAGAATTTGAATATCTCGGTTCGGAGAAAGCAAGAGAAATTGTCATTGAGAATCCTAACAAGATCGCAGATATGGTGGAGAAGATAACACCGGTGCGCCCGGATAAGTGTCCGCCGGTCATCCCGGATTCAGATAAGCAGCTGAGAGAAATCTGTTACCGTAAAGCACATGAATTATATGGAGAAAATTTACCGGAAATCGTAACGGAGCGACTGGAACGAGAACTGAACTCTATCATATCCAACGGTTTTGCCGTTATGTATATTATTGCACAGAAACTGGTATGGAAATCAGTGGAAGATGGATATCTGGTAGGTTCCCGTGGATCTGTAGGATCTTCCTTTGTTGCGACAATGGCGGGAATTACTGAGGTAAATCCGCTGAGTCCACATTACCGTTGTAAGAAATGCTTCTATACAGATTTTGATTCAGAAGAAGTCCGTGCTTATGCCGGAGGCTGTGGTATGGATATGCCGGATAAATTGTGCCCGGTGTGCGGAGAACCGTTAGAGAAAGATGGATTCGATATTCCGTTCGAAACATTCCTGGGATTTAAGGGAAATAAAGAGCCGGATATTGACCTGAACTTTTCCGGAGATTACCAGAGTAATGCCCACAAATATACAGAGGTTATTTTTGGAGCAGGTCAGACATACCGTGCCGGAACCATCGGAACTCTGGCGGAAAAGACTGCATTTGGATATGTAAAGAATTATTACGAAGAACGCGGAGAGGGAAAAAGAAATTGTGAGATTGACCGCATTGTTGCGGGATGTACGGGAATTCGGAGAAGTACCGGGCAGCATCCGGGAGGTATCATCGTACTTCCGCTGGGAGAAGAAATTAACTCATTTACTCCGGTGCAGCATCCGGCAAATGATACGACAACAGACATTGTAACGACACATTTCGATTACCACTCCATTGACCATAACTTATTAAAACTTGATATTCTGGGTCATGATGATCCAACCATGATTAAGACGCTGGAGGAATTTATCAGTTCCCCTTCAATGGATAATGAATATAATGAGACAGACCATCCATTTGATGCTACCAAGATCCCGTTGGATGATCCGAAGGTCATGTCTTTATTTCATGACACATCAGCACTTGGTGTTAAGCCGGATGACATCGGTGGCTGTAAACTGGGCTGTCTTGGTATTCCGGAATTTGGTACGGATTTCTCTATGCAGATGGTAGAAGAAGTACATCCAACGAAATTTTCAGATTTGATTCGTATTGCCGGACTTTCCCATGGTACGGATGTGTGGCTGAATAATGCCCAGGATCTGATCCGGAGCGGAATTGCGACAATCTCAACAGCGGTTTGTACCCGTGATGATATTATGACTTACCTGATTAATAAAGGTTTAGAGAGTGAACTTTCTTTCACCATCATGGAGCGAGTGCGAAAAGGTGTTGTAGCAAAGGGAAAATGCAAAGAGTGGCCGGAATATAAGAAGGAAATGCTGGCGCATGATGTGCCGGAGTGGTATATAGGCTCTTGTGAGAAAATCAAATATATGTTCCCGAAAGCTCATGCGGCAGCGTATGTAATGATGGCATATCGTATCGCTTACTGTAAGGTGAATTATCCGTTGGCATACTATGGAGCGTTTTTTGGAATTCGTGCGGATGCATTTTCATATGAGATTATGTGTCAGGGAAGAGATAAATTGGAGTATTATCTGGCAGACTATAAGAAACGTTCCGGCTCTCTTTCAAAGAAAGAGCAGGATACACTCCGGGATATGAGGATCGTACAGGAAATGTACGCAAGAGGCTATGAATTCCTGCCAATTGATATCTACAGATCAAAGGCATCAAAATTCCAGATTATAGACGGGAAATTGCTTCCGCCGTTCACCAGTCTTGATGGAATGGGTGAGAAGGCGGCAGAACAGATGGAAGAGGCCGAAAAAGGCGGAAAATATCTGTCAAGAGATGATTTCAGAGAGCGTACAAAAGCAAGTAAGACGGTTATTGATTATATGGGAACTCTGGGGCTTTTGGGAGACTTGCCACAGTCTAACCAGTTGTCATTATTTGATTTGTAAAATTAAAGAAGGATGAAAAATGAATTATTCGAAGATAACAGAATGGTGCCATGAGATTATAAAAGCAACCGCTAAAAAAGAGGGCTTTTATATTGATGCGACCATGGGAAAAGGAAATGATACCCTGCTGTTATGTCAGATTGCCGGGGCGTGCGGACACGTCCTGGCATTTGATATACAGGAGGAGGCTTTAAAGTATACAGCGAAGAAGTTAAAAGAGGCAGGATATCTGAATGCAGAACTTGTGCAGGACGGACATGAGCATATGGACAGGTATGCAGAGTCGGAGACAGCGGATGCCATCTGTTTTAATTTCGGCTATCTTCCGGGTGGCGACCACAAAGTGGCAACGAAAGCGCAGACGAGTATAGAGGCGATCGATAAAGGACTGAAAATATTAAAGCGTGGGGGAATGATGAGTCTGTGTATCTATAGTGGCGGCGATACAGGGTTTGAGGAAAGAGAAAAAATTCTGGAATATTTGAAGACGATTCCGGGGAAAGAATATACTGTGATCGTAAACGAATATTATAACCGGGGAAATAATCCTCCGATGCCGGTATTTATTTACAGGAGACAATAGAAAACTATAACATTTTTGTCATTTATTCATCACAGTTTAAACACAATTAAACGATACACTATAACCATCAGATGAATGAGAAAGGAGTTTTCTATTATGGATAATGAGTATACGTATTATACCGGACAGGAGCCGTCGGGTAATCAGAATATGAATGGAAACATGAATGGCAATATGAATCAGAACATGAACGGGGCCGGAGATCCGCGGAAACCGAAAAAAGGAATGCCTAAATGGGCGAAGATTGGATGTGTGGCACTGGCATTTGGAGTGGTTGCCGGAGCGGCATTTCAGACAACAAGTTTTGTTTCCGGGAAATTATTAGGAACAAATTCGGCAAAAAGCAGTTCGAAGACAGTGGAGAGCGCAAAACTTACAACATCCGGTGACAGTTCTGTGGTAACAACAGATGTGACAAAAATTGTAAATAATGCAATGCCTTCTGTTGTATCTATTACAAATATGAGTGTTCAGCAGGTACAGAGTTTCTTTGGAGGAATGCAGGAACAGCAGAGTGAAAGCGCCGGATCAGGAATTATCATCGGTCAGAATGATTCAGAACTTCTGATTGTAACGAATAACCATGTGGTTGAAAACAGTGATACATTGACGGTAAGCTTTATAGATAATGAAAGTGTAGAAGCAAATATCAAAGGTACAGATTCCAGCAAAGATCTGGCTGTTGTCGCTGTAAAATTAAGTGATATCAAAGATTCTACAATGGATGAGATAAAGGTTGCAACACTTGGAGATTCAGATTCCCTTCAGGTGGGTGAACCTGCTATAGCAATCGGTAACGCCCTCGGCTATGGACAGTCTGTTACAACAGGTGTCATCTCTGCGACAAACAGACAGTTAGATGGTTACAGCAGCAATCTGATTCAGACAGATGCAGCAATTAACCCTGGAAACAGTGGTGGAGCACTCCTTAATAATAAAGGTGAAGTTGTTGGAATCAACAGTGCGAAGATTGCTCAGGATTCTGTAGAAGGTATTGGATATGCAATTCCGATTTCTGATGTAAGTGATACGATCACAGATCTTATGAATCAGGAGACCAAAACAAAAGTTGCAGAAGCAGAGCGCGGACAGATTGGAATCCAGGGTGTTGATGTAACAGAAGACAGTGCACAGATGTATGATATCCCAACGGGTGTTTATATTTCAGAAGTAATATCCGGAGGCGGTGCTGATAAAGCAGGACTTACAAAAGGCAGTGTGATCACAGCATTAAATGGTACAACAATCGATGGTATGTCAACACTTCAGGAACAGTTACAGTATTATAAAGCAGGCGAAAAAGTGAAACTTACGGTACAGATTCCGGGTAATTCAGGTAAATATACAGAAAAAGAAATTGAAGTTACACTTGGAAGTAAGTCTTAATAGTGCTATACTATAGCGTGATAAAGGGATAAAGTGTAGTAGGAGGATGAAAAATGTATACATTTGATGAAATTACCAAAGTAGATCCTGAGATTGCAGAAGCGATTCATGACGAGATGGAACGTCAGAATTCACATATAGAGTTGATCGCATCTGAGAACTGGGTCAGCAAAGCTGTTATGGCAGCGATGGGAAGCCCGTTGACGAATAAATACGCTGAAGGATATCCGGGGAAGAGATATTATGGTGGATGCCAGTGCGTAGATGTTGTAGAGAATCTTGCAAGAGACCGTGCAAAAGAGTTGTTTGGATGTGATTATGCAAATGTGCAGCCACATTCAGGAGCACAGGCAAATCTGGCAGTATTTTTCGCAATGGTAAATCCGGGAGATACTGTAATGGGTATGAATCTGGATGCAGGTGGACACCTGACACATGGTTCACCGGTTAATATTTCCGGAAAATATTTTAATATTGTATCTTACGGTGTGAATGATGATGGATATATTGATTATGATGAAGTGAGAAAGATTGCATTAGAGGAAAAACCGAAGCTGATCGTAGCCGGAGCAAGTGCTTATGCAAGAATCATTGACTTTAAGAAATTCCGTGAGATTGCAGATGAAGTGGGAGCATATCTGATGGTAGATATGGCACATATTGCCGGATTAGTGGCAGCAGGACTTCATCCAAGCCCAATTCCATATGCAGATGTGGTAACAACAACTACACATAAGACTCTTCGTGGACCAAGAGGTGGACTGATCCTCTGCAATCAGGAGGCAGCAGATAAATTTAACTTTAACAAAGCAGTGTTCCCCGGAATCCAGGGAGGTCCGTTGGAGCATGTGATCGCAGGTAAAGCAGTATGTTTCAAAGAAGCTTTACAGCCGGAATTTAAAGAATACCAACAGCAGATCATCAAGAATGCACAGGCACTCTGCAAGGGACTGATGGACCGCGGTGTGAAGATTGTATCCGGCGGAACTGATAACCATCTGATGCTGATTGATCTGAAAGATGAAGAAGTAACGGGAAAAGAATTGGAGAAACGTCTGGATCAGGCACATATCACATGCAACAAGAATACGATCCCTAATGATCCGAGATCGCCGTTTGTAACCAGTGGTGTCAGACTTGGAACACCTGCAGTAACAACACGAGGTATGAAAGAAGCAGATATGGACATTATCGCAGAAGGAATTGCACTGGTACTTCAGAGTGAAGATAATATCGAGAAAGTCAAAGGTATGATTGCTGAATTGACCAAAAAATATCCATTAGTACAGTAAAATATTTTGAAATTTTAGTGGGAATGTAGTATACTGTTTGGGTAGATTGAATTAATCGGATTATTATAAAGTGAGGAGGGCACATTTAAGATGAAATGTCCAATATGTGGTCAGGAATTAAGACCAGGAAAGAAGGACCCGAATTACCTTTTATGTTATAACTGTAAGAAGAAATTTAAGGTTCCACAGAAGAAGGTCAAGACATCTGCCGAGACAGACAGGGAAAGAGACGAGGAAGAAGAGCCAAGATACTCTAATATTCCACCGAAAAAAGTTCGTGAAAAACGCGAGACGGAGATGCGCAAAGCATATGATGAACTGTTAGCGGTAGAGGATAATACAAAGAAGAAAAAAAAGAAAAGACCAAAGCCGGAACCGGAACCAGAAGATATTCTGGATGATACATACGATGATGATTATGATGACGACGATTATGAGGATGAGGGCGGTTCAAAACTGCCGATTATTATTCTGGCAATCGCAATTGTTATTGTAGGTGCACTGATTGCTTATATGTTATTATTCAGATAATTTAACAGGATGTAATTGAGCTGGGAAAAGTATGATAGTAATTGTTGTACTTTTACCGGCTCATTTTGCATATAGAAGCAACTGATTTAGGTGACAGAAAGATTTTTTAATGGTGGAGAGACTTATAAACATATGAAGAAGAAAAAGAGAATGCGTCTTACAGACAAAAAGAAGAAATTATTAATACAAAAGCATATGAAAACAGGAGTGCTGTTATTGCTCCTTCTGTTTATCGGAATCGTAATCTGGAAAGTAAGAACACCTTCATCGACAAAAACGGATACTGATGCTCTGAAACCAGAGATTGATGTGGAACTTTTAACACCAAATGAATATTCGAGACCGGTAATTACGAATGAGAAGATTAATGGAATCGTGGTACACTATACGGCTAATCCGGGGTCAACGGCAATGGAGAACCGGGACTATTTTGAAGGATTAAAAGACACCCATCTTACAAAGGTCAGCAGTAACTTTGTAATAGGATTAGAGGGTGAAATTGTACAGTGCATTCCAACCTGGGAGATGGCTTATGCCTCGAATGACCGGAACGGCGACACGATTTCCATTGAGTGTTGTCATCCGGATGAGACCGGGAAATTTAATGATGCAACTTATAAGTCTCTGGTACAGCTTTGTGTATGGCTCTGTGTTAAATATGATCTCACGGCAGAGGATGTGATCAGGCACTATGATGTGACCGGAAAAGACTGCCCGAAATATTTTGTGGAAAATGAAGAGGCATGGGTGCAGTTCAGAGAAAACATTGCAGATGGGTTAAATAGTGCTAATTGAGAAAAACAAAGGGTTTGAGTTGTCGTAATCTGTCGTATTTCATGTTGAAAAAAGAAAAGATGTGATATAAACTAATAAGTGCAAGTTTTCAGGAGGAGTATTGAGAAAGGAGCTACTATGAGGAAAAGATTGAAAGGGAAGGTTCTGGCATGTTGTCTGGCTATGGTTCTGGCAGTGAATATGGTGCCGGTATTGACATATGCACAGGAAACGGATTCAGTAAGCAGTGCGGCAGATGGCAGTGCGAATCCGGATGGAGATCTGAATGGGAACATGAATGGGAATACTGGAGATTCTGGTGATCAGAAAAATCAGATAGAAGATAAGAATCAGGAGAATCCGGATGTGACAGATCAGGATGAGACTGAGAGTGACAAAAATCAGGGAGAAGCCCCGGCAATTGAAGACGGAGATAAAGCCGAAGATAAAGAGGAAGATAAAGACGAAGACAAACCTCAGGAAAAAGAAGGGGCTTTGATTACATATTCCGGACATGTGCAGACATATGGTAACAGAAAAACGGTAAAAGACGGCGAGATATTGGGAACGACCGGAAAAGCCAAACGTTTGGAAGCTGTTAAGATCAGCAAAGGTCCGGCACTGGCTGATTTTAAGGGAGATATTGTATACCGTGTGCATGTACAGAGTTATGGAACGCAGGGCTGGAAAAAGAACGGGCAGCAGGCCGGAACAACTGGAAAAGCCAAAAGAATGGAAGCAATTCAGGTGTATTTGACCGGTGATCTTGCTGCGCAGTATGATATTTATTATTCTATGCATGTTCAGACTGGTGGATGGACGAAGTGGACCAAAGGTTCTTCAGATGCCAGTGGTTGGTGCGGAACATCCGGACTTGCAAAACGTGCAGAAGCAATCAAGATCCGCATGGTCAAAAAAGACGGAGGAACAGCACCGGATGAAGGTGGTACATTTACATATCTTACACAGAATAGTTTCGGCAATGTGAATTATTCAGGAACTCAGGAGTCTTTCGGAGTATTAAATACTGTGTCAAACGGTGCTGCTCTGGGAGTGACCGGAAAAGCCAAACGTCTGGAAAAATTAAATATTACACTCTCGGACGGAGCGGTATCCGGATCTGTAAGCTACCGTGCACATGTTCAGACTACAGGATGGCAGGGATGGATTTCAGATGGAGGTACAGCAGGTGTTGACGGAAAGCGTCTGGAGGCGATCCAGATTAAATTGACCGGTGAGATTTCTAAATATTGTGATGTATGGTACCGGACGCATATCCAGTCTTATGGATGGCTTGGATGGGCAAAGAACGGACAGAATTCCGGTTCTTCCGGTTTGAGTAAACGAGTAGAAGCAATTCAGATTAAAATCGTGCCGAAAGGATCGAAAGCACCAGGTTCTAATAGTGGCTATTATGTAACGGAGTCAGCGCAGCAGCGACGTGTAAATGCAGCAGTACAGAATGTTTACAGACAGGCAGGAAAGAATCTGTACAGCTGTTATGCATGGTGTGTAAATCATATTCGCTATGTGTCTCTCGGTTATAGTGTTCCGGCAGGATATACACATACACAGTGGTATGCACTTTATGGCCTGGAATCACACTATGGAGATTGCAGAACCTTTGCCGCAGCATTTTATCAGTTGGCGAAAGGCATGGGATATAATGCAAGATACGTTTACGGATACGTTCCAAACCGGAGCGGAGGAATGATCGACCATGCATGGGTTGAAATCACGATGGGTGGAACTACTTATGTATTTGATCCGGATTTCCAGTATGAGACCGGAAGAAATGGATATCAGATCCGGTACGGAATGTCCGGAACATGGAGATATACCAATTATCGATATTTGAATTAATCATATGGAGGAACAGAAGATGAAAAAGAAAATAGTAATTGCTTTATTAGCGGGAGCATTAGCTTTGTCTATGCTTGGAGGATGTGGAAAGAGCAGTAGCAGCAGTTCTTCAAAAGCGGATGCTTCAGTATCTGTGGCGAAAGAAGCGAAAGCAGAATACAAAGCAATCGGAGAAAAAGCAGATGGAGCATACGAGGTACAGCTCACAAATGCTACAGGACAGGATATTACAAAAGTCAGTGTAAAATCTTCTTCCGAAGAAAAGTATCCAGACAGCCTGTTAAAAGATAATGATGGCTTTAAAGAAGATGAGACAAGAATCCTGTATTATAAACCTTCGGAAGATGCAGCAAAGGAGACTGAGACAGAGAGTGGAAAAGCACTTCCGGCTGAATATTCCGTACAGCTTACACTGGCAGATAATACAGTAGTTGAATTACATGCGTTCCCTTTTGATGATATGGAAGATGGCGAGATTGAATTAAAAGATGGAGTGGCTTATCTGACATATGAAAAGGATGGAGAAAAAGTCAGTACATTAGATGCAGAACTGGCATTAAAAGCTCAGAAAGAAAAAGATGCTAAGGCAGCAGCAGATGCTAAGGCGGCAGCAGAGGCAGAGGCAGCAGCCCAGGCAGAGGCAGCAGCTCAGGCAGAGGCAGCAGCCCAGGCAGAGGCAGCAGCCCAGGCGGAGGCGGCTCAGAACTATCAGGAGCCAGCTTCCGAAGAACCTGCATCGCAGGCTCCGGCAGATACGGGTGCTTCTGCTGATGGATGTATTGGTGACGGATTAACATATTAATAAAGGAGAATAGGAAAATGTCGTTAACTTCTAACCTTTTTTTCCTGTTTACAGTATTGGGACTATGTATTTATTATATGGTCCCAAAACGTCTGCAATGGGGTGTTTTATTAATTCTCAGTTATAGCTACTATATGCTCGTAAGTGTGCCTGCAGTGGGATTTCTTCTGTTTTCTACTGTAGTAACTTATGGATTTGGACTGTGGATCAATAAGGTGCGGTTATCAGATGCAGAGGAAGCAAGTAAAGCAGGAAAGATGAAAAAAATTGTGACACTTGGAATTCTTCTTGATCTTGGTATGCTTGCATATCTAAAGTATACAAATTTTCTGATCACCAATATTAATATTGTGACGGGAAGTCATATAGCAATGATCCGTCTGATTTTACCTCTGGGAATTTCTTATTATACATTTCAATCTCTGGGTTATTTACTGGATGTATACTGGAATAGAGAGAGAGTAGAAACTAATTTTTTGAAATATGCATTATTTGTTTCATTTTTTCCGCAACTGATTCAGGGACCAATCGGAAGATTTGGGAAATTAGCCCCACAGTTAACTGCAGAACGCCATCTGGAACTTAGAAATATAAAGTATGGATTACAGAGGATCATATGGGGACTGTTTAAGAAAATGGTGATCGCCGAGTGGGCGGCTGTATATAGAGAAGCGATATTTGCACAGCCTGATCAGTATTCAGGGATAGCAATTTTCGGAGTACTTTTATACACAGCAGAGTTGTATGGCGATTTTGCCGGTGGAATAGATATCGTAATCGGAATTTCGGCAATGTTTGGTGTTCGGTTAGAGGAGAACTTCCGTCAGCCGATGTTCTCGGTATCTATTAGTGATTTCTGGAGACGCTGGCATATTACACTCGGTGCCTGGATGAAAGATTATGTATTTTATCCGCTGACATTATCCGGAGGAATGAGAAAACTCCAGAAAGTGTCCAAAAAGAAACTGGGAAGAAAAAAAGGTCGTTTTGTGACGGTGGCAATCTCTGATTTGATAGTATTTGTTCTGGTTGGTTTATGGCATGGTGCAAATTGGAATAACATTGGATGGGGATTTTACAATGGAATCATCATAGCAACCAGTGGGTTTTTAGCAGATAATTATACAAGCTGGAAGAAGAAATTACATATTAACGATAAGAGTAAAGGTTATCACATTTTTATGGTGATCCGTACATTTATCCTGTTTAATCTGGGTGAATATTTCGACTGTGTAAATTCGGCCGGTGAAGCATTTAAGATGATGAAATATTCTCTTACAAGTTTTCAGCCGTCTCAGTTTTTATTGATCTCTTCAGGAAAACTTGGAACGGCTTATACACCATATGCACTTTTGACACTGGTGCTTGGATGTTTGTTATGGTTTATTGTCAGTCTGTTAAAGGAAAATGGAGTGGATGTAGTGGGACGGCTTGGTAAATTGCCATTGCCGGTGGAATTTATGATCTGGTTTTTGCTGCTGGTTTCAATTCCATTGTTCAGTCCAATGTCGGTAGCAAGGGGGTTCATTTATGCACAATTTTAAAAAGAGTATAAAAGCGGGAGCCTGTGCGCTGGCAGCAGTTTTACTGATCAAAGGAATGGATATTGCATTGTACCCATGTACCTTTATCAGAAATGATATCCATACAGTGACGACAGAGCAGAAAGATGTGATTATTCTGGGAACATCTAATGGAATGTCGGATCTGGATCCTGACAGTATGCTGGAAGGAACCGGAATGACCGGACATAACTTGTGTGTCGGGGGAGAATATCCGATAGATGCATATTACCTGACGAAACTGGTGATCGAAAAGCAGAAACCCAAAACGATTATTTTTGAATTATCGCCGGGATATTTTACAACAGAAAAAGAAAAGGGAAATAACTATCTGTTGTTCTATCATGAATTCCCAATGTCAGTTACAAAAGCGGAGTATTTTAAAGATGCAATGTTAGACTGTGATGTGAGATTTCCAATGTTTGCGTTTCATGAGTATTCACTGAGTTATGAATTATCTAAAATGAAAGACACGGTATATCAGAAGGTAAATCATAATTATGACGTCTCTTATCTGAAGGGTGAAACTCAGGAATACCATGAGAATGGATTTATTGAAAAATATCCGGTGGAAGTTGACAATTTTCCGTCTTATTCACCAACGTTGTTTTCTGCAGATAAAGTGAAAAAGACGAATATGGAATATATGGACAAATTGATTGAATTATGTAAAGATAATGATATTGAATTTATCGCAACAACGATGCCTTTGGCGGCTACGATGCTTGTACAGGAAGAACAGAGCTGTGCAGAAGCATGGGATTATTTTTCTGCTTATTTTAATGAAAAAAATGTTCCGTACTACAATTTCAACAGGGAATATTATAAGAGTTATGACCATAAACTGGAAAATTATGTGGATTATGACGGTCATATGAACGGAGATAGTGCAAGAGCATTTTCAAAGGTGTTTGGCGATACTATATTTTCAGAGACAAAGGAGTAAATGATATGGAAACATTATTAGAGATTTTGGAAGATTTAATACCTGGAGTAAAATTAGAAGGAAGAACGGATCTTGTAGAAAGTGGTGATCTGGATTCTATGACGATTTTGAATCTGATTTCAGATATTTCGGATGAATTTGAAGTGACGATTCCTGTAAGCGAGGTAATACCGGAGAATTTTGAATCACCGGAAGCAATCATGTCACTGATTGAGAAACTTCAGTAAGAGGAATGCTGCGCATGAAAAATATATTAGAATATTTTGAAGCAACAACAAAGCGGTTTCCGGAAAAAATCGGGTTTACCGACAGTGAAAGAAAAGCAAGTTTTACAGAAACGATGCAGCATGCAAAGGCAATTGGATCTGCACTTTCCCTGTATGGAAACCGGAAACCGGTGGCAATCCTGATCGATAAGTCAGTAAACTGCATTGATGCTATGCTTGGAGTTTTGTATGCTGGCGATTTTTATATTGTAGTTGATGTGCATTCACCACTGGATCGAATCGAGAATATATTAAGTGTTCTGGATGATCCGCTGATCGTGACGGATGAACAGAGTGAGCATATTGCAAAAGACCTGGAAGTTGAATATTTCCTGTATGAAAAGCTTGCAGCGACTGAGGAAAATCCGGCGGCACTGGATGATGTACGTGCCCGGATGTGTGATATGGATACTGCCTATATTCTTTTTACTTCCGGTTCCACAGGAATGCCAAAGGGAACTGTCATCAGCCACAGAGCATTGATTAGTTATATCAATTGGGTAACGGAAGAATTTGCTTTTGATGAACATACCAGTTTTGGTTCGCAGACACCGCTATACTTTAGTATGTCTGTGACGGATTTTTATTCGACGGTTAAATGTGGCTGTACTTACAATATTATTCCAAAAAAATATTTTTCGTTTCCGTTGAACCTGATAGCATTTTTAAATGACCATAAAGTAAATACGATTTACTGGGTGCCGACAGCAATTTCAATTCTGTCTAACTGGAAAGCATTTGATGCTGCAAAGCC
Organism: uncultured Lachnospiraceae bacterium; assembly: GCA_934351835.1. Lineage (GTDB taxonomy): Bacteria > Bacillota > Clostridia > Lachnospirales > Lachnospiraceae > CAKRJP01. The sequence goes on from CAKRJP010000003.1 coordinate 128,623, forward strand.
GGAATATCTTGAGAAAGTATTGTTTGCAGGTGAAGTGATGCCGACGAAACAGTTAAATTACTGGATCCATACATTAGATCCGAAGATTGTTTATGCGAATCTGTTCGGGCCGACTGAGACCACAGATATCTGTACATTTTACGTGGTAGACAGGGAGTTTGCCGATGATGAGAGCCTGCCGATCGGAAGAGCCTGCGACAATTGTGATGTGTTTATTGTAAAGGAAGATGGTCAGTCTGCTGAGGACGGCGAAGAAGGGGAATTGTTTGTGCGTTCCACATTTATGGCGGACGGATACTATAAGAACCCGGAGAAGACGAAGGAAGCCTTTGTACAGAATCCGCTGAATACGTATTATCCGGAAAGAGTATATAGGACCGGTGATATTGTAAAATATAATGAGTACGGAGAACTGATCTATATTTCGCGCAAGGATTTTCAGATCAAGCGCAGAGGCTACCGTATTGAACTTGGTGAAATTGAGGCGGGAGCAAATAGTGTAGAAAAGGTAAAGGCATGTGCCTGTATTTACGATAAAGAAAAAGATTGTCTGGCACTGGTTTATGAAGGCGGTATTAAAGAGCCGGAGATTATAAGAGAAGCAGTAAGAAAAAAAGTTCCGCCTTATATGATGCCGGATCAGATCATTCGAGTGAGAAATATGCCTCAGAATGCAAATGGCAAAATTGACCGTGTGAAATTAAAAGAACTGATATAGAGAGTATATAGGAGTTTTATTATGAACGATTTGGAAATGTACAGGGAGCAGCTGGCCTTGTGTGATGATAAGATCATAGATGCACTGGTGGAACGGAATGCAATTGTGGAGAAGATTATGGCATACAAAGAAGAATATGGAATGCCGATCTTACAGCCGAAGCAGGAAGCGAAGCAGAAAAAACGACTGGAAGAAAAGTTAAGGAGCAACAAATACCGGGAAGAGATTTATGATGTATTTGAATGTATTCTGAATAACAGTAAAAAGATACAGGCAAGAAAATTGTTTGACTATAATATTGTGTTGATCGGATTTATGGGAGCCGGTAAATCTACAATCTCTGAATATCTGAGCACAATGTTTGCGATGGATATCGTGGAGATGGATCAGGTGATCGCGGAACAGCAGGAGATGAGCATCCCGGATATTTTTGCAACTTACGGGGAAGAATATTTCCGCAATCTTGAAACGGAATTACTGGTAAGCCTTCAGGAGAGAAAAAATCTTGTGATTTCTTGTGGCGGTGGAGTTGCACTGCGTAAGAAAAATGTAGAAGAGATGAAGAAGAATGGTCGTGTGGTTCTTTTAACTGCAAGCCCGGAAGTTGTCTATGAAAGAGTGAAGGATGACGAGAACCGTCCGAACCTGAAAGGACGTAAGAACGTCGAAAGTATCGCAGAATTGATGGAACAGCGTCGTGAAAAATATGAAGCAGCAGCAGATATTGTGATTAATACAGACCACAAGACGATTCTGCAGATATGTGAGGAACTCGTGGGACATTTGACAGAAATGGGTGAAAAGTAATGTTTGATATGTTTTTCCCGGACCGGTATATAGCCTCCACATATGTAATCGATTTTGAAAAATTATATGAGGAAGGCGTAAGAGGTCTGATATTTGATATTGATAATACTCTGGTGCCGCATGGAGCACCGGCGGATAAAAGGGCTATTACTCTTTTTGAAAGATTAAAAGCAATCGGTTTTAAATGCTGTTTGATTTCCAATAATCAGGAGCCTAGAGTGGCGATGTTTAACGAACCGATCCAGGTGGATTATGTGTACGATGCACATAAACCATCCACAAAGAACTATAAAAAAGCGATGGAGATCATGCATACAGATACATCGAATACGATTTTTATCGGAGATCAGTTGTTTACGGATGTGTGGGGAGCCAAGCGCGCCGGAATCCGGAACATTCTGGTAAAACCGATTCATCCGAAAGAAGAAATTCAGATTGTGCTGAAGAGATATCTGGAAAAAATCGTGCTTCATTTTTATATGAAAAGCAAAAAGAAGGATGCATAATGGGGTCCCAGGTAAAAAAAGGTTGAAAAATGGCGTAATCTATTATAGAATTAATAAAGTGAATAAGAGGATAAGTGCTGCGTAGCACAATTAAGGAGGATTATATAATGGCAAAGAAAAGTGCAGGCGAATTCAGAAACGGTATGACACTTGAGATTGAAGGAAACGTATATCAGGTTCTTGAGTTCTTACATGTAAAACCAGGTAAAGGAGCTGCTTTTGTTCGTACAAAGTTAAAAAATGTAATTGATGGTGGAGTTGTAGAGAGAACATTCCGTCCAACAGAGACATTTGATGAAGCATATATCGAGAGAAAGAAGATGCAGTATCTGTACAATGATGGAGATTTATATTACTTCATGGATAATGAGACATATGACCAGATTCCAGTAAGTAAAGATACAGTTGGTGATTCACTGAAGTTCGTAAAAGAGAATGAAGAAGTAACAGTTGTTTCTTACCAGAATAACCCGTTCTCAATCGAGCCACCTCTTACTGTAGAGTTACTGATTACAGAGTCAGAGCCGGGAGTAAAAGGTAATACAGCTACAGGTGCTACAAAACCAGCAATTCTTGAGACTGGTGCTCAGGTAATGGTACCACTCTTTGTTGAGCAGGGAGAGGTTATTAAGATTGATACTCGTACAGGAGAGTATTTATCAAGAGCATAATAGAATACAGTTTGTCGAATTATGTCGAACGAAAAGCCTTGCATTTTATGCGGGGCTTTTTTATAATTAATTTCACCATAATATTACAAATCATAAAACTCAGATTCAGTCGGAATCAGAGATAAGAGTGGCAGATTCCTGTCACATTTCCACAAAATATAAGAGATGCTGCGATGAACAGAAAGGAGTTATATGACATATAATCAGTTTATTCGCACGGTAGAAAACAGAGTAAGGGAGGGATTTGAGAACAATATAGAAGTGTGTACGCATGCTGTGTTGAAGAATAATGGTACAATCCGACAGGGAATCCTGTTTAAGGAAACAGGAATTAACATATCGCCGACGATTTATCTGGAAGAGTATTATCAGCGGATGTTAGGCGGAGAAAGTATTGAAGAGATAGTGAAAGAGATTCTTAGGGTATATAGAAAAGTACGTTTTAATGAATCGATGGATGCTGATTTTATTCAGGAATACAGCCAGATAAAAGAAAAAATCATATACCGTCTGATCAATAGGGACGCAAATGAAAAATTGCTGGAAGATGTTCCGCATGGAGAGTATCTGGATCTGGCTGTCGTATATTATCTTCTGCTTGATGTGACAGAATATGGAACTGCGTCAATGTTAATACATAATTCCCATATTCAGAGCTGGGGTGTGGATGCCAGAGAACTTCATCAGGAGGCTTGTAAGAATACCGGAAGATTATTGCCATATGAGTTTATGACAATGAATGCAGCGCTTGAGTCCCTGACGAATATAAAGTTGTCTGAGGAAGAGGATATTTTATATATTTTAAGTAATAAGCATAAGAGTTATGGATCAGCGGCAATGTTGTATTCCGGATGCCTGGAAGGAATTGGAATGTATTTAAAGGGCAATTATTATATACTTCCGAGCAGTATCCATGAAGTGGTGGTTATCAGTGAAGAGGATTCTCCGGGCAGAGAACGGTTGCGGACGATGGTTGAGAATGTGAATGAGACACAGATGGAGGAAGAAGATATCTTATCCAACCATATTTACTATTATGACAGAGAGCAGAAGAAACTGCAGATAGCATTGTAGTGTGGGAGGGGATATCGATGAAGATGAATACAAAAAGAATAAAATATATAGTTATGATAATCTGGGTGTTTCTGATTGCTTTTGTGGGACAAACAAAACAAGTGCATGCAGCTTCCGTACAGGGATCCGTGACGGTTGCGGATGTGCTTGGAATGGATGGAGCTTCGTATATCGAATGGTTGGAAAGCCATGAAGCAGATAATTATTATCTGAGAACTCCATATTGTCCGGGTTGGAAGGAAGGCATGAACAGTGATTACAGAAATCCAAACGGAGATTGCAAAGGAGCTTACGGTGAAGCGGATAAACCAGGAGTTGCGGGAATGAACTGTACGGGCTTTGTGTGGCATGCATTATATAAACCGACACTGGCGAGTGGAGGAAATACCAGTTTGATACCATCGATCAGCGGATGGGTGACATTTTACAGAGATTATAATGTCAAGCGATATTATTTTTCAAGTAAATCAGAGATGCTGCGCTCGGGAGTACTTGAAAAAGGAGATATTATCTGGTCTTTTGACGGAGGCAGTGAGTGGGCACTTAGTGATGTCCATCATGTAGGAATTTTCTGGGGAGATACCAGCAGTGAAGATTTATTCTGGCATTCAGCAGCCAGTGATAATACGACAAATGAAGGCTGGAATGCAATCACAGAGATCCGATCAAAAGTACCTACCAATCTGTGGGTGGTGGTCAAAGCCGGTGGGGTATCAGATGGATATGCAAAATTGCAGAAAAAAAGCGGAGATGAAGAAGTAACAAAGCAGAATACATGTTATTCTCTGAAAGATGCAGTATATGGAGTATACAGGGATGAAGCGTGTACGGAACTGGCAGGTAAGCTTACGACAGATGCATCCGGAAGTACGAACACTTTGAAATTGAGAAAAGGGCGTTACTGGGTCAGAGAGATAGAAGCTCCGAAAGGATATTTGATGGATAAAGAAATCTATCCAGTAACAATTTCGGCGAAGGAGACGACAGTGGTTGCTGTTGAGGAACATCCGGCAGTGATGGATATGAAACTCAGTCTTCAGAAGACAGACAGAGAGACCGGCACGGGTACCGCTCAGGGTGCAGCATCTTTAGAACATGCAGAATTTACTGTCAGATATTATGCAGGTGATTATTCAGAGAAAGAAATCACAGAAGGGAAGCCAGGAAAGGACGGCGTACAGATGCGAACCTGGGTGATTGAAACAAGAGCAGATGAGCTTGAAGACGGAACTACAAATTATCAGGCACTTCTGGAAGAATCCTATAAATTATCGGGAGATGAATTTTATAAAGATTTTTCAGACGGACATGTAATCCTGCCGCTTGGCACCATCACAGTGCAGGAGACAAAGGCGCCGGAAGGTTATCTGCTCGATGAATCTGTAAGCCGGATGCATATATTCAAAGAGGGAGATGTCGTGTCAGTGGAAGGTGGAAATATTCAGATCAGGTCCGACCAGGTAATACGTGGAGATCTGTCATTTGTGAAGAAAGATCAGGAGAAGAAGACACCTATGTCGGGGGTGGCATTTAAGATTACTTCAAAGACTACCGGTGAATATCATATTGTGGTTACAGATGAGAATGGAGAGTTTAATTCGTCCTCTTTCTACCAGAAACACTCTATTTCTACCAATGAGAATGATGACCTGAAACCGGAAGAATATAAGAGTAATATTGGGATTTGGTTCGGTAGAGGAGAAGATGGGAAGAATGTTCCTGTAGACGATGAAGAGGGAGCTTTTCCTTATGATACATACATTATAGAAGAGTTAGAGTGTGAGGCGAATCAGGGGAAAACTCTGATAGAGCCGTTTGAAGTGACTGTATCAAAAAAACAATATGAGATAAAATTAGGAACGATGGATAATGAGAAGATTCCAACGGATATGTCTGAAAAAGAGAAACCTGAGCAGAAAGAAGAGCTGGTAAAAACCGAAGTGTCAGGAAATTCCGATGGAAGACCAAAAACGGGAGATGATACTTCTGTAAGTTATCTGATTATTTTGCTGTTGATATCACTTTCTGAAATAGCAGGAGTGTTCTGTAAGTATAATCATAAAAAATAAAAGAAACAGGAACTGGCGTATGGATTTACGTCAGTTCCGTAAAAAATTGTCGAAATCAATTTCTTTACTTTATGGAACAAATATGTTACTATTACAAAGGTAATTTCATAAGAGTATTCAAAAAATGAGCACCCGTAGCTCAGGGGATAGAGCACCGCCCTCCGGAGGCGGGAGCGGCGGTTCGAATCCGCCCGGGTGTGTATGCTGAAAATGAATACATAACATTCAGAAGAGAAATGTCTGTCAAAGATACGATTTGAGCAGGGATTTCTTTTTTTTGTATGGCAATGAGTCAAAGGAGGATTTTATGAAGCAGAAACAATACATGTTGCTTGTCAGTATTTTTTTGTTGGTGCTGATAATTTTATTTGCAGGGGTAAGCGGGATGAAGAATCCAGAGAAAACCGAAGTTGCGGCGAAAGTCAGTGAGCCTATGATACAGACAGAGAAAATCAGGAATGCAGACTATGAGATCCAGGAAATGAATCCATTGGTGCCGGATAAAGAAAAACATGTGACGGAAGCGGTGAATCAATATTTGATTGATCGGGCAGAACAGAAAGATTACATAGACTATTATAAGAATGTGGAAGTGTATATGAAAGATGGCCCTTATGCAGAGACTTATGTGGTATTAACAAGATATGATATGAAGATCAAAGGAATCTACACAGAAGTACCGGGGCTTGATACTTTTTATGTATCAAAAGAGAATGATGGAAGCTGGAAGCTCACAGAGAATTTTGAAACAGAGGAGGAGCAAAAAGCAGTACAGGAAGTGGCAAAACATAGTGATGTTGAAAAATTAGTGGAGGAGACACAAAGTGCGTATGAGTCTGCAGTTGCATCAGATGCTATTTTGAGAGAGTCTCTGACCGATCTTGAAAATGCCCTGAACTAATGGTTGCCCATATAGAAGGCATTGTGGTACAATAACTAATTGTAATAATATATGAAAATACGAATGATGATAAGGATATTATACAAGGAGGAACAAAGATGAAGAAGATTATCGACCTCATAGCAGAAGAACTGGCAGATGCATTTGAGAAAGCAGGATATGACAGATCTTATGCAAGAGTGACATTGTCGAACAGACCGGACCTGTGCGAGTACCAGTGTAATGGTGCGATGGCAGGGGCTAAGACATATAAAAAAGCACCACTGATGATTGCAAATGATGTAGTGGAATTATTAAAGGATAGTAAGCTGATTAAAGATGTTGATGCAGTGAAACCTGGATTTATCAATTTGAAACTGGATGAAGAGACTGTTGCTTCATATTTGAATCAGATGGCAGACGATGCAGATCTGGGACTGGAAAAGACAGAGAACCCTAAGAAAATCGTGATCGACTATGGCGGACCGAATGTGGCAAAGCCGTTACATGTAGGACACCTGAGATCTGCAATCATAGGAGAGAGTTTAAAGAGAATTGCAAGAAAGATGGGTCAGGAGGTCCTTGGAGATATTCATCTGGGAGACTGGGGATATCAGATGGGACTGATCATTACAGAGCTTGGTAAGAGAAAACCGGATCTTCCGTACTATGATGATTCATTTGAAGGAGAGTATCCGACAGAGGCACCATTTACGATCAGTGAGCTGGAGGAAATCTATCCGACAGCCAGTGGAAAAGCAAAAGAGGATGATGCATATCGTGAGGAAGCGTTACATGCCACCTATCTGTTACAGAATGGACACAGAGGATATACAGCTATCTGGAACCACATTATGAATGTATCTGTGACAGACTTGAAGAAGAATTATGCTAATCTGAATGTAACATTTGACTTGTGGAAGGGAGAGTCTGATGCACAGGCTTATATTCCGGATATGATTGAGCGTCTGAAGAAAGAGGGATTTGCCCATATTGATGACGGAGCTTTAGTAATTGATGTAAAAGAAGATACGGATACCAAAGAGATTCCACCATGTATGATCCAGAAGTCAGATGGAGCTTCTTTATACGGAACAACAGATCTTGCAACGTTGGTACAAAGAGAACAGGATTACCATCCGGATGAAGTTATTTATGTTGTAGATAAACGTCAGGAACTTCATTTTATTCAGGTGTTCCGTGCGGCGAAGAAGACAGGTATTGTTCCGGAGAGTACAGAACTCAGATTCCAGGGATTTGGAACAATGAACGGAAAGGACGGAAAACCGTTTAAGACCAGAGAAGGCGGTGTTATGCGTCTGGAGCGTCTGATCTCTGAGATTGAAGAAGAGATGTATAAGAAGATCACAGATAACAGAACCGTAGAAGAGGACGAGGCAAGACAGACTGCTAAGATCGTAGGAATGGCAGCGATCAAATACGGAGATCTTTCTAATCAGGCATCCAAGGATTATGTATTTGATGTGGACAGATTTACTTCATTTGAGGGAAATACAGGACCGTACATTTTATATACAATCGTAAGAATCAAATCGATTCTGAACAAATATACATCAGAGGGCAATACATTGGAAGGTCTGAAAATCTTAGGAGCAGCAGGAGAGAGCGAGAAAGCTCTGATGCTCGAAGTTTCGAAATATAACGATATGATGCAGGCTGCTTATGAGGAACTGGCACCGCATAAGATCTGTGCCTATATCTATGATCTGGCGAATGCATTTAATCGTTTCTATCACGAGACGAAAATCCTTTCAGAAGAGGAAGAGGACCGCAAGAAGAGTTATATTGCATTATTAGTATTAACAAAAGAAGTGTTAGAATCTTGCATAGACGTATTAGGATTTGAAGCACCGGAGAGGATGTAAGACGATGACAGAGAAGCTATTTTATAAAGACAGTCATTTGCATGAATTTACTGCACAGGTATTATCCTGTGAGCAGACAGAGAAAGGGTACAAAGTTGTATTGGACCGTACCGCATTTTTCCCGGAAGGGGGCGGACAGTACGGAGATATCGGCTGGCTGAATGACGTAGAGGTCTTTGATACGCAGGAAAAGGATGATGTGGTCTGTCATTATACAAAGGAAGCATTGGAGCCGGGAAAAGATGTTGTCGGAAAGTTAAACTGGGAAGTGCGTTTTGACAGAATGCAGCAGCATTCCGGAGAGCATATTATCTCAGGTCTGGTACACGGAAGATATGGATATGACAATGTTGGATTTCACCTGGCAGATGATTACTGTACGATGGACTTCAATGGTCCGATCACACCGGAAGCGTTAAAAGAAATCGAAGAAGAGGCAAACCGCATCGTATTCCAGAATCTTGATATTCATATTCTGTATCCGTCAAAGGAAGAATTAAAAGATTTAGAGTACAGAAGTAAGATTGAGATTGAGGGCCAGGTGCGTATCGTAGATATCCCTGGTGTAGATGTGTGTGCATGCTGTGCACCGCATATGGATACCACAGGCGAGATCGGTCTGATCAAGCTGGTACAGATGGACAAGTACAAAGGTGGAGAACGTATTTATATGCTCAGTGGTATGCGTGCATTAAAAGATTACCAGACCAAAGAGGCAAGCGCCAAAGCAATCTCAGCAGCGCTCTGTGCGAAAGAAGACGAGATCACTGAGGCAGTAAATCATTTGAAAGAAGAACAGGTAAGTCTTAAGAATGAAATCACATCCTTAAAACAGTCTGTGTTAACATACCGTGCAGCAGAGATTGATGTGTCTGCACCGGTGGTTGTAGTATTTGACGCAGAACTTGGTGGCAATGAGCCAAGAGAAATGATGAATCTGTTGTTAGAAAAAGGTGCAGGAATCTGTGCGATATTTGCAGGAACAGACGAGTCAGGATATCGCTATGTGGTCGGAAGTCGTGAGAATGACGTAAGACCATACAGCAAAGCCTTAAAAGAAAAATTAAGTGGCCGTGGCGGCGGAAAACCGGAGATGATCCAGGGATCCGTACAGGCGACAGAAGAAGCAATCCGTGAGGCAATCGCGGAGGTATAAATTTTAGTTGGCGAAAATTGTCGGAAAATTTTCATATGTATATAACGGGAGATAGTTGTACGAACCCAATCATCAAATTGCTTAATGATTAGGGAAACGTACAGTTATCTCCCGTTTCAGATTATGTGCGGTATGATGGAAATATTATCTCGCCCTGCGATAAATTTCAGCCATATCTTCCTGATTTAATTTCTTGATCACGCCGATGGTACGCGTGTTCTTACGGCTGCATCCATAGGCAAGTTTTTGAATGGTATCTTCATCCGGTGAAATACCAAGTTCTGTAAGTGATGTTGGCATATCTATGCTTCGGTAATAATTTTCCATGGTCTCGATTCCTTTAAGTGCGAGGCTTAAAATGTCATCTTCATGAGGAAGACCTAGAACCTGTTTGGCAAATCTTGCGAATCTCTCCGGATGTTCCTGGTAGACGTATCTTGCCCAGGTTCCCCAGACGGCGGATAATCCTGCGCCGTGTGCAACATCGTACATGGCTCCCAGTTCATGTTCTAACTGGTGGCATGCCCAGTCGCCGCCGTCAGTTCCACATCCGGTCAGTCCGTTGTGGGAAAGACTTCCGGCCCACATAATTTCTGCGCGGGCATTATAGTTTTCTGGATCTGCCTTTAAAATCAGAGAGTTTTTTAAAACTGTACGCATCAGTGCTTCACTGAGACTGTCGGTAAGCTCCATAGTGGAAACTGCTGTGAAATAACGTTCCATTGTGTGCATCAGGATATCCACGCATCCGCATTGAGTCTGGTAATCCGGAAGTGTGTAGGTAAGTTCCGGGTTCATAATAGCGAATTTAAGACGTCCATAATTGTTGGAATGCCCACATTTAATACCTTCTGTTTCATTGGTGATCACACAGGAATTGCTCATTTCGCTTCCGGCGGCAGCGATGGTAAGGACTGTTCCAATCGGAAGGCATCCGGTAGCTTTTCTCTTTTTGATATGAAAATCCCAGACATCACCGCCGTTGTAGACACCGTAACCGATTGCTTTTGCAGAATCGATGACACTGCCGCCTCCGACTGCCAGGATAAAATCAACATTCTCTTTTTTTGAAAGTTCAATTCCTTCATAAACCTTAGAAAGCCTTGGGTTAGGAACGACACCACCCAGAGAAGTATAATCTATTTTGGCATCATCCAAAGAGTGATAAATACGGTCCAGAAGTCCGGTGCGGATTACGCTGCCGCTTCCGTAGTGAACCAGAACTTTTTTACATCCCTGCTCTTGGATTAGTTCTCCAACCTTTTTCTCAGTATCTTTTCCAAACACTACTTTCGTAGGTGCATAATATTCAAAATTCAACATAAATGATTACCTCCAGAGATAAAAATAGCACAGTTAATGCGGAAGTTCAACCGTAGCGGTTGACCTTAAAGAGACTTCATAGTGTAAATTGAAGAAAAAGGAAACCGGAGGTGAATGCGGATGAAACAAAATAGTTTATTCAAAAGAATTTTATTCCAAAATTTCAAAAGTCATTTTAAAGAACTGATGATTTTGATTTTATGTGAAACGATTCTGGTGGCTATTTCTTATGCAGGGGCGGTGGGTTATCAGATGTTTTCAGGAAAACATTCCACGCAGTTTTTTCTACAGGAAGACGGGATGAGCCGGATGTTTGTATCTTCGGGAATGATTCTGTTATTCTGTGGTGTGGTACTGATCATCACTGTATTGATCTCTTATCTTGGAAAAAGAATTCCAGAGTATATGCTACTAAAACGGATGGGGATCACAGGAGCTGATCTGCGTAAGATGATTTTGTTTGAGGCGGGAGTTACTTATCTGATCGCAGTCGTGATGGGATTTATAGGAGGAACAGGCTTAGTATTTGGATTGAAAATGTTGTTGACTCACCAGCTGAATTTAAATTTTGCATTGGGAAAGATTTCGATTTTGACATATCCACTAATCTGTCTGTTTACATTGATTATTTATATTCTGGGATTTTTACTTGTGAAGGAATTAGAGTATGATTTTCTGATTATCACCAACACACAGGAAACAACCAGAAAAGAAAAATTAATCAGTAAATTTACAATACCCAAAATAATAATTGGCATCGGATGTTGTATTTATGCAGGATGGGGCTATTCTAAAATCTGGAATTATGAAAATGTACTGCTCATAGGGCTTTTCTTTCTGGGGTTATATTTAACGGGAAGAAATCTAATAGCATTATGGTTAGAGAATATCCGGAGAAAGCACTATCAGAAGTATTACAAAAAGCTCTTGCAAAATCATCGGTTTTATTATCGTCCGAATACGGTTTCAAGGTATGTACTGTTCTTTTCACTGGTCAGCTTTCTGGGATGCTTTTATTTTGGATTTCAGGGAATCAGTATCCTGACTGCGGAGAAACCAGAGAGCTTGTATCCTTATGATTTTATGTGTATTGCGGATAATGAAGATGATGAATTTTTTGAAATGTTGAAAAATGATTACAACATTTCATTGGTGGAGTATCCGATGGTGCGAGTGGCAAATATTGATAAGACGGAAAGAGTCGAGCGTTGGAGTGACATTCGGATACAGGGACAGCAAATCGGAATTTCAGAGTCAACGTATCATCAGTTGAAAAAAGCGCTGGATACATCCTATCAGAAACGGGATCTTGGATTAGATAAAAAAGGAAAAAGAGTTTATATTGTTCATCAACAGGACAGCTCCGCAAAAGCACAACCTTTGGATTGGTTTTATGGAAAAAGGAAACCGGACTTACATGTGGGAATCCCTTGTACAAGTTCTACATGGGTAAAGAGAAGAGGAGCTACTTATGAGGAAAAAATCATCGTGGGAGAAGAAATCGGAAGTCTGACAGGATGTTATAGCACACCGAAATGTGAAAACCTGGTGGTATTTTCGGATAATTATTTTGAAAAAGCCAGAGAGCTGTGGAAAACAATTGATGTACGGACGAGTCTTACCCTTGAAAAATATAAAGAATGGATGTGTGAGGAGGACGATCCCGATCCGGTAGTGATGCAGGGGCCGACGAAGCTGGTGCTGATTCGTGCAAAAGCGGATGATAGAAAAATGATTGATACAAAACTGGAAACCTTAGAAGAGCAGCATAAATATATCGGAAATTATGATTCTACGGTGAGATTTCATTATTCTTCTGAAACAGCGATTCAGGACTTAAAGACAGAGCGTGCGATGCGGCTTATGGTTTGCATCTATATCATAGGAACTTTGGCGATCGTGGAGTGGATAATGCTGTACGCAATGTGGCAGATGGAGAAGAATGAAAAGAAGAATCGTGAAAGATTTCTGGCACAGATGGGCATGACTCTGCGTGAAAGAAAACGGATGAACCGTCGAGAATTATATGTATATTTTGTAATACCGACGATTGTCCTGATATTCTCGGCGATTGTTTTTCTAAGAGATGTTTTCAGGGCGAGAATATACGGTGAAAATCTCAGAATGATATGCGGTAGATATCAATTAATGATTCTGGTGGGATGGACATTGATCAATGGAATCTATTTTTGGATATTGAGCAAATGGATGGAAAAGGAGGTCGGAAAGTATGACTGATTGTGTATTATTAAAAACAGAAAATCTGAAAAGAACTTATATGGTACAAAATACAAAGATTGAAGTGTTAAAAGGGATTGATCTTACAATTGAGAGAGAAGAATTTGTGGCAATTATGGGAAAATCCGGATCCGGAAAGACAACCCTTTTGAAATTACTTGGAATATTAGACCGGCCAACAGAAGGAAAAGTATTTTTGGATGGAAAGGACGGATACACGTTAAGAGGTGACCGGCTTGCCAAAATCAGACGGCAGAAAATGGGGTTTGTATATCAGGATTATTATCTGCTTGACAGTTTGTCTGTATTAGAAAATATCATGTTACCGGAAGTGTTAGATCATAAGAGTGCGGAAGAAAGTCTGGAAGAGGCAAAGAAACTGGCAAAGGTCATGGGTGTAGCTCATTTGTTGGAGAAACGAACCTTCGAGTTATCCGGAGGAGAAAAACAGAGAGTGGCGATTTGCCGGGCACTTGTGAATCAGCCGGAACTGATCCTTGCAGATGAACCGACAGGAAATTTGGACACCGCCTCCTCGGAAACGGTAATGTCCTATTTGAAAATGATCAACGAAGAATGGAAAAAAACTGTTGTTTTGGTCACACATGATCCGAATGTTGCAAGTTACTGTCAGCGGGTGTTGTTTGTAAAAGATGGAAGGATTGAAACAGAGCTGATGAAAAAAGGAAATGCAGATGTTTTTTGCGATGAGATCATAGAAATACAAAAAAGAATATTAAAAAATGAATCGCGCTAAATGTGTTGGAGAAAGAAGATAGAAAAGAATATTTCAGAGAAAAACCAGATGGAAAATCAGATTGCCATCTGGTTTTTTGCTGTAGACATATGTTATACTAACAAAGTGTGTAAAATAGCAAAATTATAGATAAAACGTATAAAAACAGAGTGTTCAAAACGCACAAGGAGGAAGAATATGGGATACAGTAATACGATCCAGCAGTTGACGATATACATGAATGACCGTTCTAAAGGATTGGATGAAGTTTTAGGGATATTAGGAACAGAAAAAGTAAATATTGTTGCGTTAAATCTGGCGGATACGTCTGATTATGGTCTCTTAAGACTAATCGTCTCTGACCCGCACAGAGGAAGAATGGTGCTTAGAGAAGCAGGATATGAGGCACGGCTGATTGATGTGATCGCGTTCAAAGTATCACATGCAGCAGGTTCTTTGAGTAAAGCGATGCATCAGTTGGTGGATGGTGAGATTGACATCCAGTATATGTATGCATTTGCAAATGGCGATGAAGCATCTGCAGTGTTGAAGAGCGATGATGTTGCAAGAGCAATTGATATTTTAAATGGTTGTGGTTATGAAGTCTACAGTGCAGACGAGGCTTATCTGGCCAACCAATAACAGTGATTAAAGGGGAATGAGGAAAGGTACGAAATGTTATTATTTCAACAGATGCTGGTACTATTTATCTATATTTTGATAGGTTATATCGCCTGCAAAAAAGGAAAACTGGATGAGGCTTTCAGTAAGAAAACCTCGTGGCTGGTAGTGGAAGTGGCGAACATTGCACTGGTAATCTCAGCGGCAGTAAACAGTGATGGAAGTATTGAAGGGAAAGATCTTTTGGTGACACTGGTGCTGGCGGTCTGCGTATTTGCAATACTGATCGTAGTAGCATGTTTTGTGCCGGTAATTTTTCAGGTGCCAACGGATGAAAAAGGAACGTATCGGGTCATGACGGTGTTTAACAACATTGGATTTATGGGATATCCTATCATTGCAGCAATCTATGGAAATACAGCACTATTATATGCAGTGATATTTTCTATTATATTTAATTTTCTGGTATATACTTATGGGATACAGATGATCCGTGGGGATCAGAATGACGGGGAAAAATTTAAAATTACGAGTATTCTGACAAATGCAGGAGTAATCGGAAGTTTTATTGCACTGTTGTTATATATCACCCAGTGCCCGGTGCCACAGTTTGTAAAATCTACGGCGAGTGGGCTGAGTAATTTGACAGCACCGTTGAGTATGATGGTCATCGGAATTTCACTTTGCAGTATTCCATTGAAAAAATTATTTTCAGATGTCAGATTGTTGGCGTATTCTTTTGTGAAACTGTTGATTATCCCGGTGATCGGGACACTTTTAATCAAACAAGTGATTGATAATGAGATGTTATGCCGTGTCTGTATGATTATTCTTGCAACACCGGCGGCAAGTATGACCGTTATGCTCGCGGAACAGTATGAAGGAAATTTAGAGATTGCATCCAGGGGAGTTGCACTTACGACATTGTTGTCGGTAGCGACAATTCCAATCGTGTCTGCGATTGTATTTTAAGATAACTTTATATATAATAGAAAAATATAGGACATAAATTTAAGGAGGCAGCGGCAGAATGGAGAACATGCCGATGTGCATTGCCCTGGATCTGGACGGAACAACGTTGGATCATACGGGCAATCTTTCAGAAGTAAATAGAGAAGCAATAGAATATGCAATCTCGAAAGGCGTTCATATTATCATTGCCAGTGGGCGTTCTTTTCAGTCACTTCCTAAATCGGTGACGGAGATTCCGGGTATGGAGTATGCAGTGACTTCCAATGGCGCCTCTGTGTGTCATGTGCCGACTGGCAAGATCCTGCAGGGATATACGATTGAAGAGAATGTGGTACATAGGATCCTGGAACTTACAGAAGACGAAGAAATCGTCTATGAAGCATTTATCGATGGACATGCCTATGCGGATGTTGCTTATGTGAGAGATCCGGTCAGATATGGAGCAAGTCCGGAGGCTGTTGAGTATGTGAAAGGAACCAGGCAGTTTGTGGAGAACATGCAGCAATTTATGCGGGCGCATGCCGGAGAACTGGATAGCATAGATATTGTAGTGCGTAATCTGGAAATGAAAGACAGAATCCGTGAGAAACTGGCATGTATTTCCGATGAGATATACCTTACATCTTCGGTAGATCAGCTGGTGGAAATTGCAGATAAGAATGCCGGCAAGGCTTCGGGCCTTAAGTATTTAAAAGAACAGCTAAAGATTCCGAGAGAACATATGGCTGCATTTGGGAATGCAGATAATGATATTGATATGATCAGATATGCCGGATACGGATATGCTGTGGATAATGCGTCAGAGCACTGTAAAGAGGCTGCGGATCATATTGTCGGAAGTAATGATGAAGATGGAGTAGCCCAGGGGATTTATGAGTTCTTGAACTGTATGGAAGAAAAATTTGCCCATGGGGAGAACTAAAAGTATAATCATAAAGAAAGAATGAGGATGGATCTATGGCAGAAAATATGCAAGAGTTAGAAGAATTAAAAAGTGAAACAAAGCACAGGTTACAGCATGAAGAAGCATGGTATGTTGTTTTTTCCAAGAGTACACATATGCCGTATGTAGAGTGCGACGAAGAGACTTTTGATGATGAAGTACTGGTTTATTTTACAGAAGATCAGGCAAAAACAGAAGTTGAAAAACTGATAGCAGAAGGTGAGTCTACACAGGTTCTTAAAGTAGAGAATAAAGGAGTGTTACCGTTCTGCGTAAATTTATTCTTTATGGGTGTAAACTGTATTTTTGCAGGCAGAGGAACTGATAAAGAAGTGAGGATTCAGCTGGATGAATTTGTACAGAGAAATGAATCGAAAGAAGATGCCGATGAGGTGACTAAGATAGAAAATCCGGAGTTACATTTAACTGCGCTTTATTTCGTACAGGAGCTTAGAAAGCAGGGTACACCGGAACTTACTGATAAGTTAAAAGAACTGGATGAGGAATTAAAGGTTCATTTTAACGAGGGACGTTATATTGTGGCTACCAAAAATGATCAGCTCTGTCAATTGCAGAAAAATGAAGATACATATCAGCCGCTTTTTACAGACTACCAGGAGTTCTGGAAATTTAATCGGGGGCAGGATTTCAAGGCGGCTGTTTTGCCGGCGGAAAATCTGCCTAAAATCTTAAAACCAGAGACAAAAGGCATTGTTATTAATCCAATTGGAGTAAATCTGATGTTAAATGTTGCATTACAGAATGAAAAGGAGTTATAATCAGTTTTGGTAAAAATAATTAAATTGGGAGGAGAGATACCATGGAATTATTAGAATTAATGAGACATCGTCGCAGCATTAGAAACTTTACAGAAGAAGCTGTTACAGATGAGCAGGTAAATAAAGTATTAGAGGCAGGACTTTTGGCTGCATCCGGTAAAGCAAGACGACCTTGGGAATTCATCGTAGTTCGCAATAAAGAGACTTTAAAGAAGATGGTAGAGTGCCGTAACGGTGGTTCTGCTTCATTAGTAGAAGCAAATGTGGCAATTGCCGTAGTTGCAGATACAGAAAAGACAGATGTATGGACAGAAGATGCATCTATCGCAATGGCTAACATGATGTTAGAAGCAGAGGATTTAGGATTAGGATGCTGCTGGGTACAGGGAAGACTGAGAGAAGCAGTAGACGGAAGAAGTACAAGTGATTTCTTAAGAGATGTTCTTGGATATCCGGAGACTTATGAGCTTGAAGCAGTCCTTGCCCTTGGTGTTGCTGAGTCACATCCAGGTGCACATAGCAAAGACGAGTTAGAGTTAGACAAGATCCATAACGAGAAATTCTAAGTTAGTTTCAGACAGTAAAAAAGACCAGATGCGAAAGCGTCTGGTCTTTTTGCCGTGTTCATAATCTCATTTTGCATATAGCTTTTAAAAATATTAAAATAATGATTTGGAATCTATTTCTTAATAAATAAAAGGTACAGTCAAATTGTGATTAGTGCTAGGAATTAAAGTTTTGTTACATTTACTGCCTGAGGTCCCTTAGCTCCTTCAGTTACATCGTACTCTACTTCCTGACCTTCCTCGAGAGTCTTAAATCCCTCCATGTTCAGTCCTGAGTAGTGTACGAAGACATCTTTGCCGGATTCATCAGAGATGAAACCATAGCCTTTTTGGTTGTTAAACCATTTTACAGTACCTTTCATTGTGCTACCTCCATTAAAATATGAATGAATTATAAATAATACTTGTTCAGATTAGCATTTTTGGACAAATAAGTCAATGCATACCGTGGGTTTTTGTATCTTTTTTCACAAAACAAAAGTTTGCGGATTGTGTATTCTGCTTGACGAACAGTTCGTAACCGTGTAAAGTTATGATGTAAGAAAATCGGATTTTATCCTCTTACAACATGATATGAAAAGGAATAGAAAATTATGATTACGTTGACAGGAAAAAAGATATCTGAAGGAATTGTCATGGGAAAGCTCGTTTTTTATAAAAGAGACGAGAAAGAAGTCCGTCGTATCTATGTGAAAGATGTAGAAAAAGAGGTCATGCGTTTCCAGAAGGCAAGACAGAAGGCTATCTTGGAACTGAAGATCTTGTATGATACTGCAAGTAAAGAAATCGGAGAGGCGAATGCTGCGATTTTTGAGATGCAGCAGATGATATTGGAAGATACAGATATGGTCGACAAGGTTACATCGATCATTGCCACACAGAAGCTAAATGCAGAATATGCAGTGCAGACAGCATCACAAACATTTATTTCTGAGGCAATTGCCAGTCAGAAGAATTATGTGCAGGGACATGATATTGATGTGAAGGATGTTACCCATCGGTTATTGCAGATTTTATCCAGAGACTGGAAAGACCGTATGCTGACGGATGAGCCATTTGTTCTTGGTGCAGGAGAATTGTATCCGAGTGAGGCGGCTCAGTTAGATAAGACAAAGGTTTTGGGATTTGTTACCAGATATGGTACGATTAATTCCCACACGGCGGTTCTTGCACGTACCAAAGGAATCCCTTCAGTAATCGGATTGGGAGAAGCGTTAAAGAAAGATTATGACGGTAAGACGATCATCGTAGACGGATATGAGGGTAAAATTTATATTGAGCCCGATTATACAACGATTACGAAGATGAAAGAGCGTCAAAGTACAACGAAGACGAAGGTTATGAATCTGGAACGTCTGAAAGGTAAGGAGAATATCACACAAAGTGGACGAAGAATTGACGTCTGTGCGAATATCAGTTCCAGAGAAGACATTGAGAATGTACTGCGCAGTGATGCCGGTGGAGTTGGCCTTTTTAGAAGTGAATTTATTTATATGGAGAATGGACTGAAGATGCCAACAGAGGATCAGCAGTTTCAGGTATATAAATTTGCGGCAGAGGCCATGGGAGAGAAGAAAGTAGTTATCCGCACGGCAGACCTTGGTGGAGATAAAGTGGCAGAGTGCCTGAATCTTGGAGAAGAAGCAAATCCGGCGCTAGGATATCGTGGCATCCGGGTGTCCCTGGATAAAGAAGAGATTTACAGAACGCAGCTCCGAGCGATCCTTCGTGCATCTGCATATGGAAATATTCAGATAATGTTACCACTGATTACGTCCGTGGATGAAGTGAAGAGGGCGAAGCTGATGATTGAACGTGCCAAACGGGAATTGAAAGAAGAGAAAACCAGTTTCGATGAGCATATCAAAGTCGGTGTAATGATTGAAACTCCGGCGGCAGTGATGATCAGTGGAGAACTGGCAAGAGAAGTGGATTTCTTCAGTATAGGAACCAATGATCTGACACAGTTTACATTAGGAATGGACAGAACCAATGAGAAATTAGACAGATATTATAATACGCACCATCCGGCACTCCTTAAGATGATTCGTATTGTGACAAACAATGTTCATCTGGAGAATAAGCATATCAGTATCTGTGGAGATATGGCAGCAGATTTGGAATTGACAGAGTTTTTCATTCAGTTGGGAGTGGATGAGCTTTCTGTTGCACCGGGACAGGTGCTTGCCCTCAGAAAGAAGATTCGTGAGATCCAGTAGGCAGAACATTTATACTAATGAATAGTGATTAGAATTACTAATTGGCAGGCCCGTTGAAATTGCGGGTCTGTTTTGCTACTATGATATAAGATATTCGGACATGAGATAAAAAAGAGGAGGGACATCATGTTAGAAAAATTTTTTAAATTAAGTGAGAATGGTACGGATGTCAAAACGGAAATCGTTGCCGGTCTCACAACATTCATGACCATGGCTTATATCCTGGCTGTGAATCCATCCATTTTGTCTGCATCAGGGATGGATACGAACGCAATCCTGATCGCAACTGCACTTTCTGCATTTATTGGATGTGTGGCTATGGCACTTTTGGCGAATTATCCATTTGCTCTTGCTCCGGGACTTGGACTTAATGCTTATTTCGCATATACAGTTTGTGGAACGATGGGATACAGCTGGCAGGTTGCATTGTTAGCAGTATTTGCGGAAGGAATTGTATTTATTATTCTTTCACTTACAAATGTGCGTGAGGCGATTTTCAATGCGATTCCAATCACATTAAAGAAAGGTGTATCTGTTGGTATTGGTCTGTTTATTGCATTTATCGGACTTCAGAACGGTCATCTGGTAGTGGACAGCAGTACTCTGGTAACGGTTGTAGATTTTACAGAAGATTTTCATCATGTGGGAATCTGCGCAGTACTGGCAGTGATTGGATTATTACTTATAGCAATTATGTACGAGAAACATATCAAAGGATCTATTTTAATTGGTATTATCATTACATGGATTCTTGGTATTCTCTGCCAGGTAGCAGGTCTTTATCAGATTGATGTGGAGAATGGATTCTATTCATTGATTCCATCATGGTCAAGTTTTGATATCACTGCCATCAGCAAGACATTTGGGCAGTGCTTTAATGTTGCCGGAATGAATATCAAGCCGGTAGATTTCATTGTTGTTATCTTCGCATTCTTATTTGTAGATATCTTTGATACGCTGGGCACATTGATCGGTGTTGCAAACAAAGCAGATATGTTGGATGAGGAGAACAAATTGCCAAATATCAAACAGGCTCTTTTGGCAGATGCCATTGCAACAACAGCAGGAGCTATCCTTGGTACATCTACAACCACAACATTCGTAGAGAGTTCCGCAGGTGTGGCTGAAGGTGGAAGAACAGGACTTTCAAGTATCGTAACAGGATTCTTGTTCTTAGTAGCAATTATCTTTGCACCGGTATTTACAACAATTCCAGGATTTGCAACAGCACCGGCATTAATCTTCGTAGGATTTTTAATGGTAAGTGCAGTTGTAGATATTGATTTCAATGATTATACAGAAGCAATCCCTGCATACCTTTGTCTGATCGCTATGCCATTAATGTACAGCATCTCAGAGGGTATCGCAGTAGGTGTTATTTCTTATGTAGTAATCAATCTGATCTGCGGAAAGAAAGAAAAGATTACACCGCTGATGTATATACTTGCAATCTTATTTGTATTAAAATACATTTTCTTATAAAATTATATAAAAATGTCAGTAAGCTGCTATGCGGATTGAGAAAACTCTTTTCGCATAGTGGCTTTTTTGATAATTACAGTTGAATGTTGGGGAAGAACTTTATAAAATTAGGATATCAATGGTTATAAAATATCGACAGAGAGGAAGAAAGAATATGGAATTTTCTCATTTTGATAAAAATGGTAATGCAGTGATGGTAGATGTGTCTGAAAAAGATATTACTTCAAGAAGTGCCATTGCGGAAGGAACGATTAAAGTCAGCCAGGAGGTGTTTGACGCAATCGCAGGGAAGAAGGTAAAAAAGGGAGATGTACTTACGGTGGCACAAGTAGCGGGGATTATGGGGACAAAGAAAACCTCGGAATTAATTCCTATGTGTCATCTTTTGAATCTGACCAATTCGAAAGTGACTTTTGAGATGAATCCAATGGAACTTCGAATACGCGCAATCTGTGAAGTAAAGACGGAAGGAAAGACAGGTGTGGAGATGGAGGCACTGACAGGAGTATCAATAGCACTTTTGACAATTTATGATATGTGTAAGGCCATTGACAAGAGGATGATCATGGAAGATATTCATCTGTGTGAGAAATCCGGAGGAAAAAGTGGTGATTTCCAATTCTATGAGACATTTCAGAATCCAACAGGTATGGCGGCTCGGGATGGACAGAATTATACTGAGCGTTCATCGATTAAAAAAGAAACGGATGCCAATGGTCTGAAGATGTGGTAAAATACCGGATAGAAATATTTAAGATAGAGAGAACGTAAAGACTATGAATTTATTGACAATGGAACATATTACGAAATCCTACACTGACCGCATATTGTTGAATGATGTAGCATTTAGTATTAATGAAAATGAAAAGATCGGTGTAATCGGCATCAATGGAATGGGGAAATCTACGCTTTTAAAAGTTGCAGCAGGGATAGAATCCTATGACTCCGGTAAGATCAGCATGGGCAATCATGTGAAAATCTGTTATCTTCCGCAGACACCGCAGTTTGAGGAAGATGCCACTGTATTATCGGCAGCAATTGCCGGCAATGTGGATGAGATGAATCAGTGGACCGTAGAAGCAGATGCAAAATCCATGTTAAATCAGCTTGGATTTATGGATTATGATGAGAAAGTGGCACATATGTCCGGCGGACAAAAGAAACGTATTGCGCTGGTCAATGCACTTTTGACACCGGCAGATATTCTGGTGCTGGATGAGCCGACAAACCACTTAGACAATGCGATGTCTGAGTGGCTGGAAGAATATCTGATCCAGTTCAGAGGTGCGATTCTCATGGTTACACATGACAGATATTTTCTGGATCGCGTATCAAACCGGATTGTAGAGGTGGATCATGGCAAATTATATCAGTATCCGGGGAATTATTCTGAGTTTGTCCGATTAAAAGAAGAACGGCAGAATATCGCACTGGCGACGGAGAAAAAGCGCAAGAACCTGCTGCGGACAGAGTTAGAGTGGCTGCATCGTGGAGCCCGGGCGAGAAGTACCAAGCAGAAGGCACATATCGACCGGATCAGGGCAATGCAGGAGATGAAAGATATCCAGGAAGAAAAGCAGGTGGCGATGGATTCTGTGGTCACCCGCATGGGAAATAAAACGATAGAGTTAAACAGCATTTCCAAGGCCTATGGGGAGAAAGTCCTGATAGAAAATTATAATTATATTTTCCTGAAAAATGATAGGATAGGAATTATCGGGCCAAACGGCTGCGGTAAATCTACATTGCTTAAGATCATCAACGGAATCGTGGAGCCGGATACCGGCTATGTAGAGATTGGACAGACGATTAAAATCGGATATTTTTCTCAGGAAAATGAATACATGGATGAATCTATGAGGGTGATCGATTATGTAAAAGAAGTGGGAGAGTATATTACGACGTCCGATGGAAAGATTACAGCTTCCCAGATGCTTGAGAATTTTTTATTTGATGGAACAATGCAGTGGTCGAAGATTGAAAAATTATCCGGTGGTGAAAAGCGCAGATTATATTTGCTCAGAGTTCTGATGAGCGCACCGAACGTATTGATCCTGGACGAACCAACCAACGATCTGGATATTCAGACATTGACGATATTAGAGGATTATCTGGACCGGTTTGACGGCATTGTGATCGTGGTATCCCATGACCGTTATTTTCTGGATCGTACCGTACGCAGAATTTTTGCTTTTGAGGGGAATGGAAATATCCGGCAGTCCGAAGGAGGATATTCCGACTATCTGATCCGACTGGAACTGGAAAAGCCGGAAGAAGAGACAGAAACAGAAAAGAAAGATGTTGTCAAAACAGATACGAAGAAGAGCTGGAAAAATCAAGAGAAGAAACTCAAATTTTCATTTAAAGAACAGCGGGAGTTTGAGACCATCGATGATGATATCGCGGCATTGGAAGCGAAGATAGAGGATACGGAAGTGAAGATCCTGGCTAATGCAACTAATTCTGCAAAGTTAAGTGAACTGATGCAGGAGAAGGAGTCGTTAGAACAACAGTTGGAAGAAAAAATGGACCGCTGGGTATATCTGAATGATCTGAATGAACAGATTCAGAATCAGTAGAAAGGAGCGATGAAAGAAACGTGAATGGATTAGAAAAGGTAAATAAAAAAACGTTACAGAGTGAGGAAACAAAGAAAAAGATACTGACTGCTGCAGCACAGCTGTTTTCAGAATATGGATATGCTGAGACGACCACCCGTATGGTCAGTGAGAAAGCAGGAGTAGTGTTATCTTCACTGAACCACTACTATGGTTCGAAGGAGAATCTGTTGGAAGAAGTTATGGATGGCATGGCAGGTCTTGTAACTGCTCGTTATCAGCCAATCCGTGAAAAAATAGAAAATTATCTGGCGGGAGAATCTCACACTGAGGAACAGACCTATGATCTGATCGAAGAATTGATCCGTAAGCATGTACAGTACTGTTTTGACCTGCGAAATAAGGCAATTATTGATATGGTAGCCAGAGAATGCCTGTTCCCGAAAAACATCAGTCAGAGTCTGTCAAAGGTGATGTGTGAGGAAATTGAGATTCCACTTGTAAAGTTATTGATGCAGATGACGATTTCCAAGAACAAATTCGAGATTGTAACTTTAAGTAGAAGCATCAACGGCGCAATCGTATCATTTGCCGAAAAACCGGAATTAGTAGAAGATTTATATAAAAGCTTTGGGTTAGAGCCAGACTATAAGACAATTGAAGATATTGTATATATTGATATTATGAAGTTGATCGAAGCGACCCTTATGAGTGATGCAAAATATCGAAAGAATTAGAAAAGACATAAGATAATTTTATAACAAATATATTGAGAAAAAGTTGACAATAAGGAATCCCGGATGTATGATGTAAATATAAATAGAACGGACGACCTATCAACTTTTTCTTTGTTTATAGAAATAAGAAGGAAGTCTGAGTAAGTTCGTGACCTTGATGGCTACATGTAGCTCCCTCGGAATTTGCTGAAAGCATTTCCGACAATTTTACCGCAAGAAAAAGCGGCAAAATTTTTTACCAAAATGTAGGTCAAACGACCGAACTAGAAAGAATGGAGGATGAAAAATGGTTAAGCAAAGTATCACAATGACTGTCAACGGTCAGGAATATGAATTCATGATCGGTGAGAAATACGGTATGATACCACCATCTGAGACTCTGGTGCAGACTCTCCGTAAGAGACTGGAACTTACGGGAGCCAAGGAATCCTGCGATGAAGGAGCCTGTGGATGTTGTACTGTAATCAAAGATGGAGAGGCAATCCCTTCCTGCATGATCCTCACAGTGGAATGTGATGGCTGTGATATTCTTACGATTGAGGGCTTAGAGAATCCAAATACTCATGAACTGGATCCGATTCAGCAGAAATTTATTGACTGTTATTCTTTCCAGTGTGGCTATTGTACTCCGGGTATTATCATGAGTGCAAAAGCATTGTTTATGAGAAAACCAAATCCGTCGGCTGAGGAAATCAGAGAAGCACTGTCAGGAAACTATTGTCGTTGTATCAGTCATTATACTGTATTGGAAGCACTTGATAAATTGGCAGGTGTTACATCAGATCAGTATGAAATTGTAAA
Organism: uncultured Lachnospiraceae bacterium; assembly: GCA_934351835.1. GTDB lineage: Bacteria > Bacillota > Clostridia > Lachnospirales > Lachnospiraceae > CAKRJP01. The sequence goes on from CAKRJP010000003.1 coordinate 154,365, forward strand.
GGAGGCTGGAGAAGAAGATGAGTAATGAAAGAGGAAAGTTCAATTTTGAGGCCCCGATTGTAAATGGTAAAGCGCAAGGATACAGACACGTAGGTAAATACAGAGTCCGTGCAGATGCAAGAGATATCGTAACAGGAAAGGCAACATTTCTGGATGATTTTACAGTTCCGAGAATGATCTATGCACGGATTTTAAGAAGCCCGTTTGCACATGCAAAAATCAAACATATAGATACCAGTAAAGCAAAGGCAATGAAGGGTGTGCATGGTGTTTATACATATGAAGACCTTCCGGATGGATGGATTCTTGGATGGCCGCCACACAAACTTCTGTTAGATGATGAAGTATATTATGCAGGTGATCCGGTAGCTGTTGTGGCTGCAGATACTCTGGATATTGCAGATGAGGCAATTACGCAGATTGAAGTGGATTATGAAGAACTTCCGGCAGTATTTGATGCCATGGATGCAATGAAGCCGGATGCTCCGATTCTCTTTCCGGGTAAATTCAAGAGTGGAAATAATGAAGTGGATCCTGGTGTACCGCATTTCCAACCGGACGGACCATGGTGGCATGTAGATTATGGTGATGTAGAAAAAGGATTTGAAGAATCAGAATATACTTCAGAGATTTTGGTTGAGTTTAATAAGATGCCGGCTCCAAACGCCCCGGAGGCCCCGGGATGTATTGTGCGCTGGGAAGGTGGCGATGATTATACAATCTGGGCAACTTCACAGAGTCCGTTTATATGTAAACTGTTTAACGGACCGCGTATTCCACATTCAAATCTTCGTGTAAAGACATTTAATGTCGGTGGATCTTACGGTAACAAACAGACACTGAGTGTTACAATCTTGTGTGCGTCCCTGGCATCCAGAATGACCGGACGTCCGGTTAAATTATTTCAGACAAAGCCCGAGCAGCTGATTGCCCATGAACAGCGTCTTGGAAGTAAGATTAAGGCAAAAATCGGTATGGACAAAGATGGGTATTTCAATGCTGTACAGGGTTGTTGGTATGTAGATACAGGATCTTTGGCGGATGCTGTACAGGGACAGGTTGGTGTAGGACTTGGTGAAGCACAGCTTGTTATGGCAAAATGTAAGAACTGGGATCTGGACAGCAAGGTTGTCGTTACAAATAAATGTGCGGCCGGTATTGTCCGTGGATACGGCGGACAGGAATTGAACAGTTGTCTGGCGCGAGTAATGGCAAGTGTTATGCGTAAGGCAAATGTAGATCCAATCGAGACATTTAAGAAGAATTATGTGGCACCTGGTGACCGTTTCATCTGGCGTGACGGACGTTGGTGGCAGTCAAGATCTTCGAATAAATATCCGGAGACGATTCAGGCAGCAGCAGACTATTTTGGATGGAAAGATAAATGGAACGGCTGGTTAGTACCGACAAGAGTAGAGGGAAGAAAAGCTTACGGTGTCGGTGCAGGTATCATCGGTAATGCAGATATCGCAGAGGATAATACAGAAGCCTATGTTCGTATCCAACATGATGTAAAAGGACGTTACTGCCACCTGATCGTACAGTGTGACCTGACAGAGTCTGGTATGGGACAGAGAGCAGCCGCAGCAAAATTCGCAGCAGAAGTTATGAATGTACCAATGGACCGAGTTATTGTTACAGAGCCGGATTCTGTAAATAACCCGACAAACTTCGGACTTTGTGGTTCCCGTGGTACGATTACAACCGGTAAAGCTGTCACAAGAGCAGCACAGGATTGCAAGAATAAAGTCCTTGAGATGGGAGCACTTCATTTTGGTGTGTCCAAGGATCAGTTAGAGACCAAAGATTTTCAGGTATATGTACGAGACAACCCGGAGAAATCTATTCCGATCAAGAAATTAGGACCTAAAGATCTGAACGTTACAGGATATGGTAATCATATTGAACAGTTCGATCTTCCAAGTTGTTGTCTGTTCTTAACAGAAGTAGAAGTTGATCTTGATACAGGTGCAACGAAGATTTTAAGAATTGTCAATGGTACAGATATCGGACAAATCGTAGATAACCGTATGGTAAGAATGCAGCTTCAGGGCGGAATCGGTTCTGCCAGTGTAGATACCGCTACGTTTGAAGAGTGCGTTTACGATGTGGATGGAACAGGACGTATGCTGACGAACTCTATGCTTGAGTACAAATGGCGTACCTTCAATGAATTTCCGGTACATCGTGCGGTAATCGAAGAGTCCCAGATTGATTCCTTTATGTTCAAAGCTGTGGGTATAGGTGAGATTTCCGGTGCGGCAGGTGCAAGTGCCGTTCTGATGGCAATTTCCAATGCAATCGGAGTGGAAGTCAATGAATACCCGGCAACACCGGATGTGATTTTAAAGGCCATCAAGAGTAAGGAGGAAAACTAATGAAACATTTTAAATATGAAAATGCGACTTCTTTTGATGAGGTAAAGGATATCGTCAGTGCATCTGAAGGAAAATCAGTAGTAATGGCAGGCGGAACAGATTTACTGGGTGTATTAAAAGGGAAATTACTTCCGGAATATCCAGAGACTGTTGTATCATTAAAAGAGGTGCCGGATACAGAATATATTAAAGACGAAGGCAATGTATATAAGATCGGCGCAATGACGACGCTTAGCGCGATAGAGAGAGATGAGGCTTTAAAAGAGTCACTCCCGGCAGTCGGTCAGGCTGCAAGAAGTGTGGCATCGCCATTGATCCGTAATCGTGCCACTATTGGCGGAAACTTATGCCAGGACGTAAGATGTTGGTTTTATCGTTATCCGGATATTGCCGGAGGAATTTTAAATTGTGCACGTAAAGGTGGAAACGAATGTTATGCAATTCGCGGAGATAATCGTTATCATTCTGTTTTCGGAGGAATGAAGACTGGGCTCACACCATGTTCTACAGAATGTCCGGCAGGAACGGATATCCCTGGATATATGGCAAAATTCCGCGAGGGAGATATCGAAGGTGCAGCAACAATTCTGATGCAATATAATCCATTGCCGATGATGACCAGCCGTGTCTGTGCACATACATGTCAGACAAAATGTAATCGCTGTACAACGGATGAGAATGTATCCATTCATTCTGTAGAGCGGGTACTTGGTGATTACATTATGGAACATCTGGATATCTTCTATCCGGCACCGAAGACAGAGACTGGCAAGACAGTAGTTGTTGTGGGTGGAGGACCTGCAGGTCTGACTGCAGCGTATTATTTAAGAAAAGCCGGAAATGAGGTGACAGTTGTAGATGCTAATGAAGAGGCCGGTGGATGCCTGATGTATGCAATTCCGAATTTCCGTCTGCCAAAGAAATATGTAAAAAAGATCGTAAAAGCACTGGAGACGATGGGGATTAAATTCCAGACCAATACAAAGGTCGGAGAAACAGTAGCAATCGAAGATCTGGAAAAAGAATATGATAAAGTATTTGTGGCAACCGGAGCCTGGGCGAGACCGGTGTTGGGATTTGACGGTGAGGAATTTACAGAATTTGGACTTCAATTCTTAGTAGAAGTTAATAAATGGATCAACAAGAAGGCACGTAAGCATGTGCTCGTAGTCGGTGGTGGTAACGTATCTATGGACGTTGCAATCACAGCCAAACGTCTGGGGGCGGAATCTGTTACACTGGCATGTCTGGAGCAGAGATGGGAGATGCCTGCCAGCGAGGAAGAAGTTGGAAGAGCGATCGAGGAAGGCGTAACTGTTATGAATGGCTATGGTCCGGCGAGAGCGATCATCGAAGATGGAAAGATTAAAGGAATGGAACTGAAAGTTTGTACATCTGTCCGTGACGAGACGGGAAGATTCAATCCTTCTTACGATGAGAGCCGGCTAATGACGATCGAAGCTGATTCCGTACTGATGGCTGCAGGACAGAGAGTAGATCTTTCTTTCTTAAAAGAAGAACTGGATATTGCAAGAAATAGAGGTCTGATTAAAGTAGAAGATGAGTCCCAGAAGACTTCCCGTCCGAACTTCTTTGCAGGTGGTGACGTGGTAACAGGTCCGACGACTGTTATCAAAGGTATCCGTTCCGGAAGAAATGCAGCAGAGGCAATCAACCGGGAATTGGGTATTGAAAATCCACCGAAATATCATCAGGAAGGTTTCCTTAGATTTGCAACAGACTGCGCAAAGAAAAAGACAGCAGTGAAAGATCTTCAGCTTCCGGCCGAGGAACGAACCATCGATAAAGAAGATTCAATGACATTATCGGTAGAGGCTGCAAGAGAAGAAGCAAACCGTTGTATGAACTGTGGATGCTATTCGGTGAATGCATCGGATCTGTCGCCGGTTATGGTTATGCTGGGAGCGACATTAAAGACAACAGAAAAAGAAGTGAAAGCAGCAGATTTCTTTACTACACATCTGAAAGCATATGATATGTTAGAGGAAGGCGAAGTGATCACCGAGATTCAGATTCCGAAATTAGATGGATACAAGATGTCTTACCAGAAATTCCGCATGAGAGATTCTCTTGACTTTGCTATGGCAAGTATGGCATCTGCATATAAACTGACAGACGGTAAGATTGAGGATGTTCGGATTGTTATGGGCGCAGTGGCACCAATTCCACTTCGTATGGCAGCAGTAGAAGAACTCCTGATCGGTAATGTACCATCAGAGGCACTTGCAGAAGAAGCCGGAAATCTGGCAATCGCAGGCGCAGAGACCATGGGACATAACGACTATAAGATCAACGAAGTAAAGACTTATGTTAAACGTCTCGTGGAAGAAATGATGGTATAAGAGGTAGGTTTTATGATTCAGATGGAAGAAAAAGAGTTAGAAGAGAAACTTACAGAGGCCAGAGAAGATGGATATAAGGAAGCAATGAAAACGATCGAAGGTATCATTCGGTTAAAAGAGATGGGTGTCAGTGACTGTGAAATCGTAAAGCGGTTGGATGCAGCACCGGCGATTGTCCATGGATTATTAGAAAACCTGAAGTAAAGCTTTGAAATAACAATCTAAAATAAAAGTATAAAATAAAATGCCCCCTGTCAAAAGGAAGCAGTATCTGACTGATTTTTTAATATATATACTGGCAGAGGGCATTTTATGATTTATCATGGTATTTAGAATTACCGGAGATATTCACTTTAAAATTAATTTTTAGAACGTTCAGTTTTCGACTTGTTCACGTTGGAAATCAGCAACCATTTCTTTTCTGAGATCCGCATAATTGGAAATCGCATCTTTCAGGACATAGATTGAAAGAACTGCGTACATGAAAGCAGATTCTGGAAGTGTATCGATCTCCAGAGATTTTGCAATCATATCCGGAGTGATCATGTGGGCAGACATTACGGAAAGATCTTTGGCATAGTCAAGGACAACTCCAAGACAAATTTTTAAATCTTCCGGGCAGTCAGGATCATAAGTCTTGACGCCGATCTCTGTGATGATGTCCCGGTGAGTGGTAAATGCAAGAGCAATCTCAGGATTATTTTCCTGATTCATAAAAGTACCGATTCCCTGTGGATTTTCTGGAAACTTCGCCTGGTCAAAAATCTGTAGATATTTATTTTTCTTTGTAGATGTAATACTCATAAAAGCCCCCTGCTTTTGATTAAAATTTTAAAATTAACGCTTTAAATTGCGTAAAAATATTGCGATATGCATGTTAATTATTATAAAATATATAATGTAAGGTGTCAATTGTATGCGATGATACCAGAATGATAAGAGGAGATGAATTTGTTATGAAAGAACACAATATAGTTAGCCAGTTCCCGTCATCAACTACATGTTTTGGATGTAATGACGGTCCGTCAGAAGGAGCAGGTGTCCGTGCATTTTTGACAGAAGACGGATATGTAGTAAGTAAATTAATAACAAAGGAATGCCATCAGGGATTTCCAAATGTAACACATGGTGGCATTATTTCTACATATTTTGATGAGGTGTTATGGTTTGCAACACTGGTTGAAGATCCGAGTGTTTCGGCCATGACGGTAGAGATGAATATTAAATATAGAAAACCGGTGCCTACAGGTACGGAGATCCGTATTATTGCAGAACCTGCAGTAATTGAAGGCAGACATTATTATGTAGATGGATATATTCTGCTTCCGGATAATGAAGTGGCTGTTACGGCTAAGACACATTATATTGCATTGAAAAAAAATGATATTCATGCGAAAAAGGAACATTGCAGAGATCGCCATGTAATTAAAGAATTTTCTCTGAAGAGTATAGAATTTTAACTTACATTATTTTTTTGAAAATGATATAATAAAATATGTCAAAGATATTGATGTTAATGTATGCGATTAAAAAGAGAAGGAGGTAATTATGTTTGAAATAGGTGATTATGTTGCTCATTACAAACAGGGAATTTGCGAAGTGGTAACGATTGGTAAGCTGGATATCAGTTGTTCGGACAATGAGAAAGAATACTATACCCTGAAACCAATCTATGATGCCGGCGGAACAGTCTATACACCGGTGGATAATACGAGACATCAGATCCGAAGTATATTAACAAAAGAAGAAGCCTCTGAACTTTTAGAGCATATGCAGGAGATAGAGGTTTTGGATGTGAAAAATGAAAAACTTCGGGAGGCGGCATATAAAGAATCATTATTAAAAAATGAGTGTAAGGACTGGATTGCGTTATTAAAGACCTCTTATACAAGAAAGATGAAGAGACTGGCATCCGGCAAAAAGAGTATCAATGTGGACGAGCGTTATATGAGCAGCGCAGAGTCATTTCTTTATGGAGAACTGGCGGTAGTGTTGGGTATGAAACGCGAGGAAGTGAAAAAGAAGATATTAGGCAGTCTGCAGCAGGAGATTGTCTGTGAATAGTATTTAGAAATAAAGTAAAAAGATATAGAGTATGAAAAAACATATGATTATTTGGATGATAGTTGCGGTTCTGTGTATAGTATATGGGATTTGCATTAAACGTATAGGATCAGGGACAAGATTTTATCTTGTGTGGTTTGCTATGGGAATTTTAGCTTTCGGATGTATGGTTGGAGCAAAAATTCAGATCTGGAGCAGGATTCCCGGCGTAATCCAGAAAGGGATGATTGCGATAACGCTGGGAGTTATTGCAATTTTTCTGTTTATAGAAGGCTGCGTGATCAGCATGTATGGGCAATCCGGTAAGCAGGGATTAGATTATGTGATTGTGTTAGGGGCACAGATGAGGGAGAGTGGTCCGAGTAAGGTGTTGAAGTATCGCCTGGATCGGGCAATTGTCTATTTAAATCATAACCCTGGGACAATCTGTATTGTTTCCGGTGGAAAGGGAACGAATGAACCTTGTTCAGAGGCATCCGGGATGAAAAAATATTTAGTAGAAAATGGAATTTCTAAAGACCGGATTTTAGAGGAGGATCGGTCTTTTAATACAGTACAAAATATGAAATACAGTGTTAAATTTTTAGACAATAAGGAAGCAAGTGTCGGAATTGTCACAAACAATTTTCATTTATTTCGGGCAGTGCGACTTGCGAAAAAGCAGGGAATATCCAATGTTTATGGTATTTCTGCAGAATCTACAGTATTTTATCTGCCAAATAACATGTTACGGGAATTTTTTGGGATTCTCAAAGATTTTGCAGTGGGAAATCTTTAAAAACAGGCATTTTTAGTAAAAAAATGTGATTGTTAAAAAACTGGTTTAAATTTTTAGATAATTTAAAAAATAACGTTAGATTATTTAGAAAAAGTTGGAAAATTCTGTAAATGTTCTTGATTTTTCGACTCAAGGCTGTTACACTGTTCAATACTAACAAGGACATCATGAACGTAAGGCATATGTGAAAGAACAGATGTTATTGAAATGATGACTTAACGTTACAACGGAAAGGAGTAATTTTAAAATGGGATTTTTAACAGGAAAAACAGCAATTATTACAGGAGGAGGCCGTGCAGTATTAAGTGATGGAAGCTGTGGATCTATCGGATACGGTATTGCTACTGCATATGCAAAAGAAGGTGCGAATCTTGTAATTACAGGACGTAATGTGAAGAAGTTAGAGGACGCGAAGGAAGAGCTGGAAAGACTGTACGGAATTAAAGTATTACCAGTTCAGGCTGATGTTGCTGCAGGGCAGGACAATGAAGCTGTTGTAGGAAACGTAGTAAAACAGGCAATCGATACATTCGGAAGAATCGATGTACTGATCAACAACGCACAGGCATCTGCATCAGGAGTTACAATTGCAGATCATACAACAGATCAGTTTGATTTGGCAGTATATTCTGGATTATATGCAGTATTTTATTATATGAAAGCCTGCTATCCATACTTAAAAGAGACAAAGGGATCAGTCATCAACTTTGCTTCAGGAGCAGGACTTTTCGGTAACTACGGACAGTGTGCATACGCTGCTGCAAAAGAAGGTATCCGTGGACTGACTCGAGTGGCTGCTACAGAGTGGGGTGCTGATGGAATCAATGCCAATGTTGTTTGCCCATTAGCCTGGACGGCTCAGCTTGAGAACTTCGAGAAAGCCTATCCGGAAGCATTCAAGGCAAATGTAAAGATGCCACCGGCAGGACATTACGGAGATGTAGAGAAAGAAATCGGTCGTGTATGCGTACAGCTTGCATCACCGGACTTTAAGTACATGAATGGTGAGACACTTACATTAGAAGGTGGAATGGGACAGAGACCATAATTATATTGTACATAGAATCTAAAGTAGCGAGAGAAAAGCAGGAGATGGAAAAATTCTCCTGCTTTTTCTCATAAATTTTTCCTCAATAAATACGAGGTACTATTTATTGGACAGCCTCTCTGGCAAACTTTGTAGTGACAAGTTCTTTGTAAGGAACACGCTCTTTTAAGACACCGGAATTGTCCAGAATATCCTGCAGAAGTTCAAAATTTTCTTTTTCAAAAATCAGGTCAGATTTCCAGGTATCCTGGTTGTAGTAGCGATCGACAATTGTGGTGATTGTTTTCAGATCTGTTTCTTTAAATTGTGGCTGGATGACAGTGGCAATCTCAGAAGGAGAGTGTTTTTGTACATAGTTCATACCTTTTTGAAGGGCGTTGGTGAATCCCTGGATAATATCAGGATTGGCTTTGATATAGCTTTCCTTAGCAGAAAAAGAGGTATATGGAACATAGCCGCTGTCTACGCCGAGAGAAGCAACAACGTAACCTTTACCCTCTTTTTCAAGAGAAGTGGCACTTGGTTCAAACTCAATCGTATAGTCACCCAGTCCTTCTGCAAATGCGGCGGCAGTAGAACCAAAATCAATACTCTGGTTGATTATCAGATCTTCTTTCGGATTAATTCCATTTTGTTTCAGAATATACTCAAAGACCATTTCCGGCATACCACCGGCCCTTCCACCAAGAACGGTCTTCCCTTTCAGGGCGTCCCATGTGAAATCAGGCATTTTTTCCCGGGCAACCAGGAAGTTGCCGGCACGCTGTGTAAGCTGTGCAAAATTTACGATCAGATCATTTGCCCCTTCCTGATAAGTATAGATGGTAGACTCGCTGCCCATGAATCCGATATCAGATTCGCCGGACAATACGGCAGTCATAACCTTGTCGGCGCCAAATCCGTTTTTCAGAGAAAGATTAATTCCTTCTTCTTCGAAATATCCCTTTTCAATTGCAACATACATAGGGGCATAGAAGATTGAGTGAGCAACTTCGCACAGACGGACAGAACTCAGATTCTTTTTTGTGTCGCTTGCCTGATTATCGGCTTTTGCAGAAGTAGACTTGCTGGTATTCGTGGTGGAAGTGCAGGCTGTCAGCATACAGAAACACAGAAGAACGGCCGTAACCATAAAAATACGTTTCTTTTTCATAATTCCTCCGGATAATTTCCATCGTTGATTTAGAGTATGCAGATGATATAGAGAATGTGTCAAGATGTTGCAAAACCCATCTGTCATTAGCGCTATTCCTATCGTAACAATGGAAAACGCAGATGAAAACCTCCGGAGAGAAGGAATTTAGCAAAGAACATATTAAGCAGTTTTTGTATTTTCATATTTCAGATAAATGTAAATACCGATAATAATCAGGATTCCACCGATAATCTGAAGAATTCCAGGTACTTGTCCAAAGAGTATCAGGGCAAGGATAGAGGCAAATACAGGTTCTCCCAGTTTCATGTTAGAGATTAATGAGGCCGGGAGATATTTTAATCCCCAATTGAAGATACTGTGTCCCATCAAAGTACAGAAGACACAGAGTAAAAATCCCCATATATAGTTCATAGTGCCGTATCCGGTAACCGGAGTATGGGAGAATAAATTAAATACCAGAAGAGTGAAAGCGGTCATTCCATATACCAGGAAGGTATAAACTGTGGTGGAAAGACCTTTTCTTTGTCTGGAGCCAATCATAGTGTAAATTGCCATAAAGCAGGCACCTGCCAGAGCGAGCATATCGCCGAGGATAATCTGGCTGCCGCCGGAACGGTCTGCCATAGCAAGTACGACACTACCTGAAAACGTGATCAGAATTCCGATAATGCCGGTCTTGGAACATTTTTCCCGGAAAAGTATGTAGGAAAAAATACAGATAAAGAATACCTCAATGTCTACAAGAACAGTGCTTGAAGACACACTGGTGTAACGGATGGATTCAAAATAGCAGGTAAAATGACATGCCAGAAAGAAACCGCTGACCAGACACAAGATCAGATTTCTGGATTTTATATTCTTTAATTCTTCTCTATATTTAGTGAGAATAAATGGGAGCAGACAAAGTGTCGTAAATCCCATGCGGTAAAAAGCAAGTACAGTGGAAGGTGCAGTGGCGTATTTTACAAAAATAGAAGAAAAAGACACACCAACGACACCGAGTAGTACAATTAGTCTGGTTTTCATGTAAAAGCTCCTTTTTGTGTAATTTATATGTAGAATCAAGTATACTACAAATCAGACAGATAATCGACAGTTAAATCAGCTATTTTACAGATAAAACAGATATATCACTGTTAAAACATATATCCTGCAGTTTGTGCAAATATGTAACAATTCATTCAAAAAAAACTACACTTAAAACAGCAGTGCCAACATTTTAGACAAAATCTATTGAACATTTCTAAAAAAAAGATAAAATAAGCATAAAGATTTGGAACGGCCGGTTCGAATAAATGAATTGAGAAAAATTTAATTAGACAAGAAAAGAAAAAGATTAAGGTGAGCATTATGGAAAATAAAAAGAAATTTTCGGTATCCCTTACAACGCAGATTTTAATTGCAACTGTTGGAGGTATCATCTTTGGTTCTGTTGTTGGTGAATGGGCAACAAACTTAAAATTCATCGGAGATATTTTTATCCGTTTGATTCAGATGTCAGTCGTACTTCTGGTTATGTCTGCAGTCGCAGGTGCTGTAGGAAGTGGAGACGGACAGGATGTAGGTAAGATGGGATTCCACACATTTAAGTGGATTATCGGATTTACAATTATTTCAGCAGGTTTTGGTGTTGCATTATCAATGCTGTTAAAACCGGGTGTAGGGATTTCCCTTGCAGGTGCAGAGCAGCTTGCAGAACAGACTGTTGAATCTACATCATTACAGGATACAATCCTGAATTTTGTACCTACAAATATTATTCAGTCAATGGCTGATGGATCCATGGTTCCATGTATTGTATTTGCATTATTCTTTGGTATTGCTATGGGAGCTTATGCAAAACAGACAGGAAATCGTGTGATTGTTGACTGGGTAACAAGCTTAAATGCAGTTATTACTAACATCATTAAAAACGTAATGGTAGTTGCACCAATCGGTATCTTCTGCCTGTTAGCAAATGTAGCAGGCTCTACAGGACTTAAAGTTATCATCCCGATGCTGAAGTTCTTACTGGTATTATTAATTGGTGATGCAATTCAGTTCTTATTATTTACACCGCTTACAGCAGCTCTTTGCAAGGTTAATCTGTTCAAGATGCCTCAGAAATTTGCAAAGATGTCTATCATGGCTGTAACCACTACATCAGGAGCTATCTGCCTTCCTACTAAGATTGAAGATGAGGTTACAAAATTTGGTGTCAGCCGTAAGGTTGCTGACTTTACAGGGCCGATCACAATGTCAATGAACAGTTGTGGTGCTGCACAGTGTTATGTGGCTGCTATCTTCTTTATGGCACAGTCTACAGGAATCAGCATGACTCCTTACCAGATGGGTATGGCAATCCTGTTATCTTGCTTGATGTGCTTAGGTACAATCTCTGTACCAGGTGGATCTGTAATTGTTTACACATTCCTTGCTACTTCATTAGGTCTTCCTCTTGAAAGTATCGCAGTATTGATTGGTATTGACTGGTTTGCAGGAATGTTCCGTACATTAATGAACGTGGATGTAGACGTTATGGTTGGTATGCTTGTTGCAAACAAACTTGGCGAATTAGATCACGATGTATTTGATGGAAAGAAAACAGTTACATACTAATTAATGACATTATCGAATTACAATCATACATAACTCTCAAAAACCTCTGATATGGGAAACTGTGTCAGGGGTTTTTACTATGTCATTATAAAGAAGAAATTTGTCTATTTGGAGGAAAATATGTTATCATGTATGTGATACAGGAGATCGGAACAATGACGACATATGAATTAGTACAAAAATTAATCAGTAACATAGCAGTGCTGGCGTTAACGGCAGAGATACTTTCAAGAATCCGTCCGCTTCAGGAGGCACTTTTAAATGAACGAAGAAAATGGCAGCAGGATATTGTGTTGTCATTAATTTTCGGTGGAATTATCATTATGTCCACTGCAACGGGAGTTAATATTGGTTCGTATTCTCTGGATACGAAGGCAATCGGTGCAATCACAGCAGGACTTTTGGGTGGACCTGTTGTGGGATTTTTGTCGTCGTGTATCGGAGCTTTGTATGAACTGTTTTTTTCTGTCCCGAAAGTATTCGCGAAAAGTGCCGCATTTTCTACAATTTTGTGTGGACTTTTAGGTGCCGGTTTTTACCCATATTTTCAAAGAGGAAAATGGAAATATAAAGATTTATTTGTACTGGCCTGTTTTGGAGAATTGGTAGAGATGGTTTCTTTGATCCGTATCACAGTTTCCTTACAGGTGGCAGTAACAGCGATCCTGGATGCTGCGATTCCGATGATGCTGATGAATTCTATCGGTATTCTGATTTTTATTTCCTGTTTTAATACTGTGTTCGTGCGCCAGGATCTGGAGAGCAGCAGACAGTTACAGCAGATGTTGGAACTTACCAGAAATTGTATGCCATTGTTTCAGGGAAACCTTGAAAAAGGAGATTCCATGAATTTGTTAGTTTCAATGATCATAGAAGAAACTCCATGGGCCGGAACCATGATCATGGACAGAAAACGCATGCTTGCCTGGAAGATGGTGTCTGATTTAGATATCAAGAGCCCGATGGATCATATGGAGGATATCAAAGCGGCATGGGAATCGCTGAAATTACCGGAAGAAGCATGGGAGAGTTCGGTGGTTTTGGAAAAATATCTGGATGAAGTGAGACGTACTGCCTCTGAGGATGAGAAAGAGGATCTTGAGACTCTGGACCGGTTGTGGGGAATTCCTGCGATTGCTGAAAAGGCTTTGGAGACCGGTGAGATGGTGACGGTATTTCGGATTCCGGAGACGAGTGTCTGGTATCGGACAATGAGGGAATGTTCTGTTGTTGCGGCGCCATTTGTTATAGAAGGACAGCCGGTGGGATGTCTGGTTGTATTTATGAAAAAGCAGTGGACCGGTCGTAAGAGTGAACTGGATATGATCGAGAATCTGGTGACGATCGCGTCTTACCAGATTGCAGTCCGGGAGTTAGAAAAGAGAAGATCAATGCTTCAGAAAGCAGAGTTTAAAGCATTGCAGTTTCAGGTGAATCCACATTTTTTATTTAATGCGTTGAATACGATCGCGAGTGTCTGCAGGGAAGATCCGGAACGGTCGAGAGAACTTCTGGTCACACTGGCAGATTATTTCCGTTATAATCTGGATTACGAGGCGTACATGGTACCGTTGGAGGAAGAACTGGATCATGTAGAGGATTATCTGGAATTAGAGAGAGCGAGATTTGAAGATAAGCTGGTTGTTTCGTATGACGTGCCGGAACGCATGGACATCCTGATACCGACACTGATATTACAGCCAATTGTGGAGAATGCAGTCCGTCATGGTATCAGTGCAGATGGCAAGCGGATTGTAGATATCAGGATTCGGGAGACGGCAACTTCTTTTATCGTAGATGTTGGAGATAAAGGAAGAGGATTTGAGCCGGAAGTTCTGGAAAAATTAGAGAACGGGGAAGCAATCGGCAACAGTATCGGCCTCAGTAATGTCCACAAACGTATGAAAAATATCTATGGTGAGGACCATGGACTGAAAATAACGAGTACAGGACAGGGAAGTGTTGTGGAGATGTGTTTTTGTAAGAATGTGTAAGTAAGAGTGTAAATTTGAATAAAGAGAGGAATGTAGCATGAAAATTGCGGTAATCGATGATGAGCGACCGGCAAGAAGTGAACTAAAGCATCAGCTTTTGGAATTACTTCCTGAAGCGGTGATAGAAGAGGGAGACAGTGGAGCAGCAGCATTGCAGCTTGCCGGAGAGCATAAATTTGATTTGTTTTTTTTAGATATCAACCTGGGAGACATTAATGGAACTGTACTTGTCAATGCGTTGAAGAATATGCATCCGGAGATGAAAATCGTGTTTGTGACAGCATATTCTGAATATGCAATCCAGGCATTTGAGCTTGGGGTAGAAGATTATGTAATGAAACCATTTTCAAAAAAACGTTTGAAGAAAGTAGTGGACCGTCTGTTGGCCGGAGGACATACAGAAAGTGGGCGCAGTGTGGAGGCACCGCGCAGAATTGCAATCAATAGTAATAATAAGACGATTTTCGAAGATGTGAAGAATATTATTTACATAGAAACCTATAATCGTGGATGCAAAGTGTATACGCTTGACAATGAATACAATGACAGTCGTACAATCGGAGAGTATGAAAAGAAATTGGGCGGAGGACATTTTTTCAGAATCCACAAAAGTTATCTGATCAACACTGACAAAGTAAAAGAAGTATTTCCATGGGGAAATAACAGTTTCAGCTTGCGGATGCAGGGATATGAGAACAATATTCTGCCAATCAGCAGAGATAAGACCAAGGTGTTGAGGCAGATGCTGGAGGCTTAGGAAAATTAGATTATAATTGCACAGGAGGGGGATATATGCGGATTGCGATTGACACTCATACGCATACACTTGTCAGCGGACATGCGTATAATACAATGAAAGAAATGGTGAAGACGGCGGCTGATAAAGGTTTAGATGGCTTGGCTATTACAGAACATGCACCTATGATGCCGGGAACTTGTCATGAATATTATTTTTCAAATCTGAAAGTAGTTCCGCGTACAATGTGCGGGATTGATCTGCTGTTAGGTGTAGAATTAAATGTACTGGATGAGCGGGGCACAGTAGATCTTCAGGAGAGGCTGATAGGTGAGATGGATCTGGTAATTGCAAGTCTTCATATTCCATGTTATAACGGGGAGAAGACAAAAGAACGCATTACGAATGCTTATATAAATGTGATGGAGCGTGGGGATGTAGATATTATCGGCCATCCGGATGATTCAAGATTTCCGATTGACTATGAGAGAATGGTGAAGGCAGCGGCGAGAACAAATACGATCCTGGAAGTTAATCATACTTCGCTGAGACCAGATGCTTACCGTGTAAACGCCAGAGAAAATTATCATCAGATGCTCACGTTCTGTAAAGAATATGGTGTGATGGTAGCGATGGGAACTGATGCCCATGTGGATGCACTAATTGGAGAATATCCGTACGCATATCAATTGTTAGAAGAAGAGAAGTTCCCGGAAGAACTGGTTGCGAATACCTCAGTGGAGAAATTAAGATCATTATTACAACAGAAACACTAAAAATAGGTAGACTTTAAAAGTTTAGTGTGCTAAAATGTAAGAGTACGAATTCTGCTATGAAGGAGATTGAGGTATGAGTAAAAAGATCAGAACTGAAGCAGTAGACCATTTGTTTCAGGGAATTTTGAGTCTGAAAGATAAAGAAGAATGTTATACATTTTTTGAAGATATCTGTACAATTAATGAGTTATTATCATTGTCACAGCGATTTGAGGTTGCGAAGATGCTGAGAGACCACAGAACTTATCTGGAGATTGCGGATAAAACCGGAGCATCAACAGCGACGATCAGTCGGGTAAACCGGTCACTGAACTATGGAAACGACGGTTATGATATGGTTTTTGAGCGGATTGCACATAGCGAAGAAACCGCTGAATAGACAAAAAAGAAAGCGCCGGATAGAGACTGCGGTATATAAAAGATTGCGATTTCGCAATCTTTTTATCATATAAAGAACATTTCTTTTTGATAAAAATATATTCTTTTGTGGAAGAAAAATTTATGTTATACTTAATTCAGATTATGTAATATTGTGTGATTTTAGATGAAGTTTTGTAGAAATCATATAATAATAGAGGGATTTGTAGTTGGTATTGGATGGGAAAAGGTAGGTAAGAGAGATGAAACAGGAATATAAGGATGATACCAGAGGAAGAATCGTGGATGCGGCATGGGAGTTGTTTCATGAGAAGGGATATGAAAAGACCACAGTAAATGATATCATTAAAAAAGCAAATACATCGAAAGGTGGATTTTATTATTATTTTTCAGCAAAGGATGAACTTTTGAATTCTTTGTATGCAATATGGGATGCGGAATATAAAAAGTTCTATGACAATATGGATAAGACGCAGGACTGTTATGTGCAGTTGCAGCAGATTTCACAGTATGCTTATTATTATACAGAGACGAATATTTCGCCGGAACTTCTGGCAAGACTGTACCAGGCACAGCTTTTGGACAAACGACAGGACTGTTTTATGAATCCGGACCGTTATTATGTGAAGCTGGTTAAGGCAATTATCGAAGAAGGTCAGAAACGCCATGAGATTCGCGAAGATATGTCTGTGGAGGAACTGGCGCATATGGTGCTGGTTATTGATCGAGGGGTGCTGATGGACTGGTGTATTCAGAATGGTAAGTATTCACTGGGATACTATGGAAGCAGAGATTTTGAATTTTATATGAAGTTTTTAAGAGCAGATGCTTAAATAGAGAGTATAAAAATAAGACCTGATGAGAGGTCTTATTTTTTCGTTCGATTTTTATGATGTTCCGGTTCCGGCATGTCGTCAATCAATTTTTCAATGATCTGTTTCTTGATATAGACGTCAAAACTCAAGCTACAGATAAATGCAAAAGTCTGAAGTTGCTTTAATTCCTCATCAGAAAGATCCGGGATGTCAGAAAAACAGTCCAGAGACTTGGTGTAAGATCTGGCGACGTCTTTTTGTACTGCATCTATGCGGGATTTTTCCATCTTGAAAACTTCCTCGTAGATAGATGCAATATTGAAATCTTTCTCTCCGTCAAAGTAATTCTCTGTAATCGGAGCAAGCATCGTCTCAATATCTTTGATAGACAATATATTCTTAAAATAATAGATAAAGATCATGGCAAGAATATGTCCCTTGGAGTACTTCTTCTTCACAGGTGGAGGGAGAAGGTTATTCTTGGCATAGTTGTTGATCATCGTTTTAGTCAGGATCTTATCCGTGTCGTAACGTTTAGTAGAAGAAAACTGTTCCTCCATGAATGTAGTCACCTGATCCATATATAAATTAATATTCGGAATATCCTTTGTCTTTACATAATCAATACCTGAAATACTGGATAAAATGCTGTTCAGCATATCTTTTGAATCAATTGTCATATTTTATCACCTCAATGTAAATATTATATAGTTTTTAAAACTATATGACAAGATATTTTTGGGCAGACTTGCACTTTTTTTAGAATTGCTATATAATGTCTTAGTGTTAACCCCAAAAACAATCAGGAAAGGATTAATTTTATGAAAATGCATAATAAACGAATCGCGAGATTTGGCATGTCCATGATCTGTGCGTTCGGTATAACATTGACAGCGATGCCGGTGTATGCAGAGGATATCTCGAACCTTGAGAATAAGACCAGTGATCTTCAGGATCAATTGGAAGGGATTAATCAGGAATTGGTCACGATCAGTGATAAGATTGCTGACACGGAAGAGGAGATTGAAGCGTCTAATAACGAAGTGTATCGTCTTCAGGCTTCACTTCGGATTTCTCGTAACAACGAAGAAAGACAGTACAATAATATGAAAGATCGTATTCAGTATATGTACGAGAATGGTTCGGCTACGCTGTTATCTATGTTGTTTCAGGCAGATAATATGGCGGATTTCCTCAACAAGGCGGACTTCATCCAGAACGTTACTGAGTATGATCGAGAGATGTTACGGAATCTGGTTGAAGTAAGACAAGGTATAGAGACACAGGAAGAAGATCTGCAGAAGCAGCAGGACGAGCTTGCGAAACTTCAGAAAAATCTTGCAAGTGAGCAGGAGGAGTTACAGGCAAAAGCAGATGCGACCTCTACTGATCTTAATAAATTTAAGGAACAGCTTCAGGCTGCGAGAGAAGAAAAAGCAAAGAAAGAAGCGGAAGCAAAGAAGGTTGTTGCAACTGCAACTACCTCACAGAAGAATAATACTTCCAGTGGAAATAACAACAGTAATACTTCTGGTGGAAACACCGGCAATAATACTTCTGGTGGAAATAACAACAGTAATACTTCTGGTGGAAATACTTCGCATGGCAATTATGTAATTCCAGATGGAGGTCTGACTCCATCAAAAGGACGTATCTGGTTTAATGGTCATACAGAGACTTATTATTCACAGAGAGTACTTCCGGGAGGCGGTCTTAACATTCCCGGACGCCATATTGCAAGTGACGGTACAATCAGAGATGCGAGCAACTATATTGTTGTAGCAAGTGATGATTATCCGAAGGGGACAGTCGTACAGACTTCGCTTGGACCTGGAATGGTTTATGACACAGGAAGTGGAAGTGGTAATATCGATCTTTATACAGATTGGTAATATTTTGAAAATTTCATAATAGTACTTTACAAATCTTGTACAGCGTATTATGATGTATGAGTAAGATGTCTTCAGGGCAGGGTGAGATTCCCTACCGGCGGTAAAGCCCGCGAGCCGAGAGGCATGATTCGGTGAGACTCCGAAGCCGACAGTAGAGTCTGGATGAAAGAAGATAATGGTACGGATCATTTATTTGTAGTAATGAATTTGGTATCAATGCTCTGAGATGGTAATCCATTTCAGAGCATTTTTTGTATCTTGAAGAACAAAAGCCGAGAATCGGTGAGACGAATCCAATTACATTTTTATATAAGTACCAGTAAATAAACCCCTGTAGATTATCTACAGGGGTTTTGTCGTGTGTCCGGCAGTAAAAATATAAGAGAGAGAGGGAATGCGTGTGACGGATCAAGATTACATGCTTCGGGCAATTGAGTTGGCGAAAAAAGGTGAAGGATGGACAAATCCGAATCCGATGGTCGGAGCTGTTATTGTAAAGAATGGCAGGATCATAGGGGAAGGATATCACGAGCGTTGCGGAGAACTGCATGCAGAACGTAATGCAATCGCATCACTTACAGAGTCGGCAGAAGGCGCAACATTATATGTCACGTTGGAACCATGTTGCCATCACGGAAAGACACCACCGTGTACGGAAGCAATTTTAGAACAGAAGATTCAGAAAGTAGTGATCGGGTCGAGAGATCCAAATCCGAAAGTTTCGGGAAAAGGAGCGCATATACTAAGAGAAGCAGGCGTAACCGTAGTAGAAGATTTTATGAGAGAAAAATGCGATGCATTGAATCCTGTATTTTTCCACTATATTACAAATAAAACACCGTATGTAGTGATGAAATATGCAATGACTCTCGATGGAAAAATCGCGACGAAAACCGGTGCATCCAAATGGATCACAGGAGAACTGGCAAGAACTGAAGTGCAGCATATGCGTCATCGGTACATGGGAATCATGGCAGGGATCGGCACGGTGCTGGCAGATGATCCGATGCTTAATGTCAGAGTAGATGGATGGAAAAGCCCGGTCAGGATCATATGTGACAGCCATTTAAGGATTTCACTGGACAGTCAGATTGTTAAGAGTGCAAAAAAATACCGGACGATTGTGGCATATGTAGACGATAGAGAAAAGAAAAAAGAGTTTTTGGAATCAATGGGAGTGGAAACTTTCTCCTGTCCGGATGAAAAGGGGCAAATTGATCTGAAACGTCTGATGAAATACCTGGGAAATGAAAATATCGACAGCATACTTTTAGAAGGCGGAGGAACTTTGAATGACAGTGCTTTAAGAGCCGGAATTGTTCAAGAAGTACATGCATTTATTGCACCGAAAATATTCGGAGGGACTGACAGTCGGACACCGGTGGAAGGGATTGGAGTGACAGAACCTTCGGAAGCGGTAAAGTTAAGCTGCAGGGAAATCAGCCGAATCGGTGAAGATATTAAAATAATCTATCAGGTAGATAATAGAAAATAACAGAATAGGAGGAGAAACCTTGTTTACGGGAATTGTAGAGGAGAAAGGAATTGTTCGCTATATTCAGTTGACAGGAGAATCCGGAGTGCTTGGGATTAAAGCAAAAAAGGTATTGGAAGGTACGAAGATTGGCGACAGCATTGCGGTAAATGGTGTATGCCTGACCGTAACTTCTCTAAAGCCGGATGGATTTACGGCAGATGTGATGGCAGAAACAATCAGACGGAGCAGCCTTGGAAAATGCAAGGCCGGAAGTCATGTAAACCTGGAACGGGCGATGGCGGCAGACGGAAGATTCGGAGGCCATATCGTGAGTGGACATATTGACGGGACAGGAACGATACGTTCGATGATCCGGGAAGAAAATGCAATCTGGGTATCGATAAAAACTCCGCCGGAAATTTTACGCCTGATCGTTGAAAAAGGTTCCATATGTATCGATGGAATTAGCCTGACAGTGGCAAAGGTGGAC
Organism: uncultured Lachnospiraceae bacterium; assembly: GCA_934351835.1. GTDB lineage: Bacteria > Bacillota > Clostridia > Lachnospirales > Lachnospiraceae > CAKRJP01. The sequence continues at coordinate 175,308 of CAKRJP010000003.1, forward strand.
GAAGAAGGATTTCAAGTTTCGGTTATTCCGCATACGGGAGAAGAGACGATATTGCTTGAAAAAGTTCCGGGAGATCCGGTGAATCTGGAAAATGATGTAGTAGGGAAATATGTAGAAAAATTACTGGGACTTCAAAAAAAGGAAATCTCTCAGAGCGAAGAACAAAAGTCATCCGGAATTACCATGGAATTTCTGGAAGAATTTGGATTTTAATCATAAAAATGAAAAGGATAAGATAAAAGGAGGACATGAACATGTCAAAGAAGTACAATTACAACACAGTAGAAGAGGCAATCAAGGATATCAGAGAAGGAAAAATCGTTTTGGTAACAGATGATCCTGACAGAGAAAATGAGGGTGATATGATCTGTGCAGCGGAATTTGCGACTCAGGAAAACATCAATTTTATGGCAACTCATGCCAAGGGACTGATCTGTACACCGATGAGCGCAGAACTTGCAGCAAAATTAAATTTTCCGCCGATGGTTGCAGAAAATACAGATAACCACAGCACAGCATTTACAGTAGCGATCGATCATGTGGATACAACGACGGGAATTTCTGCAGCAGAGCGTTCTTATACAATGATAAAATGTGTAGATGATGATGCAAAACCGGAAGATTTCAGAAGACCTGGACATGTATTTCCGCTTATTTCCAGAAAAGGCGGAGTTCTGGTGCGAAACGGACATACAGAGGCTACCACGGATCTTGTGAGATTGGCAGGATTAAAAGAGTGTGGAGTGTGCTGTGAAGTGATGAAAGAAGACGGCACGATGATGCGTACTCCGGAACTCTGGAAACTGGCAGAAGAATATAATCTTACATTTATTACAATTAAAGATCTCCAAGATTATCTGAGAACACACGAAAAGCATGTAAAAGAAGAGGCAGCAGCCATGCTCCCGACACAGTACGGTGATTTTAAAATTCACGGATATGTGAATGATATCACAGGAGAACATCACCTGGCACTGGTAAAAGGAGAGATTGGTGATGGAGAAAACGTACTTTGCAGAGTGCATTCAGAGTGCCTGACAGGAGATGCTTTTGGATCTCTTCGGTGTGATTGTGGCCTGCAGCTTCAGACAGCAATGCGACAGGTGGAAGAAGAAGGCCGTGGAATCATTCTTTATATGAGACAGGAAGGCCGTGGAATCGGGCTGATCAACAAGATTAAGGCATATGCACTTCAGGAGCAGGGACTTGATACGGTAGAGGCAAATATAGAGCTTGGATTTGCACCAGATCTCAGAGAATACTGGGTGGGTGCACAGATTTTATCAGATCTTGGAGTAAAATCTTTAAAACTTCTGACAAACAACCCGGATAAAGTGTACGGATTGAGTGGATTTGGACTGGAAATTACCGAGAGAGTGCCGCTGGAGATTGAACCACAGAAATATGATCTGGAGTATCTGAAGACGAAAAAAGAAAAAATGGGACATATTTTTAATGAAATTCATTTATAAAAGAGATAAAATCAGGAGGAAGAAAAGATGAAACAGATTAATTTAGTAGAAGGAAAAGTAGTAGCACCGGAGGGAATGAGAGTTGGTATCGTGGCTGCCAGATTTAATGAGATTATCGTTAATAAGTTGCTTGGCGGTGCGGTTGACGGACTGGTAAGACATGGAGTGGAAGAAGAGAATATCACTGCGGCATGGGTGCCGGGAGCATTTGAAATTCCGCTTACTGCACAGAAGATGGCTAAATCAGGAAAATACGATGCAGTAATCTGTGTGGGAGCAGTCATTCGCGGAGATACTTCACATTATGACCTGGTGTGTAATGAGTCTGCAAAAGGAATCGCCCAGATTGAGCTTGTAACTGGTGTTCCGGTGATGTTTGGAATTATCACGACAGAGAATATTGAGCAGGCAATTGCGCGTGCAGGAAGCAAGGCAGGAAATAAAGGTTATGACTGTGCTTTATCTGCAATCGAGATGGTAAATCTGATGAAACAGCTTTAAATGGACAAGCCGGATAGATTTGGCAGAAACTACGGACGGGAGAAAAGATGACAAAGACAGTAATATTTGACTATGACGGAACCATTCATAATACAATCGGCATCTATGAACCGGCATTTCGGGAGGCTTACGACTGGCTGGTGGAGGAAGGCGTTGTAAAAGCGCAGAAGATTAAAACAGAACAGATTGCAGGCTGGCTGGGGCTGAACAGCAAAGAAATGTGGAACTTATTTTTACCGGAGTTGGATCAAACGTATAAAGATCAGGCGAGTAAAATCGTAGGTGATGCGATGGTACGCCATGTCAGAGAGCACAAGGCAGTGTGGTATCCGGGAGCGGAAGAGATGCTTTTGATGTTAAAGAAAAGAGGATATCATCTTGTGATACTCAGTAACTGTAAGATATCTTACCGGGAAATTCACTGGAAAGAATTTCAGATGGATCGGTGGTTTGAAGGTTTCTATGATTGTGAATCTTATGGATTCGTTCCAAAGACGGAGATTGTGCAGGAAATCATAAAAAACTATCCGGGTCCGTATGTTGTAGTGGGTGACAGGAAAAATGATCTGGAATGTGCAAAAGCATGCAAGAGCCCGTTTGTGGGATGCTTGTATGGATATGGCGCAGAAGGAGAATTAAAAGGTGCTGACTGGTTTGCAAAAGATGTCCGTGAAATACCGAAATTTATTTAAAACATAAGAAAACCGCTGCCCCAGATGGATCAATGTCAGGGACAGCGGTTTTCGTAACTTTAATTACAGAAGATAATAGATTATTCTACATCTTTTAATGCAGCAAGATCTTCTTCACCGGTACGAACCTTTACAACTTTATCTACATTGTATACGAAGATCTTACCATCTCCGATATGTCCGGTGTAAAGAGCTTTTTTAGCAGCATCGATAACTTCTGTGACTGGAATATTTCCAACGATGACTTCCAGCTTGACTTTTGGAAGTAATGTGGCGTCAATCTCAGCTCCACGGTAGCGTTCTCCGGCACCTTTCTGGATACCGCAACCCATAACCTGAGTAACTGTCATTCCGGTGACACCGACATCATTCATAGCCTTTCTCAGTTTGTCATAGCGAGATAATTTCGCGATGATAACAACTTTGTACATTCCGGTTGAAGCAATCGGTGGTGCGGCAACTTTGATGGCGGCAGCTTTCTGTACATCAGAAGCAGCTTCGTAATCGCTTTCTCCAAGATCTGTATTTTCATTAATATCCATTGTCATAGTGTTAGATACATCCATGATACTGAAGCCTGAGTAAGCAGATGGAAGACCATGTTCAACAGCATCCAGACCGATGATTTCTTCTTCTTCGGATACACGAAGACCAACGGTTGCTTTAATCACTGCAAAAGCGATTGTGATCGTGATTGCTGTCCATGTGGCAACAGAAGCGAAACCAATAAGCTGTAAGCCAAGCTGATGGAAACCGCCACCGTAGAATAAGCCCTTTTCAATTCCGGCAGTTACAAATGCAGGAGAAGTATCTGTAGCAAATAAACCAACTGCGATGGTTCCCCAGATACCATTTAAGCAGTGAACTGCAACAGCACCTACAGGGTCATCAATTCTTAATTTTTCATCTAAGAGCCATACACCAAATACAACCAGGACACCAGATACAGCACCAATTACGATTGCACCAAAGGCATCTGTGACATCACAAGGTGCTGTGATAGCTACAAGACCTGCCAGTGAAGCGTTCAGGCACATGGAAACATCAGGTTTACCATATTTTACCCAGGTGAAGATCATGCAAATAACGGTTGCGATTGCAGGTGCGATTGTAGTTGTAACGAAAATAGTAGCAAGTTCATCAACGGTTGTTGCGGCAGCACCATTGAATCCGTACCAGCCAAGCCACAAGATGAATACACCAAGGCATCCAAGAGGAAGGTTGTGTCCCGGGAAAGCATTGACTTTAATAATTTTTCCGGAATCATCTTTTGTAAATTTACCAATACGAGGCCCGAGCATTTTTGCACCGATCAGAGCGGAAATACCACCTACCATGTGGATGGCGCAGGAGCCGGCGTAATCGTGGAAACCAATCTGAGATAACCATCCGCCGCCCCAGATCCAGTGAGCTTCGATCGGGTAAATGAATGCTGAGATTACTGCTGAGTAAATACAGTAGGATAAGAATTTGGTACGCTCTGCCATTGCTCCGGAAACGATAGTAGCGGTAGTAGCACAGAATACCAGGTTGAATACAAATCCGGACCAGTCAAAATTTGCGTAATTTGTGAAAATATCAAGTCCGGGTTTACCGATCAGTCCCACCAGGTCTTCACCGAGAAGTAAACTGAAACCGATCAGAATGAAAACGACTGTACCAATACAGAAGTCCATCAAGTTTTTCATTAAGATGTTGCCGGTGTTTTTTGCTCTGGTAAAACCGGCCTCCACCATTGCAAAACCAGCCTGCATCCAGAATACCAGTGCAGCTCCGATCAGGAACCAGACACCAAATACCTGACTGCTAAGTGCGTTTAAAATTTCATCAGTCATAAGTAAGTCCTCCTTTTCTTCATTCCCTTACAAGTGTTATGAATGCTTTTCATGGAATAAAAAGGGAGATAGTTTAACCAGACTTTAAACTATCTCCCTTGATATGCCATATTCATTCATATAACAAAACGAAGGCACTTCCCATTCCTGGAAAACGCCTTCGTTTTGTTACATTCAATTATACATATTTGAGATGTTTTGTAAATGAAAAATTTGCAAAAACAAAACATTTGTCGTAAATTTCTAAAAAAATCAAGGAAATGAATGAGGATTTGTGGAAAAATCATGAAGGTGTGAGAAGGTTGAAAATGCAATCTGATGTTGCTATAATATTTTCATTAGTGGAAAAAGAGGAATCATTATGAGGTTAGAAGGTCTGGTGCTTGCCGGGGGAAAAAGTAAAAGAATGGGTGGACGCCACAAGGGCGATCTTAAATATCATGAACAGTCATTTCAGGAGCATGTCATTACAGAATTCAGAAAGCTGACAGACAGAATATGGCTGTCTTATGGAACGGAGATCTATGGTGAATATCCGGGGTGTCAGATCATTACAGATAAATACCCGGAGATTGGTCCTATCGGGGGGTTATGTTCCGGATTAGAACATAGTGATTCGGGGATGCTTATGGTGGCAGCATGTGATATGCCACTTCTTGATGCAAAATTGTATCAGTATTTGTACGTCTGCTTAATGAAGACGGAATCAGAGAGAGAGAAAATGTTTGACGGGGTTGTCCCGATGACAGGTGAAAAGATGCATCCATTGGCAGCTATTTACCGGACATCGGCTCTTCTTATATTAGAACATCAGGTGGAAGAACATAATTACAAAGTAACGGATGCGGTGAAAGCCATGGATATCTTGTATGTAGATATTTCAGGGAAAGAAGAGTTCGCGCAGATGTTACGCAATATCAATACAGGGGAAGAATATCAGAAATTAGTAATGAACAAGGAATGAATAAGATGGAGAGAAATACATTAACTGAAGCGACAAAATATTTACTTGAAAATATTGCAGAGATTGAAGAAGTAGAAGAAGTTGATCTGTGGCATGCCGGGAAACGGGTGTTAGCAGAGCCGGTAGTAGCGACGATGGATCAGCCACCGTTTCCACGATCTCCGTTAGACGGATATGCAGTACGGAGTGAAGATATTAAAGATGCCAGTAAAGAACATCCGGTAAAATTAAAAGTGATCGATGAGGTGGTTGCCGGCCATGTATCGAATGCATATGTGGAGAGCGGAACAGCGGTCAGGATTATGACGGGAGCACCGATACCGGATGGTGCGGACTGTATTTTAGGACAGGAAGATACAGATTACGGAGAAGAGATTGTAAATGTTTACGAATCAATCAGACATCATCAGAATTACTGCTTTCAGGGAGAAGACTATAAGGCAGGAAAATGTCTGCTCCCAAAGGATACAGTGCTCAGTACGGTAGATGTCGGAGTTATCGCAGGTACCGGAAGAGAATGTGTAAAAGTTTACCGGAAACCAAGAGTTATGTTAGTAACTTCCGGGGACGAAGTCAGACTTCCGGGAGAACCATTATCCGGAGGCAAAATTTATGATAATAATCTACATATGATGGCGATGCAGATGGAATTTTGGGGCGTGGATGTTGTGTTGAAAGAACGAGTGGAAGATATACCGGAGATCCTGGCAGACAGAATTAGAGAAATGGACGGACAGGTGGACTTTATTATTACGTCCGGTGGCGTTTCTGTTGGCAAAAAAGATATCATGCATGAAGTAATAAAATTGTTAGGTGCAGAGCGCATTTTTTGGAAGATTGCCATAAAACCGGGAATGCCGACATTATGTGCCAAATATAATGACACGGTAATTCTGTGTCTTTCCGGTAATCCTTATGGAGCAGCGGTAAATCTGACACTTTTAGGAAGGCCGGTCTTTGCAAAAATGATGCACAGAGAAGATCTTGATCTTGAAAGGAGAAACGGAATCATGATTAATGGTTATCCGAAGAAAAGCGGTGTAACCAGATATGTCAGATCTCGTTATAAAGACGGTCAGATTACGATTGCGGATGGATCAAATGATTCAGGAATTTTAAGTAACATGTGCGGATGTAATTGCCTTCTGGAGATACCGGCAGAGACCGAGAAAGTAGAACCGGGAGAAGAAATGACGGTTGTGATGATATGAGACATGTGATAGCGATTTGTGGTGTGAAAAATTCGGGCAAGACGACATTAATTGAAAAGCTGGTAAATAGTTTTTCGAAAGACGGGAAAAAGGTGGCAGTGATCAAACATGACGGTCACGATTTTGACTGTGACATTCCAGGGACCGACAGTTACCGGATGACTGCGGCAGGAGCCTATGGAACAGCGGTATACTCATCTCACCGGATGTTTGTACACCGAATCGGAACCGGCGAAAAAGAACGGGAACTTCTGGAGTTATTTCCGGAGGCAGATATTATTTTCCTGGAAGGATTAAAAGACAGCATTTATCCGAAGATAGAAGTGGTTCGGTCAGCGCGATCGAAGGAACCGGTGTCGAATCCGAAGGGACGATTTCTGATCGTGACAGATCTGGATACGGACCGGTTTGTGGAGCACGCAGTGGATCTGAATGACATTTCAGCGATAAAAGCAGTGATCGAACGTGAGATCCTATAGATTACACAGGATGCGAAAAGTGATTGGAATATTATGAATTAATATAACAATAGAAGAAAGGAATTAGAACATTGAGTATATATGATACGTTGAATGAACAACAGAGAGAGGCGGTATTTCACACAGAGGGACCACTTCTGATCCTGGCGGGAGCCGGTTCAGGGAAAACCCGGGTGCTTACCCATAGAATCGCTTACCTGATCGGAGAAAAAGGAATTAATCCATGGAATATCATGGCAATCACATTTACCAATAAGGCAGCAGGCGAGATGCGGGAACGCGTGGACGATCTGGTGGGATTTGGCTCTGAGAGTATCTGGGTCAGCACCTTTCATTCCACTTGTGTACGGATTTTAAGGAGATACATAGACCTTCTGGGGTACGATAATAATTTTACAATCTATGATGCAGATGATCAGAAGACGTTGATGCGTGATGTGTGCAAACTTCTTCAGATTGATACGAAGGTTTATAAGGAACGTATGCTGCTTACTGCAATCTCTCGTGCAAAAGATGAGTTGGTCACTCCGCAGGAGTTCCGCATGCAGGCGGAAGGAGATTTCAGCCGTAAGAAGATCGCAGAGGTCTATGAAGAGTATGAGAAACAGCTTCATGCCAATAATGCATTGGATTTTGATGATCTTCTGTTTAAGACGGTACAGTTGTTCCAGACACAAAAAGAAGTGCTGGATTATTACCAGGAGCGTTTCAAATATATTATGGTGGACGAGTATCAGGATACCAATACGGTGCAGTTTGAGCTGATCCGTCTGCTGGCATCCAAATACAGGAATCTCTGTGTGGTAGGTGATGATGATCAGTCTATTTACAAATTCAGAGGTGCGAATATCCAGAATATCTTGAACTTTGAAAAGGTATATGAAGATGCAAGAGTTATAAAACTGGAACAGAATTATCGTTCGACCGGAAATATCCTGAATGCAGCTAATGCGGTGATCCGCAACAATCACGGACGAAAGGACAAAACGTTGTGGACGGATAACGGAGAGGGCAGAAAGATTAATTTCCGTCAGTTTGATACGGCTTATGACGAGGCAGAATATATTGTAGGAGATATCAGAGAGCGTGTTGATAATGGTGATGCTACTTATAATGATCATGCGATACTGTACCGTACCAATGCTCAGTCTCGTATGTTTGAGGAGAAATTTGTAACGGCAAATATCCCATATAAAATTATTGGCGGAATTAATTTCTATGCCAGACGTGAGATCAAGGATCTGCTGGCCTACTTAAAAACGGTGGATAACGGACAGGATGATCTGGCTGTCAGACGTATTATCAATGTGCCGAAACGAGGAATTGGTCTGACATCCATTAATCGTGTGCAGGAGTATGCAGCGGCAAAGGATATCGGATTTTATGAGGCATTGCAGGGGGCGGATCTGATCCCAAATATAGGAAGAGGTTTATCAAAGTTAGAATCATTTGTGGGACTGATCGAGCATTTTAAAGTGGATGAAAAAGATTTAAGTTTATCAGATCTGATGCGAGAGATTATTGATGAGACCGGGTATGAGGAGAGCTTAAAAGACGAAGATCCGGAAGTGGCAGAGGCACGTCTGGAAAATATCGATGAGTTGATCAATAAGATGGTGGATTACGAGGAAAATTGTGCAGATCTGGATGAGCCTGCCACACTCAGCGGTTTCCTGGAGGAAGTTGCACTGGTTGCAGATATTGATAATTTGGATGAGGACAGCGATTATGTCGTACTGATGACATTACATAGCGCAAAGGGTTTGGAATTTCCACAGGTTTATCTTGCCGGTATGGAGGATGGATTGTTCCCGAGTTATATGACAATCACAGCAGATGATCCGGAAGAACTTGAGGAGGAACGAAGACTCTGCTACGTTGGAATCACGAGGGCAATGGAAAATCTGACACTGACTTGTGCGAGACGCCGGATGGTCCACGGGGAGACGCAGTACAATAAGATGTCCAGATTTTTAAAAGAAATCCCGATGGAATTATTATCTACAGGTCAGGTATTTGAGAAGATCGTCGCAAAAGAGAAGAGGGAAGAACCAGCCAAATCTCCGTATATGCAGGCAAAACAGGCATTTAAGACCAAAGCATTTGCGTCGGCAAGACCTGCAAGACAGTTTGGAAATGCAGGGGGCAAAGGCTTGGACTATGGCGTGGGAGACCGTGTTCGCCATATGAAGTTTGGAGATGGAACAGTAACTGCTGTGGTAGAAGGTGGTAGAGATTATGAAGTGACAGTGGATTTCGATGGCCCGGGTACCAAAAAAATGTTTGCGGCATTTGCAAAATTGCAGAAGATTTAGGCGGTATTATAGCACTTTGCCCAGACAGAGCGTAAGTGTGGATGGCAGTACTATTTTCATAAATTTGGAATAAAGATATAGTAATCTGAAAATGTTAGTGTTATAATAAAATCAATCATTTGAACAGTTTAGTACCTATGAGTACAAGAAAAATATGTAAGAAAGGATGTGGGAGTATGAGCAGAGTAGAAGATATTATCGCAGCTTCCAAGATTAATGAACTGATCAACAAAAAAGAGGAAGAAAAACCAGGAAAAGTGATTCTTTGGGTACTGGCAATCGTTGGTGCAGTGGCAGCAGTAGCAGGAATCGCATATGCAGTATACAGTTTCTTTACACCGGATTATCTGGAAGATTTTGAAGACGATTTTGATGATGATTTCGAAGATGATTTTTTCAGCGATGATGATCAGGTATAAGATTGGACGACAGAAATTAGATATGTAAGAATGAAAGCAGGTTGGAAGCCCATACCGAGAGATAAGGCGTCTTTCCTGCTTTTCTTATGAAGGGGTGCGAGATGGACGAACAGTGCTATGCATTATTGATAGATGCGGATAATGTGTCTGCAAAATATATTAAGCCGATACTGACAGAGTTATCCAAGTACGGCATTATTACTTATAAGAGGATTTACGGGGACTGGACAAGTACCCAGCATTCCAGTTGGAAAGATGAACTTTTGACAAACTCTATTACCCCGATCCAGCAGTTTAGTTATACACAGGGGAAGAATGCCACCGATTCGGCGATGATCATTGACGCAATGGATATTTTATATAGTAATGACGTGGATGGATTTTGTATCGTGTCCAGTGACAGTGATTTCACGAGACTGGTGAGCAGATTGCGTGAGAGCGGAAAAGTCGTGATCGGAATGGGTGAGAATAAGACGCCGGAACCATTTCGTAAAGCGTGTGATAAATTTACAATCCTGGAGAACTTATTAGGTGAGAAGAATCCGGGAACAACGAAGAATGAAGAGCCGCACACAAAATTAAAACGAGAGCAGATTGAAGATGCCATTGTAAAGATGGTGATCGAGAATCAGGACAGCAATAAGACCACCAGTCTTGGAGAAGTGGGAAGCCGTCTGGTAAGTTTATATCCGGATTTTGATGTCAGAAGTTACGGGTATAATATGTTATCCAAGTTTTTAGAGGAATTTACGAGAATTCAGCTTGTAAAGCATGGCAATATCGTGACAGTTGTGTTGCGTGAAGACCGGGCACTAAAAGAAGATATTGACAGATATGCGATAGAGTTGGTACAAAAAGAAGGAAAATCAGGATTGGAACTGGGAACACTCGGTTCTAAGATTTACAGTAAATATAAAGACTTTCAAATCAGAGATTATGGATATTCGCAGTTTAAGCAGTACATCAAGAGTATTCATAACATCCAGGTGAAGCAGGAGGGGAATATCTTGAAAGTCAGATATAAAGCTACAAAGAATAAAAACGAGAAATAGAAAGGTTAGAATTGCGATGAAGAAAGGCCAGGTATACGAAGGCATAATTGAATCTGTAGAATTTCCGGGAAAAGGGAAAGTTCGAGTAGAAGGAGAAGAAAAAGAAGTTGTTGTGAAAAATGGACTTCCGGGACAGAGAGTACGTTTTTCCGTTAATAAAGTCAGAAAAGGAAAAGCAGAAGGAAGAATACTGGAAGTAGTGGAAAAAGCACCAAATGAGATAGAGTCTCCATGTCCACATTTCGGAGAGTGTGGCGGATGTACCTATCAGAATCTTCCGTATGAAGAGCAGGTGAAGATGAAAGAGGCGCAGATCAAAGAAATGATGGACGCAGCGGTAGATGGAGATTATATCTGGGAAGGCGTGAAATCAAGTCCGATAAAGACAGAATACCGCAACAAGATGGAATTTTCATTTGGTGATGAGTATAAAGACGGACCACTGGCACTCGGAATGCACAAACGTGGAAGTTTTCACGATATTGTTAATGTGCAGAACTGTCAGATCGTGGATGAGGATTACAGAAAAATCCTTGCCTGTACCCGCGACTGGGCAGAGAGTACAAAGCTTCCATTCTATCACAGAATGCGCCATACCGGATATTTCCGCCATTTATTAGTAAGAAAAGCTGTGAAGACAGAAGAAATCTTACTGGATCTGGTAACGACCAGCGGTGACAGTGAAGAGTTGGGTGTGTCCATATCCGCGTTGGAATTAGAATTTGCGTTAAAAGAATGGACAGAGCTGATCCTTGGATTAGATTTAAAAGGGAAAGTAGCAGGAATCCTGCATACCACCAATGATAGTGTTGCAGATGTGGTAAAAGACGAAGGAACGGAAATTTTATACGGACAGGATTATTTCTATGAAGAATTGCTGGGGCTGAAATTCAAGATCACACCATTTTCATTCTTCCAGACAAACTCTCTGGGAGCGGAAGTATTGTACGAGACTGCAAGAGATTACATCGGAGATACCAAAGACAAAGTAGTCTTTGATTTATACAGTGGAACAGGAACCATCGCACAGATCCTGGCACCGGTGGCAAAACGGGTGGTAGGAGTTGAAATCGTGGACGAGGCCGTACAGGCAGCCAGAGAAAATGCAGCCTTAAATGGGCTTGATAACTGCATGTTCTGGTCAGGAGATGTCCTGAAAGTCATCGACGAACTGGGAGAAGTCCCGGATCTGATCATGTTAGATCCACCGAGAGACGGCGTGAATCCAAAAGCATTGATGAAGATCTTAAACTTCGGCGTAGACCGAATCGTATACATCGCCTGCAAGCCGACCAGTCTGGCAAGAGATCTGGAGATGATACAGGGACGTGGGTATAAAGTAGAGAAGATATCGTGTATTGATTTGTTTCCGGGCACGGTGCATGTGGAGACGGTCTGTTTGCTGTCGAAGAAACCTTGATTTTATGTGGGGTAGCGGGCTTTTTTGAAAGATATGTACCTGTGTCTTTAACAGGAAAATATGAGAATTTAGAGTGATTTTAATAGGGGTGTTATTGTCGATTTGGAGGAACGATAATGAATTACTTGACAAGCAGTCCAGGCAGAGCTTGAAAGAAGGGCCCAGTACTGTAAGGACCATTTCACAAATGCTTACGGGCAGATGAGCGAAAAGAACCCATTTTATGCCAAGATTATCTGTGGAAATTGCGGAAATATTTATTCCAGAGTGAAGTACACGACCAGAGCAGGGACAAAGATAACCAAGTGCGCTGCGGTTCCTGCAACAAGACTGACGGTCATAAGGTTTGCGGCAATAGGTACGTTACTGACGAAACCTTCACTAAGCTGTTTGTTATGAGTTGGAATGAGATAGTCGAGCACCAGGCTGATTACCAGGAACGCTGGCAAAAGAATATTAAGGGTGATGATGTTCTACTAAGATATAAAACAAAGCTGGTAATGAAGCATGCGGAAGCAGGGACAATAAATGAGTTTGATTCAGCGCTTATGATGGCGGTAATGGACCATATTACAGTATTTGAAGATGGTAGGCTTAAGATAAGATTTTATGATGGAACAGAGTTTGAAGTAGCAACTGAATAAGAGATAAAGTTAAATGGCCGGTGGGTGAATCGAGAGTGGTTTGCTTACCGGCTTTTTTGATTTTAATACTACTTTAATACAACATTTATGTTGCAAAATGTGTATAAAGGTGATATTCTATTACTAGAGACAAAGAAAGTGAGGTGTGCTCAGTGGATACATATAATGTTAAACAGATAGCAGATATGCTTAATACGCAACCGGAAACGGTTCGAAGATGGATTCGTAGTGGAAAGTTGCATGCGGAAAAGGCATCTAGAAAAGATGGACATGTGGTAACTGAAGGTGATTTGAATAAGTTTCTTAAGAGCTCACCTAAATATGCTGGTATGGCTGGTGGCCTAGTAGGTGCAGCTATGATGATGCCGATTGCAGTGGCTCCAATTGTAGGTGGTATTGCAGCTACTTATTTGGCGGCAGTCCAAAAGGCAAAGGAGACTGGTGATGAGTCTTTCTCAAAAGAGGATGTTACTAGATATCTTCAGAAAGAAATTGAGAGACGTAATCAGTCTATCAACCAGAAATTAGCAGCCATAGAACAGTTGCAGCGGGAAATAACAAATGACCAGCAGCAGATAACGGAATGTAATTTTGTATTAGGTCAATTAGCGAATGAGGAGGAATAACACTATGATGTCAGAAACAAAAGTACTTAAAAAACTAGATATTGCAGATTTTAGACACCTTACTAAAGATAAGGTGATTAAAATGGCATCCATGTTAGACAAGATGGATCCAGAAGTAGCAAAGAAGGCACTTGAGCAGTTTCCCGAATTTGCTAATACAACTAAAGAAATGTTAACAGAATATAAGGTATCATTGGATAAGGGATTGGAGTCTAATAATGAAAGTGTTAAAGCGGTTTATGACACGTATAATGCCATAATTACTTCACTTCAAAAAAAGCTCGAAAATGAAAATCTAACATTTGAACAGAAAAAATACATTATCGAGCAGATGAAGGATGTTGCTGAGAAAGTTGATAAGAAGGATACAGAGAATAAGCGATTTATTGCGTATATGGCTACTTTAGCTACTATTGTAGTTGGCGGTACAGTTGCTGTTTTGGCTTCTGTTCTGGGCGGAAATACTCAAATTGAGACAGATGATATCGATAAAATTGTTTAATACTATTTTTGTGTAAAAAGGTATGGAGGGCTATTAAGTTGGATTATTCTAGTTTCTTTTATTCAATTGCTGGATGTTCAGCAACTATTATAGCAATTATTGGCGGCTTTATTGCTTCAAAATTAATAAGTATCAGTGCTGATAGAGACAACATTTTAGACAAAATCAAAGAAATTAATGATGAGCTCAATATGAAAACTAAGCAGCACGACGATATAATAGAAAAATTAGACGATGATGATGCGCTTGATTTTGTAAGAGATAATGTGTCTATGCTGGTAGATCATAGAAGTATAGATATAGTTTATAAGCCAGAAGAAAAACCAAAGCTCGATTATTTTAAAATGGAAAGGTACTGGGTGAGAGCATTAAAAATTTGTGAAGAAATATTTGATTTGAATGAAGAACAAGTCTGTGATGTGAATTCAGATAAAGTACCGGTGGTATTGGCAAAAAAGTATACAAATGAATTTGATTATGGGGTTTGTAAAAAAGTGTTATTTGAGATTGAAAAGAGGGCAAAAAAGCGAAGTGCAAATTCATTATTATTTTCTGCATCATTAATTGATGTTGGAGATATTGTTCCACAAACTGCGGGACTGTGGTATCACGAAAAAGCAGGAGAAGCCGAAAAACTGGAATTGAGGATTGAAGAATTAAAATTTGAAAAATCACAGTATGAAGAAAAAAAGAGGGAAATAAAAAAACCAAAAGGAATGAAATCGGGATTGATTATTTTTATCATTTTTTCAATTTTAGGAGTGTTTTTTCCTTTGGTGTGTGCATTAATAGATTGTACATATAATTATAGTTGTTTATGTGTGCCAATTATATCACTTGGTTTATTTGTTATTTGCGTTTTAATTACTTTTATTTATCTAGTATTGTTATTAAGCTGGAAAGACGTTGATAAGGAGGTAAAGTCACTACCGAGGATATTGAGGCAGAACAAATATGTAACGAAGAGGAAAAATAGTTAATAAAGAGAGGTGCATA